>JBGAHY010000013.1:0-88570 GCA_044225925.1 Allosphingosinicella sp.
CTCCATCAGGTCCTCGGCGCCGACGACGTCAGCACCGGCCTTCTTGGCCTCCTCCGCCTTGTCGCCCTTGGCGAAGACGGCGACGCGCACGTCCTTGCCGGTGCCGGCGGGGAGGGTGACGACGCCGCGGACCATCTGGTCCGCAAGGCGGGGATCGACGCCGAGGTTCAGCGCGATCTCGATCGTCTCGTCGAACTTCGCGGTGGCATTGGCCTTGGCGGTCTTGATCGCCTCATCGACGCCGTAGAGCTTCTGCGTGTCGAGCTCGGCGAGCTTCTTCGCCTTCTTGGTCAGCTTCGCCATGGCTTAGTTCCCCGTCACTTCGAGGCCCATCGCGCGGGCGGAGCCTTCAATGATCTTCGCAGCGGCCTCGATGTCGTTGGCATTGAGGTCCTTCATCTTCACTTCGGCGATCTCGCGAAGCTGCGCGCGGGTGACGCGGCCGATAATCGACTTGCCCGGCTCCTTGGAGCCCGACTGGATCTTCGCCGCCTTCTTCAGAAGGTAGCTGGCCGGCGGGGTCTTCGTCTCGAACGAGAAGGACCGGTCCGCATAGACGGTGATCACGGTGGGGATGGGCATCCCCTTTTCGAGGTCGCCGGTCGACGCGTTGAACGCCTTGCAGAAATCCATGATGTTGACGCCGCGCTGACCCAGAGCAGGGCCGATCGGCGGCGACGGATTGGCGGCGCCCGCAGGCACCTGGAGCTTGATATAGCCCGTTATCTTCTTCGCCATGTGTCTCACTCTGTTGCTGGCCGGTTCGCGAACGAGCCGGCCGGTTCAAGTTTAGCGGTCCAGACGACGCCGGAGCGTCTCCCGCAATTTTCCAATGCTGGTGCGCTGGAAGCCGGGCCCCTTAGCGCAAGCCGACGCGGAAGAAAAGGGGCGGGGCGCGTCGCATGTGCTAACCTATGCTAAGATCATGACGAAAGCGAAACTTTTCGTCGCGATTGGCGATTAACCACCCACTTCGCGACCGGTCGCCGCTGTCAGTCAAATTCGGGATGACCCCCTCTGTCCAACTGGAAACACTCGTTCTCCGGTGCCCCCTCCGTGCGCCCCGCTGCGGTGACGCCCCGATCGGCGCCGCGCGAAGTTTTTGCAGAACGCCGGGATTAGATGCCGGGCCCTCGTCGTTAACCGCCCATAAAGCACAGGGAGAGCTCTCATGCAGCAGGCTACCAGCCGGACCCTCCGGTCCACGTCACTCCTCAATCCGGACCAGTTCGATCAGGCGGTTTTCCGCATCGGCCCGGCGGACCTGAGCGCTCATTCGGGCGCCCCGTATGCCACGGCTGCGCAGGGGCCGGGACCTCAGGCGCTGATCGACAATGTGCCGGGCGACACCAGCACCACGGCCGTCCTGACCGTTGGCGCCGACGCGACCGTCTCCGCGATCGACGCGATCGCCGACCAGGATTTCTACCAGATCACCCTGGTCGCCGGTCACGAATATCAGATTGGCATGTATGGCTATGCGCCGTCCGGTATTGGCGATCCGGTCGGACCGAATGGCTTGCCGCTGCTCGATTCCTTCCTCGAGCTCTATGACGCCCAAGGCAATCTGATCACGTCGGCGGACGGCGGCTCCGACACGACGCTCAACTCCGCAAATTCGGGCTTTGATGCGCTACTGACCTACACCGCGACCACGAGCGGCATTTATTATGTCAACGCCCGCGCCTTCGACCAATCGCCGCTGGATGGCAGCACCAGAGGCGATATGATCGGCGACTACGGGCTCTTCGCCAAGGACGTCACCGACGATCCGTCCAACTATCATTCCTATTACAGCCCCGACAGCCCGCTCTACGCGATCGACTGGGGCACACGGGTCAATCGCGTCAACCAGACCGCGGCTAATCCTGATGGCGATGAGGGCATCCGGCCGACTGGCAATGCGCAAGGCACGCCGGTCCTGGCCGATCCCTCGCTCATCTCCACGCTTGCTGCCCAGCAGCATGTCGACATCACCGGCAAAAACGTCATCACTGTCTATTTCGCAAAGGCCGGCGACGTCTTCGTCTCCAACGACCCGGCCAATCCCGGCCTCCCGCCGGCGACGATCACCGCCACCGGGGTCCAGGCCTTCGAACATAATGCGGTAATGACCGCGCTCGGCGAATTCTCGAAGGTTGCCGACATTGTCTATGTGGAGGTGCAGGACCGCAGCCAGGCGGACTTCATGTATACCTCCTATCAGGGCACACCGGGCCCGGGTGTCTCCCTGCTTGGCTCGATGAGCCCGCCCGACGAGCCGGACGAGGGTCTGGCCCAGTTCAATTCGGGCGACGAGCGCTGGAATGCGCTGAACCTGCAGCAGGGCGGCTTTTCCTTCGTCACCCTGATCCACGAATTCGGTCATGGGCACGGCCTCGCCCACCCGCACGACAATGGCGGCCATTCGGGGATCATGCACGGGGTCGAACCGGAAGGCGCCGGCGTCGCCGACTATACGACCGGCGATTTCAACCTGAACCAGGGCGTCTTCACGATGATGTCCTATGAGGACGGCTGGCAGACCTCGCCCTATGGCAACGCGCCGACCGATGTCGGTTATGGCTATCTGGGCGGGCTGATGGCCTTCGACATCGCCGCCATCCAGGACAAATATGGCGTCAACGAAGACTGGGCGACCGGCAACGACGTCTATGTCCTGAAGGACGAGAACGCGGCTGGCACCTATTATTCATCCATCTGGGACTGTGGCGGCACGGACAGCATCGTCTATAACGGCGCGCGCAACGCCAATATCGATCTGCGTGCGGCCACGCTGCAATATGAGGAGGGCGGCGGCGGCCGGGTCTCCTATGCCTACGGCATTTATGGCGGCTTCACGATTGCCAATAGCGTGGTGATCGAGAATGCGACCGGCGGCACCGGCAACGACACTTTGACTGGCAACCTGGCTGCGAATCTTTTGTCTGGTGGAGCTGGGAATGACACGCTTCGCGGCCTTGGTGGCGACGACGGTATGCTCGGCGGGCTTGGCGATGATGTGCTCGACGGCGGCGATGGCAATGACAGCCTGCACGGGCAGGAAGGCCTTGACGGCCTTCTAGGCGGGCTCGGCAGGGATTTCCTCGACGGCGGCGATGGCAATGACTTCATGCACGGCGAGGCAGGCGACGACACGCTCGTGGGTGGTTCGGGGAATGATTTCCTTTCCGGCGGGGCGGGTGCGGACGTGGCCTATGGCGGCACGGGCGACGACATCTACATTGTGGATTCGGCCGACTATATCGTCGAGCATTCAGGCGAGGGGTTCGACATCATCTACGCTACGGCCAGCTACGCGCTGAGCGCCGGGCAGGAGATAGAGATCGTCTCGGCCGGAGATGTCAATGGCACGGTGGCGATCGACTTTACCGGCAACGAGTTCGACAACGCGCTATGGGGCGATGCCGCCGCCAATCTGCTGAGCGGCGGCGCGGGCAATGACAGCCTGCAAGGCTTTGGCGGCGATGACGGTCTGCTTGGCGGGGTTGGAAGCGACTTCCTCGACGGTGGCGCGGGCAATGACAGCCTGCATGGCCAGGACGGCGACGACACGCTGGTCGGTGGGGCGGGAAACGACTTCCTCGACGGCGGTGCTGGCAATGACGTGGTCTATGGCGGGGACGGCAACGATACCTATGTCGTCAATGCGGGCGACTATGTCGTGGAGGCCGCCGGCGGCGGCAATGACCTCGTCTATGCGACGACGAGCTTCGCGTTGAGCGCCGGGCAGGAGATTGAGATTCTGTCGGCCGGTGAGATCAACGGCACCGCGGCGATCAACCTCACCGGCAATGAGCTGGCCAACAACCTCTGGGGCAATGGCGGAGCAAATATCCTAGATGGCGGCGCGGGCACGGACGTGCTGATCGGTTACGGCGGCGCGGACACCTTCGCTTTCACTTCCGCACTTGGCAACGGCAATGTCGATTCGATCGCCGACTTCGTGCACGGCACCGACAAGATTGGGCTGGACGATGCGGTGTTCACACATGCGGGCGGTCTCGGCACGCTCGACGCCAATGCCTTCTTCGCCGGCCCGGCGGCTCACGACGGGAACGACCACATCATCTACGACAGCGCGACCGGCCAGCTATTTTACGATGCGGATGGCGTCGGCGGGACCGCCCAGATGCTGTTCGCGACGCTTCAGGCCGGGACGGTACTCAGTGCCTCGGACTTCTTCGTCATTTGAACGCTGTTGCCAGCAGCGACTTACTTCGCCCCGCCGGTTCCCATCCGGCGGGGCTTTTCCTGACGGGTGCCCCGGCGATCCTGTCATCGATTTTCTAGGTCACAGTGACCGAGTTTAATCGCTTCTCCCGATGCACCGTCACGCCTAAGGCTTGCGGCAGACTTATTGCAGGGAGAGGAAGACATGGACGCGAAAACCACTGGCTGCCCGGTCGACGGCGGAGTCCGCGCGCTGCTGGGCCGCACCAACAAGGATTGGTGGCCGGAGATGCTGGCGACCGAGATCCTCAATCCCAATGGCGCGTCCAACCCGATGGGCGCCGATTTCGACTATGCCGCGGCGTTCAAGTCGCTCGATTATGCTGCCCTGAAGGCCGACCTCACCGCCCTGATGACCGACAGCCAGCCCTGGTGGCCGGCCGATTACGGCCATTACGCAATAGCGGGCAGCAGCGCTTCGCCCCTCTCGACAGCTGGCCGGACAATGGCAATCTCGACAAGGCTCGCCGGTTGCTGTGGCCGATCAAGCAGAAATACGGCAAGCATATCAGCTGGGCCGATCTGTTCATCCTCGCCGGCAATGTCGCCATCGAATCGATGGGCGGGCCCGTGTTCGGCTTCGGCGGCGGCCGCGCCGACGTGTTCGAGCCCGAGCGCGACATTTACTGGGGCTCGGAAGATAAATGGGTGAACCAGGGCTCGCAGACCCGGATCGCGCCCGACCTCGGGCTGGGGGAGATCGAAGGTCCGCTCGCCGCGATCCAGATGGGCCTGATCTACGTCAACCCCGAAGGCCCGGGCGGCAACCCGCACGACGACGTGGGCATGGCCCGCGACATGAAGGAAACCTTCAGGCGCATGGCGATGAATGCCGAGGAGACCGTCGCGCTGACCGCCGGCGGGCACACCTTCGGCAAGGCGCACGGCAACGGGGACCCGTCCAGGCTCGGCCCCGCGCCGGCGGGCGGCGACCTCGCCGCGCAGGGTTTCGGCTGGGTCAGCACCAACAACAGCGGCTGCGGCGAGCATACCGTCACCAGCGGCATCGAGGGCTCCTGGGTGAACACGCCGCGGGAGTGGAGCGCGAACTATTTCCGGCTGCTGCTCGATTATGACTATGAACTGGTGAAGTCGCCGGCGGGCGCCAATCAGTGGCAGCCGATCAACCAGAAGCCTGAGGATATGGCCCCGGCGGCCTGGGACCCGAACATCAAGGTCCCGACGATGATGACAACGGCCGACATGGCGTTGAAGCGCGACCCCGAATTCCGCGCGATCAGCGAGCGCTTCCGCAACGATCACGAGGCGTTCAAGGACGCCTTCGCCCGCGCCTGGTTCAAGCTGACCCATCGCGACATGGGCCCCAAGGTCCGGTATCTCGGGCCGGAAGTCCCCGCCGAGGACCTGATCTGGCAGGACCCGATCCCCGCCGGCGTCAAGCCCTCTGACGCCGACGTCGCTTCGGTGAAGGCCAGGATCGCAGCGAGCGGCCTCACGGTTAGCCAGTTGATCAAGACCGCCTGGGCCTCGGCCAGCACCTATCGCAAGTCGGACCATCGCGGCGGCGCCAACGGCGCGCGCGTCCGCCTGGCGCCGCAGAAGGACTGGGAGGTCAACGAGCCGGCCATGCTGGCCATGGTCCTCGCCAAGCTCGATGAGGTGCGCGGAAGCCTGTCGATGGCCGATGCGATCGTCCTCGGCGGTGTGGTCGGCCTTGAGAAGGCGATCAGGGACGCCGGTTCAAATGTCCCGGTCCCGTTCACGGGCGGCCGCGGCGACGCGACCGCGGAACAGACCGACGCCGAGAGTTTCGACTGGCTCGAGCCAGAGGCCGACGCCTTCCGCAACTATGTCGGCAAGAAGAAGCTGGCGGTGAAGACCGAGGAGATGATGCTCGACCGTGCCTCCCTGCTCGGCCTGTCGGTGCCCGAGATGGTGGTGCTGATCGGCGGTCTGCGCGTGCTCGGCGCCAATCATGGCGAGCGCGGTCATGGCCATTTCACGAAGCGCTCCGGCCAGCTGACCAACGACTTCTTCGTCAATCTCTATGACATGACCAACGTGTGGAAGGCGGCCGAGGGCAGCAACGACGAGGAATATGTCGCGACGGACCGCGCGAGCGGAGGCGAGACTTGGCGCGCCACCCGCGCGGACCTGGTCTTCGGCTCGAACGCGGAACTCCGCGCGGTGGCCGAGGTCTATGCCGAGAATGGCTGTGAGGAGAAGTTCGTGAAGGACTTCGTCGCGGCCTGGACCAAGGTGATGAACGCCGACCGCTTCGACCTCGCATAAAGCCGAGGCGGTCACCCCGGAAAGCCCCGCCGGCACTCCCTCCGGCGGGGCTTTCTTGCATCTGGGGGATTCCGGCTTTCGCGGGGCGGGGATGGCGGTTACCAATCAGCGCCATGCAGGGGTATGATTTCCGATATGGCCCGCAACTGATCTCGGGGGCGGGTGCGGCGCGGCGGCTGGCGGAGGTGCTGCCGGAAGGGCGCTGCCTGTTCGTCACCGATATTAATGTGCGCGGGCTCGGCCTCGCCGATGCGGTGCTTGCCGCGCTTCCCGACACGGTGGTGTTCGACGCGGTCGAGGAGGATCCGTCGCGCGAGACGCTGATGGCGGCGGTCGCGGCGGGGCAGGGCTGCGCCTCGGTGGTCGGCTTTGGCGGCGGCAGCCCGATGGATGTCGCCAAGCTCGCCGCTTACCTGATCGCGACGGGCGAGGATCTCGATACGCTCTGGGGCGTCGGCAAGGCGCTGGGGAAAAAGCTTCCGCTAGCGCTCGTCCCGACCACCGCGGGCACCGGTTCGGAGGCGACCGCGGTCACGGTGATCACCGTCGGCGGCAGCGAAAAGCGCGGCGTCAACAGCCCCGCCCTCTATGCCGATTGGGCGGTGCTCGACGCCGAGCTGACCCTGACCCTGCCGCGCCACGTCACCGCCGCGACCGGCATCGACGCGATGGTCCACGCAATCGAGGCCTATACGTCCGCGCGGCGCAAGAACCCGATGTCGGACATGTTTGCGCGCAAGGCTTTGCGGCTCATTTCCGACAATCTGCTGACCGTCTGCGACCGGCCGGACGATCTGGAGGCGCGGGGGAAGATGCTGCTCGCCGCCCATCTCGCCGGCGTCGCCTTCGACAATGCCCCGGTCGCCGGGGTGCACGCTCTGGCCTATCCGCTGGGTGGCCATTTCCATGTCCCGCACGGCCTCTCCAACGCCCTGATGCTGACCCATGTGCTCGGCCACAATATGGAGGCGGCGCGCCCGCTTTATGCCGAGCTTGGCGCGATGCTCGATCCCACCTGCCGCGACATTGGCCAGCAGGGCCAGTCGCAGGCCTTCGTCCAGCATCTCGCCCGCCTGTCGCGCGCCGCCGGGGTGCCGCAGCGCCTCGCCGCGGTCGGCATCGGACCCGAGCATCTGGATCTGCTCGCCGCCGAGGCGATGAAGCAGGAAAGGCTGCTGGTGAACAATCCCTGCCCGATCACGCAGGAGGATGCGCGGCGGCTCTACGAGGCGGCGCTTTGAGTCGGGAGCCGTTCAAGGGGCGGGACGCCTATCCCGTCTGGCGCGAGATCGCCACGCGCTGGGCCGACAATGACGCTTATGGCCACGTCAACAATGTCGTCCACTATAGTTGGTTCGACACCGCGGTGAACGCCTGGCTGATCGAGAATGGCCTGCTCGACATTGAGCATGGCGATCCAATCGGCCTCGTCGTCGAGACCGGCTGCCGCTACGCCGGCTCGCTCGCCTATCCGGAGCCGGTGGAGATCGGGCTTGGCGTCGAGCGGCTGGGCGGCAGCAGCGTGACCTATCGGCTCGGCGTGTTCGCCAAGGGGGCAGGGGAGGCGGCGGCCGAGGGGCATTTCACCCATGTCTATGTCGGGCGCGAGAGCCGGCGCCCGGTGCCCTTGCCCGAAGGGTGGCGGGTGAAGCTGGACGCGATCCGGCTCGGAGGTGGCGATGACTGAAGAAATGAAGGGCGGCTGTTCGTGCGGAAAGGTCCGCTTCACCGCGAACATCGCCAATGACGAGGCCTATCTCTGCCATTGCCGGATGTGCCAGCGCGCGACCGGCAGCATCTCAATCGCCTTCAAGAATGTGCTGAAGAGCGATGTCACCTGGGATGGGGAGCCGGACTGGTACCATAGTTCGCCGATCGCCCGGCGCCCCTATTGCGCCTCCTGCGGCGCCTCGCTCGGCTTCGAATTCCCGGACAGCGAGAAGATGGACCTGACCGTCGCCGCGTTCGACGATCCCTCGCGCTTCCGCCCGATCCATCATTTCTCGGCGGAGAGCATTCACCGCGCCTGGCTCAACACCGAGGGCCTGCCCGAATATCGGACAGAGGAGCACCAGCCGCTGGTCGACCGCTGGATGAAAGCCACCGGCAAGATGCCGGACTGAAATGCGCTTCCACCATCCCGCCGTCCCCATCGTCCTCGCGATCCTGCTGATCGATTCGATCGGCTTCGGGATCGTGCTGCCGGTGCTGCCCGGGCTGATTGTGCATCTGGGGCAGGTCACTTTGCCCGAGGCGACCCGGATTGCCGGTTACATGCTGGTCGCTTATGCCGGCGCGCAATTCTTCGCGGGGCCGGTGCTCGGCAATCTCGGCGATCGCTTCGGGCGGCGGCCGATCCTGCTCTTCTGCACCATCGCCTTCGCGATCGATTATCTGCTGATGGCCGCGGCGCCGACCCTGATCTGGCTGTTCGTCGGCCGGCTGATCGCCGGCGCCGCCGGCGCGACCTACGGCCCGGCCAACGCCGTGCTTGCGGATGTCACCGAGCCGGAGAAGCGGGGGGCGACTTTCGGGCTGATGGGCGCCGCTTTCGGCCTCGGCTTCATCATCGGGCCGGCGATCGGCGGGCTGCTCGCCGGCTTCGGGACGCGCGCGCCGTTCATCGTCGCGGCGGCGCTCGCCGGGATCAACGCCCTTTGGATCGCCTTCCGCCTGCCCGAGACGCTGCCGCCCGAGCGGCGGCGCCCCTTCCGCTGGGGCGACGCCCATGTCTTCGGCGCCTTCCGCCCGCTCTTCCAGGCCGGCGGCGGCGCGGCGGCTCTGCTTGTCGTCGCCTTCCTCTGGCAGTTTGCCCACAACGTCTATCCCGCGACCTGGGCCTTCTGGGCCGAGCTGGCGCATCACTGGAATGCGGCGCAGATCGGCTGGTCGCTCGCCGCGGCGGGCCTCGCCATGGCCTTCGCCCAGGCGGTCGTCACCGGCCGGGCCATCGCCCGTTTCGGGGAGGCACGGACCGTGGTGATCGGCATGGCGGTCGGCGGGCTCAGCTTCCTCGCCTATGTGTTCGTGAAGGCGGGCTGGCTGATCTATGTGGTCATCTTCCTGAGCGCATTGCAGGGCCTGGTCTGGCCGTCGATCAACGCCTTGCTCTCGCGCATGACCGACGCCTCGCATCAGGGTGCGCTGCAGGGCGGAATGGCGAGCATCGGCAGCGTCGCCGCGATCCTCGGGCCGCTCGCCTTGACCCAGGCACTCGCCTTCGGTGCCGAGCGCGGCCAACCGGGCGGCGCCTTCCTGCTCGCCTTCCTCCTGGTCGCCTGCGCCTTCCTGATCGTCCTGTTCGGGGTGGTCAGGAGGCTCCGATCCGTCCCCGCCGAGGCTGCCGAATGACCGCGACCGTCCACCATTTCACCGCCGCCGATGGCATCGACCTGGCCTGGCACGAACTGGGGCCAGAAACAGGCGACTCGAGGCCGGTCGTGCTCCTGCACGGGCTCTTCTCCGACGCCTTCACCAACTGGCTGCGTTACGGCCATGCCGCGGCGATTGCGGCACGCGGCTTCCGGGTGATCATGCCGGACCTCCGCGCCCACGGGCAGAGCGGCAAGCCGCACGACCCGGCTTTCTACCCGCCCGACATCCTCGCCAGCGACGGCCTCGCTTTGATTACTCATCTCGGACTCGAGGATTATGATCTCGGTGGCTATTCGCTCGGCGCGCGAACCAGCGTGCGGATGGTCGTGCTCGGCGCCACGCCGCAGAAACTGATCGTCGGCGGAATGGGGCTGGCCGGGCTGCACGCGACCGGCCGGCGCTCCGGCCATTTCAAGAAGATCCTGACCGGCCTCGGCACGTTCGAGCGCGGCTCGCCGGAATGGCTGGCTGAGGCCTTCCTCAAGACCACGGGCGGCGACCCGCAGGCTTTGCTGCCCTTGCTCGACACCTTCGTCGACACGCCCGAGGCGGAGATCGCGAAGATCGCCATCCCCACGCTCGTGCTGAGCGGCGCGGAGGATAGCGACAATGGCTCCCCGCAGGCGCTCGCCCAGTTGCTGCCGAACGGCCATTATGTCGAGGTCCCAGGCAACCATATGAGCGCGGTGATCAAGCCCGATCTGGGCCGCGCCATGGCGGACTTTCTCGCCCGTTGACCGGCGGTTTTCGCGGGTCCATGCACCGCCCATAACCCGACAAGAAAACCGAGGGATGCTTGCCATGAAATCGACCGTTTCCGTGCTTGCGCTTGCCGCCGCGGCCCTGATTGCCGCCACCGCCTCGACGGCCGCCACCGAGTCGGCTGCCCCGGCCGCACCGCGCCGCGCCGCGGCGAGGCCGGCCCGTGCGCCGACCGTGGCCGAGGCCAATGCCTTCGTCGCCCGCGCCGAGCGGGAGCTCGGCGAATTTTCGGTAATCAACAATCGCGCGCAATGGGTGAACGCGACCTACATCACCGACGACACGGACGCGCTCGCCGCCCATTTCGGCACCATCGGCACGGAGATGGGCGTGCGCTATGCCACCGAGGCGGCGCGCTATCAGAACGTGCCGGGCCTCAGCGCCGACACGCGCCGCAAGCTCAACATCCTGCGCAACGGCCTCACCCTCGCCGCGCCGACCACCGCGGGCGCCGCCGCGGAGCTCAACCGCATCTCCACCGATCTCGGCTCGCAATATGGCCGCGGCCGGGGGACCATGAATGGCGAGACGCTGACCGGCAACGAGATCGAGGCGCGGATGGGCACCAACCGCAATCCCGATCAGTTGCGTGAGATGTGGACTAGCTGGAACAACAATGTCGGCAGCCCGATGCGGGCCCCCTATCAGCGCATGGTCGAGATCGCCAATCAGGGCGCGCGCCAGCTCGGCTTTGCCGATACCGGCGCGATGTGGCGGTCCAAATATGACATGACGCCGGCAGAGTTCGAGGCCCTGACCGAGCGGCTGTGGAACGAGGTCCGCCCGCTCTACGAAGAGCTGCACTGCTTCGCCCGCGCCGGCCTCAATCGCCGCTATGGCGACGCCGTCCAGCCCGCCACTGGCCCGATCCGCGCTGATCTGCTCGGTAATCTTTGGGCGCAGGAATGGGGCAATATCTACGACGTCGTCGCGCCTGCCAATTCCGGGCCGCCCGCTTACGATCTCACCAATCTGCTCGAGCAGGCCCATTATACGCCTGTGCGCATCATCCACACCGCCGAAGGCTTCTTCACCTCGCTCGGCTTCGCTGCCCTGCCGGCGACCTTCTGGACGCGCTCCCAGATCACCCAGCCGCGCGACCGCGAGGTGATCTGCCACGCCTCCGCCTGGGACCTCGACAATCGCGAGGACCTGCGCATCAAGATGTGCACCCGGGTGAATGCCGACGACTTCGTCACCGCCCATCACGAGCTCGGCCACAATTTCTACCAGCGCGCCTATATGGGCCAGCCGTTCCTCTACGAGGACAGCGCCAATGACGGCATCCACGAGGCGATCGGCGATACGATCGCGCTCTCGGTCACGCCGGAATATCTGGTCCAGATCGGCCTCCTGCAGCAGAACCAGATGCCGACGCCGGATCAGGATCGGGCGCTGCTGCTCCGCCAGGCGCTCGACAAGATCGCCTTCCTGCCCTTCGGCCTGCTGATCGACCGCTATCGCTGGGGCATCTTCTCCGGCCAGATCGCGCCCGGCCAGTATCAGGCGGCATGGGACCGGATGCGGCTGCAATATCAGGGCATCGTCCCGCCGAGCCCGCGCAGCGAGACCAATTTCGACGCCGGCGCCAAATATCACGTGCCCGCGAGCGTGCCTTACACGCGCTACTTCCTTGCCCGCATCCTGCAATTCCAGTTCTTCAAGGCCGCCTGCGGCATTGCCGGCTGGCACGGCCCGCTGCACCGCTGCTCCTTCTACGGCAATCGCGAGGTTGGGCGGCGGCTGAACCAGATGCTCGCGCTCGGCCTGTCCCGGCCCTGGCCGGAAGCGATCGCGACCTTCACCGGCACCCGCGAGATCAGCGCCCAGCCAATGGTGGAATATTTCCAGCCTTTGCTCGGCTGGCTGCGCGAGCAGAATCGCGGCCGGCGGTGCGGTTGGTAGGATGAGAGCGCGGAGGGTCTGCGGGCTCGCCGCGCTCGCAAGTTTGGCCTCGGCGCCGGCGGCCGCGCAGCCGCCGGCCGCCGGCCCGTTCGACGCGAGTGCGCCGCAGAACCGGGAGGTACTCCCGGCTTTCTCCTATGCGACGGTCGAGCCGGTGCTGGCCCAGATCGGCGCGCGCTACGAGCGGGCGGGGACGGACGCGCAACCCGCGCTGACCATCACCTTCATCAATGGCCGGCGCGCAGCGATCCTGTTCGGCTCCTGCCTCGGCACCTCCTGCCGCGCCGTCTCGATCCAGGCGGTGTGGAACGCCCCGCCGGGCGTCCCTGCCGACAGGCTCGCCACCGCCGTCGCCGGCTTCAATCAGCGTTACGCGTTCTCGCGCGCCTTCGTGGCGGCGGATGGCAGGCCGTCGCTGCAGCGTTACCTGACCGCCGATTTCGGCTTCATCCGCGGCAATCTGGCGGTGAATCTGATCGTCTTCGCCGGCCAGATCGACCGGTTCGTGGCCGAGGTCATCCAGGCCCCGCTGCAGGCAGTGCCGCCGGTTGCGCCCGCGCCGCCGTCAGCCGCGCCCGCGGGCGTCGCAGCTCCCGCACCCGCTCAGCCAGCGGATCCAGCGGCGCCGCGCCGGAGGCCGGACGGAACCGAGGCTGCGCCCCGAACCTAGAGCTGGCCGATCAGGAATTCCGCGCTCGACACGCTGAACGCGCCCGGCTCCTCGACGTTCAGCTCGCTGACCACGCCGTCGTCGACGATCGCCGACCAGCGGGAGCCGCGCTTGCCGAGGCCGAATTTGGAGCCGTCCATGGTCAGGCCGAGCGCCTCGGCGAAGGCGCCATTGCCGTCGGCAAGCATCGTCACCTTGTCTTCGGCGTCCGCGCTCTTCGCCCAGGCGGCGAGCACGAACGCGTCGTTGACGGCGGTGCAGGCGATCTCGTCGACGCCCTTGGCCTTCAGCTCCTCGGCCTTCTCGACGAAGCCCGGCAGATGGCGGGCGGAGCAGGTCGGCGTGAAGGCGCCGGGCACGGAGAAGAGGGCGATCTTGCGGCCGGCGAAATAGTCGTCGGTCTCGACAGGCGCGGGGCCGTCCGAAGTGGCTTTCACCAGGGTCATGCTGGGAATGCGGTCGCCAACCTTGATCGTCATGTGAGAATCTCCTTCGAACAGGTGGGCGCCTTAGCAAGCCGCTTCGACCGGGCCTAGTGGCGGCGCGCGCCCGCGTCGCTTATAGAGGCCGCATGGAGGCGCCGCGTTTCCTGTCGGGCCAGTTCCTGCTCGCCATGCCGGGCATCGGCGATCCGCGCTTCGAAAAAGCGGTGATCGCGATGTGCGTGCATGACGAGGATGGCGCGCTCGGCATCGGCATCGGCCGGATCGCGCCGCGGATCGGCTTCCACGATCTCCTGAAGCAGCTCGATATCGACCCCGGTGAGGCGCCCAATGTGGCGATCCACCAGGGTGGCCCGGTCGAGCCGCAGCGCGGCTTCATCATCCACACGCCGGATTGGGGCGGGCAGGAGTCGATCGATGTCGGCGGTCGCTGGGTGCTGAGCGCAACGCTCGATATCCTGCGGGCGATTGCGGCGGGGAAGGGGCCGAGCCGCTGGATCGCGGCCCTTGGCTATGCCGGCTGGCAAGGCGGGCAGCTTGAGCAGGAGATGCGCCGGCACGGCTGGTTCGTCACGCCGGGCGATCCGGGCCTGCTCTATGACCGCGCGGTGGATGAGCGCTGGGCCGCTGCCTTTGCCGGGGCCGGTATCGATCCCCGGCTGCTGACCGCGGAGTTCGGCACCGCCTGAGCGGGTTCGTGAGATTTTTTTGGGTTGGATGTCACACGGGGCCCAACTGCCTCGTCTTGGCTACGTCAAAGTAAGACGAAAGGACCTGATATGACCCCGATCCTGAATCCATTCGAAGCCGCCCGCCGCGAAATGGGCGCCTGGCTCGCCTATAGTCAGAATGCCGCGGCGGGGATCGAGCCCACCCTCGCCCACCTCGTGAAGATCCGTTCCTCGATCCTCAACGGCTGCGCCAATTGCATCAACATGCACACTCGGGAAGCGCGCAAGGACGGGGAGACCGAGCAGCGTCTTTATCTCCTCGCCGCCTGGCACGAAGCCCCGGTGTTCAGCGACCGCGAGCGCGCAGCGCTGGCGTGGACGGACGCGCTTACCCTGGTGGCGGAGAAGGGCGCGCCTGACGACGCCATCCACGCCCAGCTCGCCGCCCATTTCAGTGAGGAGGAGCAGGTGAAGCTCACTCTGCTGATCAATGTCATCAACGGCTGGAATCGCCTCACGGTCGGCTTCCACCTATTCGCCAGCGACGCCGAACTGGACGCGATGGCGGCATGAAACAGGGCACGGACGCCGCCGACGAGGCCGCAGCGAGCTTCGCGCCGCTGCGGCCCGTCCTCGCCCGCATCGCCTATCGGATGCTCGGCTCCGTCGCCGATGCCGAGGATGTGGTGCAGGATGCGTTCGTGCGCTGGCTGCGCACCGATCGCGGCGGCGTCCGCAGTCCGGAAGCCTTCCTGCGCCGGATGGTCACCCGCCTCTGCCTCGACCAGCTGAAATCGGCCCGGCACCGCCGCGAGACCTATTTCGGCCCCTGGCTGCCAGATCCGGTCGTGGCGCCGGAGGCCGAGCTCGATGTGGACGAGGAGGTAACCCTGCCGCTGCTGATGGCGCTCGACCGGCTCTCGCCGCTGGAGCGGGCCGCCTTCCTGCTCCACGATGTGTTCGACGTGCCGTTCGAAGAGGTCGCGGCGACGCTGGAGCGGGAGCCTGCCGCGGTCCGCCAGCTCGCTGCCCGGGCGCGCGGCCATGTCCGCGCCAGTCGTCCGCGCTTCCCGGTCGCGAAGGCGCGCGGGCTGGAGCTCGCCGCAGCCTTTTTCGAGGCCTCGCGCAGCGGCGACATGCGCGCGCTGGAAGACATGCTCGCCGAGGATGTCGCGGTTTATTCCGACGGCGGCGGCAAGCGGCCGGCGGCCTATAAGCCGTTCACCGGCCGCAAGGACGCGCTGGCGGTGCTCGCCGCCTTGGCACGGCTGCTGGCGCGTGCACCCGGCGCTCTGGTCGGCTACCGGATGATCAACGGCCTGCCGGGCTTTGTGACCCGCGAGGCGGACGGACTGCTGCAAACCACCGCCCTCCTGGTCGAGGACGACCATATCGCCGGCATCTATGTCGTCCGCAATCCGGACAAGCTCCGCCATCTCGAACCGGGCGCGCTCTGACCCGGATTGTGGCTCCGCTGTCGCCATGCCGGACTAAGTGTTTGGCCCGCACCGATTAACCCTGAACTTTCACATCCCGACAACCAGCACCGTGAGACCCTCCGAGTCGATCCAGCGCATCTCGCGCCGGATCGAGTGGAAGTGGGGGAATTTATGCGTGGACTGAAAAGGACGCGCGCGGCCGTCGTGGCCGGCGCGATGATGACCTGTATGCCCGTGATGGCCCAGGCCCAGGCGGCATGCTGGAACCCGACTCAGGTCGCTGCCGCCAAGGTGCGTGACCTGCAATCCCGGCTGATGGTGGCGACCTTGCGATGCTCGGCCATGGGCGTGAACGTCGCGGAGGCCTATAATCGCTTCCTCGCCGCCAACCGCGAGACCATCCGCGGCGCCAATGCGGTGCTGATGAGCCAGTTCGAGTCGGCCTATGGCCGGCAGGCTCAGGTTCATTATGACCGCTTCGCCACCGCTCTGGCCAACATCTATGGCGACGATGCCACCAGCCGTGCGGTCTGCGCGGAGACGGCCGTACTCGCCGGAGAGGCGGCCGAGGCCGGCGGCAATATCGATATGCTCGTCGCGATCGAGGACAGGCTGGGCTTCGTCTCGGCCCTGCCCGGAGGTCAGTGCACCGTAAGCTTTGCCGGGCGCTGACGAGGGACCCGGATCCCGACCGGAAGAAGGGATCCGGGACCTCACATATAAAGATATCTTTATATTTGCATTTGCAGGCGGCTGCGGCTAGGGAGCCACCGCCAGTGCATCCCTTCGGACGCTCTGCGCAGTGCGGGCACTGCGTGGCTGAAGCTGGCGCGCGGCCGCCCTTATAGATGGCGGTCTTTTCACGTTCAGGAGACCCTCCGTGGCCACCCAGCCCCAGTCCGCCTTCAACGATTATGTCATTGCCGATCTCTCGCTCGCCGATTTCGGCCGCAAGGAGATCGAGATCGCCGAGACCGAAATGCCGGGCCTCATGGCCCTGCGCGCCGAATATGGCGCCGCCAAGCCGCTGAAGGGCGCGCGCATCACCGGCTCGCTGCACATGACCATCCAGACCGCCGTGCTGATCGAGACGCTGACCGCGCTCGGCGCCGAGGTGCGCTGGGCGTCGTGCAACATCTTCTCGACCCAGGATCATGCCGCCGCCGCCATCGCCGCTTCGGGCGTGCCGGTCTTCGCGATCAAGGGTGAGACGCTCGAGGAATATTGGGACTATGTCGTCCGCATCTTCGACTGGGGCCAGGACACGACCTGCAACATGATCCTGGACGATGGCGGCGACGCCACCATGTTCGCCCTCTGGGGCGCGCGCGTCGAGGCCGGCGAGACCCTGTTCACGCCGACCAACGAGGAAGAGGAAATCTTCGCCGCGACGCTGAACCGCTTCCTGGCCGAGCGCCCGGGCTACCTCACCAAGACCGTCCAGAACATCAAGGGCGTGTCGGAAGAGACCACCACCGGCGTTCACCGGCTCTATGACCTCGCCAAGAAGGGCAAGCTTCCCTTCCCGGCGATCAACGTCAACGACAGCGTCACCAAGTCGAAGTTCGACAATCTTTACGGCTGCAAGGAATCGCTGGTCGATGCGATCCGGCGCGCCACCGACGTGATGCTGGCCGGCAAGGTCGCTTGCGTCGCCGGCTTCGGCGATGTCGGCAAGGGCTCGGCCGCGTCGCTCCGCAATGGCGGTGCCCGCGTCCTCGTCACCGAAGTCGATCCGATCTGCGCGCTGCAGGCGGCGATGGAGGGCTATGAGGTCATCACCATGGAGGAGGCGGTCACCCGCGCCGACATCTTCGTGACCGCGACCGGCAATGCCGATGTGATCACCCTCGATCACATGCGCGACATGAAGAACATGGCGATCGTCTGCAACATCGGCCACTTCGACAGCGAGATCCAGATCGGCGCGCTGGCCAATATGAAGTGGACCGAGATCAAGCCGCAGGTCGACGAGGTCGAATTCCCGGACGGCAAGAAGATCATCGTCCTCGCCAAGGGCCGCCTGGTGAACCTCGGCTGCGCTACCGGCCATCCGAGCTTCGTGATGAGCTCCAGCTTCACCAACCAGACGCTGGCGCAGATCGAGCTCTGGACCAAGGCGGAGCAGTACGGGAAGGACGTCTACGTCCTGCCGAAGCACCTCGACGAGAAGGTCGCCGCGCTGCACCTCGACAAGCTCGGCGTGAAGCTCACCAAGCTCAGCCAGAAGCAGGCCGACTATATCGGCGTGCCGACGGAAGGTCCCTTCAAGCCGGATCATTACCGCTACTAAGCGGCTGGAGATCGACCTGGATATTTAGGCCTCGCCGGCCGCCGGATCACCCCGGCGGTCGGCGAGGCTATTTTGGTAACCTGCGGTTATTGCTGTAGTAGCCAGGCCACACAGCGATGAATCTTTGTCGCAATTTGTCGCAACTGCACCCCCTCGGATTGTCTTTGTCACGCCTTCGGGCCGACAGATGATTGCCCACTAGTTCGCTTGGTTCCGAGGGGAGAAACCCATGCGTCGATTGCACTGCCGTATTCTTGGCTCCACTTCTTTTGCCGCTCTCGCTCTTTCCGCTTTCGCTTCGCCAGCGGCTGCACAGGCTGCCCAGCAGGGAGACGCGCCCCAGAATTGCGCCGCCGTGCCGGAGAGCGAGCGCGCGGCCTGCGAGGGGCGTCTGCAGACGCCAGCTCAGGAGGCCACCGAGAACGCCAACGTCGTGGTGACAGGCTCGCGCATTGCGCGGCCCAATTACGACACCGATGCGCCTGCGGTTATCCTTGATTCCGAGACGATCGAGAATCGCGGCTTCGAGACTTTGGGCCAGGCAATCAACGAGCAGCCCTCGTTCGGCGTGCCCGGGGCATCGCCGGTTGGCGCGGCGCAGGGCGGAAGCTTCGGTTCGGGCCAGTCGTTCGTGAACTTCCTCGGCCTCGGCGACCAGCGCACCCTGGTTCTCGTCAACGGCCGCCGCTTCGTCAGCTCCAATACCGCCAGCATCTTCGGCCCGTCCAATTCGGGCCTTCAGGTCGATCTCAACGGCATCAACACCCGCCTGGTCGACCGGGTCGAAACGATCGCGATCGGCGGCGCCCCGATCTACGGCTCCGACGCCATCGCCGGCACCGTCAACATCATCTTGCGCCACGATTATCACGGCGCCGAGCTTGATGCCCAATATGGCATTGCCGAAGCCGGCGACGCGCCCAATTACCGGATCCGCGGCATCTGGGGCATGAACTTCGGCGGCGGCCGCGGCAATGTCACCATCTCCGGCGAATATAACCGGGGCCGCGGCCTCGTTTACAACGACCGGGCGATCACCCGCCTCAGCCGGTTCTATGGCGATTGCCCTCCCGGCTCGACATACAATCAGTGCCTTTACGACAATCGCCGCATCCCCTCGATCAGCGAGACGGGCATCCCGACGGTCGGCGGCGACGTGTTCGGGCTCAACTTCCCGCTGAGCCCGGAGCAGGCCGAATTCCTGGTGTTCGGCGATCCGACGTCGAGCTTCGGCGTCACCGACGCGCAAGGCCGTCAGCAGCAGTTCGATGCGTCCGGAAACCTGATTCCGATCATCTTCGGCAGTGAGGTCGGCAGCGCCGCCAACGGCGACTTCAATATCGATTTCTCGGGCGGCAACGGCTTCAATATTGCCAATACGTCGCAGTTGCTCACCGATACCGAGCGCTACAACGCCACTTTGCTGACCAGCTATCAGTTGACCGACAATATCCGCTTCTTCGGCGAGGCCTGGTACTCGCGGTCGAAGGGCGTGAACCTCCGCGCGCAGCCGGTCTACAATAGCGGCCTGTTCGATGCCGCCGGCACGCCGGATGGCCCGATCATCATCAGCATCAACAATCCGTTCCTCACCGCGGCGCAACGCGCGACGATCCAGAACTCGATCGACAACAACCCCTATAGCGACCAGAATCTGGGCGTCGTCGGCGTGCAGGACTATTTCTACCTGAGCCGGGCCAATACCGATCTGGCCTCGGGCCGGGCATCGTCAACGACCGAAGTCTATCGCTTCGTCGCCGGCCTCGATGGCAGCTTCCACGCAGGCTGGCGCGAGTTCAACTGGGAAATCGTCGGCAATTACGGCCACGCCAAGGGCCAGGGCCGCGAGCCGGTGCTGGTCCAGCAGAATTTCGAGAATGCGGTGAACGCCGTGGCCGGCCCCGGCGGGACCATCACCTGCGCGCCCGGCGCGGTGAACGCGCCCATTCCGACACTCAGCTCGACCTGCGCGCCGATCAACCTGTTCGGCAACAACGTCTCGCAGGCGGCTGCGGATTATGTGACCGCGATCGCCGACCCGAGCAGCCGCAACTCGCAGATCGACTTCGTCGCCTCGATCAGCGGCCCGCTTTTCCATCTGCCGGGCGGCGATCTCAATGTGGCTCTGGGCTACGAGCATCGCCGCGAATCCACCGCCTTCAATCCGGGCGCTTTCTATCTCGGCGGCGACGATCCCGATCCGGCGACCGACGCGAACGGCGATGGCGATCCGACCAACGATCGCGTCCAATATGGCCGCTCGGTGCCGATCCTGCCGGTGGCCGGTCATTACAATACCGACGAGGTGTTCGGTGAATTGACCGCCGAGCTCGTCAGCCCGAACAATGACATCCCGGGCATCTACAAGCTCGAGCTGCACGGCGCCGCCCGCTATGTCGACCATTCGACGGCAGGCGGCGACTGGACCTGGACGGCGGAAGGCCGCTGGTCGCCGGTGCGGGACATCGCGTTCCGCGCCAATTACACGCGCGCGATCCGCGCCCCAGCGATTACGGAAATCTTCAATCCCTCCAGCAGCTTGTTCACGTTCGCGACCGATCCGTGCGATCAGAACCAGGTCGGCAACGGGCCTGATCCGGCGACCCGGGCGGCGAATTGCGCCGCGGCCGGCGTGCCCGCCAACTTCTCGTCACTGTCGAGCCAGCGCTCGTTCCGTGGCGCGCTCGCGGGTAATGTCGATCTCGACAACGAGAAGTCGAACGCCTGGTCGGTGGGCGTGGTGCTGACCCCGCGCTTCATTCCCAACCTGCGGATTTCGGCCGACTATCTCGACGTCCGGTTGCGCAATGCGATCAGCAACCTGTCCGCGTCGCAGGTGGCCGCGAACTGCTATGATGACCCGGGCTATCCCAACAACCAGTTCTGCTCTCGCCTGACCCGCGATGCGGCGCATCAGATCGACTTCATCGAGACCAGCTTCTTCAACGCCTCGGAGCTGCGCTACAAGGGCATCCTCGCGGCACTGGATTATCGGGTGAACACGCCGTTCCTCGGCGCGGGAAGCCGGATCGGGTTCAACCTCAGCTATCAATATCTCGACACGCTGACGACCCGGGCCACTGCCGCTTCGGCGCCGGCGACGCTGAACGGAACGATCGGCTATCCGCGCAACTCGGCCGTGCTCAACATCAATTACGAGAATGGGCCGGCGCTGATCTTCGCTTCGCTCAACTATACGGGTCCGGTCGATCAGGGCGGCGATGAAGCGCCGAACTTCCGCGAGTTCGAGCGGATCGACAGCGTGCTCTTCGTGAATGCGGGCCTCGCGATCAGCGTGGGCGACCACATGCGGTTCCGCTTCGTCGTCGACAATGTCTTCGGCACCGATCCGCCTTTCCCGGTGCCGGCCTTCGGCGGCGTCGTCACCTACTTCCCCGGGGTCCTGGGCCGTTATTATCGCGTTGGAGCGTCGGTCTCCTTCTAGACCGGCTCTTGATCCCGTCTCAGAGCGGGCGCCACGGCGCCCGCTCCTTTTTTGCCCGGATCGCTTGGCCAGCTTCAGAGGTTGAGCAGGGGAGAGGGCGGCGGGCAGGAGAAGGGCCGCGCCCTGATCCAGCGCGACGCGAGATATTTCTCGCCTGACCGCACTGGCAGGCCGGCATGGAGCGCCTCGGGGTCGCCGCGCCCGTCGGGAAGCGCGTTGGCGAAGATCAGGGCGTCGCCCTTGCCGCCGCGGAAGCTCAGCCCGGTCCTCACGAACTGGGTCTCGCCGCCGGCATAGTCGTCGTTCAGATAGACCAAGGCGGTCAGGATCCGCTGGTTCGCGTCGCCGGTCACGCTGTCGAGGTGCGGCCGATATTGCTGCCCGCCCCGGTAGCGAAGGATCTGCAAAGGTTCGCCCTGAGCCGGGGCGGTGCCGGTCGCGGCGGCGATGCGGCGGTTGAAGGCGTGGACGGCCGGGCTTTCGGCGATCCAGGGGAAAACCATCGCGTCCGATGTCCGGACCGGATTCTGCACCAATTGCCCATTGTGCGGATCGACCACCAGCGAGGGCGTCAGCCACGGCTCCGCCACCTGGATCAGGAAATCGCACTCCGCGGCGCTGAGGAAGCCGCGGATGCAGCTCACGTCCGGCCGCTCGCTGAGCCGTTCCGCGGCGGGCAGTGCCTGCGGCTCCCCGGCCGCCGAAAGCGGCATGGCCTGGACGAGCTCGAGCTCGGCGCGCGCCTCGGGGTCTGCCGCGCCCAACTGGCCGAGCAGGCGGAGCGCCAGCGGCCAGTCCGCGGGTCCGCCGGTGCCATTGCCGGTGAAGGCGATATAAGCGCGCGCGGCCTCAAGATGGCCGGCCTCAGCCGCATGGCCGAGCAGCGCCCTGGCCGCGCCCAGATCGCGCCGCACGATCGCGCCGCTGAGCCGCCAGCTGGCGAGAATGAATAGGGCCTCGGCGTCCCGCTCCTGCCCGCGGCTGTTCAGCAGGCGCCAGGCGTCGGCGGCGCGGCCGGCGCCGACCAGAAGCTCAACCTCTTGAGCGAGCAGGGGAGGGGCCGGCGCCATGCGGCTTACTAGCACCTGCTTCGGGCGAAAAAAAAGGGCCGGGACATCAGTCCCGGCCCCAATCTGAGGTTCGCGTTCCGCTTTAGAAGCGGGCGCGGATACCGGCATAGTAGCTGCGGCCACGGATGTCGTAGATCGCAGTACCGGCGCCCGTCGCCGTCGTGCCCAGCGGCGGGTGACGGTCGAAGATGTTGTCGACGCCGAAGTAGAAACGAAGGCTGTCGGCGAACCCGACCCGGTTGTTGATGTTCCACTCGAACCGGATGTCGTTGTAGGTGATCGCCGGATACTTCCGGATCTCGAACGCGTCGTCATTGGCGGGCGGGAAGCCGTTGATGCCGTTGTTGTTTTCCCACGCGCCGATGTACATCGGGCCGATGTAGTGCATGCGATAGCCGAACGTGAAGTTCCGGTAGGACAGATCGACGTCCAGGCGGAATTCGTCAACCGGGTCGCCCACTTCGCCGAGGATCCGGTTCGCGAACGTCGGATTCAGCTGATCCTGGAAGTTATTGATCTCCAGGTTGTGGGTGTAGATCAGGTTGGTGTTCAGCCTGACATCGCTCGAGATGTTCAGGCGATAGGCGATCTGCGTATCGATACCCCGACGCACGCGGCTGGCGAAGTTGAGCGGCGCCACGATCAGCGAGTTACCCAGGATCGCACCCGGCTGCTCGCCGTTCGGGCCGAGGCCCGGACCAGCCCAGCGCGAGAAGGCCGTGCAGAACACGTTGGGCTGCGGCGTGTCGTAGCAGCTGTCAACGATGGCCTGCGCGCCCAGCGACGCGATGATGTTGGTCACCTTGATGTTGTAGTAATCGACGGTGATCGACAGGCCCGGGATCCAGCGCGGCTGGAGGACCGCGCCGAAGGTCCAGGAGTCCGACGTCTCAGCCGTGAGGTTCGGATTGGAACCGCTGACGATCGGCAGCGAGAACGCGATCGACGTCAGGTTCGGCAGGTTACCGGCGCCAACGGCGGTAGTGCACTGCGTGGTACGCAGAGCGCTGGCGCTGATCCGGGTCTGGTTACACGGATCCTGGAAGCCCGGCGCGAAGTTCGGGACCAGCGGGAAGCCGGTTTCCGACACGTTCGGCGCGCGAACCGCGCGGCTGTAATTGCCGCGGAACCGGATGTCGCGGATCGGAGCCCAGTCGACGCCGGCGTTGTACGCCCAGACGGTGCCCGTGCCGCCCTGATATCTCGCGACGCGCGCGGCGCCGGACAGGGTCAGCTCATAGGCGAACGGCTGTTCGCGCAGGATCGGCAGCTGGATTTCGCCGAACAGCTCCTTCACCTCGAACGCAGGCGGCACGAAGGACGGGATCGAGACGCCGTTGGTGAAGCCGTCGGTGACATACTGATCCTGAACGTAGGACGCCTTCTCCCGCCGGTACTCGGCGCCGATCGCGAAGCGGATCGGACCACCCGGGAGGTTGAAGAAGCCGCTGGTGTCGCCCGACATGAAGCCGTTGAGCACCAGCTGATCCAGCGACGATTTCGCCGTGAACTCGCGGGCGAAGTAAGCGACCGAGGCCCGGTTGTCGGCGGCGCCGAACGGATTGTAGGGCACGCAGGCCGCGATGTCCGCCGCGAGGCTCGCGGCGTTGCCGGCGACCTGGGCGGCCGAGACGCCGCGCTGCAGCACGATCGCGGAGGCCGGGTCGAACTGCGAACGGCACTGAATCTGGCCGGTGATCGGGTTGCGGCCGGCGTCCATCGCAAGCGCGAAACGCTGGCGATCGATGAAGCCGTCGGTGGTGACCGCCTCGTCGAAGCGGCCGTAATTCGCCGAGACCTCGTACGTCCAGTCGTCGTTGAACGTGCCGCGGAACCCGCCGACAACGCGCCACGTGTCGCGCTGGAAGTGCTCGTCGCGGAGACCGACGTCGAGCAGGTTGCGAGCCAGCGTGAAGCGGTACGAGCCGTTGGCGATGTTCGCGATATCGATCGGCGACAGGTTGCCGGCGGCCGGGCAGACGGTCGCGAGCGTGCTGCGGCAGCCCGACGCCAGGATCAGGTTGCTGAGCAGCGTCCGGTCAGCCGGGTTCAGGAACGGGTTGTCCAGCCGCGGCAGTTCGCGGAAGTCGAACTGCGTGTTCTGGCCCTGGATGAAGGACGGGCCGGCATTGTTGCCGAGCGCGTTCACCCGCGCCCACTTGGCTTCCGCGAAGAACTCGAGGGCCGGGGAGAAGGTGTAGTGGAAGAGCAGGTTCGCGTTGTACCGCTCAAGGAACGGCAGGATCGACACGGTCTGGCCTTCGCGGCCGGTCTGGCCATTACCGCCGATGATGCCGCCGGTCGGGCCGGAGCCGAACCGGGCGCCCGTCTGCGGGACCAAGCGCCCGGTATTGTCGAAGATGTAGGTGCAGTTAAAGGCATTGCCGTTGCTGTTCGGGCCGCCGAAGTTGGCCAGCGTGCCGTTGCCGCAGGCGGCGCCGGGAGAGTTGCGCTGGGCGATCGGAACCAGGCCGCGCGGGTTGATGGTGACGCTGCGGACGTCACGGATGAAGATGGCATCCGGGAAGCCGTCGCTGCCGTTGACCAGCACGTTGCCGCCGCCGTTGGCGTCGGTATCCACGGCGAAGAAGCCGTTGTTCGTGCGGAACCACGGAATGTCCGACGCGAAGACGCGCTCCTGCCGCGAATATTCGCCGTGCAGGGTGATGTTGCCGGCGCCGTCGTTGAAGTTCAGGCCGTACATCGCGGAGACATACTGCGCGCTGCCGTAGCCGGCCTCGGTGGTGGCGGCCTGGGCGCGGAGCTGGAGGCCGCTGAAGTCGCGGCGGAGCACGAAGTTGACGACGCCCGCAATGGCGTCCGAACCGTAAATGGCCGAGTTACCGCCCGTCACGATGTCGATGCGCTCGATCAGGTCGTTGGGGATCGAGCCGATGTCGGGCGACACGGCGTTGTTCAGGATGTCGGCGGCGACGTGGCGGCGGCCGTTGACCAGCACGAGGGTGCGCTGGGTGCCGAGACCACGAAGGTCGAGCAGGTTGAGGCCGGCGATGCCGATGCCGAGGCCCGGATTCTGCTGAGCGAAGGTGCTGCGGAGCTGCGGCAGTTCGTTCAGGGTCTCGCCGACGTTGCTGTCGCCGGTCTGGAAGATCTGGTCGCCGTTCAGCGAGGTGATCGGAACGGTCGATTCGAGGTTCGGACGGCGGATGCGCGTGCCCGTGACCTCGACGGTCTGGCCCGTGCCCTCCTGGGCGGTCTGGGCCGCGGGGGGAAGGGTGCAGGTGCCCTGCGCAGCCTGTTCGGGCGTGCAGGTATTGTTATTCTGGGCATAAGCCGGCGTCGCAATCAGCGAGATGCCAAAAAGCGCAGCAGAGCCCATCGCGCTCGAGCTGAGCAGTCCAAACTTCTTCATTTTATATTCTCCCCCAAAGAGAATCGCACCGGGACACGTTATGTGCCGGTAGACGGTGCACGCACACAGCACTTGCCTCTCCGATTCAAGTGGATCGTGCCGTCGTTCATCGAAAGTTCAGCCGGTGTAGCCGTTTTGCAACATGTCCGACGGCGGCTGTTAGCCCGCGCGCCTGACCCTACGGAAGCCTCGCCTCGGGCAGGCTTCCGCAAGCTGGCCACCCCGTCTAGACAGGCGGCATGCATGGCCTTTCGCCGCTCCTGCTGATCCTTGTTGCGCTGGTTTCCGGCGCCTGGTTAGGCGCGGCCCTCTGGGCGACCCGTCGTTCGCTTCGCGCCGCCGAGGCTGCGGAGACGACGGTCGGCGACAGCGAGCGGCTGGCCGCCTTGATCGAGGCCGGGCCGGCCATGGCTTTGGTCGTCGCGGTGGACGGGGCGATCAGCGGCTCCGGGCGGCTGGCTGGCGCACTTGGCCTCCAGGTGCTGCCGCCGCGCTGGCTCGGCCTGTTCGGGGACGGCGCGCCGTTCGCCGCCGATGACGCGGCCGTGCTTGGCCGTCATGTCGCGGACGCGGCGGCGGGCGCCAGCTTCTCCTTGACCCTGCGCCCAGCCGGCTCGGCGCGCAGCTTCCGGATCGACGGCGGGCCGGCGCCGGCCGGCTATGGCGAGCGCGCCGTGGCGCTCTGGTTCATCGACGTGACCGAGGCGGAGGAAGCGGCGGCGACTCTGGCCGCGCGTCTGGAACGTCGCTCTACCGCCCTCGACGCCCTCTCCGGCCTGATCGAGGCCGCGCCCTTCCCGATGTGGCATCGCGGCCCGGACCTCAAGCTCGCCATGGTCAATGGCGCCTATGTCCGCGCGGTGGAGGGCGAGGATGCGGGGGCGGTGATCCGCGCCGGCATCGAACTGATCGATGATGCTGATGGTCTCGGACCGGAGGCTGCTGCGGCGCAGGTGCGCGACAGTCAGGAGGCCGCCACGCGCAACGTGCCCGCGACCGTCTCCGGCGAGCGGCGGATGATGCAGGTGGTGGAGGTGCCGCTGGGTCCAGGCGGCGTCGCCGGCTACGCGATCGATATCGAGGACCAGGAGCAGGCGCGCGTCGACCTCAACCGCTTCGTCCGCGCCCAGCGCGACATGCTGGATCGGCTCTCCGCCGGCGTCGCCCAGTTCGGCCGCGACCGCAGCCTGATCTTCTTCAACCAGCCCTTCGCGCGTTTGTTTTCCCTGCCGCCCGAATTTCTCGCTGACCGGCCCGAGTTCGATCGGGTCATCGACGCGATGCGCGACGCCGGCAATCTGCCCGAGGTGCGCGACTTCCCCGACTGGAAGGAGGAGCATCGCTTATGGTTCACCTCGGGTCAGGCGGCGGAGGAGGAGGATTGGCTGCTGCCACACGGCAAGCATCTGCGCGTCGTCGCCCAGCCGCTGCCCGACGGCGGCCTGCTCACCATCTTCGAGGACCGGACCGAGCAGATCCAGCTCGCCTCGGCCCGTGACACGCTGCTTCGCGTGCGCACCGCTACCTTCGACAATCTGTTCGAGGCGGTCGGCGTCTTCGCCTCGGACGGACGCCTCAATCTCTGGAACAATCGTTTCACCGAGCTCTGGGGCCTCGAGGAGGAGCAGCTCGCCAGCCACCCCCGTGTGGATGCGCTGACGCCCTTGCTCGCCCCGAAGCTCAAGCGCGCCAGCCATGCCGGCCTGGTCCGCGAGCTGGTGCGCAGCGCCACCACCGAGCGCAAGCAGCGCACCGGCCGGGTCTCGCTGATCGACGGCCGGGAGTTCGAATTCGCCGCGGTGCCCTTGCCCGATGGCAATGCGCTTTTCACCATGCTCGACATCACCGACAGCCGGAAGGTCGAAGCGGCCTTGCGCGAGCGCACCGAGGCGCTCGAGGAAGCGGACCGGCTGAAGACCGCCTTCGTTTCCAATATGAGCTACGAGCTGCGCACCCCGCTCACCTCCATCGGCGGCTTCGCGGAGATGCTGGCCGAAGGCTATGGCGGCAAGTTGCCGGAGGTCGCCGTCGAATATGTCGCCGCGATCCTCGACAGCGTCGGCCGGCTCGGCGTGCTGATCGATAATGTCCTCGACCTTACCCAGAGCGAAACGGGCAGCCTGCTCCTCGCAGAAGATGAGGTCGACCTCGCCGCGCTCTGCGCCGAGATTGCGGCTGCGGCCGAGGAAGCGGCAGCGCGGGGCGGGCTCGCTCTGGTCACCGAGATCGAGCCCGAGGTCGGCATCGTCACCGGCGATCCGCGGCGGCTCGGCCAGGCGCTCGGCAACCTGCTCAAGAACGCCATCGCTTATACGCCGGACGGCGGCCGCGTCTTGCTCCGCGCCGAGGGCGACCGCGACGAAGCGCGGATCATCGTCTCCGACAATGGCGCCGGCATTGCCCAGGCCGATCAGGCCCGCGTGTTCGACCGGTTCAGCCGGACGGCGGAGGGCCGCGGCGCCGATGAAGCGGCGGTCGGTATCGGCCTGCCGCTCGCCCGCCAGTTCGTCGAGGCGCATGGCGGCGCCATCGCGCTTGAGTCAGCGGCTGGGCAGGGCACGACGGTCACCATCCGCCTGCCGCGCACCGCCGAGCAGAAGGCCGACTGGCCGGTGGCGCAAGCCCAATGACCCTGTTGGTGGCGTGATGCTGCTTCGCGACGAAAAGGCCACCGAGCGCCTCGGCGCCGAGCTCGCCGCGCAACTGCAGGCGGGCGACGTCGTCGCCCTGTTCGGCACATTGGGCGCCGGCAAGACCACTTTGGCGCGTGGCGTGCTGCGCGGCCTGGGCTTCGCCGGCGACGTCGCCAGCCCGACCTTTCCGATCGTCCAGATCTACGACACGGACCCGCCGCTCTGGCACGTTGATCTCTACCGGATCGAGCATGAGCACGAACTGCAGGAGCTCGGGCTGGACGAGGCCCGGCTCGATGCCGCCTTGCTGATTGAATGGCCGGAACGCCTGCCCCGGCTCTGGCCGGACGCGCTGCGGCTCAGCCTCGCGATCCGGCCGGACGGCGCGCGCGCCTTGACAGCCGACGTGCCGCCCGCTTGGGGGGCGCGATGGCCGCCCCGATGATTCCGCCTCCGCATGCACCGGATTTTCTCGCCGCGCTCGGCTGGGAGGGTTGCGAGATCAGGCCGCTGGCCGGCGACGCCAGTTTCCGGCGCTATTTCCGCGTCTATCATGGCGACCGGCGCGCCGTGCTGATGGACGCGCCGCCGCCGCACGAGGATCCGCGCCCGTTCGTCGCCGTCGCCGAATGGCTGAGCGACGCCGGGCTGTCCGCCCCCGCCATCCTCGGCCGCGATCTGGAGAAGGGCCTGCTCCTGCTCGACGATTTCGGCGACGCGCGTCTGCGCGAGACGCTGGACGCGGCCCCGGCCCGGGAGACCGAGCTCTATGCGCTCGCCACCGATCTGCTGATCAAGCTGCACGGCAAGCCGGTCATGCCCGGCCTGAAGCCGCATGGTCTCGACGAATGGCTGATGGAGCTGCACCTGTTCACCAACTGGTATTGCCCCGCGGTCGGGATCGAGCCGGACGTCGCCAGCTGGGACGCCGCCTGGGCAGAGGTGCTGGCGCCAGTCGCCGCGGACGGGCTCGGGCCTGTCACGACGCTGCGTGATTATCATGCCGAGAATATCATGCTGGTCGCCGGGCGGCGCGGCATTGCCAGCCTCGGCCTGCTCGATTTCCAGGACGCGGTCGCCGGCCACCCGGCTTATGACCTGGTCTCCGTGCTTGAGGATGCCCGTCGCGACGTCTCCCCGTCGGTCGAGCGCGCAATGCTCGACCGCTACATGGAGGCGACGGGGCAAGGTGATGCTTTCGAGCATGCTTATTGGGCGCTGGCGGCGCAGCGCAACACGCGCATCCTCGGCGTCTTCACCCGCCTCTGGAAGCGCGACGGCAAGCTCGGCTACCGCAAGTTCCAGCCCCGCATGTGGGGCCTGCTCGAGCGCGATCTCACGCATTCCGAGCTGGCGCCGGTCCGCGC
This sequence comes from Allosphingosinicella sp., assembly GCA_044225925.1. Lineage (GTDB taxonomy): Bacteria > Pseudomonadota > Alphaproteobacteria > Sphingomonadales > Sphingomonadaceae > Allosphingosinicella. The sequence goes on from JBGAHY010000013.1 coordinate 29,933, forward strand.
CTGGTTCGACGCCAATATCCCCGAAGCGGCGCGGGTCGCGCCCTGGCTGGAGGAGATCGCGGCATGAGCCGCTACAAAAAGCCGCTCGCGCTCCGGCCGGATCCCGAGGCGGCGGTGCCGAAAACTGCGATGGTGATGGCGGCGGGGCTCGGCAAGCGCATGCGGCCGCTGACCGCGATGCGGCCCAAGCCCTTGGTCAGCGTCGCCGGCCAGACCCTGATCGATCATTGCCTCGATCATTTGAAGGCGGCAGGGGTTCAGAAGGCAGTGGTCAACCTCCACTATCTCGCCGCCCAGCTGGAAGCGCATCTCAAGAATCGCGCGGGCGGCATCGAAATCGTGATCTCCGACGAGCGCAAGCAATTGCTCGAAACCGGCGGCGGCGTCGTGAAGGCTTTGCCCCTGATCGACGCCGATCCCTTCCTCGTCATCAATGCCGACAATTTCTGGGTGGACGGGCCGGTCGACACGCTCCGCCTCCTCGCCTCGCACTGGAATGACGAGAAGATGGACGCTCTGCTGCTGGTCGTTCCCCATGCCCGGGCCAACTGCCATCGCGGCCGCGGCGATTTCCACATGAGCGCCGCCGGCGCGCTGCGACGGCGCAAGCCCCATGGCGTGGCGCCCTTCGTCTATACCGGCATCCAGATGGTCTCGAAGCGCCTGTTCGAGGGCGAGCATCCGGACGGACCTTTCTCGACCAACCTGCTCTGGAGCCGGGCGATCGAAGCCGGCCGCTGCTTCGGGGCGGTCCACCAGGGGCTCTGGTTCGACATCGGCCAGCCCGAAAATATCGCGATGACCGAGGCGCTGCTCGAAGCGGCGTGACCTTTGGCCGTGGGCCGCCTAGCCTGAGCCGGTGACGCCAAAGGTCTTCACCATCCCGCCGCACCGCGCCTTCGCGGATGCGCTCGCCGCCGGGCTGATCGCGCAGCACGGACAGGGGGCAACCGGGCTCGCGCAGGGTATCGTGCTCGTCCCGAACAACCGCGCCGCGCGGGCGATTCAGGAGGCGTTCGTCCGGCGCTCGCAAGGCGGCCTGCTGCTGCCGCGGCTGGTCCCCGTCGGTGATCCCGAGCTGGACGAGCGGATCGGCGGCGTGCTGGAGCCGCTGGACGGCGAGCCGATACCGCCCGCGATCGAGCCGGCGCTGCGGCTGATGCTGCTCGGCCGCCTCGTCCAGCAGCACCGGCAATGCGGCGCGGCCGAGGCGCTGCGGCTCGCCGAGGATCTCGCCCGCACGCTGGATCAATTGCTGATCGAGGACGTCAAGCCCGCCGAACTCGGCCGGTTCGCTGCCGACCTGCCCGACCTTTCCGCCCATTGGCAGAAGTCGCTGGACCAATTGCAGCTGATCCTCGCGGATTGGCCGGAGGAGTTGAAACGGCGCGGCCGGATTGATCTGGCGGAGCGGCGCAACCTGTTGCTCGACGGGGTCGCCGCACGCTGGCGCGCCAAACCGCCCGCCGGCTTCGTCTGCGCGGCCGGCATTACCACCACCTCGCCCGCGGTCGCGCGCCTGCTCGGCGTGGTGGCGCTCATGGACCAGGGCAGCGTGGTGCTACCCGGCCTCGATCTCTCTATGCCGGATAAGGAGTGGACCGAACTCGGCCCGCACAAGGCCGACGAGACCACGGGCTTCCGGAAGCGGCCGCTGGAGACGCACCCGCAATTCCACCTGAAGCTGCTGCTTGACCGGATGAGCGTCGCGCGCGGGGAGGTAGAGCCATGGCGCTGGGGCGGAGGCCGGGACGCGCCCGCGGCCCGCAGCCGGGCCATCGCCCATGCGATGGCGCCGCCGCCCTTCACCGGTAAATGGCAGCAGCTGAAACCAGCTGAGCGCCGGCTGACCGGCATCCGCGCGCTGGAAGTGGCCGATCCGGCAGAGGAGGCGCAGGCGATCGCGCTGGCGCTGCGCGAGGCGCTGGAGGAACCGGGCCGGACCGCGGCCCTGGTGACGCCCGACCGCAACCTCGCCCGCCGCGTTTCCGCCCATCTCCGCCGCTGGGGAATCGAGGCGGACGACTCGGCCGGCCGCCCACTCGCCCAGACCCCGCCCGGCACCCTGTTGCTCGCCGCCGCCAGCGCTGCCGCGGAGAGGTTCGCGCCCGTGCCGTTGCTGGCCTTGCTCAAACATCCGTTGGTGATGGCCGGGCCAGAGCGGCTGGCTTGGCTGGACGGCGTCCGCCTGCTCGACCGGGTGCTGCGCGGGCCGCGTCCGGCGGCGGGACTGGACGGGATCGGGGCGCATCTCGCCGATGGTGACGAGCGCGAGGCTCCCTTGCGCAATGAGGCGGCAGCCTGGTGGGCAGGCGTTGTGCCTCTGCTGCGGCCGCTGGAAGAGGCCGTCGTAGAAGCCGAAGATCTCGCCGGCCTGCTCGGCGCGCTTCGGTGCGCTGTGTCAGCCCTGGCGGGCGATATGGTCTGGGCGCGGCCGGAGGGCAGGGCGGCGGCACGATTGCTGTCGGATCATGAGGAGGCGGCGGGGGAGGGGCCATCGCGGGTCGAGGCCCGCGAGCTGCCGGTCCTGCTCGAGCGCCTGCTCGCCGGTGAGGCGACGCGGCCGCCTTACGGCCAGCACCCGCGCCTGTTCATCTGGGGTCTGCTGGAGGCGCGGCTGCAGCACGCCGATCTGCTCGTCCTCGGCGGGCTGAACGAAGGCACCTGGCCCGCTTTGCCAGTGCCGGACCCGTGGCTCGCGCCGCGCCTGCGCGCGGAGCTGGGCCTGCCCTCGCTGGAGCGTCGCATCGGCCTTTCCGCCCATGATTTCGCACTCGCTCTGGGGGCGCCGCGCGTGCTCGTCACCCGCGCCCGCCGCGACGCCCGCGCCCCCGCCATCGCCTCGCGCTTCTGGCTGCGGCTGGAGGCGATGACCGGCGGCCTCACCCGCGCGCCGACTTTGCGCAAATGGGCGCAGGCGATCGACCGGCCGGCCGGCCATCACCCTGCCAGGCGGCCCGCGCCCTCGCCAGATCCCGAAAAGCGTCCCCGCAATATCTCGGTTACCGAGGTCGACCGGCTGAAGGCCGATCCCTACGCTTTCTACGCCCGCAAGATGCTCCGCCTCTCGGCGCTCGACGCCGTCGATGCCGATCCCACCGCCGCCTGGCGCGGCAGCGCCGTCCACGCCGTGCTGGAAGCCTGGATGAAGGAGGATGGCTGCGATCCGGATAAGCTCCGCGCCCGTGCCGATGCCTTGCTGGAGGCGCAAGACGCCCATCCGCTGATGCGCGCGCTTTGGCAGCCTCTGCTCGGCGAGGCGATCGACTTCATCGCCGACCAGGTCGAGGCCAATGCAGCCGAGGGCCGCCGCCCGCTCGCGGCGGAGGTTGATGGCGGGATCGACATTGCCGGCGTCACCCTGAACGGCAAATTCGACCGGGTCGACCGCATGGCGGACGGCGGCCTCGCCATTGTCGATTACAAGACCGGCCAGCCGCCCAACCGCAAGGCGGTCGGCGCCGGCTATTCGCTGCAGCTCGGCCTGCTCGGGTTGATCGCCGAGCAGGGCGGCTTCGAGGGCATCGAGGGCGCGGCGGCCTGCTTCGAATATTGGTCGCTGGCCCGCGCCCAGTCGGGAGAGCGGGCCGGCAAGCGCGGCTATGTCACCAGCCCGGTCGGGGGTCGGAGTGGCATCGACGCAGCGCAATTCACCGCTGACGCGGAAGACAATTTCATCCAGGCGGCGAACCTGTGGCTGACCGGGTCAGAGCCGTTCACTGCCAAGCTCCATCCCGAATATGCGCCTTATGGCGATTACGACCAGCTGATGCGGCTCGACGAATGGTATGGCCGCGAGAAGGAGAGCCTAGCCCCTGTGGAGCGAGGCATAGATTCCGTACGCGCTGGTCAGCGTCAGCACGATGCCGACCATCACCAATAATGCGCGCGCCGGAATACGCTTCGCCGCAAAGCCGCCGAACGGGGCTGCCGCCAGCCCGCCGATCAACAGGCCGATCATCGCCTTGGTGAAACTCTCCGCGCCGAGGGTCACGATGAAGGTCGCCGAGATCGTGATCGAGAGGAAGAATTCGGCGGTGTTGACGGTGCCGATCACCTTCCTTGGGTGCACGCCCTGGACGAGCAGGTTTGAGGTCACGATCGGTCCCCAGCCGCCGCCGCCCGCGGCGTCGAGGAAGCCGCCGATAAAGCCGAGCGGCCCCACCACGCGCGGCTTCTTCTCCTGATGGGCATGGCGCAGCCCGCGCCAGAGCAGATAGAGGCCGATACAGATCAGATAGGCGAGGACAAAGGGCCGCGCCCTTTCCGCCGCGATGCTCAGCACATAGGCGCCCAATATGCCCCCGATCACGCCGGGGATGACGATCCCCCGGAACAGCCGCCAGTTCACATTCTTGTGCAGGACATGGCTGATCCCGGAGGCGCCGGTGGTGAACACCTCCACCGCATGAACGCTCGCCGACGCCGCTGAGGGCGGCACGCCGAGGCTGATCAGCAAGGTGCTGGAAATCACCCCGAAGGCCATGCCGAGCGCGCCATCCACGAGTTGCGCGGCGAACCCGACCAGGATGAACGGCAGAATATCGGCGAGAAACTCGTGCAAACAGGGCTCCTATCGCGACCGCGCGCCGACTCTCTCCCACATAGTGGTGCGCCGGGCCGGTGCAAATATCCGCTGCGCCGGCCTGCGTTCGCCGCAGCCTTAGGGAAACGTAAACCTCCGAAGGGGGAAACTACGCATATCCGGGCGATGGGGCAGCCCAGCGGCAAGGAATGTAAGCGTGGAAACCATCTACTCCCTGTCCGGCGACGTTCCGCCGGTGGACGATGAAGCCGAGGTCGACACGATCGGCCTGTGGCCCGGCGCACTCACGGTTGGCTCGATCCGCCAGGTCTGCTCGATCCGCAAGCTCAGCGCCGGCGGCGCCATCGTCCATGTCGATGGCCCGGTCACCCTCGGCGAGAAGCTCGACCTCGAACTGATGACCGGCGAGCAACTGGTCGGCACCATCGCCTGGTGGCGCGGCAGCGAGGTGGGCCTGCGCTTCGACGCGCCGATCGACGTCTTCGCGGTGATCGCCCAGGACATCGTCTCCCAGCCCGGCGAGCGCCGCCGCATGCCGCGCGTCGAATTGGTCGTGCAGGCGCTGCTGGAGACCGCCGCCGGCACCGAATTGGTGACCACCCGCGACATTTCCCAGGGCGGCGCCAAGCTGGACGTGCCGTTCAAATTGAAGGTTGAGGAACGGGTGCTGATCACCCTCGACGGCTTGCCGCCGCAGCAGGCGGTGGTGCGCTGGTCGGGCGACCATGTCGCCGGCATCGCCTTCGTGCCGGAGCTGCGCTGGCAGGAATTGATGGTCTGGCTGAAGGACCGGCGCCGCTCCAAGCGCGAGGCGCCGCTCGCCGCCCCCGAGCCCGAGGCGCGGCCGCCCGCGCTCGTCGCGCCCGAGCAGGAGGAGGGTATCCAGCTCAACCTGCCGGCCCGAGTCCGCGAGGGCACGCGGCGCTGGTCGATCGACGTCACCTCGATCACGACGCGAGCCGTCACGTTCGACAGCTTCGCGGTCCTCGGCATGGGGTCTCTATTGTGGATCGTGCTGCCCGGCCTCGAAGGCTGGCCGGCGCGGATCGTCGCGGTCGATGGCTATCGCTTCACCTGCGAGTTTACCCAGCCGCTCCACCCCGCCGTGCTGGAGCGGGTGCTGACGCTGGCGAAGGACAGCCGGGCCTGACCGACTGCGCCGCTCAGCTGCGCTTGCGGGCGCGATTCGCGTAGAGCAAGGCGGCCACGAGAGCGGCCGAACCGATGCCGATCGCGGCACCGGTGAGCAGCCGCTTGTTGCGGCTGCTGCCGCCCTTGTCCTTCTCCGCTCCAGACTTTTCCGTGTCGTCGCTGTCTTCAGCCATCATGCGCACCCGTCTGTTGTCGTCGGTCGACCTTAGCCGCAGCGGCGCGCTGCTGCCAAGCGCCGGAAAAGAAAAGGGGACGGCGGCACCGGCCACCGTCCCCCTTCAAACCGTCCGGCGCTGCTAGCGGTGCCGGGGGCCACGCCCGTAATTGGCGCGATCCGCATAACGCCCGCTGTCGCCGTCGGTGATCCCGGAAGGCCGGTTCCGGCGCGGACCGCGGCCGTTGCCGCCCGGATCCGAATTGCTGCCCGAATCGCCGTCGGTTATGCCGGTCGTGCGTCCGCAGCGCCGGCCGCGGCCGACGCCGTCCGCATAGCGGCCGGTGTCGCGGTCGGTGCAGTTTGACGGGCGTCCGCAGCGCCGGCCCCGGCCAACGCCGTCCGCATAGCGGCCGGTATCGCTGTCGGTGCAGCCGCTATTGTTATTGTTGCAGCGCCGCCCGCGGCCGACGCCATCGGCATATTGGCCGGTATCGCTGTCGGTGCATCCCGTATTCGGTCGTCCGCAACGCCGGCCCCGGCCGACGCCATCGGCATATTGGCCGGAGTCGCTGTCGGTGCAGCCGGTATTGCCGCCACAACGCCTGCCACGGCCAACGCCATCGGCATATTGGCCGCTGTCGCTGTCGGTGCAGCCGCTGCCGCTGCTGCAGCGCCGGCCACTTCCGCCCGGGTCGCCATTCGGGCCGCTGTCGCTGTCGCTGCAGCCCTGCTGTGCCTGGGCTTCCCCGCCCAAGATCGTCAGTGCCGCGCCGCCCGCGATCGCGCCACCAGCGACGCGTCCAAGGAACGAGCGCCGGCTCAACTTGCGTGTGGGTTTCATGAACCTCTCCCAAATCCGCGGGCAGCCCCCGACCCAGGCAGCCAGCAATGGCGTCGGAACCGCGAATTGCGGGACACGATATGCGCCCGGCGCGCCATGTCAAGAAATTGCGGCGCCGTGATGATTTCAAAGCAAAAGACGGGACGCGCTGACGGACTCGATGCGCTAGGGTCCGGCCCATGCCTGACCGAGGATTCGCCCTGTTCGATACCGCTATCGGCCGCTGCGCTTTGGCCTGGGGCAAGGCCGGCCTGATTGGCGTCCAGCTGCCGGAGGCGAATGACGCGCTCGCCGAGCGGCGTCTGGCCAAACGCTTTCCGGGTGCGGTCCAAACGGCGCCCGGCGAGGCCGCTGCTGCGGCGATCGCGCGCATCACCGCCTTTCTCGCCGGCGCCACCGGCGACGACTTCACGGGTCTCGCGCTGGATGAAAGCGGAATCGGCGCGTTCGAGCGCGGCGTCTATCGCGAAGCGCGCGCGATCCCGGCCGGGCGGACCTCCACTTACGGGGCGATCGCGGCCGCGCTCGGCGACATCAGGGACTCGCGCCGGGTGGGCCAGGCGCTCGGCCGCAACCCCTGGCCGATTATCATCCCCTGCCATCGGGTGACCGGTGCCGGCGGGTGGATGGGCGGCTTCTCCGCGCCCGGCGGGCAGAGCACGAAGTTGAAGCTGCTCGAGCTGGAAGGCGCGCTCGCCGCCGAAACCCTGCCGCTGTTCGCCCCGCCGGCGCCGAGCTCTTGAAGATGCTGCCTTAGTGTATTATGTCACCAATACACAAGGAGGCTCTTATGAACATCGTCCGGAACATCGAAGTGCGCGATTGGGTCTGCGCGGTCATCGGCTTCATCGCCGGCGCCTGGATTTTCTAGGCAGCCCCGCCCTCATGCCGCGTTGAGGTTCGGTTCCTCGCCGCGCGGCAGGGTGAAGCGGAAGGTGGCGCCGCCGTCCTTTGCCTGAGCGGCGCCGATCATGCCGCCATGCGCCTCGACGATCGTCCGGCTGATCGAGAGGCCGACGCCCATGCCGTCGCTCTTGCCGCTGACGAACGGCGCGAAGAGCGATTCCTCGCCATCGTCGCCGAAGCCGGGGCCGGTGTCGGAGATGGACACCTCGATGCTGCCGTCGCCAAGCGCCCGCGACGCGATGGTGACCAGTTTCTCCTCGCAGCCGTCCATCGCCTCGATCGCATTTTTCACCAGGTTGATCAGCACCTGCTGGATCTGCACGGCGTCGACCTTCACCCATTTCGCGAACCGGTCCAGGACGAAGCGGATCTCGACGCCGTGGCGCTGGGCGTGGGGCAGCATCAGCACGCAGGCATCGGCGATCACCTCCTGCAGATCGTGGATCTCGGTCTCAACCTGGCGTTTCGACACAAAGCTCCTGAGCCGCCTCAATATCTCGCTCGAGCGCCGCGCCGCCGCGCCGGCAAGGCCCAGCGCCCGCCCGGCCTCGCGCACTTCCGGCTGCTGGTTCGAGCGCAGCAGCCGCTCCGCCGTGTCGATATAATTGGAGATCGAGGTGAGCGGCTGGCTGAGCTCGTGGGCGAGGGTCGAGGCCATCGCGCCCATCGCGCTGATCCGCGAGGCATGGATCAGCTCGGACTGGGTCCGCTTCAGTTCCTCTTCCTGCAGCTTGCGGTCGGTGACGTCGCGGTAAAAGATCGCGATGCCGTCGCCCGATGGAAAGGCGCGCACCTCAAGCCATTTGGTGTCGCGCCAGTCGCGCTCGGAGACCTGCTCCATCATCGCCGCGTTGCGTGTCTGCATGACGCTCCGCCAGAGCATCCCGAGCGGCGTATCGTCGGTATATTGCGGCCAGGCCTCCCACGCGATCTTTCCGATCATCTTGCTGGCGGGGCGTCCGTCGAGGCGGATCGCCTCCTCGTTCATTTCTCTGACGCGATAGTCGGCATCCAGCAGGACATAACCCTCGCTGATGCGTTGCAGGATTTCTCTTGCCCGTTCGTCCGACGGCATTGCCGAAAAATTCCGTTTTTTTCTTCCTACTAGTTATGGGAAGAAAGTAACGGTGAAGTGAATACCGCATTCTCCCCGTAGTCGCACGTCTTAGCTTCGGGCGGCTTGCGCCCGCGCCGGGCCTGCGCGACAGAGGATCATGGCGCACCGCCTGAAGCCGTTGCAGAAACTCGAGGGCACGCAGCAACTCGCTTCGCGCCCGGACAGCCATGCCGCGCTGTCCGCCTCGGCGGGCACCGGCAAGACCCATGTGCTGACCGCGCGCGTGCTGCGGTTGTTGCTGGCCGGGGCCGACCCCGCCTCGATCCTCTGCCTCACTTTCACCAAGGCCGGCGCGGCGGAGATGGCGGGGCGGATTCATCAAAGGCTGGCTCGCTGGGTCCGGCTGAAGGATGCAGAGCTGGCGGCGGAACTCCTCGCGCTTGGCGAGGATCATGGCCCCGAGGCGCGGGGCCGGGCGCGGACACTGTTCGCGCGCTTGCTGGATTCGACCGGCGGCGGCCTCCGCGTCCAGACCATCCATGCTTTCGCGCAAGGCCTGCTGGCCGGCTTCCCCGCCGAGGCCGGGTTGGTGCCGGGCTTCCGCCCGCTGGAGGGCCGCGAGGAGCAATTGCTCGCCCGCGCCACGCTGGCGGAGATGCTGGTCACGGCCGAGCGGGAGGGCGATGCCGGCCTGATCCGCGATCTCCAGGCGCTGAGCCTGAGGTTGGGAGAGGGCGGCGCCGAAGCCTTTCTCGCCGCCTGCGCCCGCGCGCCCGAAGGCATGGCCGCTTTGGGTTCGCGCGAAGCCGTGGAGCCGCGCCTGCGCCAACTGTTCGGGCTCCCGCTCGGCGATGTCGAGGAGGCGATCGCCCGCGACTGCGCCGACGAGCGGTTCGACATTGCTGGACTGCGCAGAATCGGCGCGATGAACGCGCAATGGGCGACCAAGGGCGGAACCGACCGCGCCTCCATTTGCGAGCAATGGTTGGCCGCGGACCCGGCCGAGCGCGCGCGCCTGCTGGAGATGCTGCATGTGGTCTGGAGCAAGTCTGATGGCCAGGAACTGCGCAGCTTCGGCAAGGGCCAGGCACCGCAGGATTCCGACTATGCCGCGCTCGCCGAAGCGGCTTTCGCCTGCTGCCGCCGGCTGATCCTCCTGCGCAAGACCGCAGCTTTCGTCGCGCCGCTCGCCGCCGGTCTGCGCGTCGGCCAGACCTATGCTTCGGCCTATCTCGCGGCCAAGCGCGCCGCCGGCGTCGTCGATTTCGACGATCTGATCCGCGAGGCCGAGAAACTGCTGCTGACCGACGGGATGGGCGAGTGGGTGCGCTACAAGCTCGATCAGCAGACCGATCATATCCTGATCGACGAGGCGCAGGACACGAACACCCGCCAGTGGAACATCGTCCGTGCCTTGGCCTGGGAGTATTTTGCGGGCGAGGGCGCGTCGCGAGGGCCGCGAACCATCTTCACCGTCGGCGACTACAAGCAGGCCATTTTCGGATTCCAGGGGACCAACCCCGAAAGTTTCGATCACGCCCGCGCCTGGTTCGCGCGGGAAGCGGAACAGGCAGAGCAGGATTTCCTCGACCTCTCGATGGATCGCAGCTTCCGCTCCTCGCCGCCGATCCTCGAAGTGGTGGACCGGGTGATGGACCAGCTCGGCCATGACGCGCTCGGCCTGCCGGCGCCTGCCAATCCGCACGAAAGTTTCCATGCCGGCCGGGGCGGCTCGGTGACCCTGTGGCTGTCGCGGTCGCTGGAGACTGCCGAGGATGCCGGGGAGGAGGGCTGGGTGAGCCCCGCCCGGCAGGAATTGGCGACCAACATTGCCAAGCAGATCAGGTCCTGGCTGGACAAGCCCTTCTGGCTGGCCAGCCGCGAGCGCCCGCTGCGCCCCGAGGATATCCTCATCCTGCTACGCAGCCGCGGCGAGCTGGCCAGTTTGATCGTTGCCCGGCTCCATGCGCTGGACGTCCCCGTGGCGGGCGTCGACCGGCTCTCGCTCTCCGCGCCGCTCGCCGTGCAGGACCTGCTCGCCGCCGCCCGCTTCGCCGCCCAGCCGCTCGACGATCTGAACCTCGCCAGCCTGCTCGTCTCGCCGTTGCTCGGCTGGAGCCAGGACGATCTCTATGGCGCCGCCTTCCGCCGCAAGGGCGCGCTCTGGCCGCACCTCCGCGCCACCCTCCCCCCCGAACGGCTCGAGGCGCTGCAGGCGATCCTGAACATGGCGGACTATGCGACGCCGCACCTCTTCTTCGAGACGATCCTCTCCGGCCGGCTCGACGGCCGCCGCAAATTGCTGGAGCGGCTCGGCGCCGAGGCGCGCGATCCGATCGAGGAATTGCTCTCCTCCGCGCTCGACTTCGAGAGCAATGCCGCCGCCTCGCTGCAGGCCTTTCTCGACTGGTTCTCGCGCGGTGAAGTTGAGATCGTGCGTGATCCCTCCGCCCCGACCGATGCCGTCCGCGTGATGACCGTGCACGGCGCCAAGGGCCTGCAATCGCCAATCCTGATCCTCGCCGACGCCTGCGCCGATCCCGACAAAGCCGGCAATCCGGGCCTCCGCGTCGTCCAGCTTTCACTGGAAGAGGGCGGGAAGACGACCATCCCGGTCTTCCGGCCACGGAAGGACGAACTCACCGAGCCGCTGAAGAGCGTGGTCGAAGAGCAGGCGCGCCTCGACCGCGCCGAGCATTGGCGCTTGCTCTACGTCGCCCTGACCCGGGCGGAGGAGCGCCTCTACATTGGCGGCGCGCTTGGCGCTCGCGATCCTGCGCCGTCCGCCGCCAGCTGGTATGCGGCGGTGGCCGAGGCGATGACCGGCCTCGGCGCCGACTGGGCCGCCGCCCCGATCTGGGACCGCGCCCTGCATTTCGGCACACCGGAAGGCGCGGCGCGGGCCGTCCGCGCGGCGGCAAGGCGCGAAACCGTCTTGCCGGACTGGCTGCACCGCCCGGCCCCGGCGGAGGAGCGCCCGCCGCGCCCGCTCGCGCCCTCGTCGCTCGGCGAGGACGATGTCGCCGATCCGCCGCCCGGCCCGGCCCAGCGTGCGGCGGCGGAGCGCGGGAAATGGCTGCACGCTCTGTTCGAGCGCTTGCCTGCCGCGCCGCCCGGGGAGAGGCGCGCGCTGGCACATGGCTGGCTGGAGCGCTCGGCGGGCGTGACCGATGCAACCCTGCGCGAGCGCCTGGCCGATTCCGCCTGCAAGGTGATCGCCGATCCGCGCTTCGCCGACCTGTTCGCCCCGGATGCGCTCGCCGAGGCGCCAATCGCGGCTGTCGTCGCGGGCGGGCTGGTCGTGTCCGGCACGGTCGATCGGCTCTGCATCGGCGCGGATCGCATCCTCGTCGCCGACTTCAAGACCGGCCGCAATGCGCCGGCAGACCTCGACTCGATCCCGGCCGCGCATCTGCGCCAGATGGCCGCCTATCGCGCCGCGCTTCGCATCATCTTCCCGGACCGGCCGGTCGAGGCGGCCCTGGTCTACACCTCGGCGCCCGTCCTGCACGCGCTGCCCGATGCTTTGCTCGACGGTTACATGCCTATGGGTGGTTGAGCAGCGGCGCCGCGCATCCTACATCTGGGGCAACGCATTCAGGAGACACTTCCATGGCCACCGCTTCCGTCACCGAGTCCTCCTTCCAGGCCGATGTGCTCGACGCCGGCAAGCCGGTGCTGGTCGATTTCTGGGCGGAATGGTGCGGCCCCTGCCGGATGATCGCGCCGGCGCTCGAGGAATTGAGCCAGGAACTGGGCGACCAGGTCACCATCGTGAAGCTCAACATCGACGAGAATCCCGAAGTGCCCGGCAAATATGGGGTGCGCGGCATCCCGACCATGATCCTGTTCAGCGGCGGCCAGCCGGCCGCGACCAAGGTCGGCGCCGAGCCGAAGAGCCGGATTCAGGCCTGGCTCGAAAACGCGCTCGCCAGCACCGCCGCCAGCGCCGCCTAGTCCTTACGAAGCCGGCAGGGGGCAGGACGCCGACATGGGCGCGGGAATCGTGCGGATCGTCACCGACGCATCCTTCGAGAAGGATGTGCTGCAGCCGGGCCGCACGGTGCTCGTCGCCTTCGGGGCATCCTGGTGCGGGCCGTGCCACCTGATGGCGTCGGGCCTGCGCGCGCTCGCGTCCCAGCAGCGCGACAAGCTGCGCGTCGCCAAGCTCGATGTCGACGACAATCCTGACACGGCGGACCGCTACGGGGTCGAGACCTTCCCGGTCTGCATCCTGTTCCGGGATGGCGAGGAGGTGACGCGGCTGGACGGCTACATGCCGCTCCGCAAAATCGAGACCTTGCTCGCCCCCCATCTCGCCTGATTTCCCCAGAAGATTGGCTGACATAACTGGACCTTCGCCGCGCGCGTCACTATGTGGCAGCGCGATGGAATTCCTGATGATCCTCTCTGCGCTGCTGAGCGCGGTGACCGGCGCCTTCGCTGGTGGCCGCCCGGCCGAGGCGCGGCTGCATCATCCGGCCGCCGCGCAGAGCGTGGCAATGGCCGTGCCGACGGCGGAAGTGGCGGCCCCCGCCATCCGCCCGGCTCAGGCGAATCCCGCCCGCCCGGCGCGGCCCTTTGCCGCCCCTGTGCCTGTCGCACCGCTCCCCGCCGCGCCGATCGAGACGGATCGCCTCCGCGAGTAAAGCGCGCCGCTTTCGCGCGGCCCAAGGGCCCGCGTCTTTCAAAAGCTCATTCTCGCCCCGGCGCAGCCGCGGGGCGTTTCGATACATAGGATTGCCAAGATGCTCGGTGGATTTGCCAAGGCCATATTCGGGTCGTCGAACGACCGCTACGTGAAGTCGCTCCGCAAGACTGTGGACAAGATCAACGGCTTCGAGCCTCAGCTCGAAGTGATGACGGACGAGGGGCTGCGCGAGCAGACCCAGATCTTCAAGGACCGGCTGGAGGCGGGCGAGACGCTCGACGACATCCTCCCCGAGGCCTTCGCCACCGTCCGCGAGGCGGCCAAGCGCGTGCTCGGCCAGCGCCACTATGACGTGCAGATGATCGGCGGCATCGTCCTCCACCGGGGCGAGATCGCCGAGATGCGGACCGGCGAGGGCAAGACCCTGGTCGCCACGCTCGCCGTCTATCTGAACGCGCTGGAGGGCAAGGGCGTCCACGTTGTCACCGTGAACGACTATCTCGCCAAGCGCGACGCCGAGTGGATGGGCCAGATCTACCGCTTCCTCGGCCTGACCGTGGGCGTCGTCGTCCCGAACATTCCGGACCAGGAGCGCCGCGCTGCCTATTTCAGCGACATCACCTACGGCACCAACAACGAGCTCGGCTTCGACTATCTGCGCGACAACATGAAGTACGAGCGCGCGCAGATGGTGCAGCGCCCGTTCAATTTCGCGATCGTCGACGAGGTCGATTCCATCCTGATCGACGAGGCCCGCACCCCTTTGATCATCTCCGGCCCGACCGAGGACAAGTCCGAGCTCTACATCGCGCTCGACCGGATCGTGAAGGAGGTCCCGGCCGAGGATTACGAATATGACGAGAAGGACAAGCGCGTCCTCCTGACCGAGGACGGCACCGAGCGGATGGAGCGCCTGCTCGAGGAGCAGGGCCTGCTGATCGGCTCCAACCTCTACGACTACGAGAACACCCAGGTGGTGCATCACCTGAACCAGGCGCTCAAGGCCAACATCGCCTTCAAGCGCGACATCGATTACATCGTGAAAGAGGGCAAGGTCGTCATCATCGATCCGTTCACCGGCCGCATGATGGACGGCCGGCGCTGGTCGGAAGGTCTGCACCAGGCGGTCGAGGCCAAGGAAGGCGTCGAGATCGAGGCCGAGAACCAGACCCTCGCCTCGATCACCTTCCAGAATTATTTCCGCATGTACCCGAAGCTCTCGGGCATGACCGGCACCGCGGCCACCGAAGCCGCGGAATTCTACGACATCTACAAGATGAACGTGGTCTCGATCCCGACCAACCTGCCGGTCCGCCGCGCGGATGACGAGGACGAATTCTACAAGAATATGGGCGACAAGTTCGCCGCCATCGTCAAGGCGATCAAGGAGAAGCAGGCGACCGGCCAGCCCATCCTGGTCGGCACCGTCTCGATCGAGAAGTCGGAAATGCTCTCCGACTATCTGAAGAAGGCCAAGGTGAAGCACGAGGTGCTGAACGCACGCTTCCACGAGAGCGAGGCGCATATCGTCGCGCAGGCTGGCCGCCTCAAGGCGGTCACCATCGCCACCAACATGGCCGGCCGCGGCACCGACATCCAGCTCGGCGGCAATGCCGAGTTCCGCATCGAGGACGAGCTCAAGACTATGGAGCCCGGGCCCAAGCGCGACGCCGCGGAGGAGAAGATCCGCCAGGAGGTCGCCGCCGAGAAGGAACAGGTGAAGGCCGCTGGCGGTCTGTTCGTGCTCGGCACCGAGCGGCACGAGAGCCGCCGCATCGATAACCAGCTCCGGGGCCGCGCCGGCCGCCAGGGCGATCCCGGCCTCTCGCGCTTCTATCTGTCGCTGGATGACGATCTGCTGCGCATCTTCGGCTCGCAGACCATGTTCGCCCGCCTCCTCAACAAGAATCTCGAGGATGGCGAGGCGATCATCTCGCCCTGGATCTCCAAGGCGATCGAGACCGCGCAGAAGAAGGTCGAGGCGCGCAACTACGATATCCGCAAGCAGGTCGTCGAATATGACGACGTCATGAATGACCAGCGCAAGGTGATCTATGAGCAGCGGGCGGATATCATGGACGCCGAGACGGTTGGCGAGGTGGTGACCGACATGCGTGCCGAGACGGTGAACACCATCGTCGGCGAGGCGATCCCGCCCAATAGCTATCCGGAGCAATGGGATATCGACCGGCTGAAAGAGCGCACCGAGCACGTCTTCGGCCTGCAGCCGCCCTATGACGACTGGGTGAAGGAGGAAGAGGTCGAGCCCGAAATGTTCGTCGAGCGGCTCCAGGCGCTGACCGACAGCCAGATCGAGACCAAGGTCGCGGACGTCAACAAGGACGACTGGATCTATTTCGAGAAGCAGATCCTGCTGCAGAGCCTCGACCATCACTGGAAGGAGCATCTCTCGATGCTCGATGCGCTCCGCCAGGTCGTGCACCTGCGGGCCTATGCCCAGAAGAAGCCGATCGACGAATATAAGCACGAGGCGTTCGCGATGTTCGAGCGGATGCTGGCCCAGATCCGCGAGGATGTAACCGGCGTGCTCGCCCGCGCCCAGATCGCCGCGCCGCAGGAGCAGCAGCTGCCGGTGCTGCCGTCCTTCCTGACCACGCATATCGATCCGTTCACGGGCGACGACGACACGGCGGACATCGATGCCAGCACTGGCGCGATCCTGTCGCGCCTGCCGCCGCTGCAAATGCCGCAGCCGGACTATCCGACGCCGGATGGCGAAGTGATGGCGCCCGCCAGCCGCAACGCGCCGTGCCCTTGCGGGTCCGGGCGGAAGTACAAGCACTGCCACGGCGCGGTGGCGTAACGAGATCGGAGGGGGGCAGTCACTGGTGACTGTCCCTTCCGCCTCCATTGTCGCGTTTGTCGCGCGGGCCGGCGGGTCCGTCGCCTCGGGTTTCCCCCGCCGCCCGCTTTTGCTAGACTCGCCCGCAAAAGGGGATAGCGGGTGAGCGAAGTCTTCATTTCCTATTCGCGCGACAATCAGGATGTCGTGCGCCGTCTCGCCGAGGCCGTGAAGGGCCTCGGCTATGATGTCTGGTGGGACGATCAGCTGCCGCCCCACCTCGCTTATGGCGACGTGATTGCCCAGAAGGTCGGCGGCGCGAAGGCGGCGATCGTGGTCTGGTCGGCCAATGCCGCCGCCTCCGAATGGGTGCGCGCCGAGGCCGATATGGCCCGCAACCAGCGCAAGCTCATCCAGACGACGATCGACGGCTCCGAGCCGCCCATGCCGTTCAATCAGCTCCATTATGTCTCGCTGGCGGACTGGAATGGCGAGCAGGACCATCCAGGCTGGGCCAAGGTCAAGGAGAGCCTGACTGCGCTCGCTGGCACGCCGGCCGCCGAGGCCCCCACGGTGCCGCCCACGGCCCCGATCGCCGCTGCCCCGCCGCCGGCCCCTGAGGCGCCGCCGCCAGCTCCGGTCCCGGATCCGGTGCCGCCCGCGCCGGAACCGACCGTAGTGGCCTCGGCCCCGCCGGTCACGGCAGCGCCCGTAGCCGCTGCAGCAGCAGCGCCCGCACCGCGCCGCAAGGGCGGCAACAAGGTCCTTCTCATCCTCATCGCTTTGTCGGTCCTGGTGATCGGCGGAGTCGGCGTGCTGGCGCTGATGAAGGGCCGCTCCGGCGCCCCAGCCGGCAACGAGACCAATATGGCCGGCCCGGCCGAGAACAATACGGCGCCCGCCAATGAGAATTTCAACCGCGAAGCGGTGCTGCAGGGCGATGACGAATTCGCGAATGTCCGCTCTGGCGCCTCCGCGGAATCGCCGATCGTCGCCCGGGTCAATGCCGGCGAGACGTTCAACACCTATCCCCAGGAGGGGATCTGGTGGCGGGTGAAGCTTGCGGGCGGCCTGACCGGCTATCTGGAGCGCGCCCATATCAACATCCGTGAGCCCATGACGGTGCCCCCGGTCGCGCCGGGCAACGAGGTCGCACCTGCGCCCGCGCCGGGCAACCAGGTCGCGCCCGCACCTGCACCCGGCAACGAGGTGGCGCCCGCGCCGAACCCGAACCCGCAGCAGCAGCGTCCACGCCCGCGTCCGCAGGACACACGGCCGCGTCCCGACCCCCGGATCAACCGGCAGAATAGCGGTGTTATGGTCGATTTCTGCAAGGGCGCTGGCGCCGGCACGCCGCAATGCCGCCAGCTCGGCCTCAGCGGACGGCGGAACCGCCGCTGACGACCGGCTGAAGGATGTGGCAGCCCCCGTCCCGGGGGTGACGTTCGGTTAAAATTTCCCGGTTATGGGGGATGGAGATGGTTGATCTCTTCATCTCCTATTCCCGCGCCAATCGCGACATGGTTCAGCGGCTCGCCGAGGCGGTCAGCGCGCTTGGCTATGTGGTCTGGTGGGATGAGGAGCTGCCGGCACACCTTTCCTATGGCGACGTGATCACGGCGAAGATCGGCGAGGCGAAGGCGACCCTGGTCGTCTGGTCGCGGGCTTCGGCGGCGTCCGAATGGGTGCGGGCCGAGGCCGATCTGGCGCGCAACCAGAAGAAGTTGATCCAGGCGGTGATCGACGAGTGCGCCCCGCCTTTGCCCTTCAACCAGATCCAGTTCGCCGCGCTCGGCGACTGGTCGGGGGATCAGAATCACCCCGGCTGGCGCAAGGTCCGCGCCAGCCTCGCCGCTTTGTGCGGGCCCGCGCCCGCCGAGGCCGGAGCGTCGATCGTGATCCCGGTGGCGAAGGCGCCGCCGGCGCCGCGCTACCAGCCGCCTAGGCGCCCGAAATCGCGCAGCCGCGCGAGCCGGGTGGCGGTGGTGACCATCGCCGCTTCGCTGGCCGTCATTCTGACCGTCGGCAGCCTGGTGTTGCTGAAGGGCCCGCCGGCCGCCCAGGCCAAAGCGTCGGAAGCGCCGGCCCCGGCGCCCGCGCCGGCACCGGTTCAGGCGCCGGCGCCAGCGAAGCCGGACATCGCGGCTCCGGACCAGCCGGTGGACGACAGTGGAGAAGTGGACACCACGGACGCCGGCGGCCCGCAGGACGACGTCCAGGCGAACCAGGCTGCCGGCTATTGATGCTGGAAGAAGGTGGCTCCCCGAGTTGGATTCGAACCAACGACCAAGTGATTAACAGTCACCTACTCTACCGCTGAGCTATCGGGGAACGCTCTTGGAAGGCGCGCCTCTAGCACGGGCTTTTCGGATAACGCAACCCGTCGCGATGGCCGGCTGTCAGACCGCGAATTGCTCCATCGTGATCCGCTCGTCCAGCGCATGTTCGGGGTCAAACAGAAGGGTCAGCACGTCCGTGGGATCGACGCGCACCTCGACCGTGGCGACGTCGCGCACCTCGATCTGGTCGGCGACCGCGGAGACCGGCCTTTTCTCCGGGTCGATCACCCGGAAGGAGACGGTGAGATCGTCCGGGATCAGCGCCCCGCGCCAGCGCCGCGGGCGGAAGGGGCTGATCGGCGTGAGCGCCAGCAGCTTCGAATTGAGCGGCAGGATCGGTCCGGCGGCGGAGAGATTGTAGGCGGTGGACCCCGCCGGCGTCGCCACCAGCACGCCGTCGCAGACAAGCTCCGACATGACCGTCCGGCCATTGAGCAGGATCTCGATCCGCGCGGTCTCGCGGGTTTCGCGGAGCAGGGAGACTTCGTTGATCGCATGATGGACGATGGTGTCGCCGTCGTCGGTGGTCGCAATCATCTCCAGCGGCTTCACCGTGAAGCGCTTCGCCCGCTCGATCCGCTCGATCAGGCCATCCAGCCGGAATTCGTTCATCAGGAAGCCGACCGTGCCCCGGTTCATCCCGAACACCGGGCAGACCTCGCCGATGTTCAGCCGCTCGCGGAGCGTATGGAGCAGATAGCCGTCGCCGCCCAAAGCGACGATCAGCTCGGCCTCCTCGACAGGGACGAACTCGTAGAGATCGCGCAGCTCCCTTTCGGCCTCCTGCGCGGACGCTGCATTGGAGGCGACCAGCGCCATCTTCCGTGCCTGCCCTGACATGGCGCTTAGCTAGGGGGCGGCGAGGGGGTGCGTCAATGTACCAAGGCGGGATGGCCCGACGCACGGCGATTGGCGGGGACGTTGAGGCAGGTTAGACCCGCCCCATGGGGGCGCCGCTTTTCATTCTCTCTTTTCGTCACCGCGACGAGCTGACCCGGCTTGTCGAGGGTGCGGGCTGGCAGCCGATCGCGGCGCGGCGGGGGGACCAGGCGGAAGCGCGCTTTCTCGCCTCCGGTGCCTCCGTGGCCGTGGTCGATGCGCGCGGCGCGCTGGACGAGGGGCTGGCGGCGGTGCGCGCGGTCGCCGATGCGGCTGAAGCCAATGCGGCGGCCCTGCTGGTCCTGCTCTCCCGCAAGGATTCGAAAGCCTTGGACGCCTTCCACCAGCATGGCGCCACCCATTTCCTCGTCAGCCCCTTCACCGAGCCGCAGCTTCTGCACGCTTTGCTCTTCGCCCGCCGCCATGCCGAGCGGGCTGGCGGCGACGCGCGCCGTCGAGATTTGGGGCGCGAGGAAGGGGAGGGCGCCTCCTGGCGCTGGCATCCCGGCTCGCGCAGTGTCGAGCTCTCCCCGGCGCTCGCCCGCCAGGCCGGCATGGGCGAGGATGACGGCCGCCGCATCAGCCTGATGGAATTGTTCCGCAAGCTCGATCCGGACGGCCGCCGCGCGGCGCGCAATGCCGTGGACCGCCTGCTCGAGACCGGCCGCGCCACCGCCTTCGCCCATGAAGGCGAGCAGGGCGGCGACCGCATCGCCCATCATATGCGGGTCCAGTCCGGCGGCGGCATCGTCGGCCGGGCGGAGACCATCGCGGCGCCGGAGCGGCTGCGGGCGGGAAGGGACGTGCTGACGGGCCTCCGCGACGGCCGCGCGGCCCGCGGCTGGCTCGCCGAGCAACTGAAGGAGGGGCAGGGGCCGGTCGTGCTCCTGCTGTCGGTGAACCGCTATGACGCGATCAACGCCGCCTTCGGCCGCGCGACCGGCGATGCGGTGCTGCAGGCGGCGGCGCGGCGGATCGAGCGCCATGTCGAGGCGGACGGGCGCCGGCGGCTGGTGGCGCGGATGGCCGGGGCGGAATTCGCGGTCCTGCTCGCCGCGCCGGCGACGCTCGACGAGGGCAGCCTGCTCGCCGGCGAGCTGGTCGAGGCGATCGGGCGGCCCTTTGCGTCCGGCGACCATGTCATCACGCTTGGCGCCAAGGCCGGCGTCGCCGCCGCGCAGGCGGGGGACGACGCCCCCGCTTTGCTCCGCCGCGCCAGTGCTGCTCTGGCCGAGGCACGTGACGTGGACAGTGCGCCGGTCCGGGTGCTGGAGGAGGGCGCGGAGACCGCCACCCAGCGCGGCGACCGGCTGGAGGTCGATCTCCGCCGCGCGCTCGACCAGGACGAGATCGAGATACGCTACCAGCCGCAGGTCTCGGTCACGACCGGCGCGATCATCGGCGTCGAGGCGCTCGCCCGCTGGCAGCATCCCAAATATGGCGAGCTCGGCGCGCTGACCCTGTTCGCGGTGGCGGAAGGGTCGGACTATCTGGTCCAGCTCTCCGACCATGTGCAGCGCAAGGCGATCGAGGAGGCCGCGTCCTGGCCCGAGCCGCTGCGTGCCTTGCGCCTCTCGGTCAACATCACCGCCGCCGACATGCTCCGTCCCGGCTTCGCAGCCTCATTCCTGAAATTGGTCGCGGACAGCGGCTTCGATCCAGGCCGGCTCACCGTCGAGGTCACCGAGGGCGGGCTGATCGACGATCTCGGCGCCGCCGCCGACCTGCTCGCCGCGCTCCGCCAGGGGGGGCTTCGCGTCGCCATCGACGATTTCGGGACCGGCTATTCGAACCTCGCTTACCTCAAGGCGCTCCCTCTCGATTACCTCAAGCTCGACAAGCGCATCAGCCAGGACATTGCCGGCTCGACCCGCGACCGGATCGTGGTGCGCAGCGTGATCGACATGGCCCGCTCACTGGGCCTCGACGTGGTTGCCGAAGGGGTGGAGACGGAGGAGCAACTGAGCCTCCTCGCCCAGGAAGGCTGCACGCTCTACCAGGGCTTCCTCTGCGCGCCGCCGATAACGACAGCGGAGCTGATCAGGCTGGTCGGCTAGGCCGGGCTCGGCTCAGTCGGTGCCGCCCGAGGGAATCGCCGCCATGATCGAGGCGGCAAAGGCCTGCCTGGAGGCGATGGACCTTGCCGGCGCGCCCTCTTCGACAAGGCCCTCATCGGCGGACGCAATGGTGGTCTGCGGCGTGACGGCCGAAGGCGTACCCGGGGCCTCATTGTAGATGAAGCCGAAGGTCGGGTTGGTGCGGATGCCGAGCGAGCCCTGCGGCGCGAACCAGACGCGAACCACGGACCAGTCTCCATTCTCCGAAACGTCAACCGCCAGCGCGCGGGTCTCGATGCGGCCGGGGCCGGACCAGTTGGCGTGGTTCAGGTAGATGTGCCGGTCGTCGATGATCGCGGCGACGGTGGCGACATGGCCGATCGGCATGGCGCGGGTGGGCCGGAAGGCGAGCACCGCCCCGACTCGCGGCGCCTGGCCGCGATTGTAGCGGCCCGCCGCCTGGCTCCACCAGGTCAGGGCATTGCCGCGAATGTCGATTCCGGACTGCGCCCGCGCATAAGGCACGCATTGCAGCGCGGCCGAGGCTGGCGCGGCGGCGCCGGCGAGCAGGCCAACAGCGAACAGGATGCGAAGCGCGAAACGCGTGAAGAACGGCGACATCGAAAGGAATCCCCCCGGATCGGTATGAGGCCAACCTACAGGGATTCCCCCAAGCAACTACCCAAGGTTCCGTCGGCGCACCCCGCCCGTGGAACGGTTCGTCCCGGGCGGGGGCTGGAATGGTTAAGCTGAACCGAACGCTAGCGCTGGGCGGTCTGGAATGTCGCCGACTCGATGCGGCTGACGCGCAGATAGGCGCCGCAGCCCGTGCCCGCGGCAAGTCGACCCGCGCAGCGCGCAAAGGCGATGGTGCCCGTCACAATCGTGGCGGCACGGACGGCGGGCCCTTGCAGGCGGTCGGCATCCTCCGGCGACATCCCACTCAGACCCACGCCGCGTCCGCAGCTTTCGTCCGACAGCGACGGCGGGCTTTCAGGATTCGGCTGGGCAAAGGTGCCCCGGACGGTGATGGGCCGGCCGGCATATTGCGCCGGGTTTGCGGCAACTTCGCACAAAGCTGCAATCTGGACGTCGGCAACCGGGACGGGTGGCTGGAACATAGCCGTGCCATTTAAGGCCGTCAGACCTAACGAGTTGCCAATCCCGATGGTTAGCGCGACCCAACCCAAGATCCGCGCCAGCCCCTTCGACAGCTGCCGCGCCCCGTTCGGCCGCCCCCTCGATTAGGTAAACCTCCTGATTGAGTCCACACGGTCGGCATGTTGTCTCCGCTTGGGAAAGGCACGCAGGTGAACCAGATGAACCGGAAGTTGATCACGATTTTCGCCGTCGCGGCGATCGCTGTATCAAACGCCGCTGCCCAGCCGGCGCGAACGGCTTATCAGATAGATGTGTCCGCACCCGGAACGAAAAGCCAGGGTCTGCGGGGAACCCTCTATGACGATCAGGGCAGGCGGGTCGACGAAGGTCCGACCGTGCAGACGGCGGTCGGCAGCTTCCGCTGGATCCCATGTCGAATGCTGTGGGAGAGTTGCGGACGCTGGCGCGAAGGCGCGGCCCCGCCCATGTCCTCCTACCCCCGACAAAATCGCTCGGTTTTGCATTACCGCATCACCGTTGAAGCGCGTGGTGGCGTCACGTTATGGAGCGGGCAACTCATCGGCCTGAACGCTGGAACCGTCCGGACACGTCCGGTTGAAACGGCAATGGGGGTGTTCCGGTGGACGAGCGGGCGCGTCGGAGCGGCCGAGTGGCGGGGATGGGTACCGTAAGGCTGGCCCGACCTGCCTCTGGTTTCGACAGTCAGCCCGGCGGCGCCGAACTAACCGAGGATCCGCGCCAGCCCCTTCGACAGCTGCAGCGCCCCGTTGAGTCGCCCCTCCGCGTCCGGCCAGCTGCGTGTGATCACCAGCTTGCTGTCCGGCCGCAATTTCGCGGTGCCCTTCAGCCGCTCCACATAGGCCAGCAGCCCCGGCAGGTCCGGGAAGCTGTCATTGTAGAAGCTGACGAGCGCCCCCTTCGACCCGACATCCAGCTTCGCCACCATCGCGGTCCGCGCGTTCATCTTGATCTCGATGATCTTGAGCAGGTTCGCGGTTTCGGGCGGGAGCTTCCCGAAGCGGTCGATCATCTCCGCGGCGAAGGGGTCGATCTCCTCGGGCGTCTCCAGCTCGTTCAGGCGGCGGTAGAGCGCCATGCGCAGGTCGAGATCCGGGACATAATCGTCGGGGATGAGGATCGGCGCGTCGACCGTGATCTGCGGCGAGAAGCTGTCGGGCCGGGCGTCGATCCCGCCGGCCTTGGCCTCCAGGATCGCCTCCTCCAGCATCGACTGGTAGAGTTCGAAGCCGACCTCCCGGATATGCCCGGACTGCTCGTCGCCGAGCAGATTGCCTGCGCCCCGGATGTCGAGATCGTGGGTGGCGAGCTGGAAGCCGGCGCCGAGGCTGTCGAGCCCGGCCAGCACCTTGAGCCTTTTGTCGGCGGTCTCGGTCAGCAGCCGGTTCGCGGGCGTGGTGAAATAGGAGTAAGCGCGGATCTTGGCCCGCCCGACGCGGCCGCGCAGCTGGTAGAGCTGGGCGAGGCCGAAGCGGTCGGCGCGGTGGACGATGAGCGTGTTGGCGCTTGGAATGTCCAGCCCGCTCTCGACGATCGTGGTCGAGACCAGGACCTCATATTTCCGGTCGTAGAAGGCGGACATCCTTTCTTCGACCTCGGTCGGCGCCATCTGTCCATGCGCGACGACATAGCGGACCTCGGGCAAGTCGTTCCTGAGGAACTCCTCGATGTCTGGCAAATCGGCGATGCGCGGCACCACGAAGAAGCTCTGCCCGCCGCGATAATGTTCGCGCAGCAAAGCCTCGCGGACCACGACCGGATCCCAGGGCGCGACGTAGGTGCGCACCGCCAGCCGGTCGACGGGCGGGGTCTGGATCACCGAAAGCTCGCGCAGCCCCGACATCGCCATCTGCAGCGTGCGGGGGATCGGCGTGGCGGTCAGGGTCAGCACGTGGACGTCGGTGCGCAGGTTCTTGAGCCGCTCCTTGTGGGCGACGCCGAAGCGTTGCTCCTCATCGACGATGACCAGCCCTAGCTTCTTGAACTCCACCGTCTTGGACAGCACCGCATGGGTGCCGATCACGATGTCGATCTTTCCCGCGGCGAGACCGTCCTTGGTCGCTTTCGCCTCGGCGGCCGGCACCAGGCGGGACAACCGCCCGATCTCGATAGGGAAGCCCTGGAAGCGCTCCTTGAAGTTCTGGAAATGCTGGCGGGCGAGCAGGGTGGTCGGCGCGACCAGCGCGACCTGCAGCCCCGCCATCGCGGCGATGAAGGCCGCGCGCAGCGCCACCTCGGTCTTGCCGAAGCCGACATCGCCGCAGACCAGCCGGTCCATCGGCTTGCCCGCCGCCAGATCGCCGATCACGTCGTCGATCGCCCGGTCCTGGTCATCGGTTTCCTCGAACGGAAAGCGGTCGGCAAAGGCGGCATAGCCGGTGTCCGGCTCGGCCACCGCGCCGGGCCGGAGCGCGCGCTCGGCGGCGATGCGGATGAGGTCGCCGGCGATCTCGCGGATCCGCTCCTTCATCCGGCTCTTGCGCCGCTGCCAGGCCTCGCCGCCCAGCCGGTCCAGCGCCACGCCTTCCGTCTCGGCGCCGTAGCGGGAGAGGATGTCGATATTCTCGACCGGCACGTAGAGCTTGTCGCCGCCCGCATATTCAAGCGCGACGCAATCGTGCGGCGCCCTTTGCACCGGGATCTGGGTCAGGCCCTCGTAGCGGCCGATGCCGTGATCGGCGTGGACGACGAGGTCGCCGGGGGTGAGCGAGGCAAGCTCGGCGAGGAAGGCGTCGGCGCCTTTGCGCTTCTTGCGCCGGCGAACCAGCCGGTCGCCGAGCATGTCTTGCTCGGTGAGCACCGCGACTTCACGGCCGGTGAAGCCGTGATCGAGCTGGATGACCGCCAGCGCGACGCCCTGCGCGCCAAGCGCATGCTGCCAGTCCTCGGCCTCGACGACCTTGGTCAGGCCATGATCCTCAAGCAGCCCCTTCAGCCGCTCGCGCGAACCGTTGGAATAGGAGGCGAGGACCACCTTCTTCTGCCCGCGGCGGAGCGACGCGACATGCTCGACCACCGCCTCATAGACATTGGTCCCCTGCGCCCGCTCCGGCGCGAAATCGCGCGGCGGATCGACGCCGAGATCGATGACGCTGGCGCTCTCCGGTTCGTGGAAGGGGGTGAGCTGGTGGAGCGGGCGGTCGGCGACCAGGCCGTCCCATTCCGCGCGTGACAGATAGAGCGTGTCCGGCGCCAGCGGGCGGTAGGAGCCGGGGTCGCTGGTCTGCGCCCGCTTCCGGTTCTCATGATAGTCGGCGATCGCCTCGAACCGCGCCTCGACCGCGCCCGCATCATGGGCGTCGCGGACGATGATGTCGGCCTCGTCCAGATGGTCGAACAGGGTCGAGAGCTTCTCCTCGAACAGCGGCAGCCAATGGTCGATGCCCGCGATCCGCCGCCCGTCCGACACAGCCTGGTAGACCGGATCACCAGTCGCGGTGGCGCCGAACAGTTCCCGATAGGAAGCGCGGAAGCGCTTGACGCTGGCTTCGTCCAGCAAGGTCTCCGACGCCGGGAGCAGGGTGAAACCATCGATCCGGTCCACCGTGCGCTGCGTGCCCGGATCGAAACGGCGGACGCTCTCGATCTCGTCCCCGAAGAAATCGAGCCTGAGCGCCTGCTCCTCGCCCGCCGGGAAGAGATCGACCAAGCCGCCGCGCACCGCGAACTCGCCGGGATCGCGCACCGTCTCGGTGCGGCCATAGCCGTTTGCCGACAGCAACAGCGCCAACCGGTCGAGATCGATCCGTTCGCCCGGCGCGAGCCGCGCGACCAGCTGGCGGATGCGGAACGGCGTCAGCGTGCGCTGCGTGGCTGCGTTGACCGTGGTGACCAGCAATTGCGGCTTCGTCGTCTGGCGCTGCAGCGCATGCAGGGTCGCCAGCCGCTCCGAGGTCGCGCGCAAGGACGGCGAACTGCGGTCGTAGGGCAGACAATCCCAGGCCGGGAAGGTCAGCACCTCCAGCTCCGGCGCGAAATAGGAAGCGGCATCCGCCAGCGCCCGCATCGCCGCTTCGTCCGGTGCGATGACCACCGCCCGGCCCTTCGCAGCCCGTGCAAGGTCCGCGGCCAGCCAGGGCATGAACCCGCCCGGCACGCCGGCCAGCGTCACCGGCGTCGCCGACTTCAGGATCTTCTGGAGGTCGTCGCTCATAACTTCTCCCTCCCCTTGATGGGGAGGGCGGGGGTGGGGTGGAGCAGGACGTAGGGCAGGGCGCATCCGGAGACGTCACCCCCACCCAACCCTCCCCCATCAAGGGGGAGGGCATTTGTGGCGTGAAGCGTCATTTGGGATGCCGGATGTAGTCGAGGGCCTGGAGGCGGGCCATCATCGCGCCTTGCCAGCGCGCGGGCACGGCGGCGGTTCCCATCGCCCAGGCGAGGATGTCGACGTCCTGCTCCTCGAGGAAGGCCTCGAACCAGTCGACCTCGGCGTCGGACCAGCGCTCATGCCAGCGGTCGAAATAGCCGCCCACCAGCATATCCGCTTCCCGCACCCCCCGGTGCCAGGCGCGGAACTTCAGGCGTTTCAGGCGGGCGTCGCGGTCCATGTCGTCCCATGCACGATTGGCCGGCGGGCTTTTCAGGGCCAGTCGGCTGGTGATCTGGGGGCCATGTAATGCCCATCCCGCATTTCGTCACCCCGGACTTGATCCGGGGCCCACCTTTTCTTCGCCCATCGCCCGGCTTGCGTGCCGCGGCGAGCGCCACTAGCCGTGTCCGCATGCAAGTGATCGGTGACTATCACAAAGACGGCTACGCGCATCTCAAGGGCCTGCTGCCGCCCGAGGTGCCGGCGGCGTTCCTGTCGACCTTCAAGCAGGATGTCGGGGGCGGTCCGATCGCGCTCCAGAAGGAGCATGTGAATCTGCTCAACCGGCCGGCGCTCGACGTCTACGGCTTCCACTATCCGCCCATGCTCTTCTTCCTCTGGGGCCTGACCCCGATCGTCAGCGAACTGGTCGGCAAGGAACTTCTTCCAACCTACGATTATATGCGCCTCTATCGGCGGGGCGACGTCTGCAAGGTGCATTTCGACCGCTATTCCTGCGAGCACAGCCTGTCGCTGACTCTCGCCTATAGCGATGGTCAGCCCTGGGCGCTGGAGCTCGGCAAGGAGCGCAAGGACCCGAATGCCGGCGTGAACGACGATTTCGGCGCGGAGCCCTTCAGCGCCATCCCGATGGCGGTCGGCGACGCGGTCCTCTACCAGGGCGTGCATCATCGGCACGGGCGGACGGCGCCCAATCCCAATGGCTGGTCGGCGCACCTGTTCCTGCACTGGGTGGACCGGGACGGGCCCTATCGCGATCAGGCGTTCGACGGGAACGGCGCGCCGCCTTTGGTGGATTTCCAGTTCACCTCAGTCTAGCGTCGCGAGCCATGGAGGCGCTGGCGAAACAGGCTGTGCGGGCGGCTTACGGGTGGCACCGCCCGCAGAGCTGGACGGACGCTTTGGGCCTGCTGGCCGACGCCGCTAAGGCCGGCGAGGAGGATGCGCAGCGGCAGCTCGAATTGGTGTCGCAGGCGCCGATCGAGGAGTTGCTGACCCCGCCGCGCGTCGAGCGGCTGACGGATGTCGCGGCCATCGCCGCCTGCCGCGGCTTCGCACCGCCGGGTTTTGCCCAATGGTTGATCGACCGTGCCCGCAACCGGCTGGTGGAGGCTTCGGTCAACCAGGCGGGCGCCCCGATCGTGCGGACGGCGCTGGACTTCGGCTTCGGCCCCCGCGAGCGCGACCTCGTCCTGGCGATCATGCAGGAGCGCGCCGCGCGCCTCGTCAGCCTCCCCGTCGACTATCACGAGCCGCCGAACATCATCTCCTACGAGCCGGGGCAGGAATTCGGCCTGCACGTCGACTATGTCGATCCCCGCGTCCCGGAATTCGAGCCGGAGCTCCGGTCGATGGGGCAGCGCACGGCGACGATCGTCACCTATCTGAACACGGACTTCGAAGGGGCGGAGACATACTTCCCGGATGCCGGCGTCACCTTCCGCGGCGGGGTCGGCGACGCCATCGTCTTCGTCAACGTGCTGCCGGATGGCACGCCGGACTATAAGACAAGGCATTGCGGCCTGCCGCCCACCAGCGGCCGCAAATGGGTGCTCTCGCAATGGTTGAGGTCGCAGCCTTTCCCCTTCCAGCCCGGGGACCTCGCTTGAGTCGCCGCGCTTCCGGAGCCGGGTGATGCGCCCGGACATCCTCAACCCGCTCTTCGCCGAGGTGGAGGTGCTGAAGGGCATCGGGCCGGCGCTCGCCAAGCCGCTGCACCGGCTGAAGCTCGACCGGGTGGTCGACATCCTTTTCCACCTGCCGGTCAGCTGGATCGACCGGAAGAAGGTCGCGCGGCTGGACGTTGCGGATGTCGGCCGGGTGATCACCGTCGCGCTGACCGCACGCGACTACCGCCAGGGGGGCAGGGGCCCCTTGCGCATCTATGCGGAGGATGCGGGCGGCGACTACATCACGCTCACCTATTTCAACAATCCGGGCTGGGGGAAGAAGCAGCTCCCGCTCGGCGAGACCCGCATCGTGTCCGGCCGGCTCGACCGCTACGGCCAGGAGCTGCAGATGGTCCATCCGGACTATGTGCTGGTCCCCGGCGAGGCGGCGACGATCCCGGAGCGCGAGCCGGTCTATCCGCTCTCCGAAGGCCTCACCAATCACCGCCTCGCCGACCTCGCCGCGCAGGCGCTGGGCAGGCGGCCCGCGCTCGGCGAGTGGATCGAACCGAGCCTGAAGGCGAAGCAAGGCTGGCCGGATTGGGCCGACGCCCTCGCCACGGCGCATAGCGACCCCGCTGCCGCCAAGGCCCGTGAGCGGCTGGCCTATGACGAGGTCTTCGCCAACCAGCTCGCGCTCAACCTGGTCCGCGCCTCCTCACGCCGCCGCAAGGGCGTCCCGCTCCACGGCGACGGCAGCCTTCATGACAAGCTCAATCTTCCTTACACCCCCACCGGCGCGCAGCAGCTGGCGGTGCGGGAGATCGAGGGCGACCTCCAGCAGGACATGCCGATGCTCCGCCTGCTCCAGGGCGATGTCGGCTCGGGCAAGACGCTCGTGGCCCTGATGGCAATGCTCTCGGCGGTTGAGGCCGGCGCGCAGGCCGCCCTGCTCGCGCCGACCGAAATCCTCGCCCGCCAGCATTATGACACGCTCTCCCGCATGCTCGCCGGCCTGCCGGTCAACGTCGCCATCCTGACGGGGCGGGAGAAGGGGCGTTCGCGGGAGAGCTGCCTGATGGGCCTTGCCGACGGCTCGATCCACATCCTCGTCGGGACCCACGCCATCTTCCAGCAGCATGTCGCCTACAAGCGCCTCGGCCTCGCCGTGGTGGACGAGCAGCATCGCTTCGGCGTCGCCCAGCGCATGATGCTCGCCGAGAAGGCCGAGCGCCCGCCGCACCTCCTGGTCATGACCGCCACGCCCATCCCGCGCACCCTGACGCTCACCCATTATGGCGAGATGGACGTCAGCAGGCTCGACGAAATGCCCCCGGGTCGCCAGCCGATCGAGACCAGTTTGATCAGCGGGGCGAAGCTGCTCGACGTTGTGGACGGCCTCGGCCGCCATATCGCGCAGGGGCGCCAGGCCTATTGGGTCTGCCCGCTCGTCGAGGAAAGCGAAGTTTCGGACCTTGCCGCGGCGGAGGAAAGGGCCCGGCTGCTCCAGCTCAGATTCGGCGACAGGATCGGGGTCGTTCATGGCCGGATGAAAGGGCCGGAGAAGGACGCAGTCATGGAGGCGTTCGCTGCCGGACGGATCGCCGTCCTGGTCGCGACGACCGTCATCGAAGTTGGCGTCGACGTGCCCAATGCGACTCTGATGATCGTCGAGCATGCCGATCGCTTCGGTCTTGCCCAGCTGCATCAATTGCGCGGCAGGGTGGGGAGGGGCGACCAGCATTCGAGGTGCCTCCTGATCTGGGGGAGCACGACCGACGGCCCTGGCGGATCGGCGCCGCTGAGCGAAACTGCTCGCGAGCGCCTCCTGACCATGAAGAACTCGAACGATGGCTTCTTCATCGCCGAGGAGGATCTCCGCCTTCGTGGCGCCGGCGAAATCCTCGGCACCCGCCAGTCCGGCGAGGCCCAATTCCGCCTCGCCACGCCCGAGCAGATCAGCGAACTCGCGCCAATGGCGATGGACGATGCCCGCTTGCTCGTCGACCGCGACGGCGGCCTCGACAGCGACCGCGGCAAGGCGGCCCGCAACCTCCTCTATCTGATGGAGCGCGACGCCGCTGTCGGCCTGCTCCGCGGCGGCTGAGGAATCTGCGCGATAACGCAGCCGGAACAAACCCGGCGTTAACCATATCCCGCTAGGCCGTTCCCCATGCAGGGGGCTGACATCATGAGCGACGAGATCGCTGCCGCGCGCGCCGGGCTGCACGAAGCCGTGCACCGCACGCTGAAGAGCGAATCTACCTCGCAGCAGCGCCCACCGGCGCCCGGCACGGACGGCGTCCTCGGCCGCGCCCAATTCCATTATGATTGCCTCGGCGACGGCGACGCGGTCGCGTTGCTCGAGCGGATGAACATCGCCATGTTCCGCCTGCGTCAGGCTTTGCTGGCCGGCGACGAGGCCACCTATCGGGCGCAGCGCTCGGAGCTGAAGAAGCTCTCCAATGCCTGGCTCTATCAGGCGCCTTTGCACAAGGTCGCCGACCTCCTCCCGCCCGAGGGCGAAGCCTAGACCAAAGCCCCGCCGGCCTGCGCGAGCATCGCGTCGAGCCGCCTGATCTCCTGCACCATCCGCACCCGCGGCGCCGACCCGCCGAGCGAGATCCTGAGCGCCTGCACCCGCGCGCCCGGCACCGCCGAGAAGGCGGAACCCGGCGCGGCGGGAAGGCCCGCGGCGATCGCCTGCGCCGCGATCCGCCCCGCATCGACATGGTCTGCCAGCTTCAGCCAGAGGTGATAGCCCTCGGGATGGTAGTGCGCCGCGGGACCGAGGATCGCCGCCGCCTCCCGCATCCGCGCCGCCGCTTCGGCCCGCACTGCGGCGGCAAGGCGATGGATGGTGCCGTCCAGGATCCAGTTGGTCACCAAGGCCGCGTTGACCGGCGGCGCCATCACCGCGCTGGCATGCGCCGCGGCGGCCAAGGCATGAGCCTCGCGCACGCCCGGCGCGCGGACGAAGCCGACGCGAAGGGCAGGGGAGACGAGCTTCGAAATGCTGGCGATATGCCAGGTCTGCTTCGGGGCGAAGGCGGCGACCGGCGGGATCGGATTTGCCGGCAGCCGGCCATAAGCGTCATCCTCGACGATCGCGAAGCCGTAGCGCAATGCCAGCCGCGCAATTTCCTTGCGCCGCGCCAGCGGCAATGTCGCGGTGGTCGGATTGTCGTTGGTCGGGACCAGATAGAGCGCCTTCAGCGCATCCCGCTGAGCCGCGTCCCCCAGCGCCTCCGGCAGGATTCCGTCCGCGTCCGTCGCCAGCGGCACGATCTCCGCGCCCAGTTGCCGCGCCGCGGCGAGAAACCCCGGATAGGTGAAAGCCGGCGCCGCGATCCGATCGCCCGGTCTCAGCAGCAACGACAAGGTGGCGTGCAGCCCATGCTGGCTCCCCGCGACGATCGCGACCTGGTCGGCCTCGGTGTCGGGAATCGGCGCGGAGAGGAAGCCGTGCCGTCCAGGATGGCGCGCCTCAGGCTGCCGTCCTCGGGCTCGGGCGGCATGTTCATCCCGCTCGCGGCCTCGCCCCCGGCCAGCGCGTCCCCGCTCTCCGCCGGACCGCCGCGCACGAAGCTGCCGCGCCGTCCCTCGCCGACGATCAGCCCGCGCCGCGCCGCCTCGGCATAGGCCCGGGTGATGGTGGTGAGGTCGAGGCCCATCGCCGCGGCGAGCTCGCGCTGGGTCGGCAATTTCTCGCCGGGCTGCACGACGCCGCGCCGGACATCGTCGGCCAGCGCGTCGGCAATGGCGAGGTAGAAGGGCTTGCCATTAGCGGAGAAATCGGGGCGCCAGGCCATCGCCTTGCCTTTCATGCCTACAAATGCTACACGTAAGCCATACAAAAGATACTTTGTATGGACAAGTGGGAAATTCGGCGATGCAGGAGCGTGACGATCTCAGGTTCGTGGATGCCAGCGGCCATCGCTGGGAAAAGCTCAACCCGCTGAAGACGGGCCCGTTGGGTCAATGCCCGCGCTGCGGCAAGGGCCATATGTTCGCTGGGTTCCTGAAGCTCGCCGATCGATGCGACGTGTGCGGGCTGGATTTCTCCTACGCCAATCCCGCCGACGGCCCGGCCTTCTTCGTGCAGATGTTCACCTGCATCCCGGCGGTGGTCTTCACCCTGCTGCTGGAGATCATGGCGAGCCCGCCTTTCTGGGTGCACCTCGTGACGAGTCTGCCCTTGCTCCTGGCGACGACGGTGCTGCCGCTCAGGCCGCTCAAGGGCTGGCTGGTGGCGAGCCAGTTCTTCTTCGAGGCGCGGGAAGGGCGGCTGGTGGTGGAGTAGCCATCAAGCCCCTCTCCTTCAGGGGAGGGGTTGGGGTGGGGAATGTCATAGGGCGGGGTGGTCTCGAGAACAGGCCCCACCCCTTGATCCCCTCCCCTGAAGGGGAGGGGAAACCACCTACTCCCCGTCTTCGGCGTCTATCATGTCCATGAAGTCGCGCGCCGCCTCGCGGTCTTCCTCTTCCTTGAACGCGACATCCAGGTCCGGTGCGGCGCCGAGCATGTGGAGGAGGGTCCACATGGCGAAGCGCCGGCCGCGGTCCTTTTCCAGCCCGAACTCGACGAGCATCTTCTCGACCCCACTTTGAATCGCCTCGGACGACAAAGTGTAGAGATCGGCGGTCCCGAAATGGCGCCGGAGTTGCTCGTCGAAGTCCACTAGTCGAACATCTTGCTGAAGGCGCGCTTCGCCCGGGTCTTCCAATGGCCACGGTGGTACGCATCGCTCGCCAGCAGCGGCAGGACCGAGGTCGCCTCGGCATAAACCATCTGCTCCAGCGCGGTGCTCACCTTGCCCCAGCTCGCCGCCTCCTGGAGGGTCGAGGAGGAGCAGGCGCCGTCGCGGACGTCGGCGACGGTGATCTGCACCGCATATTTGTGCACCTCGACATCGTCATGGCCGAGGATTTCGGCGCAGACGACCGTGTCCTGCATGAAATTCTTCGGCACGCCGCCGCCGATCATGAGCAGGCCGGTCGTGCCCGCCTGGATCTTGATGTCGGTCAGCTCGCGGAAGTCGGCGATCGAATCGATGGTGAGATAGGGCTTGCCCGCCTTCATCGCGTCGACCTGGTGCTTCACCAGGCCGAAGCCCGCCGAGCTGTCGGTGAAGGCCGGGCAGAAGATCGGCACGTCATGCTCGTAAGCGAGCCTGACCAGGCTGTGATCCTTCTTGCCGTGCGTCTGCAGCCACTTGCCCATCTCGCGGATGAAGGCACGCGAGCTGTACGCCTTGGCCGGCAGCGTCTCGGCAATCTCGAAGATCGTGTGATCGACGTGCTGGAGCTGCTCCTCGTCGATATAGGTGTCGTAGATCCGGTCGATGTAGAGCGAGCGCAGCGTATCGTCGTCCGGGATCTCGTTCGCCTGGTAATGCTTGAAGCCGAGCGCCTCCAGGAAGTCCATGTCGACGATGCTGGCGCCGGTGGCGACGATCGCATCGACCATGTTGTGCTTCACGAGGTCCGCATAGAGATCCATGCAGCCGCCCGCCGAGGTCGAGCCGGCGATCACCAGCACCACCGAGCAATCCTGGTCGGCGAGCATCTGGTTGTAGATGTCCGTCGCCCGGCCGAGATCGCGGCTGGTGAAGCTCATCTTGCGCATCGCCTCGACGATCGGGCGCGCGTCGAAGCTCTTGATGTCGATATGCTCGACTTCCTTCGCCAGCAGCTCCGCCTTGCGGGTGTCGTTGATGGGGGCGTCGGTCATTTCAATCTCCATAAGCCCCTCTCCTTCAGGGGAGGGGTTGGGGTGGGGAATGTCATGAGGCGGGGCGGTCTCCAGGACAGGCCCCACCCCTTGATCCCCTCCCCTGAAGGGGAGGGGAAATTGGTTACAGCGTAACGACGTTCGACGGAACCTGCCGTTCCAGCTCGAGGTCGCCGTACAGCGTCGTCATCGGCTCGTCGTCGGCCAGCACCTTGAGGTCCGAGCCAAAGCCATTGAAGCCGGTGCGCATCGCGCAGCCATAGGCGCCGAGCATGCCGATCTCGATATAGTCGCCGGCATCCACGTCCGCGGGCAGCAGGAACGGCCCGGCCATATGGTCCATGTCGTCGCAGGTCGGCCCGTAGAAGCTGAAGCCCATCGGCTTCGCCTCGGATTCCGTCTCGCGGACGAGCTTCACCGGGAAGCGCCAGCCGAGATGCGCGGCATCGAACAGCGCCCCATAGGCGCCGTCGTTGATGTACAGCTCGTTGCCGCGCCGCTTTTCGACGCGGACCAGCACGCTTGCATATTCGGCGCAGAGCGCGCGGCCGGGCTCGCACCACAGCTCCGACGAATAGGAAACGGGCAGGCTTTCGAACGCCTCGTGGATGACCGCGAAATAGGCCTCCAGCGGCGGCGGCTCCATGCCGGGATAGCACGAAGGGAAGCCGCCCCCGACATCGACGATGTCGACGGTGACCGCCGCCTCGACGATCGCGGCACGCACCCGCTCCATCGCCTCGCGATAGGCGGCCGGGCTCATCGCCTGGCTGCCGACATGGAAGCAGATGCCGAGTGCGTCCGCCGCCTGGCGAGTCGCCATCAGCAACGCCTTCATCTCCTGCGGCTCCGCGCCGAACTTGGAGGCGAGGCTCAACTTCGCATGATCGGAGGAGACGCGGATGCGAACCAGCAGGTTGAGGTCGGTCGCGGCGACACCATCGCTCGCGGTCGCGCCGACGATCTTCTCCAGCTCCTCCTCGGTGTCGAGGCTGAAGGTGCGCACGCCATAGGTAAAATAGGCCTCGCTGATCGCTTCGACGGCCTTCACCGGATGCATGAAGCAGATCACCGCCTGCGGCAGCGTCTGGGCGACCAGCCGCACCTCGGCGATCGAGGCGACGTCATAATGCGTCACGCCCTCTTCCCACAGGATCTGCAGCAGATCCGGCGAGGGATTGGCCTTCACGGCATAGAGCGACCGGCCCGGAAACTTCTCCACGAAGAAGCGGGCGGCGCGCCGGGCGGCGTGCGGACGAATGAGCGTGACCGGCTGGACCGGTCGAAGGGCGGTAGCTAGCCCCAGCGCGCTATGATGGCTGTGCAACTCAAGGGACCTCCAACAGGATCGTTGACGAAAGCTGCCTTGCGGTTGGAAGTCCCCATGGGGCAGCGGAAGCGCGATATATGTTCGTCATTCCGCTGTGTAAAGACTTATCCACATCGATGATTTCGGGGGTTTTTCGATGACTGAGAGAAGGCCGTCGGCAGAGGGAGTTTCCGCTGCGGCAAGGCGCATTTCCGGCATGGTGACGGAGACGCCTTTGCTGCCCTTTTCGCATGGCGGCAGAGCCTATTGGGTGAAACCCGAGTGCCTGCAGCAGAGCGGCAGCTTCAAGCTGCGCGGCGCAAGCAACCGCTTGGCGCAGCTCAGCGAATCGGAACGGGCGCGCGGCGTCGTCGCTTTCTCGTCCGGCAATCACGCCCAGGGCGTGGCGGTGGCGGCGCAGCGGCTCGGCATCTCCGCGACCATCGTGATGCCCGCCGACGCCCCGGCGGTGAAGGTCGAGGGCACGCGGGCCGCGGGCGCCGAGATCGTCTTCTTCGACCGCGCCACTGAAAGCCGCGAAGAGATCGGCGCGCGGCTTGCCGCCGAACAGGGCGCGACCCTGGTGCCGAGCTTCGACGATGTCGACGTGATCGAGGGGCAGGGGACGGTCGGCGTGGAGATTCGCGTGGCGCTCGGCGCCGCCCCGCCGATGGTGATCGTCCCTTGCGGCGGCGGCGGTCTCTCCAGCGGCATCGCGCTGGCGCTCGGCGAATCGCGGATCGTGGCGGTCGAGCCGGAAGGCTGGGACGATATGACCCGCTCGCTCGCGCTCGGCCGGATCGTGCCTGTGGAGGAGCCCGCGCCTCCATCCAATTGCGATGCGCTCCAGACGAAACTGGTCTCACCGCTCACCTTCGGCGCGCTCCGTGACGCGGGCGCCCGCGGCCTCGCGGTCAGCGAGGCGGAAGTGGAGGAGGCAATGCGCTTCGCCTTCCGCAACCTGCGCATCGTCGCGGAGCCCGGCGGCGCGGTGGCGCTGGCGGCCTTGCTCTCAGGGAAAGTGGACGCGCCCGAAGGCTCGGTGGTCGTCGTCTCGGGCGGGAATGTCGATCCGGCGCTTTACGCGCGGATATTGGGCCGCTGAGCCACCGCGCCAACCAGGGCACTGAGCTGCGCCACCTGCGCGGCGCTGTGGCGGAGCGCGTCGGCATGATGCAGCGCGTCGATCCCCGGCCGGGCCAGCGCTGCGCTTTCCAGCACCCCGTCCAGCAGCCGCGCGAGTCTGGGCAAAACCGTCTGGTCGATCCGCTCGAGCGCATTGTCGAACTGGCGGTGGTTGTGGAAGCTCATGGAAAGCAGCCTTACCAGCCGCGCTTTAAGGCTTGGTGAAAACGGGGCTTGGTGAAAGCCCCGTCTCCATGGCAGGGATTCGGCCATGACCGGCGCCTCCACCATCTTCCTCTCGATCCTGATGATCGCCGCCTTCCTGCTGGCGGCCGGCGGCGTTCACCTGCTGGTGAAGAAGAAAGACCGCAAGAAAGGCGTGCTGATGCTGGTCTGCGCCGCCGTGGCGCTCGGCAACGTCCCGGACGCTTCCACTGATCCTGTCGCTGCTCCCGTTCGATCCTGATGATGCAGTGCCGAGCCTTCCTACCGGGTGGAAGGTT
The DNA here is from genome assembly GCA_044225925.1 of Allosphingosinicella sp. Lineage (GTDB taxonomy): Bacteria > Pseudomonadota > Alphaproteobacteria > Sphingomonadales > Sphingomonadaceae > Allosphingosinicella. The sequence continues at coordinate 67,293 of JBGAHY010000013.1, forward strand.
CGGTTGAGGGGGAGCGGCGGTTTGTTACCGGCGTGGAGATCATCTGGCACCGGCGCTGGTGAAGAAGAACCAGCTGCCCGCGATCCTGATGAACGTGCCGCCTTCGCGGTTCAGGTCGAATACGGTCCTTCGCGTCGTGTTCGCCGATGGATCGGGCGAGCTGCTCAGTGAGGATATGGCGCGCTGGCGGGTCGAGCGACGCTGGCGTGCCACCGGCGCGGTCGGGACGTTCGGCAGCCCGGACGGCCCCTTCAACCGGCGGCTCTGGACGGAGCGGAGCTTCCGGCTCGTGGCCGAGGACCGGCGCCGCCTGCTCGGGACGCTGGACGTCTCGGACCTGAGCCAAATTGCTGGCGAGCTCGTCCGCGATGTCGCGTCCAGACTCAACCCGGCCAGCCAGTGCAGCTCCTACGGCTCGGAAGTCTATGAGGATCCGGTCTTTCCCCGGCGGATCGGGCAGCTCGGGTCCAGCCGGTAGTCGAGATAGTCGTCCACCTGCTTCATCAAGAGGTCCATCTCGTTCACGAAGAAGTGGTTCGCGCCCGGCACGGTCTTGTGCTCGATCGTGATGTGCCGCTGGGTGCGGAGCTTGTCGACCAGCTTCTGCACCGCGATCGGGGTCACCACCTCCTCGTCCGCCTCGCCCTGGACGATGATGCCCGAGGAGGGGCAGGGGGCGAGGAAGCTGAAATCGTACATGTTCGCCGGCGGCGCGATCGAGATGAAGCCGCGCGCCTCCGGTCGCCGCATCAGGAGCTGCATGCCGATCCACGCGCCGAAGCTGAAGCCCGCGATCCAGGTCGATTCCGCCTCCGGATGGATGGATCTGACTGCACCCAGTCCAGCGCCGAGGCCGCGTCGGACAGCTCGCCAATGCCGTTGTCGAACACGCTCTGGCTCTTGCCGACGCCGCGGAAGTTGAAGCGCAGGGTCGCGAAGCCGCGCCGCACGAAGGTCTTGTAGAGCGCGAGCACGATCGCATTGTTCATCGTGCCGCCGCCCTGCGGGTGCGGGTGCAGGATCAGGGCGACCGGCGCGCGCGGGCGCGGACCCGGGTTGAAACGGCCTTCGAGACGGCCTTCGGGGCCGGGGAAAATGACTTCGGGCATAAAGGTCCGATCCGGATCAGCGGCGCCCTGCACAATGCTGGCGGCGAAAGCGGAGCGGCCTATATAGAGATCGATTTCAATTCGCAACTTTTGCGAATCATTCGCAATAAGGGCACAATGCACTATCTGGACTATCAGGCGACCACGCCGCTCGCGCCCGAAGCGCTGGAGGCGATGCTGCCCTGGCTCGGCGGGCCGGGGAGCGACGGCTTCGCCAATCCCGCGAGCCAGTACCGGGCCGGCCGCCGCGGCGGTGGCGGTGGAGCTGGCGCGCGAGCAGGTCGCTTCTTTGCTGCCCAAAGGCGGCCGCGTCTATTTCACCTCCGGCGCGACCGAGGCGCTGAACTGGGCGTTGGTGAGCGGCGCCAGGCTCAGGCCGGGCGGCCTCGCGGGCAGCGCGATCGAGCATCATGGCGCGCTCCAGCGGCTCGAGGATGAAGGCGCGACCCTGATCCCGGTCGGCGCCGACGGGCTGGTCCCGGGTCCGGATGAAGCGGCTGCCCGAGAATGGCGTCGTCGCCCTGATGCTGGTCAATAATGAGGTCGGCACGATCCAGCCCGTCGCCGCTTACGCCGAGGCCGCGCACGCCAAGGGCAGCCTGCTCCTCTGCGACGCCGTGCAGGGCTACGGCCGGATGGCGATCCCGGGCGGGCCGGACCTGATCGCGATCAGCGCCCACAAGATTTACGGTCCCAAGGGCATCGGCGCGCTCTGGGTGCGCGACGGCCTTCGCCTCCCTCCCTTCATCCTCGGCGGCGGGCAGGAGCAGAATATGCGCTCCGGCACCGTCTCGCCGGCCCTCGTCGCGGGCTTCGGCGCCGCGGCGAAGTTGGCGGCGGAGCGGATGGATGCGGACAACGCCCATGTCTCCCGCCTTTGGGAGACCGCCACCGATATCCTCGCCGGCTGGACGATCAACGGCTCCACCACCCGGCGCTATCATGGCAATCTCAACGTCCGCCGCGAGGGCGTGAACGCGATCCGCCTGCTCTCCGATTGCCGAGAAATCGCCTTCAGCCTGGGCAGCGCCTGCGGCAGCGGCTCGGGCAAGACCAGCCATGTGCTGCGCGCCATGGGCCTCGACGCGCGCGCCACCCACGCCAGCATCCGCCTGGGCTTCGGCCGCTACACGAGCGAGGACGAGCTCCGCACCGCCCTCGGCCTGATCGTCGAAGCCGCCGATCGCCAGACCGATCTCGCCGCATGACCCTCGTCCGTTTCATCTCCGCCGACGGCGCCGAGGAAATGGAGGTGCTTGCCCCCGCCGGCGCCCGCCTGCTCGACGTCGCCCAGGAGGTCGGCCAGCCGCTGGAGGGCACGTGCGAGGGCCAGATGGCCTGCTCCACCTGCCACGTCCTGATCGACGCCGCGGATTTCGCGAAGCTGCCCCGCGCCAGCGAGGAGGAGGAGGACATGCTGGACCTCGCCAGCCACGTCACCCGCTACTCGCGCCTCGCCTGCCAGATCCACCTGACCGAGGCGCTGGAGAGTCTCACCGTGCACATCCCCGCCGGCGTCCACAACATGCAGGGCCGCTGACTACGGGCGCTGGATCTCGGCGGAAGCGGGACCCATGAACAATTTTTCTGCCGCTGCCCCCATCGAATCGCCCGGCTATCAACGGTTCGACCCGAAACGGAGAGCCGACCATGCCTGCGAAACTGACCCTGGCCGCCATGGCCTTCCTGATGATGTCCTGCGGGAACGCGCAGCCGTCGCAACCGCAGCGTACGGCGCCGCCGCTGCAGGCCCAACCCCCGGCCAGCGCCTCGCCGCGATCGAGCGCGCCAGCGGCGGCCGGCTCGGCGTCGCCTCATCGACGCCCGATGGCCGCACCCTCTTCGCCCATCGCGCAGACGAGCGCTTCGCCATGTGCTCGACCTTCAAATTGCCGCTCGCCGCGATGTTCGCGGACGGCAGCGACCGGACCCCGCTCCCGATCGCCCGCGCCGATATGATGGGCAATTCGCCTTATTCCGAGCAGCGCTGGCCGGCGGCGAGATGAGCATCGAGGGCGCGGGCGAACATATCGTCACCGACAGCGACAACGCCGCCGCCAATCTGCTGCTCCGCCGGCTCGGCGGGCCGGAGGAATATACAAGGCGCGTCCGGGCCTGGGGCGACGCGGTCACCCGGCTCGACCGCTACGAACTCGGCCTCAACGAAAATGCCCAGGGCGATCCGCGCGACACGACCAGCCCGGCCGCCATGGCCGGCACTTGCGGCGCCTGGTGATGGGCGATCTGCTCGACGCTCCCGCCCGCGAGCGCCTCCGCGGCTGGATGATCGGGACCCGCACCGGCCCGGGCCGCATCCGCGCCGGCCTGCCCGCAGGCTGGGCGATGGGCCACAAGACCGGCACCTGCGGCACCGCCTATAACGACGTCGCCTTCTTCCGCACTCCGCGCGGGAACGAATATGTGCTGGCGGTCTATCTCGACCGGCCGACCGTAGGCGATCGCGCAGCGGAAGCCGCCATCGCCGATGTCGCCCGGCTGGCGGCGGGGGTGGTCAGGTAGGGCGACATACCTTTCGTCATCCCGGCTTGGCCGGGACCCATGAACATTTTCGAGGTGAAGCGAAAACGTCGCCGGTGGACCAAGGCTGATCAAGCCTTCGCCGGAAACGACTCCTTTTTTTCCAGTCCCTTGCATCACAGCCCCACCACCGCCATATGCGCCCCGGGAGTCGGGCGGACGGCGCTCTCGCGAACCCGGTCAGATCCGGAAGGAAGCAGCCGTAACGAGTTTTCCGCGCCGGGTCGTTCCGGCTCCCACCTTTCCCTGAAGCGCCAACTCTGTTCCCTGTCTGTTCTTTCCTACAGGCAGGCGATGCACTATCTCTGGCGCATGGACCTCGATTTCCTCCGCTTCGTGCCGGTGCCGCTCCGCGCGCGCCGGGACGGCTGGACGCCCGCGCTGCAGCGCCATTTCATCCTCAATCTTGCCCGCGGCATGGGTGCCGGCGAGGCGGCGCAGGGCGTCGGCCGCAGCCGGCAGAGCGCCTATGCGCTGCGTGACCGGGCTGGCGGGGAGAGCTTCGCCCGCGCCTGGGACGAAGCGGTCGAGTTCGCGCGGCAGGTTCGGGCGGCCCATGTCATCCGTGGCGTTGGGCCTTATGGCGGGCTGGACACGATCCTGGTTCCGCGCACCTATCGTGGTCGCCTGATCGGCTATGTCCTGCGCGAGGATGCGAGCGGGCTGATGCAGAAGCTCGCCCGGCTGGATCGCCTGGCAGAGCGGATCGAGGCCGCGGAAACTGACAAGATTGACGAGAATCCCCGAGCGGGGCCGTCAGTCGCGTCAATTTCCGGCGCGCCCTTCGACAGCCCAAGCCCGACCCGCTAGTGTGACCCCGATGTCCGATTCCCCCCAGCCTTACCGCGTCCTCGCCCGCAAATACCGGCCGCAAAGCTTCGAGGAGCTGATCGGCCAGGAGGCGATGGTGAAGACGCTCGCCAACGCCATCGCGCGCGATCGGCTGGCGCATAGCTTCCTGCTCACCGGCGTGCGCGGGGTGGGGAAGACCTCCACCGCCCGCCTGATCGCCAAGGCGCTGAACTGCATCGGCCCGGACGGGACCGGCGGACCGACGATCACGCCCTGCGGTGTCTGCGAGCCCTGCCGGGCGATTGCCGAGGGCCGGCATATCGACGTTGTCGAGATGGACGCCGCCTCCCATACCGGCGTCGACGACGTGCGCGAGATCATCGAGGCGGTGCGCTATTCGGCGGTCTCGGCGCGCTACAAGGTCTACATCATCGACGAAGTTCACATGCTGTCGAAGAACGCGTTCAACGCTTTGCTGAAGACGCTGGAGGAGCCGCCGGCCCATGTGAAATTCCTGTTCGCCACGACCGAGGTGAACAAGGTGCCGATCACCGTCCTTTCCCGCTGCCAGCGCTTCGATCTCAGGCGAATCCCGGCGGACATGCTCACCGCGCATTTCGGCCATGTCGCGCAGGAAGAAGGCGTCGAGGTCGAGCCCGAGGCTTTGGCGCTTATCGCGCGCGCCGCCGAAGGCTCCGCCCGCGACGGCCTGTCGATCCTCGATCAGGCCATCGCCCATGGCGCCGGTGCGGTCACCGCCGCACAGGTGCGCACGATGCTCGGCCTTTCCGACCGAGGCGCGGTCCGCGACCTGCTCGGCCTGATCCTCAAGGGCGACGCGCAAGGCATGCTGGCGGCGGTGCGCGATCAATATGATCTGGGCGTCGAGCCCTCCGCTTTGCTGCGCGGTCTGCTCGAAGCAGTGCACGGCATCACCCGGGCCAAGGTGGGCGGCAGCGCCGATCCCGCCCAGTCGGCCGAGGAGCGCGAGGCCTATGCGGATTGGGCCGCGAAGCTCGGCCATGGCGCGATCCACCGGCTCTGGCAGCTGCTGCTGAAGGGCCTCGGCGAGGTCCACAATGCGCCGATGCCGCTCGAGGCCTGCGAGATGGCCTTGCTGCGCGTCATCCACGCCTCGGAGCTGCCCGACCCGGGCCAGCTGATCGAGAAATTGGCCAATGGCGAGATCGCCGCGCCGCGCGCGTCGGACGCGCCGAAAGCCGAGGCCCAGGCCGAATTGCTGAGTATCCCGGCCAGCTTCCCCGAACTGGTCCAGCGGCTCGAAAAGGGCGGCAAGCATATCCTCGCCCACCAGCTCAGCGACGATTTCCGCCTCGTTTCCTACGCCCCGCCGGTCCTGCGCCTGCAGGCCGCCCGCACCGCCGATGCGCAGGGAATCGAGAAGACTTTGAGTGAGTTGCGGGCATTTCTTAAATCCACGTTCCAACAGAATTGGGACGTCAACGTGGACGAAGGCGCGGCCCAGCCGTCGCTGCGCGAGCAGGAGGTGGCCGCCGAGGCCGCGCTTCGCGAGGAGGTGCTCGACGCGCCGATCGTTCGCGCTGCCTTTGAGGCCTTTCCCGAAGCCGAGCTGACCGGCTATCGGCACGACAAACAACGGAGTGCGTGACTTGCCCGATCTCAATGACATCATGCGTATGGCCCAGGAAGCCCAGACCAAGCTCATGGAAGCGCAGCAGAATCTCGACAAGATCGAGGTCGAGGGCGTGTCCGGCGGCGGCCTGGTGAAGATCAAGGCGAGCGCCAAAGGCCGAATCATCCGCGTCGAGATCGACGAGAGCCTGCTGGTCGCCTCGGAAAAGCAGATGGTCGAGGATCTGGTCGCCGCCGCGATCAACGACGCCCGGTCCAAGGCCGACACCGCCGCGGAAGCCTCGATGCGCGACGTCACCGGCGGCCTGCAGCTGCCGCCCGGCTTCCAGATGCCGTTCTGACCCGGTGAGGGGCGGGCTGCTTTTGCTCGCCCTGCTGGCCGCGACGGCCTCGCCCGCCGCGGCCGACCCTGCCTTGCGCAAGCTCTGCACCGACCGGCCCGGCCTGGGCACGCCCGCCTGCACGCTCGACGCCGGCCATGTGCAGTTCGAGCTCGGCCTCGCCGACTGGACACTCGACCGCCAGCGCGGGGTGCGCAGCGACGAGGTCGATGCCGGCGACTTGCTCCTGCGTATCGGCATCGCCGACCATGCCGAGCTGCAATTCGGCTGGACCAGCTATGGCTGGACGCGCGAGAGGGCCGGCAATCTCGTCGACCGCGCCAGCGGGACCGGTGACCTGTACGTCGCCGTCCGCCGCAACCTGCTCCGGCCGGACGGGGCGGGGACCACGCTGGCGATCATGCCCTACGCGACCCTGCCGACCGGCGGCCAGGCGATCGGCGCGGGCACGTGGAGCGCGGGGCTGGAAGTCCCGTTCGGCTTCGATCTGTCGGACGCCGTCTCTCTCGAATTCGCGCCGCGCATCGAGGCGGCGGCCGACGAAGACCGTCGTGGCCGCCATCTCTCTTATGGCAGCGTCGCCGGTGTTGCCGTCGATCTCAGCCCGGTCTGGAACATGACCGCGGAGCTGGCCGCGACCCGCGACGACGACCCGTCCGGGCACAGCACGAAGGAACTTGCCGGCCTCTCCTTCGGCTGGACCCCCGGCCACAATTTCCAGCTCGATGCCGGCGCCAATGTCGGCCTCGACCATGCGGCGCCCGATCTCGAAATCTATGCCGGGATCACCCGCCGCTTCTGACGTTGCAGCCTAATCTTAAGTGTATTATGTCCATAATACACAAGGAGCATCTCAGTGATCCATCTCGATCAGATCGGCCCGGCTTTCCTCTATCAGGGCGCCTTCTGGAGGACGGCCTTCTGGGTCTCCTATGCCGGCTGGGCAGTCATCGAGCTCGGCATCTGGTCGCGGGACCGGGCGCGGGTGAAGGGGGAGCGGACCGACCGCTTCTCCATGCTCGCCATCGTGATCGGCATCACCGCCGGCATCTTCGCCGCTTTCTACGGCGCCCATGTCACCGAGACGCGCATCGCCGCGCCGGGCGCCTTGCTCGTCGGCCTCGGCATCGCCCTGATCTGGATCGGCGTCGCCTTCCGGCTCTGGTCGGTCAGGACGCTCGGCCGCTTCTTCCGCGTCACGGTGACCACGCAGGAGGATCACCGGCTGATCGACACCGGCCCGTACCGGCGCCTCTCCAACCCGTCCTACACGGGGGCGATGGTCACCATGGCCGGCATCGGCCTTTCCATGGGCAACTGGGCTTCGCTCGTCGGCATCCTGCTCTTCGCGGGGCTCGGCTTCGCCTGGCGCATCCGGGTCGAGGAGCAGAGCCTCCGCGCCCGCTTCGGCGCCGATTTCGACGCCTATCGCAAGGCCCGCTGGGCCCTGATCCCGCCGCTCTGGTGAGGCGCTATTCGTAGACGCAGCGATCCAGGCCCTGCGCCGCCACGAAGGGCATGCGCCTCAGGATGATGTTGCCGTAGCGCCGCGTGAAGCCGGTTGGGTCCACCGCCTCGCGGCGCTGGGGGGAGGGCAATACAGCGGCAATCCGCGCCGCCTCCTCCAGGGTCAGATGCGAGGCGTCGTGGTTGAAGTAGCGCTGCGCCGCGGCGTTCACGCCATAAGTGCCGATCCCCATCTCCGCGATGTTGAGATAGACCTCCATGATCCGCCGTTTCGACCAGGTCGTCTCCATCACCAGAGTGAACCAGGCCTCCAGACCTTTGCGGAAATAGCCGCCGCCCTGCCACAGGAAGGCGTTCTTCGCGGTCTGCTGGCTGATCGTCGAGCCGCCCCGGATCGTGCGATTGCCGGCGGCATTGCTGCGCATCGCAGCGGCGATCGCGTCGGTGTCGAACCCGTGGTGCGAGCAGAACTTGCTGTCCTCCGCCGCGATCACCGCCCGCACCATGTTGCGGTCAATCCGTTCGAGCGGCACCCAGTCCCGCGTCGTGCCATTGCTGTCAAAGAGCTGGGTCAGCGTGATCGGCGGATCGACGAAGCGGTAGAGGATCACCCAGAGCGCGCTGAACAGGATGAAGCCGAGCAAGGCGAGACCAAGCCATTTGAGGATCCGCCGAAAGCGGCTCTTGCGGGGCTTCGGCTCCTCGGCGGCAGGCTCCGGTTCGGTAAGCGGTACAGTAGAGGCCATGCCCGCAGTCTAGCGGCGGGGCGTGGATCTCCGCCAGCCGGAATCGCGGGCCTGGCGCTCGGTCGCCTCGTCAAAGGGCTCGCCCGCCATCATCGCCTGCGCCGCCTGCTGGACCAGCGCATTGCCGCTCCCTGCCTGGCGATATTCACTCTGCTGCCGACCCGAACCCGCCGCGGTCATCATCACCTGCCAGCCCGCTTCGCCGCGGCAGGCGACGCCGGCGGCCGCCTGGCTGTCGAAGGTGCGGCAGGCGCGGCCGTCCGTGTTGGTGAAGCTGACGCCGATCCGGGTCGCCGCGTCCGGCGCCTGGGCGGAGGCGAGCTGCGTGTCCAGCGCGCTGGCAAGCTCGCCGCGCGCCACCATCGTGCCTCCGTCCACCGCGAACGGGCCGGACGCGCCCGGCGCGAGCAACGTGCGGCCGATCGCAAGACCGAGCACCAGGGTCGCCGCCAAAGCGGTCAGTGTCTGCCAGAGCGGCCGCGCCGCCCGCGGCTTCGCTGCGGGGAAGGCGACCACATTGGTCTCGAGCAGCGCCCGGAAGCGCTCCGGCACCTCTTCCTCCGCGACAGGGCCATAATGGGCGGCAAGCCGGTCGCGCAGTCTTTGCTGCTGCTCGAGCCGGGCCCTCAGCGTCGGATCCTCGGCCACGGCCCGTTCCACGCGGGCGCAGCTGACCTCGTCCAGTTCGCCATCCACGAAGGCCATAAGCATGTCGTCGTCGATGGTCATCATGCCGCCTCCAGCATCTGGGCCAGCGCCTGCCGCCCCCGCGTCAGCCGCGAGGTGAGCGTGCCGATCGGGATGTCGAGCAATTCGGCCGCTTCCCTGTAGGCGAGACCCTCGATCAGGACGAGCGCGATCACTTCGCGCTGATCGGCCGAAAGACTTTCCATCGCACGGTCGACGGCGTGCATTTCCGCTTTGGCCTCGATCTCGTTCTGCATGTCCACGCCCACCGCTTCGCCTTCTTCCTCGGGCAGGAAGGTGCGCGCGCGGCGGGTGCGGCTGCGCACCTCGTCGATCCAGCAATTGCGCACGATCCGCATCATCCAGGCATCCAGTCTTGTTCCCGGCGCCCATTGCGCCCGTGATTTCAGCGCCCGTTCCAGCGCCACCTGCAACAGATCGTCCGCGTCGGCCTGATCGCGAGCGAGCGAGCGCGCGAACCGGCGCAGCCGGGGCACCAGCGTCAGCAACTCGCGTTCGAAAGCCTGCAACAGGCGACTCCTTGTCTGATGGAGGAAACGGCTGGTCCCGCACGTTTCCTCCCCTGCCATGGAAAAATATGTCATGAACCGCGCAATGGCCATCCTGAGACGCTGGCGGCTCGCCTGGGGCGGCGCTTTGCTCTTCGTGTCCGCGAGCGCGGGCGCGCAATTGGTGCCGTCCTTGCCATCGACGCCGTCTTTGCCGTCGACGGGCGGGCTGCCGCAGGTCAGCGGGCCGGCCGCCAATCTGCGCGACCTGGTCGATCCAGTGACGGGGCGGCTCGATCCGCTGCGGGCGAGTGTCGATCAGCTGGCCCAGGCCAGGGTCGCGCGGCTGGACGAGCTGGTCCGCGCCAATCGCGACCGGCTGGAGATGACCGATCTCGGCCCTGCCGTACGTGGAGAGGTGCTTGCCATCGATCCGGATCCGGCCTCGCTGACCGCCGCGCTCACCGCCGGCTTCCGCCAGCTCGCCGAGGAAAGGATCGAGGGCCTCGATATCCGCTCGGTAACGCTCGCCGTGCCGCGCGGCTGGTCGGTGGACCGCGCGCTCTCCCGGCTCCGCCGGCTCGCGCCCCGGACCCAGTTCACCGCGAACAGCCTGCACGAACAAAGCGGCGATGCCGGCGCAGCTGCGGAGGCGGACGCCATGCTCGCCCAAGTGGGCGCGGGCGGCGGCGGTGCGATCGGCATTATTGACGGCGGCGTCGCGGCCAGCCCCTCGCTGCGCGGGTCGGTCCGCCAGCAGGGCTTCGTCGCCGGCGCGCCGCGGCCCAGCGCCCACGGCACCGCGGTAGCCTCGCTGATCGCGGGGCAGGGGCCGGTGCGCGGAGCGGCTCCGGGCACGCCCTTGCTGGTCGCCGACATTTTCGGCAGCGATCCGGCCGGAGGCAATGCGATGGCCTTGGCGCGTGCGCTCGGCTGGATGGTGGGGAGCGGCGTGCGCGTGGTGGCGGTGAGTCTGGTAGGCGCTCCCAATCCTTTGATCGAGCGCGTCGTCGCGCAGGCGCGGGCGCGGGGCCTCTGGGTGGTGGCCGCGGTCGGCAATGACGGCCGCGCGGCGCCGCCCTCTTACCCGGCCTCCTATTCCGGCGTGATCGCGGTCACTGGCGTCGATGGGCGCGGCCGCGTGCTGATCGAGGCGGGGCGGGCGCTGCATCTCGATTATGCCGCGCCCGGCGCCGACATGGGCGCGGCGGGCCCACGCGGCAATGTCGTGGCGGTGCGCGGCACCTCCTTCGCGGTGCCCCTGGTCGCCGGCCGGCTCGCCCAGCACGTACGGGCGGCCAACGTCCTTGCCGCGCTCGACGCCGAGGCGGCGGAGCGCAATGCGCGCGGCGTCGGCCGCGGCATTCTCTGCGGCGCCTGCCGGACGCCGGCCCCCCGCTGATTTTTTCGTTCGTCTCCGGGATTAAAGCCGGACCCGCGCACGTTCTCCTCACAGGCCCCGCAACAAACGGGGTGTGGAATTCGGAGGAGATACGTGATGAAACTCGCATTCAAAATCGCCGCCCTTTCGGCAGTCCTGATCGCCGCGCCGGCTTCGGCGCAGCTTGGCGGCGCGCTGGGCGGTGGCCTGGGTGGCAGCCTGGGCGGCGCCGGCGGAAGCCTCGGCGGCAATCTCGGCGGCTCGCTCAGCGGTGGCTTCGATCGGCCTGATCTGAGCGGCGCCCGCAACAACCTGGACAACGTCCGCAACACGACCCGCAACGCCCGCACCAACGCGGCGAATGGCGCCCGCCAGGCCCGTGATGACGTCGCCATGACCGGCCGCAACGCCGCGGCCAATGGCGCTGCGACGGCGCGGGGCGGCGTGGCCGACACCCGTAACACTGCGGACGGCGCGCGGCCCGATCTGTCCGGCCTGAACGTCAGCGGCTCGGCCAATGGCAACGCCAACGCCTCGGCGTCGCGCGGCAACCGCTCGGCTTCGGCCTCGGGCAATGCCGGCGGGTCGGCTTCGCGCAACGGCTTCGCCCGTTCCGCTTCGGTCTCGGCCAATGGCAACGGCTCGGCTTCCGCCGGCCACGGCAATCGTTCGGCCTCCGGCGGTGCCACTGGCGCCGCCGACAACCGGGGCCCGCGCCCCAAGAACGAGCCGGATATGGACCATCAATAAATAACGGCCAGCCCCTCCCGGCCGTTACAGAAGGCCCGGGGCTTCGGCTCCGGGCCTTCTTCTTTGCGGGGAAGGGCGCTAGCAAAGTGCCATGAACCCGGTCTTCGCCAACCTCCCCACCTCGATCTTCGAAGCGATGTCGATGGCGGCACGGGAGCAGGGCGCGGTCAATCTCGGCCAGGGCTTTCCCGATTTTGGCTGGCCCGAGGACGTCGTCGCCAAGGCCGCGGCCGCGCTCACCGGCGCGGCCAGCCAGTATCCGCCGATGCGAGGCCTGCCCGAGCTGCGCGCGGCGGTTGCCGCCCATTACAACCGCCACCAGGGCCTCTCGCTCGCCGCCGAGCAGGTGATCGTCACCTCCGGCGCCACCGAGGCGATCGCCGCCAGCCTCCTCGCCCTGATCGCGCCCGGCGACGAGGTCGTGCTCTTCCAGCCGCTCTACGACGCCTATCTGCCGCTGGTGCTGCGTGCCGGCGGGGTGCCGCGGCTCGTGCGCCTGACCCCGCCCGACTGGCGGATCACCGCCGACGCCTTGGCCGCGGCTTTCTCCCCGAACACCCGCCTCGTCATCTTCAACAATCCGCATAACCCGACCGCGCGGGCCTTCGATGCCGAGGAACTGGCCCTGCTCGCCCGCTTCTGCGTCGACCATGACGCCATCGCCGTCTCCGACGAGGTCTGGGAGCATCTGCTGTTCGACGGCAGGACCCATTTGCCGCTGAGCGCCTTGCCCGGCATGGCTGAGCGCACCGTCAAGATCGGCTCGGCCGGCAAGATCTTCTCGCTGACCGGCTGGAAAGTGGGCTGGGCGGTGGCGTCGCCGGAGCTCGCCGCGCAGGTCGCCCGCGCCCACCAGTTCGTGACCTTCACCACCCCGCCCAATCTCCAGGCCGCCGCCGCTTATGGGCTCGGCAAGGAGGACGCCTATTTCACGGAGATGCGGACCATGTTCCAGGCAGCGCGCGACCGGCTGCGGGCCGCGGTCGAGGCGGAGGGCTATATGGTGCTGCCCGCCGAGGGCACCTATTTCCTCAATGTCGACCTCGCCGCCTCGGGCATCGCCGTGGATGACATGACCTTCTGCACCCGGGCCGTGGCGGAGTGCGGGGTCGCGGCGATCCCGGTCTCGGCCTTCTACGCCGAGGCCCCGGTCACCAATGTCGTCCGCCTTTGCTTCGCCAAGCAGCCGGAGACGATCGAGAAAGGCGTCGCCGGGTTGGCCAAAGCGCGGCGGCTGCTCGGCGGCTGAAACTATACAAGCTATCCACGACGAAGCCCGATTGACTCATTTCGATAAATAGCTAAATATCGAATCATGAGCGGTGTGTTCAGGGCTTTGGCGGATCCGACGCGGCGGCGCGTACTGGCCTTGCTGCGCGAGAAGCCGATGAGCGCGGGCGAGTTGGCAGACCAGTTCGACGTCTCCAAGCCAACCATGTCCGCCCATTTCAACGTACTGCGCGAGGCCGGGCTGATCGACGCCACCAAGCACGGCAAGACCATCATCTACCGGCTGAAAATGTCGGTGCTGGAAGAGGCGCTGATGGGCCTGGCCCAGACGGTCGGCCTCGACCTGCAGTCCGCATCGCCGGCCGGAAATCTGAAGGAAGAGGAATCATGAGGAAGCCGCAACTTGCCATGGCGCTGGCGATCGTCGGCTTTCTGGTCGTCACCGCGCTCGCCGTGGCACTCGCCTTGCTCGCGCCGGACAAGCTGCGCGCGGCGTTGCTCGGCGGGCTGGCCTTGCCCCTCCTTTGGGCAGCCGGCGAATTCCTGACGAAGGGCGACAAGACGAGCATCAGGTTCGCAGTCGCCGCCGCTGCCGCGGTGCTCACGATCGCACTGTCCGGAAAGGTGGCGAAGGCGGCAGGGTTGATCGCCCCCGACAGCGGCCTCAGCCAGTCCCTGTTCGGCGTGGCGAGCGGCCTCGTGCTGGCCGCTTATGGCAACCAGATCCCGAAGCTACTGCAACGTTACGATCCGACGGTCGATACTGCGCGGCGGCAGGCGTTCCAGCGCCAGGCCGCATGGGTCTTCGTGCTGACGGGGCTGGGCAGTGCCGCGGCCTGGCTGGCCTTGCCGGGCGACAGCGCCCGCTTCTGGGGGACGGCGATCGTGGCCGGCGGCGTGGCGCTGGTGCTGGCACGGCTTCTCCAGTGCCGTCTGAGGAGGAAGGGCGCATGAAGAAGCTGATTTCGATCCTGATGCTGCTTGTCGCCATGCTCGTCGCGGCGCCGGCGGCGGCGCAGGACAATTGGGCGGGCGACTGGCATGGGACGCTGACCACGCCGCGCGGGCAATTGCGCCTGGTGCTGACGCTCAGGCAAGCCCAGGGCGGCGCGCTGACCGCCGAGCTGGAGAGTATCGACCAGGCGCCGGGCCAGAAGATTCCGGTGCCGACCGTGGCGTTGGCGAGCGGTCGGCTGACGTTCGCCATTCCCGCCTTCGGTCTCACCTACGAGGGGGTCTTGGACCCAACAGGCAACCGGTTCAACGGTACGGTCCACCAAAGCTCCACCTGCCTTTGATGCTCGACCGCGGGCCGTTTTCCCGCCGAGCCGGTGATCGCCGGGCTGGACGGCATCTGGGATGCGACAGCGGATCGCCGTGGCGCGACCCTTCATTTGTGCTGCGCGTGACCACCGGGCCGGGCGGCACCATCGCCTCGTTCGATTCGCCCGATCAGATGGCGATGAGCCTGCCGGTCCGCGGCCTGACGCGCGATGGCGACGCGGTGCGCTTCGCACCCTCAGGAAACACGAATTTCACCGGCACGCTGACGGGCGGACGGCTGAGCGGGCACTGGGCCGATGGCACCAGATCCACCTTCACCCGCCGTGCAGCGGGCGCCGCCGAAGCTGCGGCGCGCCGGCAGCCGCAAACGCCGCGCCCGCCTTTCCTATCGCGCGGAGGAGGTGCAGGTGCCGAACCCGCGGGCCGCAGGCGTCACGCTGGCCGGCACATTGACCCTGCCGCAGGGCAGGGGGCCGTTCCCCGCCGCAATCCTGATCACCGGCTCGGGCGCGCAGGACCGGGACGAGACCCTGTTCGGGCACAAGCCGTTCGCGGTGCTTGCCGACTATCTGACCCGCCACGGCATCGCCGTGCTGCGCTATGACGACCGTGGCATCGCCCACTCGACCGGACGTTTCGCCGGGGCGACCTCGGCCGATTTCGCGACCGACGCCAATGCCGCCTTCGCCTTCCTGGCGGCGCGGCCGGACATCGATCGCGGGCGATTGGCTTCATCGGCCACAGCGAAGGCGGCATGGTCGGCCCGATCGCGGCGATGGCCAATCCGCAGGTGGCGTATCTGGTGCTGCTGGCGGGGCCGGGCGTCGCCACCAGCGATCTGCTCGAGGCGCAGCGCCGGGCCATCGCCGAATCGCAGGGAATGAGTGCGGCGCAGCTCGACCGCACCGCGCCCCTCCAGACCGAGTTGATGAGGATCGCCGCCAGCGACCGGAACGATGCCGATGCGCGCGCCGCCTTCGCCGCCGCCTTGACCGATGCCCGGATGACCGAGGCGGGCATGCCGGTCTCGCGCGCGGATCGAGGGCGACCCTGATGCTCGATCCTGGTTCCGCTGGTTCATCCGCTATGATCCGGCCCCGGCGCTCCGTCATTTCCGCGGGCCGCTGCTGGCGCTGAATGGCTCTGGACCGGCAGGTGCTCTCCGTCCAGAACCTCCCCGGCATCCGCGCGGCGACGGCGGGGCACCGGGACGTGACGATTACCGAACTGCCCGGCCTCAACCACCTCTTCCAGACCGCGCAGAATGGCGGCGTCGGCGAATATCAGACGATCGAGGAGACGATGGCGCCGGTCGTGTTACAGACCGTAGCAGACTGGATCGGGCGCGGTTCCCGGCGCGGCGGTAGAGGCGTTCAATTCCCCCTCGGTTTCGAGGGGAGGGACCGTCGGAGGACGGTGGAGGGCGTGAGCGAAGCGAGCCTCTTTTCGGACTGAAAGCACAGCGCTGTCGCCGCCGCCCCTCCACTATGCTGCGCATGGTCCCCATCCCCCTCCAAATGCAGGGGAGGATTTTGCTTCTGCTCACCCGCCCTTCAGCCGGTCATCCTCCTTGTACCGCGTTTCGATAAACCGGCTGTGGGTGTCAAAGTCGCTCTGCCGCTCGCGGCAGCAGCGTTCGAGCAAATGGTCCATCTCGTCGGCAACGATGCCGAGGCTTTCGGTGACGCGGCGGCTGCTTTTTTCGCTGCCCCGAGGCGCGCGCTGGTTTCCGGCAAGGCGAGATGGAATCGATCAGCTGCGGCGGGGATGCTGCCCGGCCAGGCGGCGGATCTCGCCCGCCAGTTCCTCGTCGCCCGGCCCGAAGTCGTAAAGATGCGGCTGCATTTCGCGCAGGTTCGCCATGATCCGGTCGGCGGCGGGGAGGGCGCGGCCGGGCAGTTCGTCGCAGCGGTCGAGCAGGCCCTCTTCGGCGCGCACCGCCAGTTCCGGCAGCGGCAGGGTCTGCGGGGTCAGCCGGGCCTCGTGTTCCATGCGGCGGGCCTGGCGCGTCGGCTGGAACATCAGCAGGATCCCGACGAACAGGATCACCGGGACGGCGAAGATCCAGGCGAGGAAGATGGCGGGATCGACGAACGAGACGATCAGCAGGCCGACGAGCAGACCCGCGACGATCCAGCCCGAGCGGCGCGCCCGCCGGCCCCATTCCTCCATCTTGCGCTGCATGCGCCGTTTCTTCGCGGCGCGGCGGGTCGGCGAGCCGATCGCGCGGCGCAGGAAATCCTCGGTGTCGTAAAGGACGCGTTCAAGCTCGAAGCTCATCTCATTCGCTCCCGAGCGTGCCGTCTTCCTTGTAGCGGCTCTCGATGAAGCGGCCCTGGGTCTGGAAGGCGTCGACATCGTCACGGGCGAGCTTGCGGCCGAGATCGTCGATCGCGCTGTTGGCGGCGTCGAGCCCCTGGGTCAGGCGCTGGTCGACGTCGAGCCCTTCGGCGTCGCGCTCGGCGCGATATTCGCCAGGCACGCGCTCGTAGCGGTCGATCAGATCGGGCAGATGCCTGCCGAGCAGCCGCCGCGCGTCCTGGGCGAGCGGATCGAGCACGGCGACATCCGAGAGCTGGCTCTCCAGCATCGGCAGCTGCGCGCTGATCGCGTCGGCGCGGCGGGCGGCGGCCGGGGGCAGCAAATGGCGCTTGCGGGCGATCAGGTCGCCGAGCCGTCGGATCACCGCGCTGTTGGTCATGCCGTCATCATAAGCGGCGATGGGCTTCTCCCGCGGCCGCCAGAAGGCGATCACCGCCATGACGACGATGGTTGCGAGGACGATCGAGAAAAAGCCCCCAATCCCGATCCCGCCGAGGACGAGGCCGGCGATGGTGGTGCCGATCATCGCCAGCACCGCGACCATGCCGAGCGTCACGGCTTTCTGGATCAGCTGGGTGCGGGTCAAAGGCTTGCGCGGGGCCAATGCCGCGGGGCCGCGCTCGGCGAGCATGCGGTCGTGCCGGTGCAGGACCTCGTCCAGCCGGGCGATGGAATTATTGACCAGGTCGGTGTCGCTCATGCGCGCCGGGCGCTCCTCACTCGATCGAGGTCAGCGGGTTGTCCGCCGCATTGCCGATGGCGCGGTTCTGCTCGACGCCCTCGGCGCGGGCGATATAGCCCTTCGACTTCTCGACCTCCTTGCCGAGCTGGTCGACGGTCTGCTTCATGTTGCCGAGCGCCTCGATCTTAAAGCGGTCGATCGTGTCCATCGTGTCGTAGATATTCTGGAAGGCGCGCTGCAGCACCTCCAGCGGGATGGTGGCCGAGGCCGCCTGCTTGTGGATCTCCGCGGTCTGCGACTTCAGCATTTCGCCGGTCGAATCGATCATGTTCGCGGTGGTGGTGTTGAGCGCGGTGATCTGCTCCAGCACCAGCTTCTGGTTGGTCAGGGCCTGCGCGACGGTGACCGCCGTGCGCAGCGCCGCCACCGTCGTGGTCGAGGCGCGGTCGACGCCCTTCACCAGCTCGACATTGTTCTTCTTGACCAGGTCGAGGGCGAGATAGCCCTGCACCGTCACCGCCATCTGGGTCAGCAGATCGGTAGTGCGCTGGCGGGTGTAGAAGAGCGCGGTCTCGCGGATCGCCTTGGCCTTGGCCGGGTCGGTCGCGTCCAGCTCGTTCGCCTTGTTCTCGAGCGCGGCGTCCATCGCCTTGGAAATGTGGATCATCTGCTCGAGCTTGCCCATCGTCTTCCACAGATTCTGGCGCTCGGTGTCGATCGCGGCATTGTCCATCAGGAGCTCGTCCTTGCCGGAAGCGAGCGCGGCGAGGATCTTCGAGATGTGGGTCTGCGAGGACTGGTATTTCATGAAATAATTGCGGAGGCCGCCGCCCCACGGGATGATCCCGAAGAGCTTGCGCGGCTTCACGCCCCGGCCGGGATCGAGATCCTCGACCGTCTTGCGCAGCTCCGTCAGGTCCGCGCCGATGCCGGTATCCTTGTCGATCGCCTTGACCGGCCGGTCGAGGAAGCGGTTGGACGCGCCCGCCGCCTCGCTGATCTCCTTGCGGCCCATCGTGGTCAGCTGGTCGACCTTCTTGCCGAACTCGGGCGAATTGGCGTCGAGCGCGACCAACTCGGCGACGAAGCTCTCGACCTTCTCGTCCAGCTGGCTCTTCTGCTCATCCTTCAGCGGCACAAGCCCGGACGCCTGGGACGCGTCGACCGTCTGCAGCGGCGCGGGCGGGTCGAGGGTCAGCGTCGTCGCGCCGGCTTCGGTCGTCTGGGTCTGGGTGGCCATCGTTCGTCCCCGTGATTGGTCTCTCGCGAAGATTGGGGTGTCGCGGGCGCAAGCGCAAGGGATAACGTGTATTATATTGACAACACACCTTGCCACGAAAAAGCCCCGAACGGGGGTCCAGCCGGGCCTCCCGCCGCAAATCCGCCACGTTGTTGAACCCCACCTGACAGCCATGGTCAGGAACCTGTCAGGCGCCGGGCTCTATTGGCCGCCTCGACAGTTTCCGGGTCCGGCCAGTTGTGTATCGCCGGACCGGTTGCGAAGAGCGCCCCGGCCGCCCCCTGGCCGGGGCGTTTTTCTTTGCCCCCTCAGCAGAATGCGCCGCCGGTCCGTTCAGCCGCCATGCAGGCGCCCGGGCGCAGAGGCGACTCGCACACGGGGGTTGGGAGTGATCAGGACCATGCGCATCATCTTCGCCGGAGCCGCCTTGGCTTTGTTCAGCTTTGCCACCGCCACCCCGGCCCTCGCCCAGTTCGGCGGCAGCCCGCAGCAACAGGTGGAAGGCGCCCCGAACCAGGACGCCCAGCAGGCACCGGACGATGAGGACGATCAGGCCGTCGCCCCGGACGATGACGGCGCTTACGGCAAGCCTGGTGCCGACGACGATGACAATGGCGCCTATGCCGAGCAGGGCGATGCGGACGATTATGTCGATCAAGGCGACGCTGACAATGACGTCGACCAGGGCGATGTCGAGGATGACAACGACCAGGCTCAGACCTGGCAGGGCGAGGACGGCCGCGCTTATTGCCGCCGCACGGATGGCACCACCGGCCTCGTCGTCGGCGGCGGCGCCGGCGCGCTGATCGGCCGCGGCATTGACGGCGGCCGCCACCGCGGCGGCGGCACGATCATCGGCGCCATCGCCGGCGCGATCATCGGCACCGCCATCGAGCAGAGCGCGAACAACCAGCGCTGCCAGTAGGCACACGCTCCCCCCCGTCACCCCGGCTTGAAGCGTGCGTCCAGCGCGCTATGGCGACGCCGTCAGCAGGAGTCGTGCGTTGAAGAAGTCCGTGCTTGCCGTTGTCGCCGTCGCCGCCATTTGTGGCGCCGCTTATGCCCAGCGTCCCGCCGCCAGTGCCGCCGCGACCATCGCGGCGCGGCAGGGCAATTACAAACAGATGGCCGCCGCCCTCAAAGGGATTGGCGACCAGCTTCGCGCCACCGCGCCCGACATCGCCCAGATTCGCCCGCGCGCCGCCTTGCTCGCCGACCGCTCGGTCCACGTGCTGGCCTGGTTCCCGCACGGCACCGGCCCCGAGGCGGGCATCCGCACCCGCGCCAGGCCCGACATCTGGGCCAACGCGGCCGGCTTCCGCCAGCGCGGCGCGGCCTTCGTCGTCGCCGCCCGCGCGCTCAACGCCGCCGCCCGCGCCGGAGATCTCGGACAGGTGCGCACTGCCCTGCGCGACGTGCAGCGCGCCTGCAGTGCCTGCCACGACGATTTCCGGGCCCCCGAATGACGAAAGTGCCGGTCTGGGACCTGCCGGTCCGCCTGTTCCACGGCGCGATCATCCTGCTCGTCCCGGCTCTCTGGGCGACCCATCATTGGGAGCAGATGGACCTGCACATCCTGCTGGGCGAAGTGATGCTTGGCCTGATCATCTGGCGGCTGCTCTGGGGCGTGCTCGGCAGCTCCACCGCGCGCTTCGCCTCGTTCGTGAAGGGGCCGGGCGCCGTGCTCCGCTACCTCGGGAGCGGGGCCAGGAGCTTCGGCCACAACCCGCTCGGCGGCTGGAGCGTCCTCATCATGCTGCTCGTGCTGGCCGTGCAGACCGGCCTCGGCCTGTTCGCCTCGGACGAGGACGGCATCTTCTTCGGCCCGCTCGCCTCCACCGACCTCGAGACCGCCCACACGATCGCGGAGCGCCACGAAACCTTCTTCTGGGTGCTCGTCGCCTTGATCGCGCTCCATGTCGCGGCGATCCTCTATTACCGGATCGTCCGCCGCGACGACCTGGTCACGCCGATGATCACCGGCCGCGGCGAGGCGGTCGGCGGGCAGACGCCGATGGTCCCGGCGCCGCTCTGGCGCTTCCTCCTCTCGGTCGTCATCGCCGCCGCAATTACTTTTGTAGTCGTGCGCTTTTTGTAAGCTCCCGTTCAGTTTCCACATGCTTAGTGTCATAGGGACCTAAGACACGAGGCGGGGCGTGGCCGGCAAATTTTCCATCATGAACCAGCATCTTGAGCGGGCCGATCACAGCCAGGTCGCGAGCGCCGGCAAGCTGGTCCTGTCGCGGCTGCCGGCGGGGCAGGGGCGCATTCCAGCCAATGGCCCCTCGCTCAAGCTGATCCTCGAAGGCGAGATCCGCTACGAATTTGACGACCGGGCCGTGGTCGTGCGCGCCGGCCAATATCTCTATCTCGACGCCGGCTCCTCCTGCCTGGTCACCAACCGCGGCGCGGCCGTCGGCCTCTGCATCGGCGTTCCCACGCTCCCGGTCGCGGACAGGCAGGACCGCGATCCCTTGCTCAGCCGCTCGCTCGTCCTTTCCACAAGGGCCAGCGCGATGGGCCGCGCGCTCGAATCCTATGGCCGGCGCATCGCCAACGATCCGGCGCTCGGCGACGCGCTCGCCG
>JBGAHY010000014.1:0-84222 GCA_044225925.1 Allosphingosinicella sp.
AGGCGATCACGCCGCTGCGGATCGAATCGGCGCCAAGCTCGGCGCTGACGCTGCGCTCGTCGACAACGTGCAGCTCGACCGGCAGGCGGCCCGAGCGCAGCGAGATGGCGAGCGCGTTTGCGCTCTCCACCGTAAAGCTGCCGGCGATGGACGCGGTGCCGCCGAGAATAGGCTCGTTGATCACCGGCGCCGAGATGATCCGGTTGTCGAGGATGATCGCGAAGCGCCGATGCACATTGGCCTGCGTCACCTGGGCGAAGCGCTGGCTACCCTGGACGTTGAAGCGAATCTGCACCGCCACCCGGTTCTGGTCGTCATAATTCTGGTTGGCGTCGGCGATCTGCTCGCCGTTGATAATCGCCCGGCTCTGCAAGCCCATGCACTGGCCCTGCAGATCGTCCGCCGGGAGGAATTGGATGCCGGGGCGGCGCGGCGTGTTGCAGGGGACGGGTCCGTCAACCTCGACCAGCTTGAACTC
This sequence comes from Allosphingosinicella sp., assembly GCA_044225925.1. Lineage (GTDB taxonomy): Bacteria > Pseudomonadota > Alphaproteobacteria > Sphingomonadales > Sphingomonadaceae > Allosphingosinicella. Next base: position 479 of record JBGAHY010000014.1, read on the forward strand.
TAGTCGCGCCGTGCGGCCGATCAGCTGCTTCAATTGCTCCGGATTCTGCATGCCGGGCACCTGCACCAGGATGCGGCTGGCGCCCTGCCTGATGATCGTCGGCTCGAGCGTGCCGAGCGCGTTGATGCGCCGGTCGATGACGTCGCGCGCCACCTCCATCGCCTGGCGGATGCCGTCATTCACGCCGGCGTCGGTCTGATGCATGGTGACCTGCCGGCCGTCGGCGACCGAGACTGTCCAGTCGGCGCCGCCGAAATTCGCGGCCTGGCCGACCTGGCGCCGCGCAATCTCGGTCGCGGCATCGAATTGCGCCGGATTGTCGACGAGGAAACGGACCTCGCCATTGCTGGTGCCGAGCTGGCTGACGTTGATGCTGGCCCGGCGGAGTTCGCCGCGCAGCACGTCTTCCATATTTTCCGCCTTCTGGCGGGCGACGTCCTGCGTCTCCGCTTCCAGCAGCAGCTGGCTGCCGCCCGCGAGATCGAGGCCGAGATTGACGTGGATCGCCCGGGCGAAGGCCGGCAGCCGATCGAACATATTGGCAGGAAGGAAGCTCGGCACCGCCATGAGCGAAAAGACCAGGCAGATCAGGCAGATGCCCCAGACCTTCCAACGGGGAAAATTGAGCATGTCCAGGTCCTAGTCGTTCGCGGCCTTGGACCCGTAGGGGCGGATGTCGGCGAGCATCGACTTGATCACCTTGACCTTTACGCCCTGCGCGATCTCGATCTCCAGCTCATGCTCGTCGACCTTGGTCACCTTGCCAACCAGACCGCCATTGGTGATCACCGTGTCGCGCGGCTTGGCGCTCTGCACCATCGCCTGATGCGCCTTCATGCGCTTTTGCTGGGGACGGATGAGCAGGAAATAGAAGATCACGAAGATGAAAAGCAGCGGGGCGATCTGGAAGAAGAAGCTTGCGCCTGCGGACGGGGCGGCGCCGCTCGCTTGAGCATGGGCCTGAGAAATGAACATCGTGAAGCCTTCTGGAAAAAGCGGGGGCAGCGCGAAGGCGCTCGCCTTAAAGCGCGGTGCGACTATCATGGGGACGGGCCGTTGCCAAGGCAAGGCGAGTGGCAGTTCGGCAACAGGGTAAGGGAGCAGGCCATGATCATCGTGACCGGTCAGGTGAGATTCGCGGACGGGGAAATACAGCGGCTGACACCCGCCTTCCGGATGAACATCCAGGCGACGCGGGCGGAGCCCGGCTGCGCGCGCTACGCCTATGGCGTCGACATCGCCGATCCCAATTTGATGCACGTCGTCGAAGAATGGAGCGACGAGGATGCGGTGAACGCGCATATGAACGCGCCGCACATGGCCGAATTGATGGGCGCGCTCGGCAGCGCGAAGATCGAAGCGATCAGCGTCAACGCCTATGAGGCGCATTTCCTGAAGACGTTGCTCGGCGGCGGTTGAGCCCGGCCTTATCGCGGATACAGCAGGATCAGCGTCGAGGTGCCGTGCGCGAGCAGCCGCCCGCTCTCGTCCCTTAGAAATGCGTCGGCGGTGGCGATATTACGGCCCCGGCTCAGCACCCGGCCCTCGCAGCGCACCGGGCCGCCATCAGGGTCGATCGCCCGAGTGAAATTCACCTTCGTCTCGACCGTCGTATAGCCGATGCCGGCGTCCAGCTCGCTATGGACGGCGCAACCGCAGGCGCTGTCGATCAGGGTCAGGGCATAGCCGCCATGGACGGAGCCGAGCGGGTTGAGCAGATGCGGGCCGGGCGTGCCTTCGAAGACGACGGCGCCCGGCTCCGCCTCGACCAGTCGGAAGCCGAGCGGCTCGGCGATCGGCGCCGCGGGCAGCTCGCCGGCCATCATCTTGCGGAGCATCTCCAGCCCCGAAAGCCCGGCTATCTGCTCGCGCGAAGCAACCCCATGCCCCATGACCGATCTGCCTAATTTAAGTTTCGAAACGAAACTAGAATATCCCGCCGCCGCCGTCAATGCGCTGCGCTTGCCTTCGTGCGGCCCCAAGCCTAAATGCGCCGCCTTGGTCGGGGCGTAGCGCAGCCTGGTAGCGCATCACACTGGGGGTGTGGGGGTCGCAGGTTCGAATCCTGTCGCCCCGACCAGCCATCGCCGAAAGAGCGAAGGCCTAGAAGGGGGGCAGCGCCACGCCCTCACGCTCATTGTCCCAGATCATCGCCATGATCCGCCAGCCGCGCGCCGGGTCGCGAAACAGCTGGATCGAGTTGATCCCGCGCCGCTCCGGCTCGGCATCGTCCAGCCTGTTGCGCGCCTCATAGGCGCTCCAGACATGGGCGATATTGCCGAACAGATCGATCCGCCGGGCAATCTCGACCTCGAAGAAATCGTGGGTGGCGAAGAAGGGGGTGGTGTCACGGGCATAATCGGCGAGGCCCATCGCCTTCATCGCAGGCCGACCGTCGGCGTCGAGGAAGGTGCGGATCTGGCGCGCGTCCGGGTGGAAGCAATTGGCCTGCCGCGACCAGTCCCGCGGTCCGACCGGGCCGGAGATCATTGCGTACATTTCATCGACCACGGCGCCGACGGCAGTCTTTTCCTCGGCCTCGCTCATCATGACGCAAGCGCCGCGACGATGGCGATGGCGGCGACGCCCAGCGCGCCCGCGATCGCGATGGGCAGCCAGGTCGGCAGCGGCCGCCGGCCGCGCGGCAGCGGCCCTGGCGGCATGGTCAAGGGCCGGAGCGGCGCGCCCTCCCCACCATCCAGGATCCGCCCGACCACCGCCGTCAGATGCCCCAGGTGATCGGACAGAGGCGGCGTCACCGCATCCAGCGTCACCGTATCGGCGAGATGATAATGGAGCGCCTCGCCAGGCTCGACCGGCTCGATGCGCAGCGGAATGACGGCGAGCCCGGCCTGCCGCGCCCGCTCCGCCTCGCGCGCGATCTGCTTCGATCTGGAGCTCTGCGCCGAGAGGACGAGCAGGAAGACCTTGCAGCGGCCGATCGCGGCGTCGCTCGCCGCGGTCGGTGGCGGGACCGTGCCGAGATCGCGCGACGCCATCCAGCAGAAATGGCCGTCGCGCTCGATCGCCGCGCAGACCGCCTCGGCGACCGCCTGGTCACCCTTATCGTGGCTGATGAAGACGTCGTAGGACACGCTATTCCCCCCGGCGCGGTCCTTAACCCGAAGGCCAGCCGCCCGCCAAGCCCGCGTCCGCTTCCTGAGCTCAGATCCGGGTCAGCGGCATCTGTGTCACGTCACCCGCCCAGAGCGCCCGGGCGCGTGCCAGGTTGCGGTCCGCCGAGGCGGCGTCGCCGGCGGCGCGGTCCGCCTGGGAAAGGACGTAGAGCGCCAGCGCATCGTTCGGCCAGCGACGGAGCGAGGCATAAATCTGGGCCTGCGCGCTTCGCGCATCCCCCGAAGCGAGCGTGGCGGCGGCAAGGCTCCGACGCACCGAATACCAGAAAAGCGGGGGATCCATCCCGAAGCCCGCGACGAGCTGCCGCTCCATCGCCTTGCGATAGGCGGTCATCGCCGCGGGCGCGTCATTGGCCAGCATCGCCGCCCGGCCCTCCAGCACATATTGGAAGACTTCCGCCAAGGCACCGCCGCGACGGCCAAGCCCGGGCGAGTCCGCGCCATTGCGCAGAGCCGCGATTGCCGCCGCCTCGGCACGCACGCCGGAGGCATCGCCGCGCCGGGCCAGCGCCTCGCCGCGCATGTAGCGATATTGCGCCTTGTCGATGACGTTGGCCGGCTCCGCCATGGCGAGCACCGCGTCCACATCGTCATAAAGGCCGCGCGTGTAGAAGGTGGCGGTGCCCAGTATCTGGGTGCGCGGATCGAGCCGGCCGGCGAGATAGGTCTCGCGATATTGGCGCGAGACGCTCCGCGCCGTCTCGCCGTCACCCCGCGCCAGCGCGCTCTCGATCGCGAAATGCATATTGTGGGCGTTGAGGCCCCAGCGATAGTCGGACGCCGCCGGATTGAGCCGGGCGCGGAAGGCCGTGTCCGCGGCAATGGCCGCGACATTGACCGCCGCCGCATCCTGATAGCGGCCGACCCCATAGAAAGTGTGCGATGGCATGTGGACGAGGTGGCTCGCCGCCGGCGCGATCCGCCCCAGCCGCTCGGCATAAGGCACGGCCAGATTCTGCCGGTCGATCCAGTCGGTCAGGTGAATATAATAATGGATGGCGCCGCCATGGTTCGGGTTGCGCGCCAGCACCCGCTCGAGAAAGCGCTGCGCCAGCGTGCCCGTCGGCTGCGCTCCGTCCGGAAAGGTGATCATCTGCGCGTCGGCCGCCATGATGTTGATCGTGTCGTCTTGCGGCATGCGCAGCGCCTGCGTCTGCAGGTATGACATATAGGTGTCGTTGTGGAACGCAGCGCCCGGCCCCGTGCGGATCACCATCGCCTGGACGAGGATGCGGTCGCGCGGCGAGAGATTGGCGGAGAGAGCCAGCGCCCGCTGCGCCGCTCCCCGCGCAGCCGGAAGCTCATCATTGCGCGGCTGCAGGTTGATCGTCGGGCCCCGCGCCCAGGCCTCGCCGAAGAAGCACATCGCGCAATTGGGGTCGAGCCGCTGCGCCTGCTGGAAGGCGCGGATCGCCTCCACCTCGTCAAACGCCCAGATCAGCCGGACGCCCTGCTCGAACCAGCGTCGCGCCTCCGGATTGTTGCTGTCCGGCTCCAGCCCGGCATAGCCGAGCCCGTCGATCAGCACCGGTGGAGTCTGGGTGGCCGCTGCCGTCGGCGCGGCGCCGGTCGCCTCCTGGCCGCCGAGAAAGCCGCATTCCGTGTCGGGCAACGCCACCGGATGGAGCAGGGTCGCGTAACGGCTCGCCGTCGCTGGCCAGGCGGCCACGCCTAGAATCGTGGCCAGCAATATCCCCCTCGTCACGCTTCTGCGCATCCGAATGTCTCCCCTCTGGCCAGTACAGTAGCGCGCCGTGCCGGAGAAAACCACTTTCCTACAGATCACCTATTTGGTTACCCTATGAGCATGAAAATTACCGCGATTGCGATTCGTCGCTTGCAGCGCGCGCTCAATGCGTTCGCCCGGGGGACGGACATCCCTCGCGTGAAGGTTGACGGCCGGCTCGGCCGCCGGACGGTCGCAAGCTTGGTTCGCTTCCTCGCCGAGCGCAGCCCGCAGGGGGAAGCCGCTCTGGTCCGTGCCCTGGCTGCCCTCCACTGATGGTCCGCCACGATTCCGTGCGTCATATAGCCTCGCTTTTGCCTCACCTTTGGAGAAGACAATGATCCAGGACGACAGGCCGCAGACCGATCTTACCCCCTTCCGCGCGGCGCTCGCGATCGTCGCGCTGGCTGGCGGGCTGATCGGGATGACCGCTCTGTTCTTCGTGCCGATCCCGGCCGGCAATCGGGAGGCCTTGCTGCTCGCGCTCGGCCTCGTGCTCGGCTGGGGCTCGACCGTGATCGGCTATGAATTCGGCTCGTCCCCGGCAGGGCGGCGGGCGGCGGACGCCGGCATTCGCGACCTGCCATTGCAGGCTGACGCTTCCGCTCCCAAATAGTCCGCAGACTGAGCGGGAGCTTGAAATGGAAGTGTGGCACGGCACGACGATCATCGGCGTGCGCAAGAACGGCAAGGCGGTGATCGCCGGCGACGGGCAGGTCTCGCTGCAATCGACGGTGATCAAGCCCAACGCCAAGAAGGTCCGCCGCATCGGCCAGGGTGGCAAGGTGATCGGCGGCTTCGCCGGCGCGACGGCGGATGCCTTCACCCTGTTCGAGCGGCTGGAGAAGAAGCTGGAGACGCATAACGGCCAGTTGATGCGGGCCGCGGTCGAACTGGCCAAGGACTGGCGGACCGACAAATATCTCCGCAACCTCGAGGCGATGATGATCGTCGCCGACAAGGACGTCACCCTGATCCTCACCGGCAATGGCGATGTGCTGGAGCCGGCCTCGGGCGTCGCGGCCATCGGCTCGGGCGGCAATTTCGCCCTCGCCGCCGCCAGCGCGATCTTCGACTATGAGGAGGATGCCGAGACGATCGCCCGCAAGGCGATGAAGATCGCCGCCGACATCTGCGTCTATACCAACGAGAGCCTCACCGTGGAGACGATCGAGGGCGCTGCCTAGGCCAGAGCGGCAGCCTCGGCGAGCAGCCAGGCCTGGAAGGCAGCCATGGCCGCCGATGGCCGCTTGGACTTGAGCCGGGTCAGCCAATAGCCGCCGAGATCGACCTGGGCGGCGAAGGGCCGCACGGCACGGCCCTCAAACAGGACAGCCGGCGCCAGCGCGACGCCCCGCCCCGCCAGTGCCGCCTCCACCATCAGGGCGGCGCTGTCGAACACCGGCCCGGTCAGCGGCGGTACGTCCTCGATCCCCGCCGCGGCGAACCATGCCGGCCATTCGTCGCTGCGATAGGAGCGGAGCAGAGTCTCCCCCGCCAGGTCCGCGGGTTCCTTCAGCCGCGCGGCGGTCTCCGGACTACAGAGCACGGTCAGGGGCGCCGGAAAGAGCGAGACCGCCTCAGTGCCATGCCACGCCCCGACCCCGAAGCGGATCGCGAAATCCAATCCCTCCTCGGCGATATCGACCCGGTTGTTGTTGGTGCTGAGCCGCAGGTCCACCTCGGGATGCGCCGCCTCGAACCCGGCCAGCCGCGGCAGCAGCCAGGCGATTGCGAAGCTCCCGACCGCGCCGACCGAGAGCAATTCCCGCCCCCGGCCGTCATCGAACCGGGCGAGCGCCGCCGCCATCCGGTCGAACGACTCCTTCAGCACCGGCAGCAGCGCCTGCCCTTCGTCGGTCAGCGCCAGCCCGCGCGGCAGCCGGTGAAAGAGCGGCGTGCCGAGCCGTTCCTCCAGCGCCTTCACCTGATGGCCAAGCGCCGCCGGTGTGACGTTGAGCTCGATCGCCGCCTTGGTCAGGCTCGCATGCCGCGCCGCCGCCTCGAAGGCGCGCAGGCCGTTCAGGGGAAGATAGCGGCGGATCATCCGCTCTTTCTAGCGGCCCCGCTCCGCTGGGAAAGCGGAAGAAAAGTACGAGCTGTCCCAAGCATAACTTGTTTGAAGCGCCGGGCTGGACGGCTACCCTGCGTGAATGGACCGCCGCGCCTTCCTCGGCTCCGCCGCCGCCACGCTCGTCTTGCCGGGCTGCGCGACAACGATGGCGACCCGGCGTCAGGCATCGGCACCCACCGGCTGCCTGCCCCGCGTCCTCGTCGCTCCGGATCGCGTCATTCGCACCATGGCGGGCCTGCGCCCCTATCGCGCGTCCGGCTTCGTCGTCCGCGCCGAGGCGCTGGGCGACAAGCGCCTCGTCCACAATTACGGCCATGGCGGGGCCGGCATCACTTTGTCCTGGGGCACGTCGAAGCTGGCCATCGATCTCGGCCTGCCGGGGCATCAGGGCCCGGTCGCCGTGCTTGGCTCGGGCGTCATGGGCCTTTCCACCGCCCGGCTGGTGCAGGAGGCGGGCTTCCCGGTCACCATCTATGCCAAAGCGCTGCCGCCCGACACGACCTCGAACATTGCCGGCGGCCAGTTCCATCCCTTCGGCCATTTCCGCGCCAGCCGGGTGACGCCCGAATGGCGCGCCCAGTTCCTCGCCGCGGTCGACTATAGCTGGCGCCGCTTTCAGATCATGGTCGGCGACGATTACGGGATACGCTGGCTTCCGACCTATCATGAAAGCGGCGGCGCGCCCGAGGAACAGCTCACAGCGACCTTTCCGCCGGCGAACCGCATCCTCCGCGCTGACGAGCATCCCTTCCGAAGCGACGCGCCGGCCATCGGCTGCTATGACACCCTCTATGTCGAGACCGGCCGCTATCTCCGGCAGCTAATCCGCGACGTGCAGATCGCGGGTGGCGCGATCCGGGTGCGGGAGTTCGCCGCGCCTGCCGACATTGCGGCTCTGCCCGAGCGTCTGATCTTCAACTGCACCGGGCTTGGCAGCCGCACCCTGTTCAACGACGAGGAGCTGCGCCCGGCGCGCGGCCAGCTCGCCATCCTCCTGCCGCAACCGGAGGTGCGCTACGCCTACACGATGGAGGCCGGCTACATGTTCCCCCGGCCAGACGGGATCCTGCTTGGCGGCACGTTCGAGCTCGACAAGTGGGAGACCAATCCCGAGCCCGAGGCGATCGCTCGGATCGTCGCGGCGCATCAAAGCTTCCAGGCAAGCCTGCGCTGCACCACTTGAACCGCTTCGTTGCGGCTCCAATGTAATTCGGCGATGAACTACCAAACCTCTTTCCCGGAGAGCGGCCGGGAGCACGCCACCCCTTCCACGGAAACCCCGAGAGCGGCAGGACGAATGAACGAGCAACTCACGCCCAAGGCCGTCGTCGCCGCGCTCGATGCGCACATCATCGGCCAGGACGATGCCAAACGCGCCGTCGCGGTGGCCCTCCGCAACCGCTGGCGCCGGCAGCAACTGCCCGAGAGCCTGCGCGACGAGGTCACCCCGAAGAACATATTGATGATCGGCCCGACCGGCTGCGGCAAAACCGAGATCAGCCGGCGCCTCGCCAAGCTCGCCGATGCGCCCTTCGTGAAGGTCGAGGCGACCAAGTTCACCGAGGTCGGCTATGTCGGCCGCGACGTCGAGCAGATCGCCCGCGATCTCGTGGAGGAAGCGGTGCGGCTGGAGCGCGAGCGCCGTCGTGAGGCGGTGCGCGAGGCGGCGAGCGAGGCGGCGATGGAGCGGCTGCTCGACGCCCTCGTCGGCAAGGATGCCAGCCAGGCGACGCGAGAGAGCTTCCGCCAGCGCATCACCGAAAACCACATGAACGACACGGAGATCGAGATCGACGTGATCGACACACCGAGCACCCCGTTCGAGATTCCCGGCATGGGCGGCCAGGTCGGCATGATCAACCTCGGCGACATCATGGGCAAGGCGATGGGCCAGCAGCCCCGCAAGAAGCGCAAGATGCGCGTGGCCGACGCGTGGGACAAATTGATCGAGGAGGAATCCGACAAGCGCCTCGACCCGGACGACGTGAACCGGGTGGCGCTGAAGGACGCCGAGGCGAACGGCATCGTCTTCCTCGACGAGATTGACAAGATCGCGGTCAGCGATGTGCGCGGCGGCTCGGTGAGCCGCGAAGGCGTGCAGCGCGACCTGCTGCCCTTGATCGAAGGCACGACCGTCGCGACCAAATACGGGCCGATGAAGACCGACCATATCCTCTTCATCGCCTCCGGCGCCTTCCACGTCGCGAAGCCGAGCGACCTGTTGCCGGAATTGCAGGGCCGCCTGCCGATCCGCGTCGAGCTGAAGGCGCTGACAGAGGAGGATTTCGTGCGCATCCTCTCTGACACGCGCGCGAGCCTCACCGAGCAATATCGCGCCTTGCTCGCCACCGAGGGGGTAACGATCAATTTCGCCGATGATGGCATCAAGGCCCTCGCCCGGATCGCCGCCGAGGTGAACAGCCAGGTCGAGAATATCGGCGCGCGGCGGCTGCAGACTGTGCTCGAAAAGCTGCTCGAGGATGTCAGCTTCGAGGCCGAGCAGCGCAAGGGCGACACGGTCACGGTCGATGCCGCTTATGTCGAGGCGCAGCTGGCCGAGATTGCGCGGGACACCGACCTCAGCAAATACGTGCTCTGACGGGAGTTGCCGCCGGGCCTGCCCCGGCGGCGCTCCCGCAACGACGGGATGGAGCCGCGCTTCGTCGCCGGACTCTCACGCCCCGTCCCGGAGCCATGCAACCTCGATCAGCCCCGGCCTTTGTTTCTTCCGAACAGCCTTTGGAGGAAGACAATGACCCTGAAGACCCGTTTCCTGGCAGCCGCCGCGGCTTTGACCCTGCCGGCGATCGCCGCTGCCCAGCAGCCCATGACGCCGCCGGCGTCCACTCCGCCAGCGACCCAGCCGAGCACCACCACGCCGGCGGTCGCCACCACCACGCCGCCGACCCAGCAGTCGCAGGACGCCACCGAGACGCAGGCGCTGCAGCCTGACGCGGCGGCGGATGGCCAGCCCGCCCAGCAGGCCGCGCAGACCCCGCCGCCCGCGACCACGCCGGATGCCGCCACGCAGCCGGCTCCGGCCGCGAATGCGCAGGCGCAGGCCACCGCGCCGGGCACACCTGCTGCAACCGCGGCAGTGCGCGCCGCCACTGCAGCCGACCTGCGCACCGGCGTCCAGGTGCACGACCAGCAGGGTGCCCTTGTCGGCACCGTCGAATCCGCCGACGCCGCCAGCGCGGTGGTCAGCACCGGCACCGCCCGTGGCCGCCTCGCTCTGGCGAGCTTCGGGGTGAACGGTCAGGGTCTGGTGATCGCCATGACCAAGGCTCAGCTCGAGGCCGCGGTCGCTGCCGCCCGCCCCAGCTAGAATCCCCGATCGTAAAGTAAGGCGATCGACCCAGCAGCCGCGCCGGGCCTCACCGGCGCGGCTTTTTGGTGCCGAAGCACCGGGGCCGCCCGCGACGACGCCTGAAAAGCGAAACCGCCCGTCCCGGTCAAACCGGGCGGGCGGTTCTCTTGCTCTGACGCCGGGCGTTCGCCGGCGTAAAGACTAGCTCAGATGCTTGGAGAGATGCTTGTTCATCTCGAACATCGAGCAGCGGTCCTTGCCGAAGATCTTCTTCAGCTTGTCGTCCGCGAGGATTTCGCGCTTGTTGGCGGGGTTCTGGAGATTGTTCTTCTTGATATGGTCCCAGACCTTGCTGACGACCTGGCTGCGCGGCAACGGATCGGAACCCGTGATCGCGGCGAGATCCGCCGACGGCTTCACCGGACGCTGCAATCCGCTCTTACCATCTGCCATTAGTGCCTCCCTTTGGTGTTTGTGGGGGCCGATAGAGCGCAATTCCCCTCCCTTGGCAATGGGGGCAGAGAGACGAACGGGCCGGTTTGACGCCAGTTAGCGCGATTTCTGTGGATTGTCGGCCCTAGAGGGGCGGCGTCTCCTAGAAACGGCCGAATGGAACCACTTTATTGGCCGAGTCGTGGCCAATGTCTGCACGGCCCAGAAAGGCGATCCCGGCCCGGTCGCACCAGTGGCGTGCGATCTGTTCCTCGTCCTCGCCGAAGTCCGGATCATTGGGCGGTACCTTGCTGACCCGGCCGAGCCTTATGCCGGCAACGCGGCGCACGGACGGCTGGCCTGTGACATGGCAGAAACTGCGGTCGATCCGGTACATTTCCTCCGACACGTCCTCGAGCATCAGGACATGGCCGGCGAGATCCGGCTCCAGCACCGTGCCGAGCAGCTGGCTGAACACGGTGAGGTTGAACGCGGCATGGCGGTCGCCGAGCGCGAGATGCGGTTCGAGCGCATCGGCGTCGCGCTTCACGAGCCAGCCAAGCGCTCGTAGGGCCGCGGCTTCGCCACCCTCGCTGAGCACGCGTTGCGCCATCGGCCCGTGCGCGAGATCGGGATAGCCTGCGCGATAGAGCGCCGCCAGGATGTAGCCGGCGTCACTATAGCCAAGCCAGGCCTTGTTTCGCGCGACGGGAGCGAATTGGGCCAGCGCCTGCTCCGCGACGCGGCAGGCGCCATAACCGCCGCGCGCGAACCAGACGGCGCCAAAGCCGGGATCGTTCGCAACCTGGACGAGGGCCGCGGCCCGCGCCGCATCGGTCCCGGCGAAGTGATTGTGAGTGAGAAAACATTGCGGATGGAAGTAGAGGTCGACCTCCGGGAAGGCGCGCGCCGCGATATCCTGCACCCGCGCGGCGGCCTCCTCGCTGAAACGTGAGCTTGGCGCCACGACCGCAATCCGCATGGTTGCTCCTTCCTCGCGGCACCAATAGGGCGGGCGGATGGGCGAGGCAAAATCCTATTTCTTCGTGGGCATCGGCGGCAGCGGCATGCTGCCGCTCGCGATGATCGTCCGCGGCCGCGGTCATGAGGTGAAAGGCTCCGACCGCTCGCTGGACCAAGGCCGGCTGTCGGCCAAATTCGAGGACCTGCGGCGCCAGGGGATCGAACTGTTCCCTCAGGACGGCAGCGGGATCACCAGCGCGGACCAGATCGTCGTCGCGTCCGGCGCAGTGGAGGATCATGTCCCGGACATGGTCAAGACGCGCACGCTCGGCGCGGAGCGGCGCGGCCGGCCGGAACTGCTCGCCTCTCTGTTCAACGCCGCCGAGGTCCGGATCGCGGTGGGCGGGACCAGCGGCAAATCGACCGTCACCGGGATGATCGGTTGGATCCTCCACGCCGCAGGACGCGATCCGACGGTGATGAACGGCGCGGTGATGAAGAATTTCGTCGGGCCAGATCAACCCTTCGCCAGCGCTCTGGTGGGGCGCGGCCCGGATTTCGTCAGCGAGGTGGACGAGAGCGACGGCTCGATCGCACTTTATGAGCCAGACATCGCCGTGCTCAACAATATCACGCTGGACCACAAGTCGCTGGACGAACTCAGGCACCTGTTCCGCGATTTCGCGGCCAAGGCACGAACGGTGGTGCTGAACCTCGACGATGACGAGACGCGGCTGCTCGCCGCCGCGTTGCCGGCGGAGAAGCTCAGGACATGCTCGCTCAAGGAGGCAGGAGCCGACCTGCTCGGCAGCGAGATCGTTGAGGAGCCGTTCGCCGTGTCCTTCAAGGCGAACGGCATTCCGGTGCGTCTGCAGATCCCTGGGCGCCATAATGTCGAAAATGCGCTCGCTGCGCTGGCGGCCGCTGAGGCCGCGGGCGTTCCATTGACCGAGGCCGCCGCGGCGCTCGCCGGTTTCAAGGGCCTCCGTCGCCGCTTCGAGCTGATCGGCACCGCCAACGGCATCAGCGTCATCGATGATTTCGGGCACAATCCCGACAAGATCGCCGCCACTCTGCGTACGCTCCACGCCTTCCCCGGCCGCCTGCTCGTCTTCTTCCAGCCGCACGGTTTCGCGCCGCTTCGCGTGATGGGCGGGGAGTTCGTCGATATGTTCGCGGCGGAATTGGCGCCCGATGATGTCCTGCTTATGCCGGAACCGGTCTATTATGGCGGCACCACCGACAAGAGCATCGGCAGCGGCACGATCACCGAGGCGCTCGAAGCGCGCGGCCGGCATGCCGAGCATATCGCCGAGGCGCCGCCGGAGCGCGCGAAGTCCACCGCCCGCCTCGTCGAGCTCGCCCGGCCCGGCGACCGCGTGGTCATCATGGGCGCACGTGATGATACACTCACGCTTTTCGCGGAGCAGCTGCTGACGCGGCTCGGCGAGACGAACCGCCCATAGAGAAGCGGCGGACCCAAGGGCCCGCCGCAGTTTCTAGGGACTGTGGAATTCCGTGATCAGGCTGCGGCGGCGATGTCCACCTTCTCGACCCACTCGGGGTAGAAGACCGGCTCGCGGTTCGACCAGCCTGGCGCGGTGGCCGCGGCCTCGCTGATCGACTGGAGCAGGGTGCGCCGGCGATCGGGGTGAAGGTGCGGCAAGGCGGAGGCGGCGCAGAAAGCGCCGGGCAGCCAGGGGCGCACGGCGGCGCCAATCAGCCGCTCGTAAAGGAAGCGGTAGGAGGCGAAGCAGGGCAGCCGGTCCTGGCCGAGATCGAAAGCGGTCATGGTGATGAGCGGCGCCATCAGCGGCTCCATCGCCTCCAGCCCGCTGTCATCGGGGATGGCGGAACGGATCGGATCGAGGCGGCGATAGATACGCTCCTGGGCACGGATGCCGGCGGCTTCCGCCGGATCGCGCGACCAGCGCTTCACCGCGTCGCGGCGGGCAAGACCCACGTCGAGCGACCGGCGAATGTAGCGCTGCGTGCCCTTCGAGAAGGACGCGAACTCGCGCATCTCCGCCAAACTTGTCGCCCCGCTTGCGGGCCGAGTCCTGGTACTCATGATCCCACTCCTTTCGCCCCCGAGAAAAGGATCATGCACCACAACGGCTTACGAAGCCGTTAACCACATCACCAGCCCTCGTTCAGAAAGTGAATCAGGAAAGAGTCCCGGCGGCAACGTAGAAATTCTACGCTTCGTCGCTGAATCTTTCAGGTGATGCGGCAGTGCAACAGGCGCGGACTCCCCCAGCGCGCAAAAGCGCCCTGCTTGCGCTGCCGGAACGATCGCCCTCATCTCGAGCCGTCCGCGAAACGCCGGCGATGACCGCCCGCCCCCGCCGTGCTAGACAGTCATGGGGCCAAGAGAATCGGGCGTGGGCAACGGCGACAAGGACGACGCGGAGCAATCCGAACCGCTGCTGGGCGATCCGGACGAGTCCGGATATCGCCGTCCTTTGCCCGGCTTTTCGACAAACGCGCCGCGCCCTTCGTCCAACGACCGTTCGACGGAAAGCTTTTACAGGCCTCCAGCGTTAGGAGGTGCCATGGACAAGGCCCTCCCGGACGGCGAGCAACGCCGGCTGCCCGATCTCAGCATCGCGATAAAGTCGATCGTCGCCTTCTGGCTGCTCTACATCGCGCTGATCACCCTGCGCGCCGTCGTCCTGCAATATCATGATTTCTGGGAGATGCTCTGGCGCCGGAGCCTTGCTGCCTTCGTCGGCTGCCTGATCACCTTCCTGGTCTATCTCGCCATGATCCCGGTCTGGCGCCGCACCCTGAGGGCCAAGGCGGTGGTGGCCGCGATCCTCTGCCTGCCGGCGTCGATGCTGTTCTCCGCCTTCAATTACTTCATGTTCTACATCTACGCCCCCCTCGACGCCGCCAAGGACGAGCCGAGCATGGCCGGCATGTCGGCGTGGGAGATGCTCTGGCGCTCGGTCGCGGAGAGCGCGCTCAGCTGGTATTTCATCTTCGCGGCCTGGGCGGCGGTCTATGTCGCGATGAGCCAGGCGAAGCAGCTCCGCGCCGCCGACCGCCACGCCGCCATGCTCGCCCGCGAGGCGCAGGAGGCGCAGCTCCGCGCGCTCCGCTACCAGATCAATCCGCACTTCCTGTTCAACACGCTGAACAGCCTTTCCTCGCTCATCCTCTCCCAGAAGACGGACACGGCCGAGCAGATGCTGATGAACCTCTCCACCTTCTTCCGCGCTACCTTGTCGGCGGACCCAACCGCCGACATCAGCCTGGACGACGAGATCAAGCTGCAGCGGCTCTATCTCGACATCGAGCAGATCAGATTCCCGGACCGGTTGACCGTGGAAGTGGACGTACCCGATGCGATGCGGACGACGCGGGTGCCGGTGCTGATCCTGCAGCCGGTCGTCGAGAATGCGGTGAAATATGGCGTCGCCCGCTCGCGCAAGCACGTCACCGTCCGCATTTCCGCTTATGAGGAGGCCGGCCGGCTGCACATCAAGGTGAAGGACAATGGCGAGGCTCCGGCCGACACCGCCGAGGCCGGCGAGGGCAGCACCGGCGTGGGCCTGAAAAATGTCTGCGACCGGCTGATCGCCCGCTACGGCACTCGCGCCGGCTGCATGCACGGGCCGGACCCGGAAGGCGGCTATACCGTCCATCTCTACATGCCGGTCGTGAAGCATGACTGACGACCGGAGCCTGCGCGTCATGGTCGTCGATGACGAGCCACTGGCGGTCGAGCGGCTGCAATTGCTGCTCGCCCGGCTGGACGGGGTCGCCGTGGTCGGCACCGCCAATGACGGTGAGGCGGCCTTGCGCATCGCCGAAGCGGTGGCGCCGGACCTGGTGCTGCTCGACATCGCCATGCCCGGCATGGACGGGATCGACGTCGCTCGCGCTTTGTCCGGCTCGGCGGTGGACCCGGCCGTGGTGTTCGTCACCGCTTTCGACAATTTCGCGGTCGCGGCATTCGACGTGGCGGCGATCGACTATCTGATGAAGCCGGTCCAGGCCGACCGTTTGGAGCGGGCGCTGGAGCGCGTCCGCGCGTACATCTCCGGTGGCAAGCCGTCCGGCGCGAAGCCCGCCTCCAGCCATGTCGAGGAGTTCTGGGTGCCTGACTTCAGCGGCCTGGTGCGGATCGCGGCGGCGGACATCCAGCGGATCACCGCGGAGCGCGACTATATGCGCCTCCATGTCGGCGCCCGCTCCTGGTTGATCCACCGCACGATCGCCAAGCTTGAGGAGGATCTCGATCCCGCGCTCTTCATGCGCGTCCACAGGTCGGTGATCCTCCGGCGCGACACGGTCATCGGCCTGTACCGCGACGAGGCGGGGCACTGGACGGCGCGGCTCAGCGACGGCGCTGAGCAAAGGATCGGGCGATCCTATGTGGACGATGTGAAGAAGTTCGCTGGGCGCTGACGCCGCTTCCTACCAATGGCCGCCGGACCAATCGTTGTAGGCACGTGTGTAACCCTCAGCGAAATAAGCCGCATCCCGCAGCTTGCGGGGATCTAGGAAGACCTCCTTCACCAGCCGGGCGATGATTTCGATCTCACGCTTCGTCTGTTGCTCAGGCGGGTCGCGTGCGATGCCGTTTCTGTCACGTTCGAGCGACGGCTCGTCCGCGTCCAGAAGCTTGGCCCAGAGCCAGCTTCCGGCGGTTCCACCCACATCGGGCGGCGCGTCTCGCAAAGTGATCAGTGCACTGATCTCCCCATCGCGCGCGTATCCGAATCCTATTTCCAGGTTCGTGGACCGGAGGGTCGCCTGGTCACGGTGATCGGACGAGATCTCATAGGCTCCCTCGCCGAAGACGGCGTCCAGCGTTGCCTTCTCCCCGTTAAGGAGCGCCACCATCGAAGGCTTGGCGAACAGACCCATGCGGCGACCCTAATCCGAACGTTGCTCGTCTTCCACTCTCGACAAAGTGCGCGGCCCCAAATGAATAGGGAGGCGGCGATGGGGCATCGCCGCCTCCCATGAGCTTTGCCGCCTGGTGGGCTCAGTTGGCGGCGCGGCTCACGCGGTAGCCGGTGACCGTCAGATCCCGCATGCCGGCATTGCTGGCAAAGCTGGCGGGGAGACGGGCGGACGCGATCGCATCCTCACGGCAATCCTGGACGAGGGCCCGCATTTGCAGGTCCGTCGCGAAATACTCGCCGCAGATGCTCCGCGCGGCGCCGGCGATGCGCCGGCCGAGCACGGCGCGGCCGTCCGCGGAGGCGAGATTGAGGTCGGCGAAAGAGACGCGAACCGTGACCGCCTGCGGCGCGACGACGATATCGGCGGTGGCCGCTGCCGGGGTCGGCGCGACCGTCGAGAGGGTGGCGGCGACGCAGGCGGCTGCGGCGAGGGCAATGGAACGCAAGGACATCTTACTCACTCCTGTTCGGCCCGGGGGACAGGCCGTCGGTTCGGGTTCGCGGCCCCGACGATCAGGCGGGGGACCATCGCCATCGGGGCCGCATCCCTGTCCTTGCCGATCCGCCGCGCCCGCGCCGCTCCGTTTCGATCATGATGGAACTCGTTTCGGCAAAGGCGCGCTCGGTTCGACGAAGCGCGGCGCCGGTTCGACCGGCGGGGGCCGCGAGACCTGTCCTGCTGCCCGTCAACACTTCCTGCACCTCTGTCCTCTATTGGGACGCCTCAAAATCAGAGGGCGCGGAGCGTGCAGGCGAAGGCTATGCGACGCTCTGGGACACCTCGTCCCGGGCGGAAAACATGGCGAAACCAGTGCGCAAAGGCGGCAATTCGGAGCGTGGCTTGGCCCGCGATGCCCGCGCTTGGGCGAACCTCGCGCTGATCCTGCCGATCGCCTCCTGCGTGCCTGCAATCGCTGGTTCCGGCCCCGCCGTCACGCTGGACCTCCATGACGCCCCCGTCGTCGCTTCCGCCGCTCCGGCCGCCACTGTGCCGCAGGCAAGCGCCGCGACCGGGATCCTGCCCGGCTTCGACACCGGCGCACTAGGCGCCTCGCTGGAGGGCAATGGCGCGCTGCAGGCCAATGCCAATCTGCCGATCGCGGCTTTGCCGAGCCCCGTCGCGACCGCTTACGCCTTCCGCCCGACGACGCCCGTCGACCAGATGCGCTCGCTCGATTGCCTGACCCAGGCCATCTACTACGAGGCGGGCAACCAGAGCGAGGACGGCCAGCGCGCGGTCGCCCAGGTGGTGCTGAACCGGGTCCGTCACCCGGCCTGGCCGAACACAGTCTGCGGCGTCGTCTACCAAGGCGCGATGCGGGCGGGCGGCGGTTGCCAGTTCACCTTTACCTGCGACGGCTCGCTGGCGCGGACGCCGGTGCCGACGCTTTGGGCCCGCGCCCGCTTATATGCTGCCGAGGCGCTGGCTGGCCGGACCTTTGCGCCGGTTGGGCTCTCGACCTTCTATCACGCCAATTACGTCTTCCCGGGCTGGGCGCCCCGGCTGGTGAAGACCGCGCAGATCGGCGCACACATCTTCTACCGCCTGCCGGGCCTTGCAGGCGCGCCGAGTTCGTTCAGCAACGCTTATGCCGGCAACGAGCCGATCGTGCGCGGCTCCTCTTATATGGCGCGGCGCGGCGCCGGCCTGGCGCCGTCCTTCGCGGAGGCTCCGGCTTTCGCGCCCGCTCCCGATGCGCAGGCACCCGTCCGTACCGCTGCCCCGGTGCCGTCCGACATCCCGCAGGACCCGCGCTGGCGGGCGAACAACCTGCCTGCGTCCGGCATCCGCGAGGAGCATCAGCAGTCCGGCCAGTGGCGCGACGACGCGCCGGGCTCGGTGGCAGGGGCGCGCTAACCGATCCGCGTCAGCCGTGCCGCGAGCTTCGCGACGCCCGGTATACCAGCCATCCCAAGCATCAGCCGCCGCCTGACCGGCGCCTCGGCCATGTGTCTGAGCGTTTCGGCGATGGCGATGGGCCGCTTCGCCCGCATCGCGAAGGCGTGCTGATAAGCAGCAGCGCCATCTTCATCGTGGAGGCAGGCATGGGCGGCGGCCGCGCCACTGGCCAGCGCCACCGCGATGCCGTCGCCGGCCAGGCTGGCAATCACCGCCGCTTGATCGCCGATCCTGAACAGGCCGGGCACCGTCTCGCGGGCACGCCAGCCATAAGGCACACCGGCAATCGAGTCCCAACGATCGGGCAGCCGCCCGTCCAGCCGCTCGGCAAGCAAGGGCGCTTCCTTCATCAGCGCGGCAAGGAAGGCGTCGCGGCCTTCGGCCATGCGCGCCTGCGCGACGGAGAGGCACAGATTCGCGCTGCCGTCCTCCTGCACCAGGAGGCCAGCGTAGCCGCCATTGTAGAGATGGAGCTCGATCGTGCCTTTGAGACCGGGCGGCGCCGGGATCGCGGCGCGAAGGCCGACGGAGAGCGGACGTTTCCCCGTGTTGCGGGCGATGCCGCGCAGTTCATGCTTGCCGGTGGCGAGGAACAGGGCTTCGGCGGCCATCTCGCCGCCGTCGTCGAGCCGGATGTGGTCGCCGTCCAATGCCTTGGCTTGCCGGCCGCGGAGCACCGTCGCCCCCGCCTCCTCGGCCATGGTCAGCAAAGTGGCATCGAGACGCCGACGGGAGAGGCCCATGGCCGTTTTCGGAAGGTCCGCCTCGACACTCTTCCACCCGGACACCAGGCGCAGCCGGCCGATCGCCACCGCGCCGAGATGGGCCGGATCCAGCCCGATCTTCCGGAGCGCCGCGATCGCGTCCCAGCCGAGAAAGCCGCCGCAGACCAGGTCGCGCTCGCCGGGACTGCGCTCGATGAGCACCGGCATCGCGCCGCCCCGCGCCAGCGATATGGCCGCGGACGCTCCTGCCGGCCCCCCGCCGACGATCAGCGCAGCCGTTCGACGCACAATCTAAACGGGAAGCGGCGGACGACCTTGGCGCCGGTGATGCCAGCCTTGGCGAGGATGGCCTCCCATTCGGCCGGGCGGAAGGACCGGCCGATCGAGACCTTGCCGTCCTCGCGCACGATCCGGTGCGCGCCGAGCAAGCGGGCTAGCAAGGGGAAACCCATATAAGGGAAAGCGAGGCGATGGAGGTCGTTGACGATCCAGCCCCGCGACGCCCGCGCCTCCATGAAGCGCAGGAATTCGTCGAGCTGATCGTCGGTCATGTGATGGGCGACGAGGCTGGAGACGACGAAATCGAGCGGCCCGGCCACGTCGCGATAATCGCCGGTGCGATATTCGATCGGCCACTCAATCGGTGTCGCCGCCCGCGCCGCAGCCGCACTTCGCGTATTGAGGTCAACGCCGATCAGGTCCGCAGCGAGGCGACGCCTCTTCGCCCATTTCGCGATCCGGCGCAGCATGTCGCCATGACCGAAACCGACGTCCAGCAGCCGGAGGGCGGTCATCCCCTTCGTTCCGCGGGCGAGGAAGTTGAGCGTCGGGCGGGCGGCGAGCGTCACCGCATTGACCGTCGCCAGGTCCTTCAGCACCCGGTCGTAAGTCTCCGGCGCGAGACCGGGGTCGTCCATCTGCTCGTCGACGCGGATGCGCGCGGCGAGCCTGCTCATCCCGCCTGCTCGAAGTGGAAGCCCTCGGCGGCGAGGCCCGGCCCGAAGGCGATGGCGACGCCCTTGCCGGTGTCCGGCCGGCCGATCAGCTCGGACAGGATGAACATGAGCGTCGATGAGGACATGTTGCCGTAGCGGGCCAGCACGTGGCGCGAGGCCCAGAGCGCGCCCTGCGGCAATTCCAGCCCCTTCTCGGCCGCGTCGAGGATCGAGCGGCCGCCGGCATGGACCGCCCAGCTCGAAACCTGGTCTGGGCCCCAGCCATTGTAGAGCGTCTTGCGCGTGTCTTCTTCGGTCAGGGCGGCCTGGATGCGGCCGGGCACCTCGCCCGACAGGGTCATCTCGAAGCCGGTATCGCCGATCCGCCACTGGATCAGCTCGGCGGATTCCTCGAGCTGCATCGAGAAGAGGTGGCTCATTTCCAGCCCGGTCGCCTCGCTGGTCACCAGCGCAGCAGCGGCGCCGTCGCTGAACTGCAATTGGGCGAGCAGGGATTCGAGCTGCTGCGTCTGCTGCAGATGCAGCGAGCAGAGCTCCACCGTCACCGCGAGCACCCGGGCCTCAGGCTCGGAGCGGACAATATGATAGGCGGTACGCAGTGCGGCGACCGCGGCATAGCAGCCCATGAAGCCGACGAGCGTGCGCTCGACATTCTCGAGGCCAAGTGCGCGGGCGATCAGCTGGTCGATGCCGGGCGCGACGAAGCCGGTGCAACTCGCCACCACCAGATGGGTGATGCCTTTTAGCTCCGCCTGCTCGCGCAGCTTTGCGATCGCCGCCAGCGCCAGCTTCGGCGCCTCCTCGGCATAGACTTGCATACGCCGCGACGTCGGCGGCGCCTCGCCATGATAAAAGCCCCCGCGCTCGATCGGAGAGCCGCCGTCGGCTGCGGGGGGCAAGACCGACCAGCGATGCTCGATGCCGCTCCGCTCGGCCATGCGCAGGAAAAGCTTGCGCATGCGCTCGTCACCAACCTGGCTCTGCGCCCAGTCGATAAAGAGCCGATGCACGTCATGATCGGGAACGACGCCCGCAAGGGCGTTGATATAGGCGCGTCTTTCACTCAAACGTGCAGCCCTTTCGGCTCGGACGCCCCCGTCAATTGGGTCAACGGCTACGCGCATCGATGGGTCCGTGGCAAGACGAGACTTAATGACAACGACGCCAGCCCGGCCCGCGCACCGCACGGCCCGGCGTCGCCCCGGTCGGCTCGCCATTGGCCAGTACCTGCCCGCCATTGACGAAGACGTGGCGCATGCCGGTCGCATAGCGGTGTGGCGCCGCGAAGGTCGCGCGGTCGGCGATCGTCGCGGGATCGAAAATGGCGAGATCGGCGTAGAAACCGGCCTGGAGCGCGCCACGATCCCGGATGCCGAGATTGCCCGCCGGCTGCGAGGTCAGCCGCCGCACCGCCTCCTGCAGCGTGATCAGGCGCTCGTCGCGCACAAAGCGGCCAAGCAGGCGGGCGAAATTGCCGTAGGTGCGCGGATGCGGCCGGCCGTTCAGGAACACGCCTTCGCTGGCGATGCTGGCGGCGTCCGAGCCGAAGCTCACCCAGGGCAATTGCACCTCGCGCCGGACATTGTCCTCGCTCATCAGGAAATAGATGGTGCCGACCCGGCTGCCATCCTCGACGACGAGGTCCATCATCGTATCTTCCGGGCTGGTGCCGCGCAGCCGCGCCACCTCGGTCAGGGTCTTGCCCGCATATTGCCGCATGGCCGGATTGCGGAAATCGGTGAACAGCATGCCGTCCGCCCCGGCGCCGTAGTAGAGATTCTCCCAGCCCTGCCCCGGCCGGCGCATCTCGGCGGCGACACGGGCGCGGATCGCCGGGTCACGCAGCCGCTGAATCCAGGCTTCGCGCCCGCCGGCCTGCACCCAAAGCGGCATGGCGGCATCGAGCCCGGTGGCGCCGGCGACATAGGTGTACATATCGGCGGTGATGCGAAGGCCTGCCGCGCGCGCCGCCTCGATCCGGCGGACCACGTCGTCATAACGGCCCCAATTGTCGCGGCCCGCCATCTTCAGATGATAGATTTCCGCGGGGGCATGAGCGCGCCGCGCGATCTCGATCAACTCGTCCACCGATTCCAGGAGGCGGTCGCCCTCCGAGCGCATATGGCTGATATACATGCCGCCGCAGCGCCCGGCCTCGCTCACCAAAGCGACCAGTTCGTCGGTCTCCGCGAAGCTGCCGGGGGCGTAGATGAGCGAGCTGCCGACGCCCATCGCGCCTTCGTTCATCGCCTGCCGGACCAGGGCCCGCATCCGGGCGAGCTGGGCCGGGTTGGGATCGACATCGCCCTCGCCAAGCTCGTGGACACGGACGGTCTCAGCACCGACGAAGCTCGCCACGTTGGTCGCGATGCCGCGCCGCTCGAGAAATTCGAGATACTGGCCGAGCGTCGTCCAGCTGATCGGATAATGGATGTCGGACTGGCGGATGAGCTCGAGCCGCTTCATCGCCTCACTCCATGGCCCCATGGAGGAGCCCTCGCCCATGACTTCCAGCGTCACGCCCTGGCGGATGTCGCTGAGGCTGCGGCCGTCCTGGATCAGGCTCTCATTCGCCCAGCTCAGCATGTTGATAAAGCCGGGCGCGACCGCAAGACCGCGGGCGTCGATCTCCCGCCGCGCCCGCCCGCTCACATGGGGCGCGATCGCGGCGATGCGGTCGCCCCTGAGCGCGACATCGCCGGTGAAGGGCGCCCCGCCCCTCCCATCATGGATGGTGCCGCCGCGGATGATGACGTCGTAGGAGCTGGCGCGCTGCGCGGACGCCGGCGCGGCGACCGCCAGCAAAGCCGCCGCCAGGCCGGAGAACAATTGTCTCACCGGGCGTTGCCCAGCGCCACCGCGAGATCGTGGGTATGCTCTATGCCCGCATAGAAGCTCGCGACCGGGATGCGCTCGTTGAGGCCATGCGCGAACATCTCGTTCGGCTTAATGAACACGCCGGAGGTCGCCCAGGTCGGGATGCCGGCGATCCGGTAGATCAGGCCGTCCGTCCCGCCCGATTCCAGATAGGGGGTGATCGGTACGCCCGGATAGCGGCTGTGGATCGAGGTCGCGATCATGGCGTCCACGGCAGGATTGGGCTCGGACACCGGGCTCAGCCGGGGATTGCCCATCGTCTCGATCCTGACCGAGTCATTGCCGATGGCCGCGGCCAAGGCCTGGCGGACCGTCTCCGGCTGGACGCCCGGGAAAATGCGGCAATTGACCACCGCCGACGCCCGCTGCGGCAGGGCATTCTGGGCGTGGCCGGCGTCGAGCATGGTGGCGACGCAGGTGGTCCGCGTCGTCCCCACATATTCGGGCGCGTGACGGAGCGCTTCGGCGGCCTCGGCATCGTCCGGATTGGCGGCGAAGCGGGTCAGCATCTGCCCGGCGGCGCCCGGCACGATGCGCCCGAGCGTACCCAGATAGGACCGGGTCAGCGCCGTCGCCTGGACTGGGAAATGATAAGTCTCGACCCTGAGCAGGGCGCGGGCGAGGTCATAGATCGCATTGTCGTCGCGCGGTCGGCTGGAATGGCCGCCGGGATTGGTGACGGTAAGCCGGAAGGAAGTGAAAGTCTTCTCCGCGCCCTGCACCAGATAGACGAGCGGCTGACCGTTCGGCGCGAGCATGCCGCCGCCAGCGTCGGTGTTGATCGCGTAGCGGGCGTTGTGCACCCACGGATGCGCCGCGATCAGCTCGGTGGTGCCGAAGGTGGTCTCCTCATCGCCGACGAAGGTGAAGACCAGGGTGTTGCGTGGGCGCTGACCGGAAGCCTTGAGGCGCAGGATCGTCGAGATCAAAGAGGTCACGCCGGTCTTGTTGTCGAGCACGCCGCGCCCGAAGAAATAGCCATTCTCTTCGATGAGGGTGAACGGGCTGCGCTCCCAATCCTCGGGCCGCGCATCGACCACGTCCATATGGGCAGAGAAAAGGATCGGCCGCGCTGCGGCGTCGGTGCCCTGAATGCGGACGATCAGGGCGGCGGTCTCCTCGTGCGGGATCACGACCATGTCGGCTTCCGCCACCCCGCCGGCGCGGAGCGTTTCCTGAACATAGGCGATCAGGCGCGGCACCTGCCCCTGGCCAGCAGCGGTGCGGAAGGAGACCAATCGTTCAAGGATCTGGCGCGCCTGGCGCTGATAGGGTTGATCCTGCGCGGCGGCGGGCGTGGCGGCGAACAGGATGGAAAGCAAAAGGGCCGCGCGCTTCAGCATGTTCATCTCCCCCATGACAGCGGCGCGACCATGGGGCGGAGGCTCGTTCCGCTCAAGCGGATTCGGACAGGATCAGATCGGCCAGCGCCGTCTCGATTCCGTCCTCATGGGATCCGGAGAGATTGAGGAGGATAGCGATGCCGAGCCGCTCGGCGGGCCACCAGCCGAAATAGCAGCAGCCACCGCCTTCATGACCGACCCAAGTCCGGCCGTTTGTCGTCGTGACGGTGAAGCCGAGCCCATAGTCTCGGGCGGTACCGTCGGCGAGACGCGCCCGCTGCCAGAGCCGGTCGAGCGTTTCCGCGCGGAGCAGCCGGTCGGGCGTAAACGCCTCCAGCAGCCGCGCCGCATCCGCCACCGACATGTTGAGGCCCGCGGCGGGCCAATAGCCCGGCGTATGTTTCAGCGCGAAATTCTGCAGCGGCCCGAACTGGCGGGTATAATTGGTCGACTGCCGTCCCGGGACGAGCGTGCGATGATCGCCATAGCGGGCACCCGTGATGCCGAGCGGGGTGAGGATCGCGCTCTGGACATAGTCCGGATAAGCCTGGCCGGAGACACGCCCGACGATCTGGCCGAACAGGAAATAAGGGAATTGGCTGTAGCGCCAGCGCGTGCCCGGCGGCTCCTGCAGGCCCGCCGCGGCGCCGTAGCGGAGGATCTCCTCGTCAGTGAAGACATCGAGCTTCAGCTCGCCGACATAGGCCTCCCGCCGTTCCCGCTCCGCCAGCGCAGCGACATAATCGGGATTGCCGCCCGTCCCCTTGAGGCCTGACGTGTGCGACAGCAGCTGATGTACTCGCACCTCAGCCAAAGTCTCGGGCAGTTCGGGAAGGTAGGTCCGTGCCGATGCCTCGAGGTCGAGCCGCCCCCCCCTCCGCCAGCTTCCCCGCCGCGAGGCCCGCGACCATCTTTGAGGCGGAGGCCATGGCGAACACGGTCTGCCTCGTCGCCGCGATATTAAGCTCCAGGCTGGTCTGGCCATAAGCGGCGAGCCTCAACACGCGGCCGTTCCGGGTAACCGCCAGAGCGGCGCCCGGAATGCCCTTGGCCGCCATCCGTGCGCGAATGAAGGCGTCGATCCGTCCGGCGGCCGGCGTGCTGGCTACGGCTTGCGCGGCGGTGGCGAGCAGGGGCGCCGCGCCCAGGCCACCCAAGATGATGCGGCGGTTGTCGTCCATATGCTTGCTCCGTGCCACAAAAAATGACGGGCGGCTGCACACCGCCCGTCATCTCCCTAGAGACTGCTGGGGGCAGCTCCTCCCCCCGAGGAAAGGTCAGTCGCCGTCATTGTCCCCCATATGGCGGGCGGCTTCGCGCATCTCGCGGGCGCCTTCGCGCATCCCGCGGGCGCCTTCCTCCATGCCATTGGCGGCTTCGATCAGGTCCTGATGCGTCACATTATGGCCACGGGCGCGCTCGCGAGCGATCACCTGCTCGCGATAGGAGCTGTCGCGGAACTGGCGGGCCTGCTCCTCCATCCGCTGGGCGCCACGCTCCATGCCCTCGGCGCCGCGGGCCATGCCCGTCGCGCCGCTGCGCATGGACATGGCGATCGCCCGCGGGGCGATGGCGGCGGCGCGCTGCGCCTCGCGCATGGCCATTTCGATGCGCGGCGCCTGGGCCTGCATTTCCGCGCGGACCCGGACCATGTCGGTGCGGGCGCGGGCCATGTCGGAACGGGCGCGGGTCATCGCCTCACGGGCCTGCTGCATCGCGCGGCGGACCTCGGCGCGGACCCGCTCACGCTCCGGCCCGTTCAGCCGGCGAAGCTCGGGACCGGCCTCGCGCAGCGCCTGCTGCACGTTGCGGTCGATCTCGTCCGGGTCGACCGAAGCGAGCGACGCGGCGACCATCTCCGGAATGCGCGGCAGCACTTCGGCCAGAGCCGCATGGACCTCGCTCGAAATATTGCCAAGCTCGTGCAGCTCGGCGAGCGGCGCAAGCGGGGCCACCGGGGCGCCGGCGACCGGCGGGGCCGGGGGCGCAGGCGGCGCGATCAGCGCGGACGGCGGGGCCGGGGGCGCGGCGGGCGCCGGCGGCTGCGCGGCCTGGACCAGCTGTACCGCGGCGATCGGCGTGGCGACGGCAACGCAGGTCAGAGCGGCGATCTTCGTCCAGGCGGAGCCCCGGGGCCGCTCGCGGCGGTCGAGGATGGCGCGGATCCGCCGGCCAAGCGCGCTGTGCTTCGGCGCGATCGAATTGGCGGCGACCATGCCACCGTTGATCTGCGCCCAGGTCAGCAGGGT
Source organism: Allosphingosinicella sp. (assembly GCA_044225925.1). GTDB lineage: Bacteria > Pseudomonadota > Alphaproteobacteria > Sphingomonadales > Sphingomonadaceae > Allosphingosinicella. The sequence continues at coordinate 27,090 of JBGAHY010000014.1, forward strand.
CTGGGCATAACGGGCCGGCTCGACATGGCGCGCCGCCTCGCTGTCCGCCGCCTCTTCGGCCTGCTGGACGATTTCGCGCTCCAGCAGCCAGACGATCGGATTGAACCAGAAGACCGTGGCGGCGATCCGGGTCAGCATCAGCGCAATCCAGTCCTTGCGGGCGACATGGGCCATTTCATGGGCCAGGATCGCGTCGGCTTCGCCGGGCTCGTCCATCGTGTCGGGATCGATCAGGATGACCGGCTGGCGCCAGCCCCAGCTGAGCGGCGAGGGCACCGCGTCGGAGACCAGCAGCCGCACCCGGTCATCGGCGCCGCGCACCCGGTTGAGGGCGGCGAGCCAATCGGGGTCGGTCACGTCCTGCGCGGCCCGCGTCCAGCGACGCAGCAGGAACAGGCCAAGGAGCAGCCGGCCGCCGACCATCAGGAGCCCGCCCAGATAGGCGAGCAAGACCAGGGGTGTCGGGTCATCCCAGATCGTCGGAGCGGCCGGCTGCGGATCCGCGGCCTGGACGTAAGAAGGCTGAACCTCCGGGCCGGGGACATAGGCATAAGCGGACGGCGCCTGCGCGACGACTGGCGCCGGCGCGGCGGCCGTGGTCGTCGGGGCGGCAGGCGCTGAGAAGGCCTCGATCTGCAGCGACGGCAGGAACAAGGCCGCCAGCGGCAGCAGCAGGAGCATGGTGACGCCGATGCGCAGCACCATCGCCCGGTCTGACGCGGCGCGCGAGCGCAGGACATAGGCAAGGCCAAGGGCCGCGCCAGCGATCAGGGCGGATTTCCATCCCATCTGGACAAAGAAAGACAGGTCCATCTCAGCGCTCCCTGGCTTCGTCGATCGCCCGCTGCAGGGCGTCGATCTCATCGGTGGACAGGCTCTTGGTAAGCCCGAGCAGGGCCGTCGCGGCATTGGCCGCCGACCCGTCGAAAAATGTGCGCACCATCTGATTCATCGCGGTTTCGCGGACCTTGGCGGGCTGCGTGACGCTCTTGTAGACATAGGCTTGGTCGACGGTGCGATGCTTGATCACACCGCGCGCCTCCAGCCGGGCCAGCAAGGTGCGGACCGCCGAATAGGAGGGCGGGTCCTTCATCGCGGCGCGCAGCTCGGCGGCCGTGGCCTCGCCGGCGCTGCACAGCAGCTCGAACAGTTCGCGTTCACGTCGTGGAAGAGAATCGATCATCATCATGCCTTAAAGCTTGCTACAGGTGTAGCATGTCACATTTGTGGCAGGATGCAAGCGCTTTCGTCGCGCCCAGATGTCATTTCGTCGCCGGAAGATTAAGCGTGGCTGAACCCGAACCATTTGCGAACGTCCGGGGCGGCGCTAGGCTGGCCCGATGATCACGCAGATGCTCCTCCTGGCGGCCGCCGCCCTGCTCAACAACCAGCCGCCCGGGCCGACGCATTGCCCCTTCGATGTCGAGCGCCTGTCGTTCGAGGGTAGCCCGATCCAGCAGGCGCACTGCCTGCTGAGCCCGATGCTGATCCATGGCGAGATCGGCCCGGCCCCTCGGCGTCTCGGCCGCTTCCTTGAGGGGCATGTGGGAAAGAGGGTCAGGATCGACCGGGAACGCCTCCGCACCCTGCTGACCGCGGAGCATCTGCCGGCTTTGGCGGCGAGCGTGGAAACGCCATTGTCCCGCGCGCGGAACAACGACCCGGAAGCACCCCTCGCCCGCTATTTCGTGATCCATGACACCAGCCTGGAACTGCCGGGCAGCGACTTCCCGGACAATGATTCGGACCGGGCCAACGGGCTTGGCTGGACCTATCCCGACGGCACCCAGGTCGCCCACACCTTCACCAATAGGCGCGGCGAGATTCTGTTCGCCCATGATTACGCCATCCCCTGGCGCGCCACGAAGCGGGAGCGGGACACGATCACCGGCGGTGCGGCCAAGGGCCTGTTCCTGCATAACGAGTTCAACCAGGTCCGGCTGAACGATCCCACCGGCCGCCCCGGCAACTTCGATCGGGCGCCCATGCCCGGCTTCACCGCCGCCCAATATGACCGGATGGCCCTGCTCTATATCCTGGCGAGCGTCCGGGGCGGCCATTGGCTGATTCCCGGCTTTCACGGCGTCATCGACTCCGGGATTCCCGATGCGCATGACGACCCGCAGAATTTCGACATGGCCGCCTGGGAGGCCGCGTTGGTCCGGCGCGTCGGAGAGCTTGGCGGCCGCTGATCAGCTGTCGGGATATTTCTCGTTCATGTAGGCAAGCGTGCCCGCGGCCATCTCCTCCAGTACCGCTTCATCCACGTCGGCCAGCTTCTTGACGTAGACACAGGCCTTGCCGGTCTTGTGCTTGCCGAGCCGCGCGAACAGGGACTCCTGCCCGGCGGCCCCGGTCTTCAGGTAGAGGACCAGCTCCGCCTTGCGCGGCGAGAACCCCAGCCGGCACATCGTGCCGCTGTGCCCGCTGTCATAGGTGTAGTGATAGCTGCCGAAGCCGATGATCGTCGGCCCCCACATCTTCGCCGGCTCCCCAGTCAGCCGCTCGAACATCGCGCGGACCTTCTTCGCATCCTCGCGCCGCTGCGGATTGTCGATCGCGGAGATGAAATCGTCGACCGAAACCTCGGTCGCCTTGGTCTTGATCTCCGCCATCGGCCTCTCCCCCTAATGGCGGCGGTAGGTCCAGCTCATCGCATGGGATCCGTCCAGCGCCGAGATCGTGGCGATCATCGTGTCGCCGCTGCGACGATAGACGATTCGCTGCGGGAAGTCGTGCTGCGGATTGTCGAAGGTCGCGCTGGTCGCGTCATGCGCGGTCAGCCGGAACGGAACCGCCGGCTGACCGCCGGGCTGGGCGAGATAGGCGGGGACGCCATCCTCGCCCGCCTGGATGCGCAGAAACTCGAATTCCCTGAGCTGATCGCCGCTGATTGTGCGGCTGATCCCCAGCATTACGCCGCCGCGCGCATCCAGCCAATTCTCCTCGACCCGGCTGCCATTGGCCGCAGTCGTCTGCCAATGGCCACTCATCCAGCCCAGATCGGCAACGCGCGCGGGTGGGGGCGCCTGCCCCATCAGCGCCAGTGCCAAAGCGGCCGCAAACAGTTTCTTCATTCGCGCCTCCCTCGTTCGCAGCCATCATGGCGGATCGTGACGGGCGCGTCTTGAACGGACGCGACAAAAGGAGTCTCATTCCGCCAGTGGATTATCAGGAGCATCTTCCGCCACCGGCGCTCGAAGGCCTGATCAAGGTGCGCTGGACGCTCACGGGCGCCGGTGCGCCCGCGGAATGGGTCGCCCAACAGGCGGTGCCCGACGGTTGCGTCGAGATCATCACCCGCCTCGCCGGCCGCTCGCGCTGGGCAGGCGACCAGCCCGCGCGCTTCGCTGTCGGCCTGAACGAGCGGCCCGAGGAATTCGAGATCAGCGGCGACGCGTCGTTCGCGGCGATCCGGCTCTGGCCTTGGGCCTGGCCCTTGGTCGGCGACCGCCCGCTGGGCGAGCTGCGCGGACGTTGGCTCCCTTTTGAGGGGCCGACCTTCGATGAGATCGAGGCGCGTCTCGCAGAAGCGCCCAACCTCGCCGCCATCGGTCGCTCGATCCTGGCCGCCGTTACGGTCGAGGAGATGGTCGAAAGGACAGGGATGAACCCGCGCGGCCTGCAGCGCTGGTTCGCGCGCCATGTCGGCCTGCCGCCGCGCCGCTATCTGAAGCTGCTTCGCTTCCACAAGGCGTTCGAGCAAGTGCCCGAACAGCCGTCGCTCGCCGACCATGCCGCCGCGCAGGGCTATGCCGACCAGGCCCATATGGCCCGCGACTTCCGCGCCATGGCGGGCGTCCCCGCCAAGGAAGCGCGGAAAGTCGCGAAGGGACCGTTTCTTACTTAGCGCGGCCGGCGGAAGCGATAGACAAACCGGTCGGTGCGGCCGCGAATCGACGGATCGAACACACCCTTGGTGTGATCGTCCTGCGGATTGCGGAGGATGTCGGACTCGCCGTCGAAGACGAAGCCGGCCCGCTCGAAATCGGCGCGCACCGTCGCTGGATCGATCCGGTGGAACCGGCTCACCACCGCCCGCGTGTCGCCGCCGCCGGGTGCGGCGACATGGTCGATCACCGCGAAGGTGCCGCCGGGCTTCAGCGAGTTGAAGACGGTGCGCAGGAAGGCGTCCGGCTCCATATGATATTGGCGCCGCGGCACATCGTAATAGGTGTCGTGATAATTGAGGTGGATCATCACGAAATCGAACGCCCGCTCCGGCAGCGCGAAGCCGCTCGCCTGGGTGGCGATGAAGGTGAAGTTCGGGCTGCGCTGGTGCACGGCAGCAAGGGCTGCGCGGTCGTCATTGTCGGTAAAGGCGGTGGGGTTCCAGGCGAGCACCGAGCCGCGCGGACCGACGGCGCGGGCCATGATCTCTCCATAATAGCCGCTGCCGGTGAACAGATCGAGCGCCCGGTCGCCCTGGCGCAGGCCCTCGAAGCGCAGCACGTCGGCGGGACGGCGCCCCGCATCGAGCGCGGTGGCAGCCTCCGGGCGGCCCGGCGCCGAGACGGCGGCGGCGACATCGGCCGGCGCGGCCTGGATGGCGGCAAGCGGCGCGAAGGCCAGCGCGGTAGCGAGCAGAAACTTCTTCATGTTTATCCTCCCACAGTCCCGGCGGCCCTGCCGCACCGCCCGCAATCTTCCCATCGCGCTTCGACGGAGCGCATTCCGCTTTCGACCGGCGCGTCAGGCCGCGCGCGAGGCCGCCTGCTCCGCCAGCACCCGCATCGCCGCCTGCGCGGAGAGCGCCGCGCCTTCCTGCCAGAAGGGCACGTAGGAGAGATGCTCGCCGGCAAAGATCACCGGGCCTTCCGGCCGCAGCAATTCCTCATAGGCCACGCCGCGTGCCCCGCCATTCGGGCCGTTCCCGAAGGCCGGCCCGATCGGCCCAACGCCTTCCGACCATTGCGTCAGCGGCCAGGACACGGTCGCCGGGCGCCCGAGCAGGCGCGACTTGCCGGGATGCAGCGCCTCGACCGAGGCGGCGCAGGTGCGGAACCTCTCCTCATGGCTCATCGCCGCGAATTCGGTGGGATGGTTCTGGCCTGTCCAGCCCGAGGAATAAGCGGTGACCAGGACGCCCTTGTCCTCCAGCCAGCCGTGCGAGGGATAGAAGATGTTCTCGTTCGCCCGGTCCGTCCAGGCGAGCCCTCCGTAAATTCCTTCTTCCTCCCAGAAGCGTGGGCTTTCGAAGCCGACCTTGGTGCTGGGGAGATAGGCGATATTGTCGCGGATCGCGGTCTGCTTGGCCGCCGAGAAATCGGTCGCCACGCGGTTGAGGAGCGGCAGCGGTAGAGTGCAGATGCAATAATCGGCCTCGAGCGCACGGTCGCCGGGCCCGTAGAGGATCCGCACGCCCGCGCCATTGCGGCGGATGGCGGTGATCGGGCTGTTGAGCCGCACCACCGGCCGCACGCGTTCGTAAAAGGCGTAGGCGATCCGGTCCATGCCGCCGACCGGCTGGAACATCGGCGCCTGCATGTCGAAAATATCCTCGAACAGCAGAGGCAGGCCCAGCGAGCCGCCGAGCGCCATGATCTCCCGAAGCGGCATCGCCGCGATCGGGCGGCCGGTCTCGCGATAGCCGCCGGGAAGTGGATCGAAGCCGGAATTTCCGTTCGGCACATAGGCCCCGCCCGGGCCGAGGCTGCCGTAGAAATTCAGGAATTGATGCATCGCCTCCTTCTCGCCGGCGCCCATTTCGCGGTCGAGCGCGCCGCGATCGATGGCCTTGGAGAGCAACTCGCTGAGCTGGCCGCGCACGTCGTAGACGAGCTGCCGGTTCGTGAACACGCGGCCGCCGAATTCCGAGCGCGCGGCCCGGTTGGAATTGACCATGACCTCCATCGGCACGCCGAAGGCGCGGGCATAGCCGAGGATCGTATGATGATGGTGCGGGATGCGGGCGGGGCCGGTGTTGAGATAGAGGCCGCTCGAGAAGCCGCAAATCTGGTCGGGCCGGCCGGTCTGCAAGATCCGGTCGCCGCCGCGCACCGTCCAGGACCGCCCGCCAATCCGGTTGCGCGCCTCGAGAACGGTCACGTCCCATCCAGCGCGCCTCAGCTCATAGGCGGAGACCAGGCCGGCGATGCCGGCGCCGAGGATGACGACCTTGCGGCCTCGGCCCGAGCCGTTCGGCAGCTGAAAAGGTTCGGCGGCTGCTGGCGGGGCGTTGAGCAGGCCCATCGCCTCCATGCCGAGAAAGGCGGCGCTATAGCCGCCGATCGCGCCGAGCCGTTCGAGGAAATCCCTCCTGGTGACGGTCATGCGAGTCCCCCCCTTGCAAGCAGGCTAGACCCGGATCGGGCCGTCGTCACCTGCCTGTTCTGCGAAGGGCGATGGCGGTTCGACGAAGAGGAAAAAGAAAAAGGGCGACGCCCGGAAGAAAGGCGCCGCCCGGCGGCCGGGGATATGGCCGCTTTATCGATGCATTCAGCGCGTGCCGGCCTGGGCCGCCTGCGGCAGCTGAACGTTGGCGCGGGTCGCGGCGATGCAGTCGCGCACCGCGTGGCGGCGGGCGAGATCGAAGCTCGGCGCCGTCTCGCCGCAGACTTCGCGCACCGCGGCCCGGATCCGGCTATCAAGCCGGTTGCGGCCGGCAGCGGTGGAGAGATCGAGATCGCCATAGGCAACGGTCCGGACCTCGGGGGTGATCGGCTTGGCAAAGGCCGGCGAGAGATTGGCGGCAGCCGCGAGCGAGGCGGCGGCGAAGAGGATGGGCTTCAACATGGGTCGTCTCCTAGAGGGGGCTTGTCAGTGATGTTCCGCCGCGCGCCGGAACGAGGAGACATTTACCGGGCGCCGCCGCGCGCCGCCAACGAAACGACAGCCGCATAGTATAAGGACTACTTATTGATGCGCGCCGCCGCGGACCGGCGCTTTCCACTTGCCAACATAAGGGCCGGGGCGGATGTTGGGGGAAGTCTAATGCGAAAGGATACGCAATGCGCTTGCCCATCACCCTCGCCGCCTGCGGCCTTGCCTTGCTCGCCGCGGCGCCGGCCCAGGCAGCGCTCGCGCCCAACTACCAGCGGCTCGCGGAATTGAGGGCCGTGCTCGACCTGCCGGCGGTCGGATCGGCCTTCGGGATCGGACCGGTCGACCGCATCGATTATGTCGCGACCGATCTCTACCGATTGAGCGCCGGGCGGTGCAGCCTGGACGTCAGGATCGTCGATCTGCCCATGCCGCGCGGCATGGTCGGCGCCCGCCGCTTTGAGGGGGGGGCGGGGCGGCGGGTCTGCGGGCGATAGGGGCAGACCCGCCGGGCAGGTCAGTCGGCCATATTGGCGGGCACGTTACCGCCATTGGCGGCCAGGCCCTCCATCACCTTGCGATGCAGCCAGATGTTCATCTCGGCGCTGCCGTCCAGCGCGCCGGTATAGCCAAGCTCGGTGGCGAGCGCCTTGCGATGCTCCAGGCCGGGATCGAGATCGAGCAGCCGCATCAGATCGGCGATCGAGGTCTTCCAGTTGAGCGCGGGCCCGCCGCGCGCTGCCATGCGCTGAGTGAGCACCGCCTCGACGTCGATCGGCTGGCCGCCTGGCGCGAGCGCCGCCGCAAGGCCGCCGGCGCTGCCGACATCGGCCCCGGCCGCCACCGCTTCCTGCACCGGCGCCTCGGCGGGCGCTGCCGTCGGCGCCGCGGGAATCGCGCCCTGCTGGCGGGCGGCGTTGATGATGGCCTGGTTGATTGCGTCCATAAAGCTCATGGCGAAACTCCTGCGAGGTTGTTCGGCTGCGGGCTTAGCCCGGAGCAAGGCAAGGCGCACGGCCTTTCGCCCCGTTGCTGGCGCGTTCGGCCATTTCGGCGGCGTTCAGGGCGGCAGGCGCAAGAGCCAATACGCAGGCGGAGGATGAAGAATGCGGACGGCGATCGGACTGGGCCTGGGCGCGGCTCTGCTGCTGGCGGCGGTGCCCTCAGCGGCGGCGATACCCTTGCATGTGCAGCGGCGCGGCGAGTTGCAGGCGGTGATCGCCATGCCGGTGTTCAGCCAGTTCGGGCCGATCGACCGGATCGAGCGGATCGCGGAGAATGCGTGGCGGGTGACCGCGGGGCGCTGCCATATCGACGTCGTCTTCACCGAGCGGCCGGGCAATTATCCGGGGCGCGGCCTCGGGCCGCCGCATCTGGAGCCGCATGCGGGCCGGCAGGTCTGCAGCCCCCTGCCTCGCTGAGCGGTCAGTCCGCCTTGCGGCCGAAGCTGCCGGGCGGGGGACGCGTCGCGGTGGGGCCGTCGCGGCGCGATAAATAGCGGGCGAGCGCGGCGTCGGCATCGAAGTCACTCTGTTCGGCCTGTAGCGCGGCATCTGCACGAGCACCCGGACTGGAGGCGGGAGCGCCGCCGGCGAGCTTCCAGAGCTTGAGCAGGAAGACGACCAGGAAGAGCATGAAGAAGACGCCCAGGCCGAACATGGTCGGGCCGAGCTGACCGTCGAGCAGGCCGCCAAAGGCGCCGCGGACATTGTTGAAATAGAGGAGAAGCCCGCCGCAGAAGAGGACGGGCAAGAGGGCGCCGACGAGGCCGAACCAGTTTTTCGACGTCCGCATGACTGGACCGCTATGGCGGGAAATCGGTAAAAGATGGTGAACGCAGCAGACGGAGGACGCCATGACCGCATTCAACGCCGTTCGCTTCAAGGTGAAGCGGGGCCGGGAGCAGGACTTCCTGGACGCGCACAAGGCCGTGGAAGCCGACTGGCCGGGGATGCGGCACGCCAACATCATCGACGCCGGCGAAGGGCGTTACTGCATCATCGCCGAGTGGGACGACATGGAGAGCATGGCGGCGGCGCGGCCCCAGATGATCGCGACCCTCGACAGCTTCCGCGACACGCTGGAGGACCAGGGCGGCGGGCTCGGCGTCACCGACCCGGTGTCGGGAACGGTGGTGATGGCGCTGAAATAGCGCCGAGGCTCAGCGGCCGATCCTGGCGAGCACCCGCGCCTTGGCGGCGGCGAATTCCTCGTCGGTGAGGGCGCCGGACTTCCAGAGCTCCGTCAGGCTCGCCAGCTCCTCGACGGGGCTGTCCGGGCCATCCGCGACGCCGCCGTCCGCGCCGAACTTCGCAGCAGCGGCGTTTCCCGTCCCGGACCCGCCGGCGGCGGCGCGGGCGAAGAGATCCTTCACCTCCGCCGAGGCGGCGCTCGCGTCCATGTCGGTGCCGTACATCCACTTTTCGGGATCGTTGCGGTCGAACCAGGCCGGGTAACGCTCGCCGGGACGGGGGACCTGGACGCGGGAGACGGTGACAGTCTTGCTCCGCTCGACCGCGGGCGAGCCGTCCGTGGGCTCGATCCGCATCGTGATGACGACCCGCGGATTGTTGTTGATGGTTATGCCGGTGTCGCTGACGCTGGTGATCGTGCCGATGCCGCGCACGCCGCTCCGCATCAGCTCCTGCGCCATCACCATCTTCGCCGCGCCGGAGCGCTTCATGAACAAGACCAGGGCGAAGGGGACGAGGCCGCCGGCGAAGAAGAGGCCGCCGAACAGCCAGGGGAAGAAGGGCATGTCCGGCATCTGGCCCATGAAGCCGACCGCGAGCGCGCCGATGCCGATCGCCAGGAACAGGCCCGAAAAGACGATGAAGCCGCCGCCCATGAAGATGCCGGCCATGGCGGCGGCGACCCCGACCGGGAGCATCCAGACGCTGGAGAAGACGCCGTCGGCGCAGGCCGGGTCCATGCTCGCGGCGCAGCCGGCGGAGGAAAGGATGGTGTAGAGCGCGTAAGCGGTGAGCGCGCAGCCAGCGAGGCCGACGATCAGTCCGATCATGCCCTTCTTGTCGCCCATGCCCGGAGGTCTAGGGCAAGCGTTTCGGGGCCGCAAGGATGCGGAGCAGGCCGTGACCGCGGTCACGCAGCGCGGCGTGCGTGGCCTGTATCGATCGTCCACCAACAAGAGGGAGACGATCGATGCGAATGACCCTGATGATGACCGGCCTGCTGGCCCTGTGCGTGGCGGCGCCCTTGGCGGCGAAGACCCTGCCCGCGATGCGGACGCTCGAGCCGATGCCCGGACTCCCGACCCCGCCTCCGGGCAGCACCCTCCGCGTCGAAGCCGATCTGGCGGAACGTGCGGCGGGCTGGCGCGGGGTGCGCCATTGCGAGCGGCTCTCCCGGGCGCGGGCCTCGCTCCGCCCCGCTTTCTACCAATGGCTTGGTGAGCAGGTCGCTGCCCATAATGGACGGCGGGTGCTGCGCCACGGCTGGAACAACGCCAGCTACACGGTCAGCAGCGGCCGCCGACCCTGGCCGGACAATTCGCGCTGGTGCCGCGGCCGCATGACCCGCGCGCGCGCCTATGTAGAGTTCCACTAGGCCCTGGGGCCGGCTGGCGGGGAAGATGATGGGTCCGTTCCGGAGGCGTGACGGCGGTCACGCGCACGTGCCGCGGCGGGCGTTATCGGTCTTCCCCGTCAGAAGGGAGAAGAACCATGACGAAGGCGCAGACCAAAAAGATGACAAGCAAGGCGGTCCCGCAGCCGGACCGCGAGCTCTATCTGAACGGGCGGGGCGTGCGCGCCGCGCAGCTCGGGCCCTATGACGTGCCGGTGCGCATCCGGACGCGGGCCTATGGCTTCCACCGCAAGACCGGCGACAATCCGAAAGCCTCGGTGAACCTGCTCTATAACGGGACCTCCGCGGGCAAGGCGACCGACGCCAATTTCGATCTCGCTAATCTCCAGGTGGTCTGCAACATCATCCTCGACCCGAAGCAGATCGCGGCCTTCGCGGTCGAATCGGGCAATAGCGGCGCGACCGAGCGCTATGTCGGCCTGGAATTCTGGTTGAGCGCCGCCTGACCACAGGAGGGGCGGCGCCCGGCGCAAGCCGGATGCTGTCCGGGTCAGCTTAGCGGCAGCGGCGCTCGCCGCGGTCGACCGAGCTTCCGATCGCTGCGGCGCGGCGGACTAGTGGCCCAGGCGGGCGTAGTCGGCGGAGGCGAGGATCAGGGCGGCGGCATCCTGGCGCATGAGACGGCGGGCCGCCTCCTCGTCGCGGAAGCGCGCGATGCGGGAGGCGCGCGCCGCCATCTCGTCCCAGGCGGCGGCGGCGCGCAGGTGGCGGGCGCGGACGTTGCCGAGCGTCGTCGCGCCGGCGGCCTCGCGGGCCTCGACGGCCCGTTCCTCGTAGAAAGCAGGTGTGGTCATGATACGGGTCTCCACGGGACGTTGCCGGCGGGGCCGCGGTCCGTTTTGCGAATCCGCCGCCCCGCCGGCTCCCCGGGCTCGGCGCCCCCGGCCAACCCGAGGAAAGGCAACGGCGCCGGAGCCATGGGGCGAACGCCGCCCGTCTGGGGGAAACCGGACGGACGGCGGATGTGGATCAGGCGCTCTGCAGGTTGACGGCGCTGGATTTGCCGCGCTGGCCCTGCTCGATGTCGTAGGAGAGGCGCTGCTCGGGCTGCAGGCTGGTCATGCCGGCCTTCTCGACCGCGCTGATATGGACGAAGGCGTCGGTGCCGCCGTCCTCCGGGACGATGAAGCCGAAGCCCTTGTCGACGTTGAAGAATTTCACTTTACCGATGGGCATTGGCCTGATCCTTTCAGGGGCGACGGTGCCGGGAGTGGCGCGTCCGTCGGGTGGGGTGGGTGCGGAGACGGCCGTACCGCCGGCCGGCGCCGGAGCGCCGACCGGCGAGGCCCCCTCAGCGCCAGCGCGCGTGCATGGCCGGGACGGGCCCGGCCGCGTCAAGCGCAGCGCGCCGGCGGAAGTCGATACGGTCGCGATAGAGGTCGGCGAGGCCGAGATGGGCGATGCGCGACGGCGCGCAGGCCGCGGCGGCGGCGCGCAGGCGCTCGACGCCTTCGCGTTGAAACAGGCTATTGAGGTCCAAGACGGGCGCTCCTTACAGGCAAGCGGGAGCGCGCGGATGGCGGCCGAAGCCGCCGAACGAGGCGGGGCAGACCCCGCCGTCTCTCAGGCGCCGACAGGCTCACAACAGGTGGAGGCCGGCGATGGGAGGGGGCTTAGCACGGCTTGGGGGGAATGCCTAATCGGCGGCGCCCGCGCCGGAACTATACAAACCATACACGAGCAAGGCCGTTTCATGGGGCCGGCTCCGCGTCGCCGCGGCCCGCTTCCCCCGCCGCCCGGCCATCCTCCAGGGCGGGCGGCGCCGCCTCCCCTGCCCGCCCGCCGCGGTCCTCCAGCGCCGGGCTTTCCTCCGAATCGGTGGATTCCTCGAGCGCGGCACGGCGGCGGGCTTCGGGGTCGGGGAAGGCGGGACCGGCCTCGCTGCCCGGCGCGCGTTGTTCCCAGGCGCGCTCGGCCGCCTCGAGCCGGTCGAGCATCAGCTCGGTGGGCAGATGGGCCTCGACGTCGCGGTGGCGGAGCCAGCCCGCCAGATCGTCGAGCGGCGCGAAGTTCAGCGGATCGCGGACGCGCAGCAGCCACATCAGCAGCCGGTTGTCGTGGCGGACCCGCCAGCCCCTGAACTCGCCCTTGTACCAGACCGCCTCCTCGACGCCGTTGATCGCGCGATCATAGGCGGTTGCGGCGAGCACGACATTGGCGGGGCCGCGCAGCGCCTCGTCCCAGGCGGCGCGGAACCAGCCGGCATCCTCCCGGCCGTAGAGATCGTAGGCGGTCTTGCGGGTGATCCCGGCGGCGCGGGCCGCGTCGGTGACCGTGCCGGTGGCGCGCAGGGTGCGGATGAAGATCGCGATCTTCTCCGGGGTGAAGCCGTCATGGCGGCGGCGGAGCGGCGGCGGATGATCGATCCCCCACTCCTGCAGCTCCGCCTTCGCGCAATAATAATAAGTCGCGAAGCCGCCGTCCGGCTTGCGGGGCAGGAGGTCCATCGGGCCGTGGTCCGGATGGGTCGGCGGGACCGGCGCGCCGGAGAGATAGTAAAAGCCGGAGGCTCCGGAGTCGGCGTCGATGCCGCCGATGCCGAAGCCGGGGACTTCGGGCGGGTGCAGCGGCGGGGGTGGCACGTCCCGGATCGGCTCATCGGGCTCGGCATCATGCGCTGCCGGCGGTCCTCCTTCGCTCCCTCGGAGCTTCGGCGGGACGAGGCGTTTGCGATGGTTCTCCATCTTTCAGCGTAGGCCAGACGAAATCCTACATTGCAACGGGGAATAAGGTCCATTCCGGTGGTAACCCTGCAGAGCGGCGAGGCGATGGGGGATGTGGACTTCAAGGATCTGAAACAGGTGCCGGACAAGGTGGCGGAGACGGTGGCCATGGCGGCGTCGAGCGGGGCGCATCTGGCGGGGTTGTTGAAGGGGGCCGGTTTCCGGGCGTGGCCAGCGAGGGGGTTGGGGCCACCGTTATCCCTGATTGGCGCGCACTCTCGACACCTTCAGCTCTACAATCTTTCCGCGCCGGCCGGAGATAAACTCCAGCAATCGGTACGTGTCGTACACCCTCACAACAAATGAAGGAGCGCTTTGGAGGTCTTTCACCGTGACGCCGTTGGCCCTCAACACGCGATGAGGAACCGACACATGGAACACGATAAGCTGGCCGATGCGTCGAAATTTCAGGTGGACGGCTTCTTTATCCTCGTCCGCTAGAACCAGCTCAAACAGGTCAAGCGGCTCGTTTTGTTTATTCCGAAACGTCTTGTTGCGGGTAGGGGTGAGACGCTGGACATGCCCACTCTGGCTACGGGGGTTGTCCGTGCACGAATGCTTGTCCCAAGGCCATCCGAGGTCGTTAAAAAAGACGCGACCCCCAAACGGGCTCTTGTAGAAGAAGACCTTATCACCGCACACCGGGCAGTAAGCGTTCGGATTTACGTAGGATTCGGATGAAGCGAATGGTCTAGCTGACGACTCCGATTTGCCTCCATATCCAGTGCACCATCCGCCGTTGACATGGATCGGCGTTGGCCTGCCATCAACGTACCGAAACTCAATTTCGTCACCACAGTAGTTGCAAGTCGGCATTAGACGAACCTTAGGACAAGGATCGAGGTCTCATCCATTATAATGCGCGCCAGCTTCTCTGCGCCGTCAGCGGGCCGGTTCTTGAGGTAAGTCCCCGACTACGAGCGACCGCGATTTTTCTCGTTCCTTTAGGACAAACGCCATGGGATCGTGGCCCACGGAGACACCCAGGTCCCGGGATTCGGAATAGATATTCTGGACGGCCTGTGGGCTTAGCTGCCTCCCACCAGACTTAACGACCAAGACGGTGATCACCGGCAGCCCGTTCTGCACGCAATATGCGATTACTCGAGCCAGGCTGTTCGCAACGGCTGTGCTGGAACCGTGGCCCACCCAAGGCTTACCCGGGCAGAAGAAGTCCCAAAGGTCTCTGTAGGTGCAGAGCCCATCAGCAGATTTTCGGCTCAATTCCAAGATCGCCCGCGCCACTTCGACTGTGGGGAATGGGGACGGCTTTCGACGCCTTTGCTCAATCAAAAGCTCGCTAAGAGAGAAATAACCCCCGGTCTCCTTCCCGGCTTCGCGGTATCGCCTGACATTGTCCGCAAGCTGTCGGTCGCTGATCTCGTTCAACTGCATTATCCTAGTCCTGCCCAGCGAGGTGTAGCAAATCCCCACATGCAACCCGCAGATGGGATTTCACGTCCTCAATGTCCTTGGCGACGGCAACATGCCGACGATTGTGAGCCGACCAATCTCCAACGTCCTTCAGTTTCTTGGCGGCTTGCTTGGTTTGCCTGCCGACTGAAAACGTGGTCGTGCTTTCTAGCGCACGGATCAAACCGGAGAGCTGATCAAGCTCGCCATCCGGCCTCTTCAATTCGCTCAGAGCACCCTGCTTCTCAAATGCTTCGATTATCAGCGTTTCAAATAGGCGCCGGCACATTACGGCGCAGCAGTCAAAAAGGCCGTAGTCAAATGACAGGTTAATCTGGCGAACAACCGCCTGCACATATTTTCGAGCGTTTGCGAAAATTTCGACCGGCAGAATCGTGCCCGAATCCGGAGCTGGATCAGGCTCTTTCAACTCGACAAATTGTTCATTCAATCGGGCACGTTCCTTTGGGGAGATACGAAACGTACCGCCCCTATCTCGGACAAAACGTCGCTCACCAGCCATAGCCTCGCGAAGCCTCGTTTGATTAATCGGCCTCGTTCCCGCGTGCTCTAGTGCCAGGCAAATTGTCTTGGCGCTGACTCCCTCCGACGCATCGGCAGCTACAGATGCCCAAATATATGCTGCAGCCAAGTCGATATGTCGCGTTCCGGCAGCGATCAGATTCTGCAAGAACCTAACTCGGCTATCGTGGTCAGCCAACATTTAGGGGTTCTGGTACTTCCAGCCGTTCTCATTGAAACGACGCAGTTTTCCAGCCTTGGTGAGATTATTCAGCGCGGCAGCGACGTTGTTACTCCCGTAGGTTGTCCCTTTCTCTTTGAGTTTCTCGCGCACCTCCGCAGCAGCTTTTGGTTGCTTGAAAAAGCCTTCATCCTTGATTGATTCGATCCGACCGGCACATGATGGCCCGCCAGTTCGAGGGCGTCGTTTTGCTCTCTTTGGGGTTTCGGATTCGGCCGACTTCGACTGCTCTCCGGGAGCGTCTGGCTCTACAGTAGCGGCGGCGAGCTTCGTGAGCAGGGTCTCGCGAACGTCTGCGTAGACGCGTTCTACGAACTTCTCGTCGCCATCGACCTCAATTAGGCCCCTCTGTAAGTCGATTGTGAGTTTAGCCATCTGATGCCCCCAATACAGGCATAGGTCAGGATGATGCCTTGTCAATGTGCGGACCGCTAGCTCTCATTCAGCCGCCTCACGCTCCCGCTTAGGCGCCTTAGCCTTCCCCAGCTTCATCGCCGGCACCGCTGCCACCCGCTCCGACCGCGCCAGAATGTCCTTCAGATACTGCCCCGTATAAGACCGCGCCTCGCCCGCCACATCCTCCGCCCTTCGCGGGCTGCGGCAAGCCCCCCGCATGCCGTTCCTGCTCAGCCTCGTCGACAATCTCCCCGCAAGCTATTCTGCAGGCTCTCGCTCACGCATCGAGGATCGCCGCGCTTTGGCAGGCTTCGGCGCGGCCTCGGCCACCGGCGTCTTTCCTGGGTGAGCAAAGGCGCGAGGTAGCGGCCGGTGTAAGAGCGCGGCTCCTTGGAGACCTGTTCGGGGGTGCCTTCGGCGACAATCTCACCGCCCTTGTCCCCGCCCTCGGGCCCAAGGTCGAGCACCCAGTCCGCGGTCTTGATGACCTCGAGGTTGTGCTCGATGACGACCACGGAATTCCCCTGCTCCACCAACGCATGGAGCACCTCCAGCAATTTCCGCACATCCTCGAAATGCAGCCCGGTGGTCGGCTCGTCCAGGATGTAGAGCGTCTGCCCGGTCGCGCGGCGGGACAGCTCCTTGGCGAGCTTCACGCGCTGGGCCTCGCCGCCGCTGAGCGTGGTCGCCTGCTGGCCGACCTTGATATAGCCGAGGCCGACCTCCTCCAGCATGCGCATCTTGTCGCGGATCGGGGGGACGGCCTTGAACAGTTCGGCGGCGCTTTCGACGGTCATGTCGAGGACGTCGGCGATGCTGTGGCCCTTGAACTTCACCTCCAGCGTCTCGCGATTGTAGCGCTGGCCGTGGCAGACGTCGCAGGTGACGTAGACGTCGGGCAGGAAGTGCATCTCGATCTTGATCAGGCCGTCGCCGCTGCACGCCTCGCAGCGGCCGCCCTTGACGTTGAAGGAGAAGCGGCCGGGCTTGTAGCCGCGCGCGGCGCTCTCCGGCAGGCCGGCGAACCAGTCGCGGATGTTGGTGAAGGCGCCGGTATAGGTGGCCGGGTTGGAGCGCGGGGTGCGGCCGATCGGCGACTGATCGATGTCGATCACCTTGTCGAGATATTGCAGGCCCTCGATCTTCTCGTGGCGGCCGGCGGTGACGCGGGCGCCGTTCAGATGGCGGGCGGCGGCGGCGTAGAGCGTGTCGATGGTGAAGCTGGACTTGCCGGAGCCGGAGACGCCGGTGATGCAGGTGAACGTGCCGAGCGGGATCGAGGCGGTGACGTTCTTGAGATTGTTGGCGGTGGCGCCCTTCAGCGTCAGCTTCTTGCCGGTGCCCTTGCGGCGCGCGGCGGGGAGCGGGACAGCGCGGCGGCCGCTTAAGTAATCCGCGGTCAGGCTGGTCTCGCACTTGAGGATCTCGTCATAGCTGCCGTGGCAGACGACATGGCCGCCATGCATGCCGGCGCCGGGGCCCATGTCGATGACATAGTCCGCGGTGCGGATCGCATCCTCGTCATGCTCGACGACGATGACGGTGTTGCCGAGATCCCGGAGACGGCGGAGGGTGACGAGCAGGCGCTCATTGTCGCGCTGGTGGAGGCCGATGCTCGGCTCGTCGAGCACGTAGAGCACGCCGGAGAGGCCGGAGCCGATCTGGCTGGCGAGGCGGATGCGCTGGCTCTCGCCGCCGGAGAGCGTGCCCGAGGTGCGGTTGAGGTCGAGATAGTCGAGGCCGACATTGTTGAGGAAGCCGAGGCGCTCGTTGATCTCCTTGAGGATGGCGCGGGCGATCTCGTTCTGCTGGGGGGTGAGCTTCTCGTGCAGCGTCTCGAACCAGGCCAGAGCGTGGCGGACCGAGCGGGCGGTGGCCATGCTGATATGCTCGCCGGCGATCTTCACCGCGAGCGGCTCCGGGCGGAGGCGGGCGCCGTGGCAGATTTCGCAGGGGGCGGGGCTTTGGTATTTGGAGAGCTCCTCCTGCATCCAGGCGGATTCGGTCTGGAGCAGGCGGCGGTTGAGATTGCCGATCACGCCGTCGAAGGCCTTCTTCACCTCGTAGCTCTTGCGGCCGTCGATGAAGCGGAGGGTGACCGGTTTGCCCCTGGTGCCGTTGAGGATGATGTCGTGGATTTCGGGCGGCAGGTCCTGCCAGGGCGTCTCCAGCTCGAAGCCGAATTCGCGGGCGAGGCTGCCGAGGACCTGCATGTAATAAGGCGAGGGCGGGTTGGAGCGGGCCCAGGGGACGATGGCGCCCTTCTTGATGCTGAGCGCTTCATTGGGGACGATCAGCTCCGGATCGAACAGCTGCTTCTCGCCCAGCCCGTCGCAGCCCGGGCAGGCGCCCTGCGGCGCGTTGAAGGAGAACAGGCGCGGCTCGATCTCGGCGATGGTGAAGCCGGAGACCGGGCAGGCGAATTTCTCGGAGAAGGTGATCCGGCCGGCGGGGGCGTGGGTGGCGAGGACGTTGCGCTCGGCGGCTTCTTCGAGGGCGGCGGCGACGCCGATATTCTCAAGCCCCTCTCCTTTAGGGGAGGGGTTGGGGTGGGGCTTGTCGACAGCGTAGGAGCGGGACACATCCCCCACCCCCGTCCCCTCCCCTGAAGGGGAGGGGCTTGCATCGGCCGGGTCGAGATAGACGAGGCCGTCGGCAAGCTTGAGGGCGGTTTCGAGGGAATCCGCGAGGCGGGTCTCGATCCCCTCGCGGACGATCAGCCGGTCGACCACCACTTCGAGGTCGTGCTTGAAATTCTTCTCGAGGGCCGGGGCGTCCTCGATCTCGTGGAAGACGCCGTCGATGCGGACGCGGGTGAAGCCGGCCTTCTGCCATTCGGCCAGCTCCTTGCGATACTCGCCCTTGCGGCCGCGGATGACCGGGGCGAGCAGGTAGAGGCGCGTGCCTTCGGGCAGGAGCATGACCCGGTCGACCATCTGCGACACGGTCTGCGCGGCGATCGGGAGGCCGGTAGCGGGGCTGTAGGGCACGCCAACGCGCGCCCAGAGCAGGCGCATATAATCGTAGATCTCGGTGACCGTGGCGACGGTGGAACGCGGATTCCGGGACGTCGTCTTCTGCTCGATCGAAATGGCCGGCGAGAGGCCCTCGATATGATCGACGTCGGGCTTCTGCATCATCTCCAGGAACTGGCGCGCATAGGCGCTGAGCGACTCGACGTAGCGGCGCTGCCCCTCGGCATAGATGGTGTCGAAGGCGAGGCTGGACTTGCCCGAGCCGGAGAGGCCGGTGATCACCGTCAGCGTCTCGCGCGGGATATCGACGTCGATATCCTTGAGATTGTGCTCGCGCGCGCCGCGGACGCTCAGATGAGTCAGCATAGGATGGCCGTTCCAGATTTGTTCTGTTGTTAAATGGCGGGGCGACGGGCGTCAACGCGCGCGGTTGCGAGATGGGTGCCGGCGGCGGATAAGGCAAGCCGGGAGGGGAAGAATGAGGCTGCCGGAGCGTTTGCCGCCGATCGCCGGGTGGGGCCGCACGGTCTTCACCACGCTGTGGCTGGTGTCGCTGATCGCGGCAATCGTCGCGCCTTTGGGCGGGGCGTGGCTGCGGCTGCCGAGTGTCCACTCGACGTCCGAGGCCTTGAGCCTGGGCATCGACCTCCTGCCCCCTGCCCTCCTCGTCGCGACCGCGATCCTGCTCTTCGCGCGGCGGCGGCGGGACAGCGTCGCGGCCTTGCTCTCGCTCTCCTTCCTGATGATGGCGGCGGCCTTCTTCGCGGCGGAGGGCTTCTTCCGCTGGGCGGAGCTTGGCTGGCTGCGCGAATTGTTCGCGCATGGCGGGCGCTGCCTGCTGATGCTGGTGCTGCTGAGCTTTCCGGACGGCCGGTTCACGCCGCGCTGGTCGGTCTGGGTGGCGGCGGCATTGCTGGTCTGGGGGGTGACGGCCGCCATCGCGCACCCGCCGCGCACGGTGGAATATGCGGGCTATCTCGTCTTCCTCGCCCTGAGCGTGCTTTCGATCGCCATCCCGTATCGGCGGCTGGAAGGCGGGCTGGAGCGGCAGCAGGTGCGCTGGGTGCTGTTCGGCTTTGCCGGCGGCACATTGTTGCTGGCGGTCGCCACGTTGGTGAGCCTGCTGCCGGGTGGCGCCTCGGGGCCCGGGCTCAAGACCTGGACGGCCCTCGCCGCGCAGAGCCTGGCGGCGCTCGGCATGGCCTGCTTTACCCTCGGCCTGATCATCTCGTTGCTCCGCTACCGCCTCTACGACGCCGAGGCGGCGATCAGCCGGTCGGCGGGCTATGCGGTGCTGACCCTCCTGCTCGGGCTCGCCTTCGCGATCATCGTCAAGGCCGTCGAGTATCTGGTCGAGACCTGGCTGGGTCAGGAGGCGGGCGGCCTGTCCGGCGCGATCGCGGCGGGCCTCGCGGTGCTGATGGTGACGCCGCTCAAGGACCGGGTGCAGGCCTGGGCGGAACGGCGCTTCCAGAAGGATCTGCTGACCCTGCGGCGCGACCTGCCCGCATGCGTGGAGGATCTGCGCGAGACCGCGCCTCTCGCCGAGCTGCTCGACGAAGTGCTGGTGCGGGTGGAAGCCGGCGTGCGGGCGGTCCGCGCCGCGATCAGCATGGATGGCCGGATCGTGGCGCAGCACGGTGACAGGGCGGAGGACGGCGCCTTCCCGCTCACCCTGCCCCTGCGCGCGGGCACGGTCGGGCCGGAGACGGCAACCCTGCTGGTCGGCCCGCGCCCGGATGGCAGCAAGCCCGGCCGGAATGAGCGCGTCGCGCTGGCGGAGATTGCTGGCCCGGTGGCGCGGGCGATCGAGGTGGTGCGCCGGCGCGAGGCGCGGGAGGCAGCACTGGACGCGCGGCTGAGCGCGATGGAGGAGCGTGTCGCGGCGCTGGGGGGCAAAGACCGGATGGGCGAGTAAGCACCCGCCGCAGAGCACATGAGGGATTAGAGGAGAGTTGCGCGGGCGTGACGTACGTCACGCACCGTCAAGCGTCGGTCGGGCCAAAGTGGGAGTCTCAAGGGAGGCAACCATGAAAACCTATACAATTACCGTCACACCCGACGACGGTACTGCGGCCAACTGGATGGTCGAGTATTTCGAATATGACGGACCAGATGCCCCGTACAAAAATGTCCAGCTGGTCAATTTCGCAGGACAGGGCGGCGGCAAGTTCAAAGCCAGAATCAGGCTCGACGAACGTCAATATGGCTTTGCCGTCAACCTGATCGGCACTGGCAAATCTGTCGAGATCGACATGAAGCCTGCCTCCGGACTGGTTTACGGGGGCGATGAATGGCCAGTCACTCTGACGGCCTCTTCGCTCCAGACCAGAGACCTTTTCATCGTCATTTTCGACACGGGAGAAGACGCATGAGGACCCTTAGCTTGCTCGCCGCTTCGCTCGCGCTTTCCTGGCCGGCCATGGCGATGGCGCAGAGCTCGGCATCGCCGGATTCTGCGGAAATTGGGCCGTTGGCACCGGCTGGACGCAGCGAAAGCGCACTTGATGGCGTCTCCGTCGACCTATCCCTCGATGACGACGCTCCGAGCGCCGCACTCCAGATCGGCGGATACCTGGTGCGCAATCGCCCCGGGACAGCGGGACACCCAGCCAGCCAATCTAACTGGCTGTGGTCCGTACGGGCAGCGGCGCCGATTGGGGGCTCTACCAACCTGTCGTCCAGGTCTACTCTTGATGCGCTCGGCAACGGCTCGCGCCTGTCCGTCAGCATCAGTCACGGCAGCTTTTCCAGTGCGACCGGGAGCCTCGACCAGGAACCATTCGTCACTTACATGGCTTCAGCACGCGAGAATTGCCGCGCCGAGGCTCGTCAGAATCCTGACTATTCGGAAGAGGAGCGGACGGCGGAATTGGCGCGCTGCACCAACACTCCCCGTAATCCTCAATTCGCACGGCAATATTCGGACGCCAGTCCCGCCGCGGTGAACCGGGCGCTGTTCGGCGGCCTCACCTTCCGCGTGGGTGGCGAAGCCAGCATCGGCGTGGATCGGTTCACCTACATCGACGCGGCGACGCTTGATGAGATCGCGCGCACAAGGGTCCAGTATTCGGGAGCCCTGTTCTTCACCTGGTTCCCATCCGACGCGATGAGCGCACTGATCGGGCGGGGCGAATATCAACGAGGCTATCGCGCCGCCGATGAAGCTATCGTCTGCCGTCCCGTCGTGGTGAATCCGAACGACGATTGCGTGACAGGCATCTCCGGGCCGCCCGGCAGGACGGAAAGGCTGAACCTCTCGCTTGAGTACCGGCGCGTGTTCGACATGCGGTGGCGTCGCGGAATGTTCGCGATTTCGCCGCGCGGGACGATCGATGCCCTGACCGGCGAGTTCGAGTTCGAGTTCCCCCTGTATTTCATTCCGCGTGGCACCTCGCCGATCTCTCCCGGGATCAGGGCCACCTATTCGTCGGAGCGCAACGAAGTCATTTTTGGAGTCTTCCTGAAGACCACATTCTCGCTCTGAAGGATATTCAGGCTCCCAAAGGGGGCGAGGCCGCGGCGGGAGGCTTGAGACCTGCCGCGGCCTTTGCCGCTCCAGCGGGGCCGCCGCCATCGCGTGACCCGCTGCCCTGGATCGGTTAGGCTCCGCCCCTGAAACGAACGCAGCGGGAGGGGCATGATGATGTGGCACCTGATGGCGGCGGCGATGCTGGCGGGGCAGGGACAGGGGCAGGTTTCCCCTTATCACGCGCTCGAGAATCCGCCCGATCCCGTCGCGCAGCGCGACGAGCTGATCGCCCTCTATGACGAGATTTGCCTGCGGGCCTTTCCCGACGACAATGCAGCCGCAGCTGCCGCGGCCCGGCACGATGCCACGCCCTTGTCCCAGAGCGATGTCCGCCGATTCCTGCGCAACGACCCCGGGATCGGCTGGCAGCTGCGCGGCCGTACGGGCCGCTTCGACGTGACGATCGAGCAGAACCCGCCCTACCATACCTGCGGGGTCCGCACGATGACCGCCAACGGCTTCGAGAACCTCGGCCCCTATCGGTCGCTTGCCGCTTCCTACGAACAGGGCCGCGGCTTCCGGCCGGTCAATCCCATGGATGGCGTTGTGGAAGGCGTGCACGTTTACGGCGCAGGCGAGCAAAGGAACGGCCCCGGCAACAGCGCCGAAGCGCTGCTCATGTTCGAATCCAGAGCTTCGGATGCCGCGCGCCTCCGCGGCGATACCGCGGTCGAAGTACGCTTTGCTCACCAATATGTTGGCGGGCCGGACGCGGACGGTTCAGGCAAGCCCGATAGCTGATCAGCTGGCGGCGAGCGCCGCCCGCAACGCCGCGCCGGTGCGGTTGAGGCTTTCCGCCATGGCCGCCGGGCTGGCCGGGGCTTCGCCGCGGGTCCAGGCACGCAAGGGGGCGAGCGCCGCTTCGGCGAGCTGGGCGGCCGCGATCTCGATGGGCAGCCTCAGCGCCGCGCCGGCGAGGCGTTCGGCAACCATTTCGGCGAGCAGGCGGGAGACGCGCTCGCGCATCCGCGGATTGTCGAACAGGTCGCGGGCGCGCTGGCGATTCTCCCAGAAATGCTCGGCCAGCCAGAGCGTGGCGGCGGCATCCCCCTGCCCGGACGCAGCGTCGGCGAGGCGGGCGAAGGGCTGGCGAAGCGCCTCCAGCAGCACTTCGTCCGCGCTGGAATAATGATCGTAGAAGGTGGAACGGCCGACCTTTGACTCGGCGATCAGATCGGCGGCCCTGATCCTGCGCCCGCGGCGGCCGAGGAAGAGCTGGTTGAACGCACCAAGCACCGCCGCCCGCGTCCTCCGCGCCCGCCTGTCCCTGATCTCAGCCATGTTCCCGGACTTCTCCCCTGCCCCGTCCGGCAACGCGCCGCGGCGGCTTGCTCCACGCCGCTCCCCTGTCCACCCGGGCGGCTGAAATGTCCATGACGGAGGCGGGAATGACGGAGACGGAACGTAGCGACCGGATTGCGGGGATTGCCCTGATCGGAGCGTCGTTGATGAGCATGTTCACGATGGCGCATCATCCGACCAGCATGGCCGCGGGCGCACTGATCGGCGTCGTCCACGGCGTGATGATCCTGTTGGTGGGGGTCATGATCTATGGCTTCGCGCATTATGCGGCGCGGCGCGGGCTGGGGCGGCCACTGGTGCTCGCCGGGCTGGTCGCCTTCGCGATCGGCGCCGCGGCCGGGATCGGCGCCGGCACGATCAACGGCTTCATCGCGCCCGCCGTCCGCCTGCATGAGCCGACCGTGAGCCAGGATCTGTTCGTGCTCGCCTGGGAAGCGAACCAGGCGCTGGCCAAGCTTGGCGTGATCGCGACCGGCGCGGCCTATCTGCTCTGGTCACTCGACCTGTGGCGGGATCGCAGGCTGGCGGCCGCGTTCGGCATCGTCACGGGCGGCATCCCGGCGTTGCTGCTGATCGGCGGCTGGCTCAACATGCATTTGCACGCTGCGATTCTGGTCTACGGGACGCAGGCGCTCTGGGCGATTCTGATCGGCTGGCTGCTGCTGCGCGGCCGGCTGACGCGGGAGGGATCGGCGGACTGACGCGGAATCGGGCCACTTGTCCCCGTTATCCACGTTATCCACAGGCAAAAGGCCCAAGATTCCCTTTGTGCGAATCGGTCGGGGCGGACATTCTGGCCTCTCGCGGTCAGGAGTGACCAACCGGCAACGGGGAAGATACTCCAGACGCCGCCAGTGCCGAGAGAGCGGAGATCCTTCGGGAAGGAAGCTAGGGAGGCTCTGGTGGGGCAGCCGGGAAGAAGCGCGAGGCAGCGGGGAAACCCAAAGCCGAACCCACTTTTCCGGAGTCCGGCAAGACTTGAGCTTTCGGGCAAGGGAATTGCGAAAGGCCGCCTGGAGAGCTTGCTCAAAGGGAGACCGGAAGGAAATCGAAGGGCTTGCCCGGAGAGGAACTGAGGGTCGGGATATCGGGTTCGCCCGGTGGAAAAGAGCCGCAACGGACAATCGCCGGCTTGCCGGAAAGACGTCCGACAGACGGAAGCGGGGCTTGCCTCGTGAAAGTCTGAGGGATGGCGAGAAGCTTGCTTCGAACCTTCCCGGATCGGGGTTCAAAGGAGCTTGCTCTTCTGGAACTCGATTGGGAACCGACCGGGGTCGAAAGGCCCCGGCCGGAACCTGAGATGGGGCCGGTGGCAACACCGGCCCCGTTTTGCGTTTGGGCTGTTCGGTGACATGCCTACGCGCTACCGATCAGGCTCCGTTCCCGACCCTTGTGGTCCGGCCCTTCGACTGCCTGCAAGGCAGGCGCTCAGGATAAACTTCAGCCCGAGGCTGAAGGCCGGAGCGTTGGTCATTGAGGCAGTGTCATTTCCGCTCAACGCTCCGGCCTTCGCCGGAGCACGGATCGCCCTTCACCACCCGCCTTTCGCGCATTGCCCCCGGTCCGCCGCCTGCTATTCTCCCCGCGTTCCATCGAGGAGAAGCCCATGCGCAGCGCCGTCGCTCTCGTCCTTCTCGCCGCCGCCATCGCCGGGTGCAACAAAAGCGGGGGGAATGCGCAGACCAATGCGGGCGCTTCTGGCCTGCCCATCCCAGGCCCCCGCCCCGACGCCAGCGCCAGTTCCTCGGACTCCAATTTCCGCCAGCGCTTTCGCGAGATCAATATCGGGACCTGCGTCGCCAGCGCCGAGGCCGCCCAGGCGCAGGGCCGCGGCGCGCCGCCCGGCTCCGACATTCGCGGCTATTGCACCTGCTTCATCGACGGCGCCATCGCCGGTTTGCCCGACAACCAGCTCGCCGCGCTGCAGCCCGGCCGGCGCGAGCAATCGGTCGCCGAGCAATGCGCCCGCGACCGGGGCATGGCGACGGACTTCAGCAGCAGCGGCAGCAGCAGCGGCAGCGGGGGCAAATGAGGCGGCGGGCGGCCGCGATCCTGCTGGCTTTGACCGCGCTCGGCGCGTTGCCCGCGGCCAAGCCGGCGCCGCCGGCCGATCCGCAGGACAGCGCGCAGTTCCTGGCGCGCGAGGCCTGGCGCGGCCGCGCCGTTTCGATGTGCGTCGCGCGGCTGCGAGAGAACCGCAATTTCACGCCGGACGATCTCGAGACGATCTGCGCCTGCACCTTCGATAGCTATCTGGCGAGTCACGGCACGGAGCCGCTGCCGGGTCTTGGCGCCGAGCGCATCCCGGTCGCCGCGGGCCAGCAGCTGGTCAACTGCACGGCCCGGACGCGGCCCGACCAGCGGAGCGCAGTGGAGCATCTTGGCGTCGTGACGCCGCCGGAAGACGTCACGCCCGTGGTCGCGGCCAAGCCGGTGGACGCCGATGTCGCTCCCCCGGCGGAAAGCGAGGCCGGCGGCGGCTTCTGGGGCTGGGTGCGCTCGATCACCTTGCCCGACTGGCTGACCGGCGCGGGCGTGTTGTGGTGGATCGCGATCGGGATTTTCCTGCTCGGCCTGCTGATCCTGAAGATGCGGCGGCGCGATCCGCGCAACGATCTTTTGGGACCGCCCGCCTCGATGCGCCGGGGCGCTCCACCGCAGCCGCCGCGCCGGCCAGACCTGCCCCGCTAGGACAGGGGCAAAGGAAAAGGGGCGGACCCGCAGGCCCGCCCCTTTCGATACACGTCGAAGCCGAAGTCAGGCCGCCGGCGGCGGAGACGACTTGAAGCCCATCGCGCCGCCCAAGAGGATCAGCACGGCGCCGAGGCCCATCACGCCCCAGCCGAGATAGTTGAGCGTGGGCGCAAGCGCGGCCATCGCTTCGGCGGCTTCCGGCGGGATGTCGCCGCCGCCGCTGAGGCTCTTCTGCGCTTCGAGGAATTGCCACACCAGATAGCCGAGCGCGGCAATGCCGGGGATCACCGCCCACTTGCCCTGGTTGACCAGCGCGAGGACGGCGGCGAGGACCGCGCAAGCCACGAGGATCAAGCCGGGCGGGTTCAGCGAACCACCGGGCAGGAGCACGCTGAGCCCCATGCCCATCATGTTCACCGCGGGCAGGAAACAGCCGATGATCAGGACCACGGCACCCGCCAAAGTGATAGTCTTGCTGTTCATGAGGAATCCCCCTTCAGGATTGTCGCCGAGCGGGAGTATGCCGTTTCAGACCTGCCCGCGCACCCTATTTTTACCTAAGTTAATCAGTATCTTGCGCCAGCCGTCTCGCTGAGACGGCAGCAGGCACGAAAAAGGGGCGGACCCTAAGGACCCGCCCCTTGATCGAGTTCAGGACGAGACTGGCTCAGGCGGCAGGCGCGCTGCTGCTCTTCCAGCCCATCGCGCCGCCGAGAAGCATCACGACGGCGCCGACGCCCATCGCGCCCCAGCCGATATAGTTGAGCGAGGGCGCGAGCGCGGCCAGCGCCTCGGCCGCTTCCGGCGGGATGTCGCCGCCGCCGCTGAGGCCCTTCTGCGCTTCCAGGAACTGGAAGACGAGCCAGCCCACGGCGCCGAGGCCGGGAATGACGGCCCATTTGGTCTGATTGACCAAGGCGAGCAGGCCCGCGAGCACGGCGCAGGCCAACAGGATGAGACCAGATACGGTGATGCTGCCGCCCGGCATGAGCAGGCTGAGCCCCATGCCCATCACGTTCACCGCCGGCAGGAACAGGCCGATGATCAGAACCACAGCACCCGCAAGCGTAAGAGTCTTAGCGTTCATATGAAATTCCCCCTTCTGCACTCTGCAGGCTGCGATTATGCCCATCCCACGAATAAGCGCACTTACTTTTTCCCGAACCGACTCAAGCGCTTGCGGACAGCGTCCCGGCATGGGCCGGATCGGCGGCCTCCGCCGCCCCTTTACATTCGCCCCGATTCGCCCCCTTCTGCCGGCTGCCGGCCGAGGGAGCCGGCCCAGACAAGGGGATTCCACAATGCGTCTCACGATCGGCCTGGCCGCCATGGCCTCGCTCTGCCTGCTCGCCGGCTGCAACAAGGGCGCGGCCAATAACAGCGCCAATGCGCCCGCGCCCGCCGCCAATGCCGTCGACGCGAACGCCGCCGCGCCTGTGGCCACCGGCGCCGCGCCGTCCGCCCGCCGCGACAGCGAGGTCCGCGAGTGCAGCTCCGACATGGCCAGCCGCCTTTCGGCGGGCGCCGATGTCGGCGCCTTCTGCGGCTGCGCGGTCGACAAGGTCGCCACCGGGATGGGCCAGCGTGACGCGATCGCGCAATGCGCCACGGAGCAGCATGTGACCGTGAACCTGGGCGAAGCCCCGGCGGGCGCCGCTCCGGCGGAAAGCAATAGCGCTCAGTAAGAGGGCCGGAGGGCCTCAGCTATCGTAGCGGAGGCCCTCGGCACGGACCGCTCCGGTCCAGGCCGCCTCGGTCGATGGCATGCTGGCGTCCGACAGGATGCGCCAGCTGCCATCGGCCTGGCGGCGGAGCGTGACGAGGAATCTGGTGATCATCGTCATCGGCTGCGCCCCCGCGGCGCGGCGCATCTCCTGCCGCATATAGCCCGCATCGATCGCGACATCCCCGGCGAAGCTCCGCCGCTCGATCCGATATTGGGTGGCGACGGTGACGCCGTCCGCGCTCATGCGCGCCGCCATCGGGGCAAGACGGGCGGCGAACTCCGCCCCCGACGTGGCTGCGCCGGGCCGGGCGTCGATCAGCAAGGCTTCGGGCGCGAAGGCGGCGGCGATGCCGGCGGCGTCGTTATGCGCCTTGGCCTCGGTGAGCCGGCCATAGAGCTGGTTGATCGCGTCATCGGCGGGATGGGCGGCGGCGGGCGCAGCGATGAGGGTGGCGGCGACGGCCGCAGCGAAAGCAACAAACCTCATGAACAGAAACTTCCTCGACATGCCGGCAAGCGGCGCGTCCCCGGCGGCTTGATGGCGGGGGCCGGATGAACGGTGCCCGAACGGTGCCTCCACCCTTGGCATGCGGCCATGCGTTGGACTAGGCAGGCGACGCCCCTCCTCCGCGCTTTCGAAAGACCGCCATGCGTCTCCTGTTCCTCCTCGCCGCCTTGTGCGTTTCCGCCAGCGTGACCGCTTCCACCCCCCGCAACCGCGCCGCCCACCTTCAAGTCGCGCCGATCCTGACCGGGCCCGATGCGCAGGACAACCAGACCTATGCGCATCCCGAAGTGGCGCGGGTGACTCATGTCGCGCTCGACCTCGCCGCGGATTTCCAGGCGCACCGGATGACGGGAACGGCGACGCTCGATATCCAGGCGGCGCCGGGCGCGCGGGAGATCGTGCTCGACAGCAAGGGGCTGGAGATCCAGGGGGTGACCGGGGCGAACGGCCGCGCCCTTCCCTTCGCGCTCGGCGCGAACGATGCGACCAAGGGCCAGCCTTTGACGGTGCAGATGGGCGCCGCACGGAGGATCATCGTCCGCTACCGCTCCGGCCCCGACGCAGAGGCGCTGCAATGGCTGACGCCGGAGCAGACCGCCGGCAAGCGCCATCCCTATCTGTTCAGCCAGGGCCAGGCGATCCTCAACCGGACCTGGATCCCGACCCAGGACAGCCCCGGCATCCGCCAGACCTGGGAGGCGCGGATCACCGCGCCGGTGCCGCTAAAGGTGGTGATGTCGGGCGAGCGGCTGACCCCCAATGGCGAGCCGGCTGGCCCCGGGCGCCGCGCCTGGCGGTTCCGCATGACCCACCCGATCCCGCCTTATCTGATCGCGATCGCCGCGGGCGACATCGCCTTCCGCCCGCTGGGGCGGCGAACCGGCGTCTGGACCGAGCCGGCGATGCTGGACCGGGCGGCGCATGAGCTCGTCGACACCGAGCGGATGGTCGAAGCGGCCGAGCACCTCTACGGCCCCTATCGCTGGGGCCGTTATGACGTGATCGTGCTGCCGCCGAGCTTCCCCTATGGCGGCATGGAGAATCCGACCCTCACCTTCCTGACGCCCACCTTCCTCGCCGGCGACCGCAGCCTGGTGGGCCTCGTCGCGCACGAGCTGGCGCACAGCTGGTCGGGCAATCTGATCACCAATGCGGTGTGGGCGGACAGCTGGCTGAACGAGGGGGTGACCTCCTATTTCGAGAACCGGATCATGGAGGCGGTGTACGGCCCGGCGCGGGCGGCGCAGGAGGCGTCGCTCTCCTGGGACGACATGCAGGCGGCGTTGCATCAGCTTGGGCCGACCTCGCCGCACACCAGGCTGCACGACCCGTCCGACGGCGACGACGGCGGCAGCAGCGGCATCGTCTACGACAAGGGCGCGATCTTCCTGAGGACGCTGGAGCACATCATCGGGCGGGCGCGGTTCGACGCCTGGTTGCGGAGCTATTTCGACCGGCACGCCTTCCAGCCGATGACCTCGGCGCGGTTTCTCGCGGATCTTCGGGCCAATCTGATCCGCGGCGACCGGGCGCTGGAGCAAAGGCTCGAGCTCGACACCTGGGTCTATCAGCCGGGCCTGCCCGACAATGCCGCGCGTCCGGACCCCGCCGCCTTTGCCGGCGTGGACAGCGCGGTGGCGGCGTTCAATGCCGGCGGGGCGGCCAGCGCCGTGCCCTATCGCGGCTGGAACTGGGCGGAGCGGGTACGCTTCATCAAGGCGCTGGCGCGCTCGCAGAGCGAGGCGCGGCTGACCGAGCTGGACCGGACTTTCGGCCTCTCGGACAGCGGCAACATGGAGGTGCTCTACGTCTGGCTGAGGCTCGCCATCGCCAATCGCTACCAGCCCGCCGTGCCGGCGACCGAGCGCTTCCTGCTCGGCATGGGCCGGCGCAAATTCGCGCAGCCGCTCTATCAGGCGCTGATGCGCGAGGGCGACTGGGGCCGGCCGATCGCGGAGCGGACCTATGCGCGGGCACGGGCGACCTATCATCCGGTGACGGTGGGGCCGATCGACCGGCTGATGCGGGGGCCGCCGGCGAACTAGGCGCGCTGGTCATCCGGGCGAGGGCCGCCCCCTGCCAGTGGAGGCGAGACGAAAAAAGGCGGGACGAGGGCGCTGGCGAGCCCCGGTGCTCGCCAAGCCATTCATCACCCAGGGTTTTTACGGCAGTTTTCCGCCATTCCGGGCGGCAAATCCGGCGCGGAACTTAACGTTCCATCAAAGTCTTGGGGCTAGGGCTGAGACCAACCAGCGGGACCAGCCAATACTCAATGTTTCACGCGCCTGTAGCCACTGACGATTCGCGGGAGCCCGGCCTGGCTTTGGCCGGGGCGGAGGCGGGCGATTTCGACGCGGGCAACGAGCGGCTGCGCGCCGCCCATCTGCACAACGGCCAGGTCGAGGCGCGAGCCCTGTTCGCCCCCTTCTTCGCGGTCACCGCGGTCGCCGGTGCGCTGATCGTCGCCTGGGCGATGTGGGGCTCGGCGGACAGCAAGACGGTGATCGGCTGGGTCGCGCTCGTGGCCTTCGCCAACTGGGTCTCGTGCCGCACCGCAATGATTGCCGCCCGCCGGGCAGGCAGCCGCACGATCCGGCCCCGCTCCAAATGGTTCGCGCTCGCCGAGGCGGTCGGCCTTGCCGGGCTCTGGGCGGCGCTGCCGACCTGGGCCTTCGCCACCCAGCCGCCGCATGTGCAGAGCGTGATCGGCGGCGCCATGGGCGCAATGATCTCCGCCTCGATCGCGCTCGCAGCCATCCCCGCGGCAGCATTCGGGTGGATCGCGACCTTCACGGGCGCTTTCTGCCTTTCCTATTATTTCGGCGGCAGCACGCTCGACCCGAAGCTGACGCTGACCTTCGGCCTGCTCGCCTGCGCCGGCGCATTCAGCGTCTCCCGGCTCACCCGCTGGACTTTCGACCAGCTGAAGGGCCTGGCCAAGACCCGCTCCGAAGCCGAGGCGATCCGCCAGCTGCTCAACGAATATGAACATCGCGGCGTGGGCTGGCTGTGGCAGGTCGATAGCGAGAATCGCGTCGCCTATATCTCCTCGCGCATGACTTCCCTGCTGGGGCGCTCCACGACCCAGCTGGTCGGCCATTCGCTGCCGGCCGCGCTTGGCGGCAGCAGCGCGCTGGGCCGCATCCTGCTGTCGCGCCAGCCCTTCGCCAATCTGGAAATGGAGCTGGCGACGCGCCGCGGCCCGCGCTGGATCAGCCTGTCGGGCGATCCGATCATCGACAATACCGGGCAGTTCCAAGGCTTCCGCGGCGTCGGCCAGGACGTGACGGACGTCCGCCGGACCCAGGAGCGCCTCACCAACCTCGCGAACATGGACGTGCTGTCAGGCCTGCCCAATCGCGGCCGCGTCCGCCAGCTGCTCGGCGAGGCTCTTTCCGGCTCGGCCGATGGCGAGAGCCCCTGCGCGATCCTGTTCCTGGACCTGGACGGCTTCAAGCCGGTCAACGACACGTTCGGTCACCCCAAGGGCGACGCGGTGCTGAAGGGCGTCGCCCAGCGCCTTGTCCGCGAGACGGGGCCGTTCGGCCAGGTCGGCCGGATGGGCGGCGACGAATTCGCGATCGTGATCAAGGAGGCGCAGAGCCGCCGCATGGTCGAGACGCTGGCCGACCGGCTGATCGCCTCGATCGCGGAGCCTTTCCATATCGACAAGGTCGAGATCCGGATCGGCGTTTCGATCGGCTGCGCCTTCGGACCGATTGACGGGCAAAGCGTCGACGACCTCATCCAGAAGGCCGACCTTGCGCTTTACCAGGCGAAGAACCAGGGCCGCGGCAATTGCTGCTTCTTCAACGCCGACATGCAGAACGAGGCCGAGGACCGGCTACGGCTCGAGCAGGACATGCGCATCGGCGTGAAGGCGAAGCAGTTCCACCTGCTCTACCAGCCGCTGATCTCCGCCGCCGACCAGAGCCTGGTCGGCTTCGAGGCCTTGATCCGCTGGCATCATCCGACCCGCGGCATCGTCCCGCCCAACGCCTTCATCCCGCTCGCCGAGGAATCCGGCATCATCATGGAGCTGGGCGAGTGGGTGATCGAGGAGGCCTGCCGCGCCGCCGCCTGCTGGCCGGAGAATATCTCGGTCGCGGTCAACGTCTCGGCCAAGCAGCTGATCTTCCCGGCGCTGCCGAATACGATCAACGACGCCATCCGCCGCTTCCGCCTGCAGCCCAACCGGCTGGAGCTGGAGGTGACCGAGAGCGTGTTCATGGGCGACAGCGCCAATGCGATCGACGTGCTGAAGCGGCTTCGTGCCCTGGGCGTGTCGATGGCGCTCGACGATTTCGGGACCGGCTATTCCTCGCTCGGCTATCTGAACAAGGCGGTCTTCCACAAATTGAAGATCGACGGCAGCTTCGTGCGCGAGGCGGCGGACAATAAGGAGACGGTGGCGATCATCCAGTCGATCGTCCAGCTCGCCAAGAGCTTCCGCATGACCGTCACCGCGGAGGGCGTCGAGACCGCGGACGATTTCACCCGGATGCGCGACCTCGGCTGCCACCAGATCCAGGGTTACCTGTTCGGCCGGCCCATGACCTTCGAGAAGGCCAGCGAGCTGGTCACCGGCACCCAGCGCAGATTGAGCGCCTGACCCGCATTGACAATGAAGCGATGGGCCTGTTCCCTCCCCCGCTCATGCGTTCCGGGGAGGCCATCGATGCGCCATCTGTTTTTTGCCGTCTTGCTGCTCGCGCCGATGCCCGCAATGGCGGGCCCCTGTACGGCGCAGCGACTGACCGGGATCTGGTCACTCGTCTCGATCCGGTCCGCGGATCCCGGGGTCGAGGCCTTCTACGCCAACGCGCCGCATGAGGTGATGCGCTTCGGCGCGCGTGGCGACTTCATTTACGTGGCCGGCGCGCGGCCCTTCACCCTGGCGGGCGCCAGACGGGACCTCGATCGGGCCGATGCCGTCGACGGCGTCAGCTACGGCTTTCGGATTGACGGCGAACGGCTGCTGCTGTCTCGGGGCGGGCAGGCATTTGAAGGCTTTGTTTGCCGCGTCGCCGACCGGGGCGGGGACGGGGCCAGCCCGGGCGACGTCATCCTCACCAATCTTCCGGGCCGGCCGGCATTGCGGCGCATCCAGCGGCGCCTCAACTGAACCGGCATGGGCTTTCAGGCCGAGCTGCGCTACGCTCCCCGTAAAAGGGGGAAACTGTCATGAGCTTCATCCTGCTTGCCGCGCTCGCCGGGGCGCCGACCAGCGCCTACACCCAGCTCAACCTCGACAATTGCGAGATCTACAACGTCGCCCATGCCGGCGAGGGCGCGTGGGCGAACCGGCGCTGCCCGGGCCGGAATGGCATCACCCTGTTTGTGGACGAGGATGACGATCGGGTCGACCTGGATGCCGGCGTCAACAATGACGTGTGGGAATCGCCCTCGCCCTTCAACCAGCTTGGCCCGCAGATCGAGTGGCGGATGGAAAGCGGGCGGCCATTCGCGATCATCTATCGCTACAACATTCCCGCCGAGGAAGTCGGCCGCCGCTCGATGCTCGCGGTGGAAACGATCGGCCGCCGCGGCCGGCCGGGCTGCATGGTCGCCCTGATCGTGGGAAATGCGGCGGGCAACGCGCGCGCCCGGCAGATCGCCGACACCCGCGCGCGGACCTTCCGCTGCGGGCGGGATCAGCGGATCACGAACTAGGCCGAGCCACCGCGAAGCCGGCGAAGTCCTGATTGACCGGCATCAACTCGAGCGCGTTGATGTTGACGTGGGGCGGCAGCGTGGCGACCCAGTGGATCGTCCGCGCGACGTCCTCGGCCGTCAGCGGATCGACGCCGCCATAAAGCTTGTCGGACGCGGCCTGGTCCCAGCCGTTGCGGACCAGGGTGAATTCGGTTTCGCACATGCCCGGCTCGATCGAGGTGACGCGGACGCCGCTGCCGTGCAGGTCGGCGCGAAGGCAGAGCGAGAATTCGCGGACGAAGGCCTTGCTGCCGCCATAGACGGCGCCGCCGCGATAGGGGTAGGTCGCCGCCACCGAGGAGAGATTGATCACCGCGCCCTTGCGCGCGATCAAGGCCGGCAGCAGCGCGCGGGTCAGCGCGACGAGGCCGGAGATATTGGTCTCGATCACCTGTTCCAGCGGCCCCCATTCGGCGTCCTGCAACGGGGCCAATGGCGAGGCGAGGCCGGCATTGTTGACCAAAAGGTCGATCCCTTCCTGCGCCCGTCCGAACGCTTCGACCGCGGCAAGATCGCGCATGTCGAGGGTGACCGGGCGGAACGCGCCGCCCAACTCTTCGGCCAGCGCGTCGAGCCGGTCCTGCCGCCTGCCGGTGCCGATCACCTGCCAGCCATCCGCCACGAACAGACGGGCGGCGGCGCGGCCGAAGCCAGCCGTCACGCCGGTGATGAGTGCCGTCTTCGCCATGGCCGACTCCTGAAAGCTGTTTCAGGGTCGGCCATGTCGGCTGGAACGGCTTCGCGCAAGCTCACCAGCGCCAGCTGATCTCCGCGATCAGGCTCCTTTGCGGGAATGGGTGGAAGATGAAGTAGCGGTCATTGGTCAGATTCTCCGCGCCGACCGCCAGCTCCAGCCGCTCGGTGAGCCGGAAGGTGGCGCGGGCGTCGAGGACGAGAAAGCCTTCGAAGCCCTGCCAGGTGTGGGTGACGCTGTCGCTATTGTCGATCGTGCCGAAGGAACGGCTCTGATAGCGGCCCGCCAGGGTGAAGCTGGCGCGTTCCCCCAGATGGTAGGTCGCCACAAGGGTGGCACGACGGCGCGGCACTTGCGGAATATCCTTCCCCTCCGCCGCCGGGAAGGCAGGATCGGAGACAATCTCAGGGTCCGTCAAAGTGAGGCTGCCGGTCAGCTCCAGGCCGGGCACCAGCGCGTCCCGCCACTCGAACACGGCCTCGATCCCGTGGGTGCGGACCTCGGGGATGTTCTGGACATAGGAGAAGAGCTGCGAGGAACCCGGGACCAGCGTGGCGGTCTGCGAGATCAGCGCGTCGCGGATCCGCTCGCCGAACAAAGAGACGCGGACACGGCCGTTCGCCCAGCGCCGCTCCAGCGCCAACTCGGCGGAGCGGGCGCGTTCGGGGCGCAAATTCGGGTCCGGCACGGTGAGCGTCGGGCCGGTGGAAATGGCCTGATAGAGCTCGCTGACCGTGGGGAAGCGGTACGCCTGACCGGCGGAGAGGGAGGCGCTCCAGCCTTCGGCGGGCCGCCAGGCGAGGGTCACCTTGGGCGAGACGGCGCTGCGCTCCTGCTCCGGCTGCTGCACGGACAAGGCCGGCGTCAGCGAGAAGTTGAAGCCGCCATAAGCCCGCCACCATTCCGCGCGGGCGCCGAGAGTGAGGTCCACCGCCGGCGCCAGCGTCCAGCGGTCCTGCGCCCAGAGCGCCAGCGTGCGCGTATTGCCGTGCGCTGCCTGGACGAGCGAGCCGGCCGCGCCGTTGCGCCAGTCGGTCGTGGAATAACGCTCGCTGCGGAGGCGATAGCCGTCAATGTGGCCGCCGAGGCCAATGTCGTGCGCCCCGGCTTCGCGGCTGACGACGAGATCGAGGCGGCCTGGTCCCAGCCGTTGCGAACCAGGGTGAATTCGGTCTCAGCCATGCCCGGCCGCCGATCGAGGTGACGCGGATGGCGCTCCCAGCCGTGCAGATCGGCGCTGGCCACGGTCACGCGGGAGAATTGACGGACGAAGGCCTTGCTGCCGCCATATACGGCGCCCGCCGCGATAGGGATAATTGGCGTTGCGACCGAGGAGACGCCGGTGCGGTTGATCGAACCGTAACAGCGTGCCGGCGGCGCCCGTCGTGCGCGCGATGGTGACGTAGGCCAAGGGGCCGGCAGCGCCGCGCGGGTCAGCGCCACCAGGCCTGAGATGTTGGTCTCGATCTGGACGTTCGTGCTCGAGCGGCCCTCGGACCGGTCCGGCATGCGCGTGGTGGCAGCGCCGATCATGCCGGGATAAGCCGCGAAGGGGCCGGCATTGATCTCGTGAGCGCGGCGAGGCGGAGGTGTTGTTGTTGCCGATCAGGGCCGATCCCGTCAGGCTGCGCGCGCTCGCCCGCCCGAACAGGGCCTGGGTGTCGCCGATATGGCGCTTTCGCACGGCGATGTAGCGCAAATGTCGAGCGCGACGGGACGGAAGGCTGGGTCGCCCAGTTCCACCGCCAGGGCATCTTCCGCTGTTCCGGCACGTCTTCCGCCCCGCCGCGTGCACCGGCCAGCAGCAGCAGGCGCGCCATGCGGCGCGCGCGATCATGTTCCGATTGCCTGAAATGCACAAGTCCGCCACGAACAGGCGGGGCGGCGGCGCGGCGGGTGCAAAGCCGCGCGCGGTCGCGCCGGTGATGGCGTAGTCCGGCTCGTCTTCGCCATGACCGACTCCTGAATCTGCGCTGGTTGGGCTGATGATGGCCGCCGCCGGCCATGTCGGCTGGCCGGGAGGCGGCGCGGGCTGGCGCGGCTTTGCGCAAGACGGTCCGGATGCCGCGACTGTAGAGGCCCCACCCGGCCATCGCCCTAGGCCCGCGGAGGGCACCTGCGGAAGGCCCAAATGCAACGTCCCCTCCCGTGCGGAGCGGGAGGGGAACGCGCTCGCCCCGGACTGCTTCAGGGCGAAGGGGGTTGATCTGGTTCCTTACTGGTCGTCACTGCCCTGCAGCCGATCCCATTCGGCCTGAGTGTGACAGACACGGCGGCGGATACGCCCGGTGCTCATCGCCTCGTTGACGCAGATCTGGCGATCGGAAGCGCGGGCGCGCTGGCGGGGCTGGCTGGTGCTGTCGGCCTGGCTGCTCGACTGGCCGCCCTCCTGGCTGGCGGTGGCGTCGCCGGCGGCCGGAACGGCGGCGGCGGGGAAAGCGGCGGTGCTCAGCAAGATGGCGACGCCGGAAATGAGGATCGTACGCATGGGGCTATCCTTTGACTCCTGGGGCTACTCACGCGCCGTCCCGCCCCCGCGACTGCGCGCCAGCCGTCTTAGCAAGCTAAGACAGTCAGCACATTGACCGGACTTGCTAATTTTGTAGCACCCTGTCGGCTCGTCTCAGCGGGCCCTCGGTTTGGCGCGCGTCGTGGCCGGAGCGGCGGCGGGATCGTCGGGCCAGGGATGTTTCGGATAGCGGCCACGCATCTCCTTCGCGACATCGGCCCAGCTGCCTTTCCAGAAGCCGGGGAGATCGCGGGTGGTCTGGATCGGGCGGTGCGCCGGCGAGGTGAGGCTGAGGACGAGGGGGATCTGGCCGTTGGCGACCGTCGGGTGGGCGGTGAGGCCGAACAGGGTCTGGACGCGGGTCTCGACGGTTGGACCGGCCTCGGCGTCATAGTCGATCGGGTGGCGGCTGCCGGCAGGGGTCTCGAAATGGCTCGGGGCGAGCCGGTCCACCGCCTTGCGGCCCTCCCAGCCGAGCAGGGCATCGAGCGTGCCGGCGAGGGCGCTGGGCTCGATTTCGCTGAGGCGGCGCTTGCCGATGAGCAAGGCGGGGAGCCAGTCGTCGAGGGCGGCGAGGAGGGCCTCGCCGGAGAGATCGGCGAGCGCGGGATCGACGCGCCGGGCGAAGGCGGCGCGGGTGCGGAGCGCGCTGGCGCCCTCGCTCCAGGGGAGCAGGGCGAGGCCGTGGGTGCGGGCGCCTTCGAGCAAAGCGGCCTCGACCGCCGCCGGGTCGGCGCGGCTGTCCTGCCCGCCGGAGAGCTGGATCGCGCCGAGGCGGCGGCCGTGCGAGGCGCGGACGCTGCCGGTGGCGGGATCGAAGGTGACCGCGGTGCCCGAGGCGATCCGGTCGGCGAACAGGCTTTCGACGGTCGCCTGGTCGATCGGCGCGGCGGAGAGGATGCGGGCGCCGGAGGCCGCGCCGCCCACTTCCGCGACTGCCAGCCAGGTTTCGCGCGCGAGCGGTGAGGTCGGATCGAGCCGGAAGCCGCGGCCACCGGCGCTGAGCCAGTCGGCGCCGGTGGCGTCGCGGCGTTTGGAGAGTCGGTCCGGGAAAGCCAGCGCGATGCAGGCGCCCACGCCCCTCTCCCCTTCAGGGGAGAGGGAAGAGCCGCGGAGCGGCGAAAGGAGAGGGGGACGTCGTGCGAGTGCCCCCGACTTCCCCTCGCGGCCTAACCCTCTCCCCTGAAGGGGAGAGGGAGTTAGCTCTGCGCCACCTTCGCCAACCCCCGCGCCGCTTCCGCCCGTTTTGCCCTTCCCCCCGCCAGCGCCGGAGCCTGAGCTCCAAATCCGCATCCTGCCCCCCGAGCCCGCGCTCCGAGAGCAGCACGGCAACCTCCGCCGCCAGCATTCCCCAGCCCCGGGCCTCGGCCTCGATCAACATATGGGCCAGGCGCGGCGGCAGCGGCAGATCGGCGACGGCGCGGCCATGGGCGGTGGGGCGGCCAGCCTCGTCGAGCGCGCCGAGGCTGGTCAGGCGTTTCCGCGCTTCGTCGATCGCGGCGGCGGGCGGGGGATCGAGCCAGTTCAAGGACCGGGGATCGGCGACGCCCCAGATCGCGCAATCGAGCAGGAGGGCGGAAAGGTCCGCTTCGAGGATTTCGGGCGGATCGAAGCGCGGCAGCGCCTGGGTCGCCGCTTCCTCCCACAGGCGGTAGACGCGGCCCGGGCCCTGCCGTCCGGCGCGGCCGGCGCGCTGCGTCACCGCCGCCTGGCTGGCGCGCTCGGTGACCAGGCGGGTGAGGCCGGCGGCGCGGTCGTAGCGCGGGCGGCGGGCGAGGCCGGAATCGACGACGATACGGACGCCGTCCAGGGTCAGGCTGGTCTCGGCGATCGAGGTGGCCAGCACCACCTTGCGCCGGCCGGGTGGCGACGGGGCGATGGCGGCACGCTGGTCGCGGGGATCGAGGCTGCCGTGGAGGCGGTGGAGATCGACGTCGGCGGGAAGCGCGCCGAGCCGCTCGGCGGTGCGCTCGATCTCGGCGACGCCGGGCAGGAAGGCGAGCAGGCTCCCCTCCCCGTCGGCGAGTGCGCGACGGATGGCGGGGGCCATCTCGTCCTCGATGCGCTTCTCGGCGGCTCGGCCGAGGTGGATCAATTCGATGGGGAACGCGCGACCCTCGCTCTCGATGACCGGCGCGCCGCCCATCAGCGCGCCGAAGCGGGCGCCATCGAGGGTCGCGGACATGGCGACGAGGCGGAGGTCCGGGCGCAATGCCGCCTGCGCGTCGAGCGCTAGCGCCAGGCCGAAATCGCCGTCGAGGCTGCGCTCATGGACCTCATCGAACAGGACCGCCGAGACGCCCGCCAGTTCGGGATCGGTCTGGATGCGCTTCAGGAAGATGCCTTCGGTGAGGACGGTGATCCGCGTGGCCTTCGAGCGCTTCGTGTCGAGCCGCGTCGCATAGCCGATCTTGCCGCCCACTGGCTCGCCGGCCAGCTCCGCCATGCGCTCCGCCGCGGCGCGGGCGGCGAGGCGGCGGGGCGAGAGCAGGA
The DNA here is from genome assembly GCA_044225925.1 of Allosphingosinicella sp. Taxonomy (GTDB): domain Bacteria; phylum Pseudomonadota; class Alphaproteobacteria; order Sphingomonadales; family Sphingomonadaceae; genus Allosphingosinicella. Next base: position 66,901 of record JBGAHY010000014.1, read on the forward strand.
GGATCTCGCCGCCGCACCAGGGCTCGCCGAGCAGGGCTGGCGCAACCGCTGTGGTCTTGCCCGCGCCCGGCGGCGCGACCAGCACGGCATTGCTGCCCGCGCGCAGGGCGGCGAGCAGGTCCGGCAGGACGTCATGAATCGGCAGGTCGGCCATGGCTGGCCGGGTCAATAAGCCCGCGCCACCGCGAATTCGACGGCTTCGACCAGGGCGTCCTTGGCGCGGCCGCCGGCGAAGGGGCCGAGCGCATCGATCGCGCGCTGGCCGAAGAGTCGGGCACGGGCGAAGGTATCGTCGAGCGCGCCCGAGGCGCGGAGGAGCCGGGTCGCCTCGGCGAGATCGGCGTCGGTGGCGCGCTCGCCGGCCATGGCGGCGCGCCAGAAGGCCCGCTCGGCCTCCGAGCCGCGGGCATAAGCGAGGATCACCGGCAGGGTGACCTTGCCGTCGCGGAAATCGTCGCCGACGCCCTTGCCCATCGTCTCTTCGTCCGAGGCATAATCGATCGCGTCGTCGATCAACTGGAAGGCGATGCCAAGATTGCGGCCGTAGGCGTCGAGCCCCAGCTCCGCCGCCTCGCCGCGCTCTGCAACCACCGCCGCGATCCGGCAGGCGGCGGCGAACAGGGCCGCGGTCTTCGCCTGGATGATCTCCAGATAATGCTCCTCGCTCGTCTCGACCCGGCGCTGGGCGGTGAGCTGGTCGACCTCACCCTCGGCAATGACGGAAGAGGCGCGGCTCAGAATCTTGAGCACCTTGAGGCTGCCATCCTCGACCATCAGTTCGAAGCTGCGCGAGAAGAGGAAATCGCCGACCAGCACGCTCGCCGGATTGCCCCAGATGATGTTGGCGGTGCGCTTGCCCCGGCGGAGGCCCGAGCCGTCGACCACGTCATCGTGGAGCAAAGTGGCGGTGTGGATGAACTCGACTGCGGCGGCGAGCTTGTGGTGGCGGGCGCCGCCATAATCGAGCAAAGCCGCGCTCGCCAAAGTCAGCATCGGCCGCATGCGCTTGCCGCCGCCTGCGATCAAATGGCCGGCCAGCTCGGGGATCAGGGCGACCTCGCTCTGCATCCGCTCGAGGATCACCGCATTCACATGATTCAGGTCGGCCGCGACGAGCTGCATCATCGGCTCGAGCGATGGCGAGCGGTTCGGCACCAAAGGAATGATGTCGGCGGTCATCTCGGCGGCGATGTGCGCCGGAGGCCGCGCAAAGGCAAGAGGCTCAACCCCTAATCCCTAGCCCGCGAGCGGCAGCTTCAGCCGGGCGAGCAGGCCGCCGAGATCTTCGCTCTCCTCCAGCACCACGTTGCCGCCATAGATCTGGGCGACATCGCGGACGATGGCGAGGCCGAGACCGGTGCCGGGCTTGCCGGTGTCGAGCCGGGCCCCGCGGTCGAAGATGGAGATGCGCTCCTCCTCCGGAATGCCGCGGCCGTCATCCTCGACCTCGATCTCGGCCATGTCGTCCACCTTGCTGACCGTGACGAAGACGCGGCCGCCGCCATATTTGGCGGCATTCTCGATCAGATTGCCGAGCATCTCGTCCAGATCCTGCCGCTCGACGCGGACCGCGGCCTTCTTGTCGCCGGCCAGATCGATGGTGACATTCTTGTAGAGCACGGAGACCGCGCGCTCGACCGCCTCCAGCGACGGCCAGACGGGGGCCCGCGCCTGCGCCGAGGAGCGGCGGCCGATAGCGCGCGCGCGGGCGAGGTGGTGATCGACCTGGCGGCGCATCGTCGTCGCCTCGCGAATCACGGTCGTCCCGAGATCCTCGTCCTTGGCGGTCGCGGCATTGGTGATGACGGTGAGCGGCGTCTTCAACGCATGGGCGAGATTGCCGGCATGGCGCCGCGCCTCCTCCGCCTGCACTTCATTATGCTCGAGCAGCTCGTTCAGCTCCTCGACCATCGGCCCGATCTCGCGCGGCAGCCGTTCGTCGACGCGCGACTTCTTGCCCGAGCGGATCGCGGCGATCTCGCGTCGCACGCGGCGGAGCGGCCAGAGGCCGTAAATCGCCTGCAAGGTCGCAAGAATGATGAGGCCGAGGCCGAGAATGCCGAAGGAGCGGATCATCGTCTGGCGCAGCACGCTGATCTGCTCATTGAGCGAATCGCGGCTTTGCGCGACCTGGAAGCGCCAGCGGACCTGCGAATTGGGCAGGCGGACGTCGCGTTCGACGACGCGCAAGGGGGCGTCCGAAAACTCCTCGCTGTCGTAATAATGGAAATCGTCATCGGTGTGATCGCCGCTGACCCTGAGCTGCCGGTCCCAGAGCGAGCGCGAAGGGAAAGGCTCGTGGCCGGGGGCCGACACCTGAAAATAGAGGCCCGAATAGGGCTCGAGGAAGCGTTGGTCCGCGGGCGCGCGGGAGAGGGAGACTTCGCCGTCCGACCCGATCTCCGCCGAGGAGACGAGGGCGTTGGTGAGCAGATATTCGAGCTGGCCGTCGAAATTGGCGGTGATCGCCGAGACGAGGAAGCGGTCCAGCGTATAGCCGCCGACGCCGAGCAAGAGCGCAATCCAGACCGCGGAGATCGCGATCATGCGCCGGGTCAACGAGCCGGTGCTGCGCTTGCGCCGCGGCCCGCCGCCAGAAGCGGGGCAGTCTGATCTCGGAACCTTCATCGCGTCACGTCACCCGCAGGAATGACGAAGCGGCCATGAACCCCAGCTGAGAGCCTGTCAGCCCTAATTCCGTGGCTCTTCGAGGCTGTAGCCGAGGCCGCGAATGGTGGTGATCACGTCCGGGCCGAGCTTCTTGCGGATGCGCGTGACGAAGACTTCGATCGTGTTCGAATCGCGATCGAAATCCTGGTCGTAAATATGCTCGATCAGCTCGGTGCGGCTCACCACCTTGCCCTTGTGGTGCATGAGGTAGGAGAGGAGTTTGTATTCCTGCGCGGTCAGCTTCACCGGCTCGCCGTCCAGGGTGACCTTGCCGGAGCGGGTGTCGAGGCGGACGTCGCCGGCGGTGAGCTCGGAGCTGGCATTGCCCGAGGCGCGGCGAATCAGCGCGCGGAGGCGGGCGATCAGTTCCTCGGTCTGGAAGGGCTTGGCGAGATAATCGTCGGCGCCGGCGTCGAGGCCCGCGACCTTGTCCGACCAGCTGTCGCGCGCGGTGAGGACGAGGACAGGGACCTTGATCCCCTCCTTGCGCCAGCGGTCAAGCACCGTCAGCCCGTCCACCTCGGGCAGGCCGAGATCGAGGATGATCGCGTCATAGGTCTCGGTCGAGCCCAGATAATGGCCGTCCTCGCCGTCGGTGGCGAGATCGATTGCGCATAGCCGGCGCCTTCGAGCGTGGCGCGCAGCTGGCGGCCCAGATTGGGTTCGTCCTCGACGATCAGGACCCGCATGTGGTTTCATCCTTCCTGCGGCCGCACGGATGGCGCGGCGATTGCGACGCGGAAATAGCAGCGTCGGCGCGGCGTTGATGACAATCATGAACGAGAAATAGCAGCGGGAGTAGGGAAGCCCGGCTAGAACGACAGGGCTTCGACAACGCCCCGTGCGCGCGATACGGACGCTAGCGCCGCGTGCGCGCGATGATGCGGCCGGTGCGGGCGTCGACGTCGATCCAGATCACCTCGGCGCCGCGCATATATTTCAGCCGGTAGATCATCCCGCCGATGATCTCGACGCCGATGAACTGGGCGCCGGACACGGTGATCTCGACGCGGCGGCGGATTTCCGGAAAGGGCAGAGTCTGCCCCTGCTGCATCGCCCGATAGGCGCCGCTCTGCTCCTCGCGCTGCAGCCCCCGCTGCGCGGACGCAACGGACGGGGCCACGGCAAGGCCGGCAGCTACAATCAGGTTAAGCAAACGCATCACTGGAAAACTCGGCTAAATTCGAAAACTTGGCAACCCTGATAGCTCCAAGCCTTTGAATAGCCCATGAATGCGATTGCAGGCTTTGCTTAAGGTTCGCCCGGTCCCTCCAGCGCGGCGGCGATCAAGGCGCGGATCATCCAGGCGCGCACTTCGGCCGCTTCGTCGTCGCCGATCGCCAGCACGTCGCGGAAGACGATCATCGATTCGGTGCCGATCACCAAGGCTAGCGCGCGGACCAGACGGGTGAAATCGGCGGGCGCGAGCCGGCCGCGCACCGGGGCTAGCGCCTGCTCGATCAACGGCGTGCGGCGGTTCTGGCGGACCGGGAGGCCGGCCTCGTCCATGCGGCGCTGCAGGCTGTGCATCAGCATGGCCCGGAGCGCCGCCTCATTCTCCAGGATCATGGCGGAGACGGCGGCGTCGGCGCGCAGCACCCGGGCGGCGGGGTCCGCGGAGGGATCCTCGGCGAAAAAGCTCTCGTCCGGCATGGCGACGTCCAGCGCTGCCTCGACCAAAAGGGCCTCGACCCCCGAGAAATAGCGATAGGCGGTGGCGCGGGAGACCATCGCGGTCTCCGCAATCTCCTCGAGGGTGGGATTCTTCCCTTCCTTCATCAGCGTCGCCGCGGCGCGCAGCAGATCCTTGCGGGTGCGGCTCTTCTGGTTGGGGCGGCCTTTCTCCGCGTCGGCCATCAGAGCGGCGCCAGCTGCTGCTGGATGGCGCCGAGATCGAGCCAGACATTCTCGCGGGCGATATCGCCGCCGGTGCTGAACTCGATCACGTGGAGCAGGCGGAATTCCAGCGGGCGGTTATGGCCCTCCAGCCCGAACGGCCGCCCGACCGCACGGCCGCGCCAGACGCTGTCGTCGACCATGAAATTCTCGCCATAGAGACGGCGCGTGGAGCGCACCTCGCCGTCGGCGAGATCGGCGAACAGGGTCTCGTAGAAGAAGCGGATATCGGCCTGGCTCTTCGCCGGCCCCGCCGGCCAGCCGACAATGTCATGCTCGGCGTCGGGGGCGAGGGTCGCCAGCACGCCCTCGACATTGTCGGCCGCCTCGAAGCCGAAATGCTCGTCCAGCTTCGCGTCCATCTGCGCGCGGGTCAGCGCCATCGTCTCTCTCTCCATATCGAGTCGATGGCACAATAATGAGACTATTATCTCACGTCAAGATAGATATCTCAACGCCGGGCCGGCAGCAGCCTTGGATTGCGAAGCAATGCGGCCGAGACCACGGCCATGATCGCCGCGACCGGCGCCAGCTCCTCGGCGGTGGTGAAGTAGCGATTCAGCGGAACGCTGTACCAGGCCTTCCATTCCGCCATTTCCGGCCCGCTGAAATAGAGGTCGATGAACGCATAATGGGTCGCCGCCAGGTAGAGCTCCCAGATCCCGACATAGGCGATCACCGCGACGACGCCGATCGCGAGGCCCATGCCGAGCGCCGGCAGGAAGCGGATCACCCCGCCCTTCTCGACATCGCGATAGCGTTTCACGCCGACGAACAGGAAGGTCATCGCGACGACCATGACGGTGTAGCCGAACCACACGGTCTGGAAGACGCCGCCCAGGTGGAAGGCGATGCCGGAAACGATGACGGCGCCGACGACACCGGCCGCCAGCAGGCCGTAGATGAGCGCATATCTCATGCTTCTGCTCCCCTTGTCAGACCATGATTCAAGCACGGTCCGCACGCCACCGCTATCGCCCAGACGGGTGATTTCAGGGAATCAGCGCCAGCCAGCGCGCTTTTTCCACCGCCTGCATCCGGTTCTGCACCTCCAGCTTCTCGAACAGGCGGGCGACGTGGGTCTTCACCGTATTGGGCGAGATGGCGAAGCTGCGGGCGAGCTCTTTGTTGGACTGGCCGGAGGCGAGCGCGCCGAGGATTTCGCATTCGCGGGCGGTCAGGCCGAGCGAACGGATCGCGGCGTCATTGCGCTCGAATTCGGCGGGGCGCGGCTGCGGGGTCAGCTTGCGGCCGACCCAGATGCCGAGCGCGATGAAGCCGATGGCGAGGATCGCGATATAGATTCCAGTCGAATCGATGCGGGTGGCGTGGCGAAAGCGGAGCCACTCGAGGCCGACCGCCGAAAGCGCCAGCAAGAGACCGTAAATGACAACCTGCCGCCACATGAGCGAAGGCTGCCAGAAAGGCGCGCTGCAGGCTAGGCCGCCTCGCTCTGCTCGATCGCTTCGCTCGCCTCCAGCCAGCGGGCCTCGGCGTCCTGCAACGCGGCGATCACGTCGGCATGGCGCTTCATCAAGGCGGTCATGGTGAGCGCCGCATCCTGGGGCGCGGCCGCGCCCGGATCGAACATCGCCCGCTCCAGCTCGGTCTTGCGGACCTCCAGCTTCGCTACGTCCTTCTCGGCGGCCTGCGCCGCCTGGCGCAGCGCCCGGCTCTGCTCGCGCGCCTCGGCGGCGGCACGGCGGCTATCCTTGCGATTCCCCTTCGCCGCCACCTCCTTCGCAGCAGCGGCATCGCCCTTCAGAACCATGGCGGTATAATCGTCGAGGCTACCGGCGAACTCGGCCGCGGTGCCGCCATCGACGAGGACCAGCCGGTCGGCGGTCAGCTCCAGCATGTGGCGATCGTGGCTGACCACCACCACCGCGCCGGTATAATCGTTCAGCGCCTGGACCAAAGCCTCGCGCGCATCGACGTCCAGATGGTTGGTCGGCTCGTCGAGGATCAGCATGTGCGGCGCCTCGCGGGTGATCAAAGCCAGCGCCAGCCGCGCCCGCTCGCCGCCCGACATCTTCTTCACCTGCATGGTCGCCTTGTCGCCGGAGAAGCCGAAGCGGCCGAGTTGGGCGCGCACCGCGGACGGCGTCGCCTTCGGCATCAGCCGGGACATATGCTCGAGCGGCGTGTCCTCCGCGTCCAGCTCCTCCACCTGATATTGGGTGAAATAGCCGACGCGCAGCTTGCCGGACGCGGTCATGCCGCCCTCCATCGGCGGCAATTGCGCGGCGAGCAGGCGGGCGAGCGTCGTCTTGCCATTGCCGTTGCGGCCGAGCAGAGCGATGCGGTCATCCGGATCGAGGCGCAGGTTGAGCCGCTCCAGCACCGGCTTGCCGGGCGCATAGCCGACCGCCGCCATGTCGAGCGTGACCAAAGGCGGCTTCAATTCCGCAGGGCTTGGGAAATCGAAGCTCAGGCTCGGGTCCTCGGCAACCGCGGCGATCGGCGTCATCTTCGCCAGCGCCTTGGCGCGGGACTGAGCCTGCTTCGCGGTGGAGGCGCGGGCGCTGTTGCGGGCGATATAGTCCTGCAGCTTCGCGCGTTGCACCGCCTGGTTGGCGCGGGCGGATTCGAGCTGGGCCACCCGCTCGGCATATTGCTTCTCGAACGCGTCATAGCCGCCCACGTAGAGCGTCGTCTTACCGCCCTGCAGGTGGAGAATATGGTCCGCGACATTGTTGAGCAGGTCGCGCTCGTGGCTGACGATCAGCATCGTCGCCCGGCAGGAGCGGAGAAAATCCTCCAGCCAGAGCGTCGCCTCCAGATCGAGATGGTTGGAGGGCTCGTCGAGCAGCAGCAGATCCGGCGCGGAGAAGAGCAAGGCGGCAAGCGCGACCCGCATCCGCCAGCCACCGGAAAAGCTGTCGAGCGGGCGCTGCTGTGCCGCCTCGTCGAAGCCGAGGCCGACGAGGATGCGGGCGGCGCGGGCCGGCGCGGCATGGGCGCCGATCGCGTTCAGCCGCTCGTGAATCTCGCCGAGGCGGTGATGATCGTCGGTCGTCTCCGCGTCGTGGAGCAGGGCCGCGCGCTCGGTGTCCGCGGCGAGCACGGTCTCGAACGGGGTGGCGGAACCGGCCGGCGCCTCCTGCGCGATATAGCCCATGCGGGCGGCGCGCGGCAGCTCGGCGCTGCCCCCGTCCGCCTCGAGCAGGCCGGCGACGACCTTCATCAGGGTCGACTTGCCGGCGCCGTTGCGCCCGATCAGGCCGACGCGGCTGCCCGGCGGCAGCGCCGCCGTGGCCTTGTCGAGGATCAGGCGCCCGCCGAGGCGGACCGTAATGGCATTGATGGACAGCATGCGCGGCGCCTTACAGGGCGACGCGCATGCTGTCAGGTGGGCTTGTGATCCTTATTTGCTCGGTGTGTCGGCCGGCTTCACCGGGGTCGTGCCTTCCGGAGCCTGCTCCGGCTCCGGCGTCGCGACGCCGGCCGGCTTCGGGGCGGCGTTGGCGTCGGCATCCGGGGCGGACTGATCGACCGGCTTGCTCTGCCCGGCGCCGGCCTGGGGGGCCGGGGCGGGCGTGCCGCTCTGGGCGAAGGCAGGGGCGGCGACGAGGGCGGTGGCGAGAAGGCCTGCGAGGATCTTCATTGGGGGTGCTCCAAACAAAAAAGGCCGGGCAAGCGAAAGCGCCCCCCGGCACGCGGGATTTACGCCTGCCCGGAGCCGCGCTCAATCACGCCCGTCGCAGCGCGGGCACGCCTAGACCGATATATCAGGGAAGGCTGGCGGAACCGGCGCCCGGTTCCTAGCTATCAGCCATGACATTCGATCTGCGCGGCGCGATGCTGAAGAAGGAGGAGTTCGAATCGGCGCGGCTCGCCGAGTTCGACTATCGCTGGCGCGCGCGGACGATGCGGCTGCTGGCGGCGGCGCTCGATCCGGCTTTGTCAGCGGACGAGATGGCGGCGGAGACGGCGCGGCAGGCCGACGGGGCGATTCTCGCCGATCTCGCCGCGCGTTACCCGACCGCCAATGTGGCCGGCCTCTATGACCGCGCGCGCGCCGAGGCCCGCAAGGCGCTAATTGCGGAGCTTGGCGACCCGACTCCGCATCGTCTGGCGTGACGCGCCGCGATTCAGCCTCTATCGGCCCTGCCCATGTCCGCACCCGTCCTCGCTTATGAAAATCTCGGCCTCGTCCAGGGGTCCGGCTGGCTGTTCCGCAATCTCGACCTGTTCATCGGGGCGCGGGACCGGCTGGCGTTGATCGGGCGCAACGGCGCCGGGAAGACGACTTTGCTCAAATGCCTGGCGGACTTGGTCGAGACGGACGAGGGCCGCCGCACCATCCAGCCAGGGACGAAGGTCGTGCTGCTGGAGCAGGACCCGCAGCTCGGCGCCTTCGAGACCCTGCGCGACTTTGCGCTCCATGGGCCGGACGCCCCCGCCCCGCATGAGGTGGACGCGATCGCCGACCAGATCGGGGTCGATCTCGACCGGCCCGCGGCGACCGCATCGGGCGGCGAGCGGCGGCGGGCGGCGATTGCGCGGGCGCTGGCAATGGACCCGGACGTGCTGCTGCTCGACGAGCCGACCAACCATCTCGATCTCGCCGGGATCGAATGGCTGGAGGACTGGCTCGGGCGCTATACCGGCGCGTTCATCGTGATCAGCCACGACCGCACCTTCCTGACGCGGCTGACCCGCTCCACCTTCTGGCTCGACCGCGGGGCGCTGCGCCGCCACGAGGTCGGCTATGGCGGCTTCGAGGCATGGACCGAGCAGGTCTATGCCGAGGAAGCGCGGAACGCCGAGCGGCTCGACGCGAAGCTGAAGCTGGAGCTGCACTGGCTGGAGCGCGGGGTGACGGCGCGGCGGCGGCGCAACCAGGGGCGCCTCGCCAAGCTGCACGACATGCGCGCAGCGCGGGCGGCGATGCTGGGGCCGGCGGGGACGGCGAAGCTCGGCCTCGCCACGGACGACGTGCGCACGAAGATGGTGATCGAGGCCGCGCAGGTCACGAAGCGCTTCGGCGACCGCACGATCATCAAGGACTTCTCGCTCCGCATCCAGCGCGGCGACCGGATCGGCGTGGTCGGCGCGAATGGCGCGGGCAAGACCACCCTGCTCCGGCTGCTGACCGGCGAACTCGCGCCCGATGAGGGCAAGGTGACGCGCGCCAAGACCCTGGCCGGGGTGATGATCGACCAGCAACGCCGGCTGCTCGATCCGGACAAGAGCGTGCGCGAGGTGCTCGCCGATGGCGGCGACTGGATCGAGGTGCGGGACGTCAAGAAGCATATCCAGGGCTATCTGAAGGAATTCCTGTTCGAACCGGGGCTGGTCGACGCGAAGATCGGCAGCCTGTCCGGCGGCGAGCGGTCGCGGCTGCTGCTGGCGCGGGAATTCGCGCGGCGCTCCAATTTGCTGGTGCTCGACGAGCCGACCAACGATCTCGACATGGAGACGCTCGACCTCTTGCAGGAGGTGATCGCGGATTATGAGGGCACCGTCCTGATCGTCAGCCACGACCGCGACTTCCTTGACCGCACGGTGACGATCACGCTCGGGCTCGACGGCTCGGGCAAGGTGGATATCGTCGCGGGGGGTTATGAGGACTGGCAGAAAAGGCGGACCCCGCAGCGTGCTCCGGCGAAGGCCGGAGCGTCGGGCAACCCGCCCGCGGCACCGCAGCAAAAGGCGCCGGCGAAGAAGCTGACCTACAAGGATCAGCGCGACTTCGAATTGCTCCCGGCCCGGATCGAGGAGCTGGACGCGGCGATCGCCCGCGACGAGGCATTGCTCTCCGACCACGACCTCTACCTGCGCGACCACAAGACCTTCGAGGCGCTGACCGCCGCGGTCGAGGCCGCGAAGGCGGAGCGCGAGGCGGCCGAGCATCGCTGGCTGGAGCTGGCGGAGCAGGTGGAGGCTCTGGCGGGCTAGGGGACTGCCCTCACCCTACCCATTGCTGACGCAATGGGCCCCTCCCTCTCCCCAGATGGGAGAGGGGAATTGTCGCCCGTCTCGAGCCCTTCTCCCGTTTCGGGGAGAGGGAGGGGCCCGCGCCGAAGGCGTGGGAGGGTGAGGGCATGCCTTCGTTATTGACCTCTCCACCACCGAAGCGCAGCAAGATCGCGTCTCCGGGGAGTGCCTGTTTCATGAAGAAGTCCGTCCTGCTTGCCGCCGTCGCCGCGATCGCATTGTCGCCGGCCGCGAGCCCCGCTCTTGCCCAGCCCGCCGCCAGCCAGGCGGTCGCGCCGATCAATTACACGACGCGGACGCTCCCCAATGGCATGCGCGTCTATGCGATCCGCAACACCAGCACAGCCAACGTCTCGGTGCAGGTCTGGTACGATGTCGGCTCCAAGGACGATCCACGCGGCCGCTCGGGCTTCGCGCATCTGTTCGAGCATATGATGTTCAAGGCGACGCGGAACCTGCCGGCGGAGAGCTTCGACCGGCTGACCGAGGATGTCGGCGGCTTCAACAACGCCTCCACCAACGACGATTACACCAATTATTACGAAGTGGTCCCGAGCAATCACCTGCAGCGGCTGCTCTTCGCCGAAGCCGAGCGGATGAGCTCGCTGGTGATCGACCCCGCCTCCTTCGCCTCGGAGCGCGACGTCGTGAAGGAGGAGCTCAGGAGCCGGGTGCTGGCCCAGCCTTATGGCCGGCTCTTCTATCTCTATTTGCCGATGATCACCTATGACGTGCATCCCTATGCGCGGCCGGGGATCGGCTCGATCGAGGATCTGGACGCGGCGACGATCGAGGACGTGCGCGCCTTCCACGCCACCTATTACCGGCCGGACAATGCGGTGATGGTGGTCGCCGGCAATTTCGATCCGGCCCAGCTCGACCGCTGGATCGATCAATATTTCGGGCCGATCCAGCGCCCGACCGCACCGATCCCGCGGGTGCGCGCGGTCGAGCCGCCGCGCACGGCCCCGCGCCATTACACCGTCTACGAGGCGAACACGCCGCTGCCCGCGGTGCTCATCTCCTATCCTGCGCCGCCGGCGACGGACCGCGACGCCGCCGCGATGGAGGTGCTGGACGGCGTCCTCTCCACCGGCGACAGCTCCCGCCTGCACAACACCCTCGTCTATCGCGACCGGATCGCGGCCCAGGCCAGCAGCTTCACCGACATCAAGCAGGGGCCGGGCAGCCTCGCCGTCTATGCGATCATGTCGCAGGGCAAGACCGCCGAGGAAGGGGAAGCGGCGCTGCGGCGCGAGATCGCGCGCTTCCGCGACGAGCCGGTCACCGCCGCCGAATTGCAGGAGGCGAAGAACGAATTGCTGACGTCGGCCCTGCGCAGCCGCGAGACCGCCGAGGGCCAGGCCGAGACGCTGGCGCAGGCGGTGATCGTCGATGGCGACGCCCGCGCCGCCGACCGCCGGCTCGCCGAGATCGCCGCGGTCACGCCCGCCGACATCCAGCGCGTCGCCCGCCGCTGGCTGCGCGACGAGGCGTCCGGCGCGGTCCGCTATCTGCCGGCGGAGGCGCGGAACGGCGCGACCGGCGACACGATCCGCACACCCGACACGGTCGCTGCCGCGCCTTTGGTCGCGCCGGCCAATGTCGCGGTGGTCCAGCCCGCGCCCGAGGCGCAGCGCGTCGCGCCGCCGCCGGCCGGCCCGGAGATCGTGCCGCCGGTGCCGACGCCGAACGTCCAGCATCTCGCCAACGGCCTCAGCGTCATCACCGTGACGAACCGCCGCCTGCCGCTGGTTAGCATTTCCCTGGTCTCGACCCGGGGCGCGGCCGCCGACGCAGACAATCGCGCCGGCACGGCCGGGCTCGCCGCCGCGGTGATGACCCAGGGCACGCGCACGCGCAGCGCCGAGCAGATCGCCCGCGCCGTCGAGGCTCTGGGCTCCTCGCTCTCGGCCGGCGCCGGCTGGGACGGCAGCACGGTCGGCCTCACCGTGCGGACGGGCCAGCTCGACGCCGCGCTCGGCATCGTCGCCGACGTCGCCCGCAATGCCGTGCTTGCGCCCGAGGAGATCGAGCGGCAGCGGACCAGCGCGCTCGATGCCGTCCAGGTCTCGCTGCGCGATCCCGGCGACGTGGCCGGCCTTGCCGCGATGCGCACCGTCTTTGGCGCCTCGCCCTACGGCCATCCGGCCGGCGGCACTGCGACGACGCTCCGCGCCATCACCAGGGCGGACATCCAGCAGGCCTATCGCGACACCTGGGTGCCCGGCCATGCGACCCTGATCCTCACCGGGGACATCGATCCGGCGCAGGCCCGCGCGCTTGCCCAACGGCATTTCGGCGATTGGCGCGGCGTGAGCCTGGCCGGCAACCGGATCACCGCGACCGCGCCGGCGGCGGCCAACCGGATCATCGTCATCGACATGCCCGGCGCCGGCCAGGCCGCGGTTGCCGTCGCGCGCAGCACGATCGCCCGGCAGGACCCGCGTTACTATCGCGCCCTCGTCGCCAATGCTGTGCTGGGCGGCGGCTATAGCGCGCGGCTGAATCAGGAAATCCGGATCCGCCGCGGCCTCTCCTACGGGGCCGGCAGTGGCATGGAGGCGCGGCGGGAGCCCGGGCCTTTCTCCGCCTCCGTCCAGACCCGCAACGATGCTGCGGCGGAGGTGCTCGGCCTGATCCTGACCGAGATGCGGCGGCTTGGCGCGGAGCCGATCCCGGCGGCGGAGCTGGCCGCGCGGCGGGCCTCGCTGACCGGCGATTTCGGCCGCGACATGGAGACGAACGGCGGCACGGCGGGCACGATCGCCAGCTATGTGATGCGCGGCATCGATCCAAGCGAGGTCGGCCGCTATCTGCCCAGCGTGCTGGCGGTGACCCCCACCCAGGCGCAAGGCGCGGCGGCGGAATTGCTCAGCCCGACCGGCACGACCACGGTGATCGTCGGCGAGGCGTCGCAATTCATCGAGCGGCTGCGCCGGGAGCATCCCGACGTCATGGTGATCCCGCTGACAGAGCTGAACCTGGACAGCCCGACGCTGCGCGCCGGCAGCAACTAACCCTGGCGCGCTGACGCCAGCCGCTGACGGATCGCCGCGTCGCTTGGCGCGCCCCGGACGGCACGTTGCAGCAGGCCGAGGCCTTCGGCGCGGCGGCCGGCGCGGTAGAGCAGCCAGCCGAGCGTGTCCGCCGTCGCCGGATTGTCCCGGTCGAGCGACCAGGCGCGACGGGCGAGCGGCACCGCGCTGCCAAGGTCGCCGGTCTGCGCATAGGCCCAGGCAAGATTGTTGAGCACGGTCGCGTCATTGTCGCCGAGCCGGACGCGCAGCCCCTCGTAAATCTGGATCGCCTGCGGCCAATCCTCCTGCTGCATCGCGTCGCTCGCGACCAGGATCAGGCCCGGCACGCTGGCCGGGTTCTGCTGGATGAACAGGCTGAGCACCTCGTCCGCCTCGTCATCCTGGTCCGAGCGCTCGAGCGCGCCGATCAGGCGCAGCGCCACCGCCTCGTTGAACCGCAGATTGGCGGCGCGGCGATATTGCTCGGCGGCGGCGGAGAAATCGCCGCTCGCGCCATAGATGTCGCCGGCCAGCACATAGACTTCGGGCGCGCCCGGGCTGATCTGCTGGAGGTGGCGGGCGCGGGCCAGAGCATCCCCATTCTGGCCGCGCGCGAGCAAGGCGGAGGCGTAGCGGAGTTGGGCGGGCCCATTGTCGGGGCTCTGCTCCGCCGCCGTCCGCGCCGCCGCGAATTCGCCGTCGCCGAGAGGGTCGAGCGCGGCGAGCGCCCCCGGCTGCGGCAAAGCGGCACGGGCGAGATAGAGCGCGGCCTGGTTCTGGTCGCCGGTGCGGCTCAGCGCGCGGCCGATCAACGAGAGCGAATAAGCGTCGGCATCCGGCCGGTCGGCGATCGGCCGGAGGGTCGCGACCACGGCGGCAGGATCGTTCATCCGCCATTGCGCGGCGGCGAGCAGGCGGCGGGCGCGGCGGTTGGTCGGCTGCTGCTGGACGAGGCCGCTAAGGCGCTGGGCGGCCAGGCTCTGATTGCCGGTCTGGAAATCGATCGCGCTCAGCACCAGCATGCCGGCGGGGCTATCGTCATAGGCGCCGTTGGTGCGCACCCAGAGGCGCTTGGCGAGCTCGAAGTCCCGCGCCCGCGCCGCCAGCACCGCCTCCAGATAGTAGGCCCTTGTGTGGCCGCCGGTGAGCGTGTTCACCTTGCGCGCATCTTCGAGCATGTCGCTCATCCGGCCCATGTCGGCATGGGTCGAGGCGCGCTCGAGCAGGGCGTTCACATAGCCGGGATCGACCTCCAGCGCCCGGTCGAACCAGGGGATGGCGGCGGCGAGGCCATATTGGCCGCGGGTCAGCTCCCCGCGCAGCTCCAGCGCGACCGCGTTGCGGGGACGGGCGGCGACGGCGCGGTCGGCGGCCTGCAGCGCCCCGGCAACGTCGCCATTGGAGCGGCGAAAGCCGGCAATGTCGGTCCAGACGTCGCTGTCATTGGGCGCAGCGGCCAGCGCCCGGTCGAACGCGGTGGAAGCATT
Source organism: Allosphingosinicella sp. (assembly GCA_044225925.1). Lineage (GTDB taxonomy): Bacteria > Pseudomonadota > Alphaproteobacteria > Sphingomonadales > Sphingomonadaceae > Allosphingosinicella. Next base: position 81,917 of record JBGAHY010000014.1, read on the forward strand.
GGAGCCATCGCCGAGCATCATATAGGCGCGGCCGATGATTCTCTGGGCATAAGCGAAATAAGGCTGGCCGGCATTGGCCGCCTCGCGGAGCGCGCCCTGGGCGTCGCCCTGCCGCAACCGCGCTTCGGCGAGCAGGTGGGAGGTCTCGCCCAGCGTTGCGCCGGATTGGCGGGCGCGGTTGATCTCGCCCTCCGCCGCCTCGCCGTCGCCGAGCGCGAGCTGGACGCGGGCCTGCATGATCCGCGCCGCCTTGTTGCCCGGCTCCTGCTGCAGCGCGTTCAGCAACTCCACCCGCGCCGTGCGAATGTCGCCGCTCTCGAACGCCGCCGCGCCGCGCTCATAAGGCGTGCCCCCCTGCCCGCCGCAGGCGGCGAGGGAGAGGGCCAAAGCCAGGAGAGCGGCGCGCCTGATCACGCCTGCAGCCCATATTGCTTGAGGAGATCGTAAAGCGTCGGCCGGCTGATCCCAAGCGCCTTGGCGGCGCTGGAGATATTGCCGTCGGTCTGCGCCAGCGCCTTGCGGATCACCTGCCGGTCGGTGGCCTCGCGCGCCGCCTTCAGGTTGACGGGGAGCGCATCCGCTTCCGGACCCGACAGGTCCATATCCTCGGCGGTGACGAGCTTGCCGTCCGCCATGATCACCGCGCGCTTCAGCCTGTTCTCCAGCTCCCGGACATTGCCGGGCCAGGGCCAATGCTCGATCGCCGCCAGCGCGCCGGGCGCGAAGCCCTTCACGCCCGGGTTCATCTCCCTGGCGAAGCGCTGCAGGAAATGCTTGGCGAGCAAAGCCGCGTCGCCGGGGCGCTCGGCGAGGCTCGGGATGCGCACCACAATCTCGGCGAGGCGGTAATAGAGATCCTCGCGGAAGCTGCCGGCCGCGATCATCTCCTCCAGATTCTGGTGGGTCGCGCAGACGATGCGCGTGTCGACCGCAATGGGCTTGCGGCCGCCGATCCGCTCGATCACCCTTTCCTGCAGAAAGCGCAGCAATTTCACCTGCAGCGGCAGCGGAATGTCGCCGACCTCGTCGAGGAACAAGGTCCCGCCATGGGCCATCTCGATCTTGCCCTCGGTGGTCTTGATCGCGCCGGTGAAGGCACCCTTCTCATAGCCGAACAGCTCCGCCTCGAGCAGATTCTCGGGGATGGCGGCGCAGTTGATCGCGACAAATCCGCCCGTGCGGCGACGGCTGGCCTGGTGGACGCCGCGGGCAAGCAATTCCTTGCCGGTGCCGGACGCGCCGAGCAGCATGACCGAGACGTCGGTATTGGCGACCCGCTCGATCGTGCGCGCGACCCTGGTCATTTCCGGGGCGGCGGTGACCATTGTGCCGAGCACCTTGCGCTCGTCGCCGACCTGTTCGCCCAGGCGCTTGTTCTCGTCCTCGATCGCGTGGAGCTGGAAGGCGCGCTTCACGATCAGGCCGAGCTGATCGATGTCGACCGGCTTCTGGTAAAAATCATAGGCGCCGGACGCGATCGCCCGGAGCGCGCTTTCCCGCGCGCCATGGCCGGAGGCGACGATCACCTTGGTCTCGGGCTTGAGCGTCAGGATCGTCTCCAGCGCGGCGAAGCCCTCGGAAACGCCATCGGGGTCCGGCGGCAGGCCGAGATCGAGAGTCACGACGGCGGGCTCGGCCGAGCGCAGGAGATCGACCGCGGCGTTGCGGTCCGAGGCGATCAGCACCTCATAATCGTCATAGGCCCAGCGGAGCTGGCGCTGCAGCCCTTCATCGTCCTCGACGATCAGCAGGCGGGGCTTCACGTGAGCATTCATGCGCGTTTCCGTTCAGGGACGTAGGAAGTCCGGCTCTCGGCGCCGGACAGGAAGAGGGTGAAGCGGGTGCCGTCGCCGGGGCGGCTCTCGACCTCGAGCCGGCCGCCCATCGCGGCGATCAGGCTCTTCGCCTCGAAGGCGCCGACGCCGAAGCCCTGCTCCTTGGTCGAGGCGAAGGGCTGGAAGAGACGGGTGCGGACGAATTCGGCAGACATGCCGGCGCCCCGGTCGATCACCTCGATGGCGATGTCGCCGCCGCTCTCGAACGCCCGCAGGACGACCGGAATGTCGGCCTCGCTGGCGTCGATGGCATTCTGGACGAGATGCGTCAGCGCCTGTTCGAGCCCGTTGGGATCGGCCATGGCGACCAGCCCGGCCTCGGCGAACGCCCGCACCGGATGCTGGCGCTGCTTCGCGGCGGCGACCGCTTCGAGCAAAGGCTGCACCGCCATCGCCCGTGGCGGATCGGATTCGCGGGCCGCGCCCGGCGAGAGGCGGGCGAGCAGGTCGTTCATCTTGCGCACGGAGCTT
>JBGAHY010000015.1:0-83072 GCA_044225925.1 Allosphingosinicella sp.
CACCCCTCTTCGACCGGCTGCGCCTCCCAGCGATCGGCGCGCCCCTCGTCATCGTCTCGAACCCGGAGCTGGCCATCGCGCAGTGCAAGGCCGGGATCGTCGGGTCCTTCCCGGCGCTGAACGCGCGGCCGCAGAGCCTGCTCGACGAATGGCTGCACCGGATCAACGAGGAGCTGGCCGCCTGGGACCGCGACCATCCCGAGGCGCCGTCTGCGCCTTATGCAGTCAACCAGATCGTCCACAAGTCGAACAACCGGCTGATGGAGGACATGGCGACCTGCCAGAAATGGAAGGTGCCGATCGTCATCACCTCGCTCGGCGCACTCGTCGAAGTGAATCAGGGCGTGCATGGCTGGGGCGGCATCACCCTCCATGACATCATCAACGATCGCTTCGCCCGCAAGGCGGTGGAGAAAGGCGCGGACGGGATCATCGCGGTAGCGACCGGCGCCGGCGGCCATGCCGGGCGGCTCTCGCCCTTCGCCTTGGTCCAGGAAATCCGGCAATGGTGGGACGGGCCGCTCGCACTCTCCGGCGCGATCGCCACCGGCCGCGCGATCCTCGCCGCGCAGGCCATGGGCGCGGATCTCGGCTATATCGGCTCGCCCTTCATCGCCACCACGGAAGCGAATGCGACCGAAGCCTACAAGCAGGGCATTTGCGAGGGCAAAGCCGCCGACATCGTCTATTCGAGCCTGTTCACCGGCGTGCACGGCAATTACCTGCGCAAGTCGATCGAACTGGCCGGCATGGACCCGGACAACCTCCCCGAAGGCGACATCAAGACGATGGACTTCGGCACCGGCGACGGCGCCAAGGCCAAGGCCTGGCGCGACATCTGGGGCTCGGGCCAGGGCATCGGCGCGATCGACGCGGTCACCAGCGCCGGCGACTATGTCGCGCGGATGATCACCGAATATGCCGAGGCCAAGGCGGCGCTCTGCCGCTAGCGGCTGATAAGGCCGGCGGCCTGCATTCGCCAGAGCGCGACATCGATCCGGTCCTGCCCGAAGAAAGGCTCCCCCTGGAAGACAAGGGTCGGGACGCCCCAGTGGCCGGCCGCCTCGAGCGCCGCCTGATGCGCCGCCACCTCGGCGTCGAGCGCCTCGGCGTCGGCCGCAGCCTCGGCGTCGAGCTCGGCGAGATCCAGGCCCGCCCGCGCCGCGGCGCCGGCGAGATGGCCGCCCTCGTGCCAGTTCTGCGTCCCGCCCCAGATCAGCCGCGCCACCTCGGCGCAGAATGCAAGGCTCCGCCCCCGCCGCACCGCCGCCTGCCCTAGCCGCACGAGCCGGTAGATATAGGGCTGCTCCGCCGCGATCCGCCGCGTTGCCATGTCCTGCACGATCGGATCGGGCCTGGGCGGCGCAAGCGGAATGCCGTGAAACTGGGCGAGCCGCGCCACGTCGCGGAAGGTGTAGCCGAGCCAGTTGGGGTGGTTGCGCTCGAAGAAATCGGGCTGGCGGATGGCGAGCGGGTAGACGGGCTTCAGGTCGATATCGAGATCATAGGCCTCGGTCATTGCCCGGTAGCGGTCGATGGCGAGCCAGGAATAAGGGCTGCGAAACGACCAGTAGAGCTCGGCCCTGAGCGTCATGCGGCGGCGTCCTTCTCCCAGCGCCAGACCAGGCCGTCCTCGGGATCGATCACCTCGCCGGCATAGACGAAGCCGTTGCGCCGCAGCGCCTTGTTGGAGGCATTCTCCTCTGGCAGCGTCAGCGCGATCGGCCTCGCGCCGCCAGCAATCGCGACATCGACCAGCAAGGCGATCGTCGCCGTCGCATGGCCGCGACCCTCATAGGCCGGGAAGGTCATATAGGCGATTTCGACGTCCCCCGACTCAGCCGGTGCGGTCTTGAACGCCGCGACGCCGACGGGCGCGCCGTCCCCCTCGACCACATAGCTGCCCCAAGGATCAGGGCGCGGGTCGCTCGCCAGCAAAGCAATGGTCTGGCTCAGTATCTCGCGCGCCGGCCCCTCGTCGCCGCCAAAGGCTGGCGCCAGCTCGGCCGCGAACGCGTCCGGATCGATCCCGACCGGGAAAGGCCGGAGCGCGAGGGTCACGCCGCCTTCTTCAGATGTCGCCGGCCGAGCAACTCCGCGATCTGCACGGCGTTCAGCGCGGCGCCTTTCCGCAGGTTATCGGAGACGCACCAGAGGGAAAGGCCGTTCTCGACGGTCGGGTCCTCGCGGACACGGCTGACATAGGTCGCATAGTCGCCGACGCATTCGACCGGGGTGACGTAGCCGCCATCCTCGCGCTTATCGACGAGCATGATGCCGGGCGCCGCCCGCAGCAGCCGCTGTGCATCCTCGGCGGAAAGCTCGTTCTCAAACTCGATATTGATCGCCTCGCTATGGCCGACGAAGACGGGGACGCGCACGCAGGTCGCGGTCACCTTGATCTTCGGGTCGAGGATCTTCTTCGTCTCCACGACCATTTTCCACTCTTCCTTGGTCGAGCCGTCGTCGAGGAAGTCGTCGATGTGCGGGATCACGTTGAACGCGATCTGCTTGGTGAATTTGTGCGGTTCGGCGGAGTCGCCGACGAAGATGTTGCGGCTCTGCTCGAACAGTTCGTCCATGCCCGCTTTGCCCGCGCCGGAGACCGACTGATAGGTCGCGACCACCACCCGCTTGATCTTTGCCGCGTCGTGCAATGGCTTCAGCACCACCACCATCTGCGCGGTGGAGCAATTGGGGTTGGCGATAATGTTCTTGCGCCGATAGCCATCGATCGCCTCCGGGTTCACCTCCGGCACGACGAGGGGCACGTCCGGGTCCATCCGGAAGTAAGAGGCATTATCGATCACCGTGCAGCCGGCCGCCGCGGCGATCGGCGCATATTTCTTCGAGACCTCCGAGCCGGCGGCGAAGAGCGCCATGTCCCAGCCGCTCCAGTCGAAATGCTCGATGTTGCGGACCTTCAGCTCCTTGCCGCTGTCGCCATAGTCGATGGCGTTCCCGGTCGAACGCGCGCTCGCCACCGCGGCGACCTCGTCGACCGGGAATTCGCGCTCGGCGAGGATGTTCAGCATCTCCCGACCGACATTGCCGGTCGCACCGACGACGACCATCCGATAACCCATGATGATAACTCCGCTGGAAGCAGCGCAGGCAGCCACTCGCCTGCCGTCCGCTTAGCCGATATGGCATGGGGCGCAAGCGGCACAAGGGAGGGGCGGATGAAGCAGGCGGGTATTTTGCTCGGGCTCGCGCTCGCCTTGCTGGCCGCCATGGCGCTGAAGGGCGCCTTGCTCGTCCTCCCCTCTCCGCCCGCCACGGAAAGCGCCACCAGCTTCGACGCCAATCGGGCCATGGCGCGGCTGACCCGGATTCTCGGCGACCAGCGCCCGCATCCGGTGGACAGCGACGCCGGCGACGCGGTGCGGGACCGCCTGATCGCGGAGATGCGCAATGTCGGGCTGGAGCCGCGCGTCACCGACGATTTCGTCTGCAACGGGAGGCGCGGCGCTGCGGTGACCTGCGCGCGGGTACGCAATCTGGTCGCGACGATCGGCCCCGCCGAGGGCAATCATCTGCTGCTCTCCTCCCATTACGATTCGACCCCGACCGGGCCGGGCGCTTCGGACGACGGGATCGGCGTCGCCACGATGCTGGAGGTCGCGCATCTGCTGCGCGGCCAGCGCCTCACCCGCCCGATCACCTTCCTGTTCGACGAGGGCGAGGAGGCTGGCCTGCTCGGCGCCCGCGCTTTTCTGGAGCACGACCCGCTGGCCGCCCGGGTCGACATCGCGGTGAACATGGAAGCGCGCGGCGTCACCGGCCCGGCGATCATGTTCGAGACCGGCCGGCCGAACGGGGCCGCCATCGCCCTCTACGGCGCCGCCGTCTCGCGGCCGGTGGCCAACTCGCTGTCGACCGACCTTTATGGCCTGATTCCCAATTCCACCGACGTCGCCGTCTTCGACGCGCGGCCCTGGACGATCCTGAACTTCGCGGTGATCGGCAACGAAACCCGCTATCACAGCCCCGGTGACGACCTCGCCGCGCTCGACCGGCGCAGCGTCCAGCATATGGGCCAGCAGGTCGAGCAGGTGACGCGCACGGTCGCCCAAGGCGCGGCTCCGGCGGCCGATGGCACGCGGCTCTATGCGGATATTGCCGGGCAGGTGCTGATCGTCCTGCCTCTGCTGTTCGGGCTGGTGCTGCTCGGCCTGCTCTTCCTGTTCTTCGCGATCGAGGCTTGGCGCAGGCGAGCCTTGCTGCGGCCCTTATTGGCTATGATCGCGGCGTTGCTCCTCTCCGGAGGCCTCGCCTTTGCCGGCCACTTCATCCTGAGCCTGATCCGAGCGGGTGATTATTGGCGCGCCTGGCCTATCGTCGCCACCACCGCCGCCTATGCCGCGGCGCTCGCCGCCTGTGTCATCGCCTTGCTGTTCGTCGCCGGCACCGCCGAGCGGACCAAATTGCGCGCCGCCTTCTGGCTGTTCCTCACCGCTTTGGGGGGATCGATCTGCTTCATCGCCCCCGGCGCCGCCATTTACTTCCTCCTGCCGCCTCTGGTGATGGCGCTCGGGATGGTCGGCAAGCGCTGGCACCCCAAGGCGGAGCAGGCCGGCGCAATCATCGCGGCGCTCCTGCTCTTCGTCACCTTCGGCCCCGCCATCGGCCTGTTCGAGGAGTTGATGAGCACCGGCCCGGTCTGGATCTTCGCGCCGTTGGGGGCCGTGATGATGCTCCCCGTCCTGATCGAGCTCAGGCCCGCCCTCGCCCGCCTGCCGGCCCTCTTCGTCGCCGCGGGCGCGCTGGACCTCGCCATAATCGGCTGGATCGTCGCCGGCTTCACACCTGCCTACAGCGCGGACAGGCAGCAGCTCTTCGCCGTCGAATATGTCTGGGACGCCACCACCAACAGCGGTCGCTTCGCCGTCAACAATGACGGCGCGCCGGTGCCGTTTGCGGCCGACTGGCAACGCACGGAACTGCCTTATTCCACCCGCAAGCGCTGGGTCACGCCGGCGCCTCCGGTTCCGGTCGTGCCGCCGGGCGTCACCGTCCTGCGCCGCCTGCCGTTCGAGGGCGGCGTGCGGCTCACGCTGGGGCTGCAAGCCAACGGCGCGGACCAGGTCACGCTGATCGCCCCCGCCGGCGCCCATCTCCGCGCGGCGGGGACGTCTGCCGTCCTCCAGCCCTTCGGCGACGATGGCGGCCGGACCATCCTCCGCTGCGCCGGGCGGAGCTGCGACGGGGCGATGCTCGATGTCGTCCTGCCCCAGCCGCAATCGGTGAGGTTTACGTTGATCGGCAGCCGTTCGGGACTGCCCCCGCAGGCCGCTGCGCTGGCGCGTGCGCGGCCGGCCAATGCCCGCCCGCAATATGGGCCGGATGCGACGATCGTGATCGGTCAGTTCCTGTTCGACGCGGCGGCACCGCCGCCACCGGTCAATCAGGTGCCAAGCCAATAGAAATAGGCTAATCGCCCGGCGTGGCCGATCTCTTCCAGACCGACGAGCAGCAACCCGCAGCGCCGCCGCCGGGCGAGAATGCGCCGCTGGCCGATCGCCTGCGCCCGCAGGCGCTCGACGAGGTGGTCGGGCAGGAACATCTGACCGGGCCCGACGGCGCGATCGGGCGGATGGTCGCGGCGGGCAAGCTCGCCTCGATGATCCTCTGGGGCCCGCCCGGCACCGGCAAGACCACGATCGCGCGGCTGCTCGCCGACGCGGTCGGGATGCGCTTCGTCGCCATCTCAGCGGTCTTCTCCGGGGTCGCCGACCTCAAGAAGGTCTTCGCCGAAGCCCGCGAGCATATGCGGATCGGCAAGCAGACCCTGCTCTTCGTGGACGAGATCCACCGCTTCAACCGCGCGCAGCAGGACGGCTTCCTGCCTTATGTCGAGGACGGCACGGTGGTGCTGGTCGGCGCGACCACGGAGAATCCGAGCTTCGAGCTGAACGCCGCTCTGCTCAGCCGGGCGCAGGTGCTGATCCTGAACCGGCTCGACAATGCGGCGCTCTCGAAGCTGCTCGACCGGGCTGAGGCGATCATGGAGCGCCCCCTGCCGCTCACGCCTGAGGCGCGCGAGGCCCTGGTCGCCACGGCCGACGGCGATGGCCGCTTCCTGCTCAACCAGGCCGAGACCTTGTTCTCGATCGATATCCCGCAGCCTTTGGAGCCTGCCGAGCTCGCCGCCCTGCTGAACCGCCGCGTCGCCGTCTACGACAAGGACCGGGAGGGGCATTACAACCTCATCTCCGCCCTGCACAAAGCGATCCGCGGCTCGGACCCGCAGGCCGCGCTTTACTATCTCGCGCGCATGCTGGTCGCGGGGGAGCAGCCGCTCTTCCTGCTTCGCCGTCTGATCCGCGCCGCGTCCGAGGATATCGGCCTCGCCGACCCCAATGCGCTGGTCCAGTGCCTTGCCGCCAAGGACGCCTATGACTTTCTCGGCTCGCCCGAGGGCGAACTCGCCATCGTCCAGGCCTGCCTCTACCTCGCCACTGCCCCCAAATCGAACGCCGTCTACAAAGCCGCCGGCGCCGCCTGGCGAAGCGCGAAGGAGACCGGCTCGCTGTCGCCGCCGAAGAATATCCTCAACGCGCCGACCAAGCTGATGAAGCAGATCGGCTACGGCAAAGGCTATCAATACGACCATGACGCCGAGGGCGGCTTCTCCGGCGACAATTACTGGCCCGAGGAAATGGCGCCGCAAACCTTCTACACGCCCACCGACCGCGGCCTCGAGAAAAGGATCGCCGAGCGCATGGCCTGGTGGGACGAGCAACGAAAGGCGCGCGGCGATGAGTGACGGCATCGACAGCTTCGAGGCGGCCGTCGCCTACGCGCTGACCCTGCCGGACACCGAACTTGGCACCAGCTATGGCAAGCCCGCGGTGAAGGTCGTCTCGAACGGCCGCGCCTTCCTCTACACGGGTCATGAGGACCAGACCTCGTTCGGCATCGCCATCGATATGGATACGATCGAGATATTGAAGGAAACCGACCCCGACACCTTCTGGCAGACGCCGCATTATGAGGGCTGGCCCGCGGTGCTGATCCGCTATGGCAGCGCCGATCGGGAGCGGGTTCGCGCCATGATCGAGCGCTCGCGCGACTGGACGGCGGCGAAGCCCAGGGTGAAGCTGCGGAAGAAGAAGTGAGACGATTCAGTTATTTCGTGGCGATCGACTGGTCGGGCGCAAAAGGGCCGCGTCAGAAAGGTATCGCGATCGCGTTGTGCAGGGACGGCAGCGACGCGCCACAATTGGTGAACCCCGGCCATCGCTGGTCGCGGCAGGAGGTTCAGGACTGGCTTCTACATGACTTGCCCGACGGGTCGCTGGTTGGCCTGGATCTCTCCCCGGGTCTGCCATTTCTCCGCGCGGGCGCCTTTTTTCCGTCTTGGGATCGCTCTCCCGCGACCGCCCGCGCGCTTTGGCAACTTGTGGAGGAAATCTCAGAAGCAGACCAGCATCTCGCGGTAACAAGCTTCGTGAATCACCCTCAGGCCCGCCGCCACTTTCGGCATGGCAAGGATGACTGTGGCGATCTGTTCGAAGGCGGCGCCGGGAGATTGCGTCTTACCGAGGAGCGTCAGAGCGGACTCAAGCTGACCCCGTCGAGTTGCTTCAACCTTGTCGGCGCTGCTCAAGTGGGCAAGTCCAGCCTGACCGGGATGCGCATGCTCAATCGCTTGAACGGCGCGCTTCCAATATGGCCGTTCGAGCCAGTGCCGCGCGACGGGTCCGTCATCGTGGAAATTTATACGAGCTTGGCAGCCCGGGCGGCCGGCATACCGCCAGGGCGTAGCAAGATGCTGACGGGCGGGGCACTTGACGACGCTCTCCATTGTCTCGGCGTGAACCCGCACAAGTCGCTGCCGCACTACACCGATCACGCGACAGACGCGATCCTCACTTCTGCATGGATGCGCGCGACGGCGCATGATCGCGCGCTTTGGCATCCGCCCGGCCTTGATGCCGTAGCGACCACCGAAGGCTGGACGTTCGGCGTTGCTTAGCGCATTTGCGCTATCCAAGGGGCCAGCCGGGTTAGCTCAGCTGGTAGAGCAACCGCCTTGTAAGCGGTAGGTCGTCGGTTCGAGTCCGACACCCGGCACCATTGGCCCTCTTACAGCCAGGGAATCGCGATCGCGTAGATACCGAGCCCGATCATGATCGGCGCCGTACAGGCCATGCCGATCATCCGCCCCGGCTTCCAACCGTCCATGCCAAGCGCGTGGCAGATGCGGCCGAGCACGAACAGGCCGGCGACGACCGCCAGCCAGAGATGAGTCCCCTTGGTCGCCTCGATCAGGCCGATCAGGATCAGGATGATCGGCGTATATTCGGCGAAGTTCGCGTGCCCGCGCATCCGCGCCAACAGCTTGGGATGGCCGCCATCGCCGACCCAGATATTCTCCGAACTGCGCAAGGTCGCGATCCGCAGCGAATGCCAGAAGTTGAGCAGCGCCAGCGCGCCCGCTGTAGTCAGGGTGATCGTCAGCATGGAAAGCCCCCCTCTCCGCGCGCGATAATCGCATGCGGGCGGCGGACCTGCAACTACAGCCTAGGCTAGGCGACCACCGGTTCCAGAATCCGGATCGTGCCCTCGACCGCATCGATCTCGGCACGAATGCCCTCCGGCATGCTGAACTGATCGGAGACATGGCCGAAGAGCGCGCCCTGAAAGGCGGGAACGCCGAGCGGGGCCAGATGCTGCTGGAGCACCTCGGACAGAGTGAAGCCCCCGATCGATGACGAATCCTTCGCCACGCAGTCGGTACACTGACCGAAGACCACGCCGGCCACGCGGCCAAGGATGCCGGCGAGGCTGAGCTGAGTCAGCATCCGGTCGATCCGATATTGGGCCTCGTCGGTGTCCTCGATGAACAGGATCGCGCCCTCGAAACTCGGCAGGAACGGCGTGCCGACCAGGGCCGAAAGCACGGTGAGGTTGCCGCCGAGCAAAGGTCCCGAGGCGCGGCCCGGCCGCAAGGTGCGGATGCCGCTGCGCTGGGCGAGACGGTCTTCCATGCTTGGCGGGCTGCGCCAGGTCGGCGTCTCGGCGTCGAAGACGAGGCGGTGGAAACTATCCCAGGAGAGGCGTCCCCAGGCGCTGGACGCGGTTGGGCCGTGGATGCTGGGGCAATCGGTGCGCGCAGCGAGCGCCAGATGCAGCGCGGTGATGTCGCTGAATCCCACGAGCAGCTTCGGATTGGCGCGGATCAGTTCCCAGTTCAGATGCGGCAGGATACGGGCGCAGCCCCAGCCGCCACGCACGCAGAAGATCGCCTTCACCTCGCGATCGGCGAACATGGCATTGAGATCGCCCGCGCGCTCCTCGTCCGTGCCGGCGAGATAGCCGTAGCGGCTGAGCAGATGCGGCGCGAGCCGCGGGACCAGCCCCATGGCGCGGATCGTCGCCTGGACCTGGCCGAGATCGAAATCATCCGCCGTGAAGTAAGCTGGACTCACCAGGCCAACCGTGTCGCCGGGCCGCAGCCGGGGCGGCTTGCGCCTGGCGGGCAGCGGCGCGGACAGGCCGGCCATCGGGAGGAGGAGAACGGAGGCGGCGGCTGCCTGGAGCAGCGTGCGTCGGTCGAACATCCGCATCTCTTATCAGCAGGTTTCGGCTTGCGCGACGAAAAGAGCGGCGCTTGCCGCGCGGCGCGATCCGGTGCAGCCTTCCGCCAACGCGAAACGGGAGGAACGGGCGTGGCAGAGCAGGATGAGGCCGGGGCTGCGCGCTATGACGAGGTGCTCGCCGACCCGCGCTACCAGCAGCTTGTGCGGCGGCGCGGCCGGTTCACCTGGACGCTCAGCATCGTCATGCTGGTCGCCTATTTCGGCTACATCGCCCTCATCGCCTTCGACAAGTCGCTGCTGGCCAGGCCGATCGGCGGCGGGGTCACCTCGCTGGGCATCCCGGTCGGCGTCGGTTTGATCCTGCTCGCCATCCTGCTGACCGGCCTCTACGTGCGGCGGGCCAATCGCGACTATGATCCGCTGGTGCGCGCGCTGCGCGACGGAGAGAGCGAATGACCGGCCCTGGGCCGAACTGGCCGGCGATCGCGATGTTCGCGGCGTTCGTCGCGCTCACTCTGGTCATCACCGGCTGGGCGGCGCGGCGGACCAAGACGCGCGCGGACTTCTACGCGGCGGGCGGCGGGGTCTCCGGCTTCCGCAACGGGCTCGCCATTGCCGGCGACTATATGTCCGCCGCTTCGTTCCTCGGCATCTCCTCGCAGATTTTCAGCGTCGGTTATGACGGCCTGATCTATTCGATCGGCTTCCTGGTCGGCTGGCCCCTCATCCTCTTCCTGATGGCGGAGCGGCTTCGCAATCTCGGCAAATACACCTTCGCCGACGTCGCCTCTTTCCGCTTCGCCCAGCCGCCGGTCCGGAGCTTCGCGGCGGTCTCGACGCTCGCGGTCGTACTTTTCTACCTGATCGCGCAGATGGTCGGCGCCGGACAGCTCGTCAAATTGCTGTTCCACCTCGACTATCTCTACGCCGTGCTGATCGTCGGCACGTTGATGACGCTCTACGTCCTGTTCGGCGGGATGATCGCGACCACCTGGGTGCAGGTCATCAAGGCGGTGCTGCTGCTCGGTTGTGCGACGATCATGGCCTTCGCGGTGCTGCTCCAGTTCGGCTTCTCGCCCGAAGCCCTGTTCGCGCGCGCCGTCGAACTGAAGGCGAACCTCGCCGCCGCCGGCGGGATGGGCCCCGAGCAGGCTGCCGCCAAGGGCCTCTCCATCATGGGACCGGGCACCTTCCTCACGGATCCGATCTCGGCCATCTCGTTCGGCATGGCATTGATGTTCGGTACCGCCGGGCTGCCGCACATCCTGATGCGCTTTTTCACCGTGCCCGACGCCCGCCAGGCGCGCACTTCGGTGCTCTGGGCGACGGGCTGGATCGGCTATTTCTACATCCTCACCTTCATCATCGGCTTCGGCGCGATCGTCCTTGTCAGCAACAATCCGGCCTGGGTCGACGCCTCGGGTGCGCTCCGCTCCGGCAACATGGCGGCGATCCATCTCGCCGAGGCGATCGGCGGCAACCTCTTTCTTGGCTTCGTTTCTGCCGTCGCTTTCGCGACGATTCTGGCGGTGGTCGCTGGCCTCACTTTGTCAGGGGCCTCGGCCGTGTCGCACGACCTCTACGCGACCGTGGTCCGCAAGGGGCAGGCGAAGCGCGACGAGGAATTGCGCGTCTCGCGGATCACCGTGGTCGTGCTCGCGCTGGTCGCTATCGCTCTCGGCATCGCCTTCGAGAAGATCAACGTCGCCTTCATGGTCAGCCTCGCCTTCGCGCTTGCCGCGTCGGGCAATTTCCCGGTGCTGATCCTGTCGCTCTTCTGGAAGGGCTGCACCACGCGCGGCGTGGTCGCGGGCGGCACGGTCGGGGTGCTGCTCGCGCTCGTGCTGACCATCCTCTCCAAGTCGATCTGGGTCGACGTCCTGCACAATGCGAAGGCGATCTTTCCCTTCATGTCGCCGACCATCTTCTCGATGCCGGCGGCGTTCCTGACGATCTGGCTGGTTTCGATGCTGGACAAGAGCCCGCGCGCAGCGGTGGATCGGGCCGGCTACCTCCATCAGCGGATCCGCGCGGAGACAGGGATCGGCGCAGCGGCCGCCGGGGACCACTAGGAGGCAAGCACCGCCTTCGCGCCGCATTCGGCGAGGCGCCGAAGCTGGCGGGTCAGCGCGTCCTGGAACCGGGGATCGGCGGCGAGCGCTGGCGGGAAGATCGCCTCGATGCCACTGAGCGCCCGCACCTGGTCCACCGGATCGTCGAGGCCGGCGAGACGCCGCGCGGTTTCCGCGGCCAGCGGGTCATCGACCACGAAGGCCTCGCCCGCATCGGTCCGCCCGCGTTGCCAGCGCATCCAGGCGGCGACGGCCAGGGCCAGCGTCTCGATCCCCTGCCCGCGCGCCAGCCGCGCGGCGATCGGCGCGAGCAGGCGCTGCGGCAGCTTCTGCGAGCCGTCCATCGCGATCTGGACGGTGCGGTGCCTGAGCCCCGGATCGGCGAAGCGCCGCAGCAGGGCGGCCCGATAGGCGGCGAGGTCGAGCCCCGGCGGCGGCGTCAACGTCGGCTCCGCCTCGTCCCACAAGGCTTCGACGAGGCCGCGTCCGCCCGGCGTCGCAATGGCCTCGTGGACGAAGGCGATGCCCGCGAGCCCGGCCAGATAAGCGAGGCCGCTATGCGCGCCGTTCAGAAGCCGGAGCTTGGCTTCCTCCCAGGGTGCGATGTCCGTGGCGATCTGCACCCCCACCGCGGCGAAATCGGGCCGCTCACCTGCGGCGAACCGGTCCTCGATCACCCACTGGGTGAAGGGCTCGGTCTTGACCATCGCCCGGTCCTCAAGCCCGATCCGGCCGGCCAGCGCGGCGACGTCGGCCTCCTCGGTGGCGGGGACGATCCGGTCGACCATCGTCTGGGGGAAGGCGCAATGTTCGGCGATCCAGCCCGCCGCATCGCCCGCCGCGGCCAGCACCGCCTCACGCAACACCGCGCCATTCCGCGGCAGATTGTCGCAGGACATGATGGTGATCCCGTCGGCCCGCTTCGCCAGCGCCTCGGCAAGGATCGCCACGGCGCGGCTGCCAGGCAGATAGCCCTTCTCCGTCACGGTCAGCGTCATCAGCCGCGTCGCCGGCGCCGCGATCCGCGCGACCAATTCCGGTGTATCGAGCAACACCTCGCGGACCGCCCCGATCACCCGCACCTCCTCGCCGGTCACGAGGCTGAACAGGCCATTCTGCGGCGCCATCGCCTCGCGCACCGCCGGCGAGCGCAAAGACGCCGCGGTCACGCCCCAGCCGAGGTCGTCGAACACCAGCGCCTGATGTGCCCGGTGAAAGGCGCCGATGCCGAGATGGACGACGCGCGGCTCTGGCCGCGGGCCCGGCTTTCGCACCCAGGCCGGGAGCAAAGACAAAGTCGCTTCGCTGAGCCGCGGCGTCACAATTTGTAGGCCGCCTTCACCAGGTCATAGGCCAGGGCCCGCGCCACCTCATGCGCCTCATCCTCCTCCAGCCGCCCCTCGGCGACCAGCCGGGCCAGGAAGGCGCAGTCCATCCGCCGCGCGACGTCGTGCCGCGCCGGGATGGAGAGGAAGGCGCGGGTGTCGTCGTTGAAGCCGACCGTGTTGTAGAAGCCCGCCGTCTCGGTCGCCCGTTCCCGAAACCGCCGCATGCCCTCTGGACTGTCGTGGAACCACCATGGCGGCCCGAGCTTCACCGCCGGATAATGGCCGGCGAGCGGCGCAAGCTCGCGTGAATAGACGTCCTCGTCGATGGTGAAGAGGATGAGGGTCAGGCGCGGGTCGTTGCCGAAGCGGTCGAGCAAAGGCTTCAGCGCCCGCACGAATTCCGTGGAGGTCGGAATATCCGCGCCCTTGTCGCGGCCGAAGCGCGCAAGCACGGACTCATTGTGATTGCGATGCACGCCGGGATGGAGCTGCATCACCATCCCGTCCTCGACGCTCATCCGCGCCATCTCGACCAGCATCGCGCCGCGAAACAGCTCCGCCTCGGCCGGCGTGAACGCGCCGCCGCGTATCCTGGCGTAGAGCGCCTCCAGCGCGCTCCGCGGCAGGTCGGCGGTGAAGGCGCTGGGATGCCCATGATCGGTCGAGGTCGCGCCCATTTCCCGGAACCAGGCCCGGCGATTCTCGTGCGCGCGGAGATAGCCGGCGAAGGTCGAGACATCCTCGCCCGCAAGCCCACCGAAGGCTTCAAGGTTGGCGCTGAATCCGGGAAACTCGGGGTCCATCACGGGATCGGGCCGATAGGCCGTGACGACGCGCCCGCCCCAGCCGCTGGCGCGGATCGCCAGGTGATGATCGAGCGGGTCGATAGGGCTTTCCGTGGTGGCGATCAGCTCGATGCCGAACCGCTCGAACAGGGCGCGGGGGCGGAAAGCGGCCGTCTTCAGCGCCGCCTCGATCATGTCGTAATAGTGGTCGGCGGTGGCCGGCTCGAGCCGGACATCGAGCCCGAACGCCTCGGCGAACACCCAGTCCAGCCAGAGCCGCGAGGGCGTACCCCGGAACAGATGATAATGTTCGGCGAACAGCCGCCAGATCTTCCGCGGGTCGCCCTCGGTCGGGCTGCCGTCCACCGTTGGAACTCCGAGCGCCTCAAGCGTCACACCCTGCGAATAGAGCATGCGGAAGACATAATGATCGGGGACGATCAGCAGGCTCGCGGGGTCGGTGAAGGGCGCGTTGGTGGCGAACCAGGCGGGGTCGGTGTGGCCGTGCGGGCTGACAATCGGCAGGCCGCGCACCGGTTCGTAGAGCGCGCGGGCAATGTCGCGGGTGCGCGGCTCGGCCGGAAAGAGGCGATCAGGGTCGAGGCGCAGCGACTTGGTCATGCTCGCATTTTCTCTGACACCGGTGTCCACGGCAAGCGTGAAGATCGACGCCTCAGCGTCTGACGTCCAGTTCGCCCGCGAGGAACGTCTCGATATCCCGCGCCCCGAACAGGCTCGCATCGCCCGGCAGGCTATGCTTCAGGCAGGTGAGCGCAAGGCCGGCATGGACGGTTCGGTCGAGATCCTCCCCGCTCAACATGCCATGCAGGATGCCGGCGGCGAAGGCGTCGCCGGCGCCGATCCGGTCGACAATACCGGCGACCACCACCTCCTCGGTCTGCGCGAAGCCGTCGCGCCCGTCGAGCCGCGCGGCGATCCGGTGCGTGTCGGCATCGGTGACGTGCCGCGCCGTCGAGGCGATCAGCTTGAGGCCGGGGAAAGCGGCGAAGGCCGCCTCGGCCGCCTCGCGCCGCCGCTCCGGCCCGTCGCCGCTGAACTCCCGCCCAAGCAGCAGCGAAATGTCGCGGTGATTGCCGAAAAGAATGTCCGCCTGGCCGACCAGCTCGTTCAGGATCGCGGCCGGATCGCTGTCCCAGCGGCTCCAGAGCTGCGCCCGGTAATTGCCGTCGAAAGAGATCGGGACGCCCTTCGCCTTCGCTGCCCGCGCCGCCGCCTTCGCGGCCTCGGCGGAGCACGGCCCAAGCGCGGGCGTGATGCCGGAGAGGTGCAGCAGGTCGGCGCCGGCAAGCAACGTGTCCCAGTCGAAATCCTCCGGGCCGGCCAGCGCGAAGGCGCTGCCCTCCCGGTCATAGGCGATGTCGGACGGCCGCAGCCCCGCGCCCGGCGACAGGAAATAAAGGCCCATCCGCCCCTCCCCCGTCGCGACGCCCTTCGTGTCGACGCCATAGCGGCGGAGAGCGCCGGCGGCGGCGTCGCCCAACGCATTGGCGGGCACCCGGCTCACCATCGCCGTGCCATGGCCGAGCCGCGCCAGTCCGACCGCGACATTCGCCTCGGCCCCACCGACATGGACGTCGAGCCGCCCGCTCTGCAGCAGCAATTCCCGCCCCGGCGCGGTCAGGCGCAGCAGCAGCTCGCCGAAGCAGATGATCCGTTCCGCCAATCGACCCTCCCGTTCGCGAGGTTTCTAAAGCATCCGGGCCAAATTGGTAACCGGTTTCCGGCCCGCCCGAATGCGACCGTTGCGTGCAGATTCCGGCATCCTATGATGCTCCGATGTCTTGGCCCCTGCTCGCCGCTGCCGCCCTGGTCCAGACGGCCCCGTCATCCACGCCGCCCGCCGCCGATTCGCCCGACAGTGTACAGCGCCCCGCATGGCCCCCGCGGGAGGGAGTGGTCGTTGAATTTGATATGGTCCCGACTGTGCATTTCGATTTGAACAGCAGTCGGATCCGGCCCGAAGATCGAACCGTGCTGGATCGGGCGGCCACAACCTTTGTCGCGCGCCGCTTGGAAGGCATCGAGATCGCCGGACATGCCGACGCCAGCGGCTCGGCCACGTACAACCGGCGGTTGTCGAGGCGGCGCGCCGCGATCGTCGCAGCCTATCTTGCGAGACGTGGTGTGCCCGGACGTGCAATCACCCTGCGTGCAAGCGGCGAGGCACGTCTGCTCGTCGACACGGCGGATGACAGGCAGAACCCTCAGAACCGGCGTGCCGAAATCTATTTTCACCCTCTCCCGGTGCCATGACCTTGCGCGAACCTGCGAGGCGTCCGTGAAGACGCACATTGCGCGCCGGCCTCGCCATCCTATGTAGACGCCATGCCTTGGCTTGCGTTCCTTCTGGCAGTCCTGCTCCAGGCAGCGCCTTCGCCGGCACCTACTCCATCGCCCGCGCCGCGTGCGGCGGTCCCCGTCCGCCCGCGCCCATGGCCCGAGACCGGCCCATCGACCGTCTATTTCGCGCTCGGCAGCGCCCGCGTGGAGGGCGAGGGAATCGCCGTCGTCGAGCGCATGGCGGAGGATTATCGTCAGAATGGCCGGGTCGCCGTCGAAATACTGGCCAACGCCGACAATAAAGGCTCGCAGGCGAGCAACCGCCGCTTGACCCAGCGCCGCGCCCGCGCCGTCGCCGACGCACTCGTCAGCAACGGCGTTCCTCGCGCTGTGATCGTGCTGCGGCCCGTCGGCGAAGACGAGCCGCAGATGATGACTCCGGACGGCGTGGCCGATCCGCTCAACCGCTATGCGCGGATCATCTTCCCGGTGCCACCGCCACCGAACTGATAAGTGCGCCTCTGGGCGCCCCACCACTCACCTATCAGCCAAAATTTCCAGGAGTTTGTAATGACCAACCCTGCCGTTGGAATGCCGTGCCCTGTCTGCAAGATCCCGCTCGTGATGAGCGACCGCCAGGGCGTCGAGATCGACTATTGCCCGCAATGCCGCGGCGTCTGGCTCGATCGCGGCGAGCTCGACAAGATCATCGAGCGCAGTGGCGCCCAGGAGCCCGCGCCCCAGCCTTATGCCGCGCCCGCCGGGGTGCAGCGCGTCCCCGATCCGCGCGGCGACCGTCCGGCTTTTTATGGCGACGACGATGGCCACCGCCAGCAGAGGCACGACAGGCACAGCCAGCCGCGCCGCAGATCCTTCTTCGAGGATTTGTTCGACTAGGGTCCGGACTCGATACCGGCAAAGGCCGGGATCGTCCGGAGAAGGTCGCCGGCAAGAAGGGCGGTGCAGGCCGGGCTGGTTGCCCGGACAAACCGACCGACGCAGCCGGCGGCCTTCTCCGGGCGATCGCGAAGCGGCGGGCGGATTTTGGGCCAAGGCTACGTCGCAGCGTCGGTCACGATGCGCCAGCATCGCTCCCTCCTCGCTTCTTGCCCTGGCTCAAAATCCGCTCCGTCACGGCCGTTGCCGGTATTGAGTCCGGACCCTTAGGACGCGCCTGCCGCTTTCCCGGTTGACCTCTGCCCTGCCCAGCCTGCACGACACACGCCGTGACAGGGGATCATCTGGGCAGGTTGGAGGCGGAGGCCATCCATATCATCCGCGAGGCGGTGGCCGAGGCGGAGCGGCCGGTCATGCTCTTCTCCGGCGGCAAGGACAGCGTCGTCATGCTGCACCTCGCCCGCAAGGCCTTCTTCCCCGCCCGGCCGCCCTTTCCATTGCTCCATGTCGATACGAGCTGGAAGTTCGCCGAACTCTATGCGCTGCGCGATAGCCTCGCCGTGGAAGCCGGTATGGAGCTGATCGTCCACCGCAATCCCGATGCGGAGGCGCGCGGCATCAACCCGTTCGAGCATGGCGCCGCCCTGCACACCGAACTCTGGAAGACCGAGGGGCTGAAGCAGGCGCTGGATGCCGGCCGCTTCGACCTGGCCTTTGGCGGCGCCCGGCGCGACGAGGAGATGAGTCGCGCCAAGGAGCGGATTTTCTCGGTCCGCTCGGCGAGCCATGGCTGGGATCCGAAGAAGCAGCGGCCCGAACTCTGGCAGCTCTACAATGGCCGCCGCGCGCCGGGCGAGAGCTTGCGCGTCTTCCCGCTCTCCGATTGGACCGAGCGCGACATCTGGGCCTATGTCGCCCGCGAAAAGCTCGCGGTCGCCTCCCTCTATTTCGCGGCCGAGCGCCCGACCGTGGCGCGCGACGGCACCTTGCTCATCCTCGACGAGGAAACGCGCTACCCCTTCGCCCCCGGCGAAGAGGCTGTGACCCGGCGCGTCCGCGTCCGTACCGTCGGCTGCTGGCCGCTCACCGGCGCGCTCGAAAGTGACGCGGCGACGATCGAGGAGGTGCTCGCCGAAATGGCCCGCGACGGCAGCTCGGAACGCGCCGGGCGGCTGATCGACAAGGACCAGCCCGCCTCGATGGAGCGCAAGAAACGGCAGGGTTATTTCTGATGGCCGCCTCTTTGCTCCGCCTGCTCACCTGCGGCTCGGTCGACGACGGCAAGTCGACCTTGATCGGCCGGCTGCTGCACGACTGCCAGGCGCTGCCCGCCGACAAATTGGAGGGCGTCACCGATTTCTCCTTGCTCGCCGATGGGCTCGAGGCGGAGCGCGAGCAGGGCATCACGATCGACGTCGCCTATCTCTATTTTCAACGTGGCGAGCGCCGGTTCATCCTCGCCGACACGCCGGGCCACGAGCAATATACGCGCAACATGGCGACCGGCGCCTCGCGCGCAGAGCTTGCCATCGTGCTGGTCGACGCGACCAAGGGCGTGCTGACCCAGACCCGCCGCCACGCCACCATCGCCCGCTTGCTCGGCATCCGCAGCTTCGTGCTCGCGGTGAACAAGCTGGACCTGGTGGGCTACGACCAGAAGAGGTTCGACGGGATCGTGGCGGACTTCGCCGCCTTCGCCGGCAGCGTCGACATCGATGCTGTGACCGCCATCCCGGTTTCGGCGCTGGCGGGCGACAACATCACCGCCGTCTCGCCGAACATGCCATGGTATTCCGGTCCGGCGCTCCTGCCGTTCCTGGAAGCGGTCGAACCGGCCCGCGGCCCCGCCGTCTCGGGCCTCCGCCTGCCCGTCCAGCAAGTGATCCGCGAAGGCGGCGCGCGCTTCTATGCGGGCATGATCGCCGCCGGCAGCGTCAGGCCAGGCGACGCGGTTACTGTCGCTCCTGCCGGAACCCACGCCACCATCGCCCGCATCGCGGCGATGGGCGGCGATCTCGATCAGGCCGAAGCCGGCCAGTCCGTTGCGCTCAATTTCACGACCGAAGTGGATTGCTCGCGCGGCGACACGATCATCGCGGGAGAGCCGCCCCAGCTCGCCGACCAGTTCGAGGCGACCTTGATCTGGATGGCGGAGGAAGCCCTGCTTCCCGGCCGCCAATATCTGCTGAAGCTCGGCACCCAAACCGTTCCCGCCACCGTGCAGGAGCCCAAATTCAAGCTTGGCATCGACACGATGGAGCAGCTTGCGGCGCGGACGCTTGCGCTGAACGAGATTGGCGACGCCGTCGTCCACACCGCCCGCCCGATCGTCTTCGAGCCCTATGAGCAAAGCCGCGCGCTCGGCGGTTTCATCCTGATTGACCGGCTGACCGCGGCCACCGTCGCCGCGGGCCTCGTCCGCTTCGCGCTTCGCCGGTCCGAGAATCTGCACGAGCAGCTGTCTACGGTCACCCCGGAGCGCCGCGCCGCGCTGATGCATCAAAAGCCGAAACTGCTCTGGTTCACCGGTCTTTCCGGGGCCGGAAAATCGACCATCGCCAATCTGGTCGAACGCAAGCTGCACGCGCGCGGCCGCCACACCTTCCTGCTCGACGGCGACAATGTCCGGCTCGGCCTCAACAAGGATCTGGGCTTCACCGCCGCCGACCGGGTCGAGAATATCCGCCGCGCCGGCGAGGCGGCGAAGCTGATGATGGATGCGGGCCTGATCGTGCTCACCGCCTTCATCAGCCCGTTCCGCGCCGAGCGGGCGATGGTGCGCGAGCTGGTGCCGGACGGCGACTTCATCGAGATCTTCGTCGACACCCCGCTGGCCGAGGCCGAGCGGCGTGATGTGAAGGGCCTCTACAAGAAGGCCCGCGCCGGCAAGCTGGCCAATTTCACCGGCGTCGATTCCCCGTATGAGGCGCCGGAGCGGCCCGAAATCCGCATCGATACGATGGCAATGAATGCCGACGACGCCGCCGATCTGATCGTCCGCCATCTGTTGAACGGGCAGGATTAGGCACTAGGATCAGGCGCGAACCGCGGACCGGGGGAAAGATGGCGAAGAAGAAGTCAGCGGTCGAAACCGCGCTCGATGTCGCCGTCGAGGAAGCCCAGGCCGCGCCGCAGCCGGCCCAGCCCGCTGCCGACCAGACCCAGATCAGCGTCTCGCGCGGTTTCGGCAACTGGCTGATCCGCAACAATTGCAGCCTCGCCTTCAGCTCCTACCAGACCGGCCAGCTCTTCCTCGTCGGGATGATGGGCAACGGCCAGGTCAGCTTTCACCAGCAGAATTACGTGCGCGCCATGGGCCTGCACGCGACCCCGCAGCGTCTTTATGTCGGCTCGCTCTTCCAGATCTGGCGGCTGGAGAACGTCCTCGCGCCGCACGAGCGTGCCAACGAGCATTTCGACCGGCTCTACGTCCCCCGCAACGCCCAGACCACCGGCGATATCGACGTCCACGAACTCAACGTGGACAAGGCCGGGCGGGTGATCTTCGTGAATACGAAGTTCAGCTGTCTCGCGACGATGAGCGTCACGCACGGCTTCAAGCCTTTGTGGAAACCAAGCTTCATCTCGCGCCTCGCCGCCGAGGACCGCTGTCACCTGAACGGTCTCGCCATGGCGGATGGCGCGCCGGCTTACGTCACCGCGGTCAGCCGGTCCGACATGATCAATGGCTGGCGGGACCGGCGGCACGAAGGGGGCGTGCTGATCGACGTCCGCCACGACCGCGTCGTCACCGACCAGCTGAGCATGCCGCACAGCCCGCGCGTCACTGCGGACGGCATCTATCTGCTCGACAGCGGCCGCGGCCAGATCGCGCGGATCGATCCCGAGACCGGCGCCAAGACCGACATCGCCTTCTGCCCCGGCTTCCTGCGCGGCCTGGCCATCCACAACGGCCATGCGATCGCGACCGTTTCCTTGCCCCGCGACGGCGCCTTTGGCGGGCTCGCGCTACAGGACGAACTGAAGAAGCGCGACGGCGAGCCCTGGTGCGGGGTGTGCATCGTCGATCTTCGGAGCGGCGATCTGGTCGAGTGGATCCGGCTCAACGGCGCGATCAAGGAATTGTTCGACGTCGCGGTGATCCCAGACGTGCGCTGCCCGATGGCGCTCGGCGTGCAATCGCCGGACATCCAGAGCCTGATCTCCTTCGATCCCGACTTCGGCCCGCTTGTTCCGCCGCAAGGCTGAACGGGCCCCGTCTCAATAGCAATCGACGCGGAAGTCCTCGAACCAAGAAATGCGCAGCTGCCGGCCGTCCGCGAGGTAGCCAGCGAGAATGAAGCGTGTCTGCGGCCAAAAGGGCTGCGCCCCGCGCTCGGCCAGTTGCTGACTCTCCAGGATCGCGCCAAGACCGCCGAGCCGCTCATCGGGATGCTCGCGGGACCAGCGCGCGAGCAGAGCCCGTGAATAGAGCGTCAGCGCCATCGAGACATGAGTCCGCCGATGGTCAGGATCGACGGCGCTGCGCAGCATTGCCAAACGGGTGCGGACCTGCTCGACCCGCTCGATCCGCGCAGTGTGTACGCCGGCGATCCGATCGTCCTTGTAGGCGACTGCGACCAGCTCCTTCGCCCTTTCCTCCGGCGTCACATCGGCGGGGAGGATGCCGAGCCGCGTCCAGAAGGCGATCGCGTCGGCCTCGATCCGCGCATCGCCGAGCCGCCAGGCCGGACGCAGCTCAAAGTCGGGGACCATTTCCTCCGGCGTCATGACCCGACCCGATAATGGTCGAACCATACGACGCGGACCTGCTTGCCGTCATGGGTGTAGGCGACGAGCGTCCAACCGAAATGAGGCCCCCGCGGCATGCGTGCCGCCTCGCCCCAGGCGCCGGGCTCGACGAAGGCGATCAGCCCCGCGATCTTTTCCTCAGGATTCGCCTTGGCCCAGTCCGCGAGCATGGTCATGGTTGGCAAGGCGAGCGCGATCTGGGCGTGGGTCCGCCGGAAGTCAGGTGCGGTCATGCTGCGCATCACCACGAAGCGAGCGCGCAGGAATTCGATATGCTCGACCACGCCGGTCGCGACGGCGGCGAGCCGGCCTTCGCTATAGGCGGCGGCGGCCAGCTGCTTGGCCCGGTCCTCCGGCCTCACCTCCGACGGCAGGATGCCTAGCCGGGTCCACATATCGATGGCGTCGGCCTCGATCGCGGGATCGTCGCGCCGCCAGGCGATGCGCACGTCGAACCCGGCAACCGAAACCGTGCCCTCTTCAGCCACGCGCCCCGGCGATCAGAAACGGAAGCGGACGCCCGCGCGGCCGCTGAGGCCGTCGCGATCGCCGCCAAAGTCCAGCTCGCCGCGCGCGAACACCTCGAGCCGGCCGGTCGAATAGTTGATCCCGGCGGTCGCTTCGCCATAGGTGCCCGGCGCGTCCTGCTGGAGGCCGATCGATGGGCCGAGGGTGAAGGTGGCCCGGTTGTCGCCCGAGAACTCGTCCACCGCGAAAATGCCGATGAACGGCGACCAGGTCCCGCCATTGGGCTGGCGGAACTCGCCGCCGATGCGCAGGCCCGCCGCGCCGCGGAAGCTCTCGATATCGTCGAAGCTGACCGAGGCGCCGCCCACGCTATAGTCGTCGATGCTGACGTTCACCCAGGACAGGCTGACCGACGGCTCGAAATAGACATTGCCGCTATGGAAGCGGTAACCGGCGCTGCCGCGCAGGCCCCATGCGTTGGCGTTGAACTGGGCCAGCAGCCCGCCGCCCGGCGTCGAGTCCACGTCGATCCAGTCGACTTTGGCGATCGCGTTGAAGAAGAAGCCGCGCGACTGGAACGCTGCGTAGGCGCCGAGATTATAGCCTTCCAGCTGGACGCTGTTGAAGGTGACGTCGAAATCGACGTCGGATTTGCCATAGCCGAAGCTGACGCCGACAATGGTCCCGCCATTCTGCCAGTCGAGACCGGCTTGCACGCCCCGATAATCCTGCTGGTAGCTGGTGTCGAAGACGGTGCTGTTGAAGGTCTGCGTCGCGGTGCGATCGATATTGCCGCCGAGCGCCTGCACCCAGCCGCCCAGGCGGCCATCGCCGGCGAGATTGTTGGTCTGCACCGTGCCCACCGGCACCAGGCCGTCGCGCGCCGCCTCGAGCTGGGCGGAGATCGCATCGGCGCTCTGGTACCAGAAGTTGGTGGCCATCTCGGCCTGCTCGACCGTCTCGAAGACCGGCTGGTCGGGCAGCGCCTGGATCAGGAAGTTGTTGTTCGGCGCATCGAACAGCAGGTTGAGGCGGATATAGGGGAAATTCTGGATCCCGCCCGCCAGCGTGAACGCGGTCGCGCTCGTGCCCACCGAGCCGTCGACCACGAGCGTGCCCGTCAGATTGAAGACGGGCGGGCTCAGCAGGTTGACGTCGATGATGGTCGAGCCGGTTGCGGCGCCCGTCCCGAGCACGTCGGCCGTGGACGTCACCAGATTGACGTCGACACCGAGCCGGCTGTTGGCGCCGCCGATGAAGGCACCGCTGACATTCAGGCGGTCGCCGATGGCGCCATCCCGCAATTCGACGCGACCGGTATTGTTGAATGTCTCCAGCCCGGTGAAGTTCACCACGCCATTGATCGAGCGGGTCGTGCCGCTGTTGTTGAACGTGTCGGCCCCGCCACCGAAATCGCTGTCGCCGATCGCGTCGAACAGGCCGGCATTGTTCACCGTGTCGGCCGCGCCGGTCCCGTCGATGCGGCCGCGGACCGTGCCCGCCGCGAGGATCCCGATCGTGGCGGCCCCGCCATTGGCGTCGATCGCGAAACCGTTGGTGGCAGCGATCAGGCCGCGGACGGTGACGGTGCTGGTGGTCGCGGAGGTGACGTTGATGGCGTTGGTCGCTGCGCCGGCCACACTCACATTATTCGCGTCGACGACGGCCGTGCCGGCACCCGACGTGGCGGTGATACCGGTCGCGCCGACCCCCGCCGTCGTCACCGTGCCGCTGCTGGTGACCGAGGCATTGCCGTTGGCGACGGCGCTGATGCCCAGCGCGGCGGCGCCGCTCGTGGTCACGCTGCCGCTGGTCACGGTCACCGGGCCGTTGGTCGAGGCGCCAAGGATACCGGAGCCCGCGCTGGTCACCGTCGTGCTGGTAACCGTCACCGCCCCGGTCGCGGTCGCGACGATGCCGCCGCCCGCCGTGGAGGTGACCGTGCCGCTGGTCACCGACGAGGTGCCGCCGGCGGACGCGGCATTGATGCCGAGGCCGTTGCTGGTGACGGTGGCGCTGGTGACCGACACGTTGCCGGTCTGCGCCCGCGCATCGATGCCGCGGGAACCGGCGCCGGTGGCGCTGACCGTGCCGCTGCTCGTCACCGTCGCATTGCCGGTCGTCGCGAGCGCGAGCACCCCGATGGTATTGGCGCCCGTGGTCGTAATCCCGGCATTGGTGACGCCGATATTGCCGGCGCCAACAATCCGCGCTTCAATGCCGTTGGCGCCGGCGCCCTGGGTGCTGACCAGGCCGGTGCTGTTGACGGTGACATTGCCGGCCGTCGAGCCGGCGAACAGGCCCGTCGCGCCGGCACCGGTAGTGGTGATCGTGTTGCTGGTGACGCTGACCGTGCCGTTCGTCGCTACCGCGTCGATGCCGATGCTGCCCGTTCCGCTCGTGCTGACGGAGCCGCTGGTGACGGAGACCGAGCCGACGCCGGCGCCAGTGTCGGCCGCGATAATGCCAATGGCGTTGTTCCCGGTCGTGGTGACCGAGGTCGAGTTGACCGTCACCGCCTCGTTGGACAGCGCATAGATGCCGACCGCGCCGGTGCCGCCGGTTCGGATCGCCGCGGTGCTGCCGACATTGACGGTCCCATTCTCGGCATAAGCGTAAATGCCATGGCTGTTGGTGCCGCTGGTCGTGATCGCGCCGCCACTCGTGATCTGGATATTGCCATCGCCATAGGCCTGGCTCTCGATACCCGTCGAGCTGTTGCCCGTGGTGGTGACCGTGCCGTTGCTGGTGATCGTGATGTTGCCGAAATAGCTGAACGTATCGATGCCGTCGCTGCCATTGCCGATCGTGCTGACCGGGCCGCTGCTCGTGACGACGATATTTCCGTAAACGGCGAAGGCGTTGATGGCGTCGCTGAAATCGGTCGCGGTCGAGACCGAGCCGCTGGTGATCGTCGTATTGCCGTAAATGGAGGCCGTCCGGATGCCGCCCG
The DNA here is from genome assembly GCA_044225925.1 of Allosphingosinicella sp. Taxonomy (GTDB): domain Bacteria; phylum Pseudomonadota; class Alphaproteobacteria; order Sphingomonadales; family Sphingomonadaceae; genus Allosphingosinicella. The sequence goes on from JBGAHY010000015.1 coordinate 25,105, forward strand.
ATGCATAGCCCGTCGTGGTCACGCCGGTGCTGGTGACAGACACATTGCCGTTTCGGGCATACGCGCTGATGCCATAGGCATAGTCGCCCGTCGTGCGCACCGTCCCGCTGGTGACAGTCGCATTCCCGCCAATCGCCCCCACGTCGATGCCGATCGAATTCTCGCCCGCCGTCGTGACAGACGTGCTGGTAACGGTGACATTGCCGCTCGCCCTGCCAAAGATGCCGGTGGCGCCATCGCCGGTCGTGCTGACCGTGCCGCTGGTCACAGCGACATTGCCATCATAAGCGAGCCCGACGATGCCGGTCGAGTCGTCGCCGGTAGTGGTAACCGAGCCGCTCGTGACGGTGACGTCGCCATAATAAGAGCTGCCGTAGATACCGATGCTTTCGGCGCCGTGCGTGGTCACCGCGTTGCTGGTGATCGCGACGTCGCCATAGGCCAACGCCGCGATGCCCAGCGAATTGTTGCCATTCGTGGTAACGGTCGTGCTGCGGATATCGATCGAGCCGGCGGTCGAATTCGTGCCGAGGCCGGCGAGCGCAAGGATGCCGGTCGAATTGGCGCCGGAGGTCGCGACCGCGCCACTGTCGATATAGACATCCCCGCCGCCGTTGAGCGGTCCGCCGCTGATGGCGAAAATGCCGACGGCGTTGTTGCCGGTCGTCGTCACATTGACGCTGTGCAGGTCGATATAGCCATAATAGGCGGCGGCCGCGATACCGATGGAATTGGCGCCGCTCGTGTTCACGGTGCCGCTGGCGATCTGCACGTCGGTAAAGGCGTCCGCGGTCACACCGGCGCTGTTATTGCCCGTCGTCGTCGCGGTGTTGCTGCTGATCTGGACCCAGCCATTGGCCGAGACTCCTGTTACCGCAGGGCTGTTATTGCCGGCGGTATTCGATGTGCCGACGACGACGGTGGTACCGGGCCCGACGCCGATCACGTTGGGAGCGGCCGGGCCGGCGAGACCGGCCGCACCCGTCGGACTGGTGGGCGTCGGAGGCGGAGGCGGCGGCGGCGGCGGTACATCGACCTGGGTGACCACAACGCCCGGCGAATTGTCGCCGGTCGTCACGACGCTCGTGGCCGTTACCGAGGCGGTCTGCGACGCCGAGACGATAATGCCGGGGCTGTTGTCGCCGCCGGTGGTGACCGACCCGGCAATGACCGAGGCGGTGCCGCCACCGAGATTCGTGGGATCTGCGATGGCAACGATGCCGGGAGAATTGTCGCCATGAGTGGTCACCGACGTGGCGCGAACATTGGCGCTGGAATTGCTGATCGCGGTGATGCCGGTGCTGAAGTCGCCGCCCGTATTGACCGTGCCGAGATCGAGATAAACGAAATTCGAGCCACCGTTGACGACGACCGCGTTGCTGTTGGCGCCCTGTGTGCTCACCAGATCCATATTGATGGAGACGACACCTGGCGAGGTATACGGCCCCTGGGGATTGATCGTCACGTCGATACCGGCGCTGTTATCGCCCGTCGTCGCAACCGAACCGCCACTGATGAAGACCGAACCGCCCTCGCTGGTCGCGGAAATGCCGGTGCTGTCGTCGCCGAGCGTGGCGAGGGTGCCCGAATTGATCGTGATGGCGCCCACCGGGCCATATTTCGAGGGCGCGCCCGTGGTCACCACGATGCCGTCCGAATTCTGGCCGGTCGTAAGCAGGGTGCCGCTGTTCACGGTAATTGTGCCGCTGCTGTATTTCCCGCCGCCAGCAGAGGCGATGACGCCGGTGGAATTGTCGCCTTGAGTGAGGATCCCATTGGTGGTCACAGTGACCGGGCCGGGCCCGGCAAATCCCGAGCCGTTTGACGTCGCGATTACGCCGGCAGAATTGGCGCCAGAGGTCGAGACGAGATCCGCCACCACGTCGGTGCCGTCACGGCTGCTTGCATTGATGCCGGTCGCGTTGTTGCCCTGGGTCAGGACATCGTCCGCGCCGACAAATACCGTCCCCTGCGTCGAGACAACGTTCACCCCGCGAGTGCCGTCCTGATTAGAACTGATGAGGGTATTGGTCTGGCCTTCGAGGCGAAGATCGACGTCCCCGATATTGGAGTTGATGTCGACGCCCTGAAGGATCTGGACGCCGGGCTGAACGACGACGGTGAGATCTTCAGCCGTGTTTGGATAGCTGACACCGGCGGGATAAGGGTTTCCCGCGGGCGCGCAGGTCACCGTGCCGGAGGGAGGCGGCGCCCCGCATTGCTGCTGAGCCATCGCCGCCGACGGCAGCGCGGCATAGACCATGAGGCTGGTGCCGATCAGGAGCGCCTTGCGCCGTCCGCCTGGTCTGGATCGGGAGGCCGGTTCGCTGGAATCCAAGGAAAAATAATTACCCTGAATCGGCATGAATGCCTCCCACCGTCTTTTATCGCCAGAATCGAACGCTCTGCCGTTGTTCCGGAGGGTTAACGGATTGTATATCACTTGCCTAGCCGGATCGCGGCGGAAACCCCGGATTTTCTGTCCCATTACCTGCCCGACGCAAGGGCTTGACCACGATCAACGATTGGATAGTTTAGACCTAAAGTAATTGGAGGAGCGGAATGCGCATCGCATGCCTCGGTGGCGGTCCGGCCGGGCTCTATTTCGCCATCTCGATGAAGCTGCGCGAGCCCGCCCACGAGATCGACCTGTTCGAGCGGAACCGCCCTGACGACACCTTCGGCTGGGGTGTCGTCTTCTCCGACCAGACGGTCGAGAATCTGATCGCCAACGACCCCGTCTCCGGTGCGGTCATCGCCGGCGAATTCGCCCATTGGGACGATATCGACGTTCACATCCATGGCGAAGCGATCCGCTCGTCCGGGCACGGCTTCATCGGCATCGGCCGCAAGCGGCTGCTGAATATCCTGCAGGACCGGGCGCGGCAGCTTGGCGTCAATCTCCATTTCGAGCGTGAGGGCGGATCGGACCTGGCAGACTGGGCGGACTATGACCTCGTCATCGCCGCCGACGGCGCCAACAGTCGCATCCGCGACCGCTACGAGGCGCATTTCGGCGTCGACATCCAGGTCCGCCGCAACAAGTTCTTCTGGTTCGGCACGAACAAGGTCTTCGACGCCTTCACCTTCGCCTTCGAACAGACCGAGGCGGGCTGGGTCTGGGCGCACGCTTATCGGTTCGACGACAGTCTCTCGACCTTCATTGTCGAAATGGACCCGGAGACCTGGGCCGGGCTCGGCCTCGACGCGATGGACCAGCCCGCCGCGATCGCGCTCTGCGAGCGCATCTTCGCCAAATATCTGGACGGGCATCCCCTGATGTCCAACGCCACCCACCTGCCCGGACCGCAGGCCTGGCTGACCTTCCGCCGGATCGTCTGCGACCGCTGGGATTATGGCAAGCTCATCCTGCTCGGCGACGCCGCGCATACCGCTCATTTCTCGATCGGCTCCGGCACCAAGTTGGCGCTGGAGGATGCGATCAAGCTGGCCGAGGTCCTGAACCGGCCGGGCCTGACCCGCGAGGCCGCGCTCGCCGAATATCAGGCGGAACGGAACCTGGAGGTTCTGAAGCTCCAGAACAGTGCCCGCAACTCGACCGAATGGTTCGAGACTTTGGACCGCTACCTCCATTTCGCGCCGATCCAGTTCGCTTATTCCCTGCTCACCCGTAGCCAGCGCGTCAGCCACGAAAACCTCCGCCTGCGCGACAAGGACTGGCTGGAGGGCGTCGAATGCTGGTTCCAGTCCCAGGCCCGCGGGCGGGCGGTGAACGAGCCGGCGCCACCCATGTTCGCGCCCTTCCGCCTCCGAGACATGGAGCTCGCCAACCGCGTCGTCGTCTCGCCCATGGCGACCTACTTAGCCGAGAACGGCTGCCCGAACGACTTCCACCTCGTCCATTACGGCGCCCGCGCCCAGGGCGGCGCCGGGCTCGTCTATACGGAGATGACCTGCGTCTCGCCCGAGGGACGGATCACGCCGGGCTGTCCGGGTCTCTACACGCCGGAGCAGGTCGCGGCCTGGCGGCGGATCGTCGATTTCGTCCACGCCAACAGCGAGGCGAAATTCTGCCTCCAGCTTGGCCATAGCGGACCGAAGGGCTCAACCAAGCTTGGCTGGGAGGGCTATGACGTGCCGTTGGAGAGCGGCAACTGGCCGATCATGGCCGCGTCGAATGTGCCCTGGAGCCCGGACAACCAGATCCCCCATCCGATGACCCGCGCCGACATGGACGCGGTCGTCACAGAGTTCGTCGCCGCCACGCGCCTTGGCCTCGAAGCCGGGTTCGACATGATCGAGCTCCACGCCGCGCACGGCTATCTGCTCTCCTCCTTCATCACCCCGCTCACCAACAAGCGGACCGACGACTATGGCGGCAGCCTCGAGAACAGGCTCCGCTTCCCGCTTGAGGTGTTTCGCGCGATGCGCGCCGCCTGGCCGGAGAGCCGGCCCATGTCGGTTCGCATTTCGGCAAACGACTGGATGGGCGAGCTGGGCATCACGCCGGATGACGCGGTCGAGATCGGTCAAGCCTTCTGGGACGCGGGCGCGGATCTGATCGACGTCTCCGCCGGCCAGACCTGGGCGGACTGCCAGCCGATCTACGGCCGCATGTTCCAGACCCCCTTTGCCGATCAGGTCCGCAATGAGGGCCGCGTCACCACCATGGCGGTCGGCAATATCTACGAGCCCGATCATGTGAACTCGATCCTCGCCGCCGGCCGCGCCGATCTGGTCGCTTTGGCCCGGCCGCATCTGGTCGATCCGAGCTGGACCCTGCGGGCGGCTGCCAGCCAGGATTATCGCCGGGTCGCGGTGCCGAACCCCTATCTGGGCGGCATGGCGCAGCTCGCCCGCAACTTCCAACGCGAAGCGGAGCTCAAGGCATGAGGCTGCAAGGACAGCATGCGATCGTCACCGGCGGGGGCACCGGCATCGGCGCGACCATTGCAACGGCACTGGAGAGCGAAGGCGCCGCTGTGACCCGGATCGGCCGTCGCCTGGAGACGCTTGGGCCGAACGGAATTGCCGCCGACGTTACCGACGCATCACAGATCGCGGCGGCCATCGCCGGCGCGAAGGAGCGGCAGGGACCTATCTCTATACTCGTCGCGAATGCCGGCGCCGCCGAAAGCGCCCCGTTTGCAAAAACCGACATCGAGATGCTGCACCGAATGCTCGCGGTGAACCTCGACGGCGTCTTTCATTGCTGCAAGGCGGCGCTCGACGATCTCATCGCGGCGGAGCGCGGCCGGATCCTCTGCATCGCCTCCACGGCGGGCCTGCGCGGCTTCCCCTATACTGCGGGCTATGGCACGGCGAAGCATGCAGCGGTGGGCCTGATCCGGATGATCGCGACCGATTATCAGGGTACTAGCCTGACCGCGAACGCCGTCTGCCCCGGCTTCACCGACACCGACCTGGTCGACGAGAGCGCCGCCAAGACCGCCCAGATGACCGGGATGACCAAGGAGCAGGTCAAGGCGTCGATGGGCGGCTTCAACCCCTGCGGCCGCCTGATCCAGCCGGCCGAGATCGCCGCGCTCACGGTCGAGCTGATCCTTTCCGACCGCAATGGCGAGGCGGTGCCGATCGAATGAGCGAGGCGCTCGCCATCCGCGAAAAGCATGACGGGGCGCTCGGCGACCGCTCGAGCGTGAAGCTCTGGCTGCGGCTGCTCTCCTGCACCATGGCGATGGAGAAGGACGTGCAGCGCCGGCTCGGCGCACGCGGCGCCACCCTCGCCCGTTTCGACGTGCTCGCGGCATTGGACCGCCATCCCGAGGGGATGACCATGGGCGCCCTGTCCCGCGCCTTGCTCGTCTCCAACGGCAATGTGACCCAGCTCGTCCAGAAACTGGCGAAGGACGGGCTGGTGCGCATCGCACCCTCCCCCGCCGACCGCCGCGCCTCCATCGTCAAGCTCACGCCGCGCGGCCGCACCGAATTCGCCGGCCTCGCCGCCGCCCATCACGACTGGATCGACGGCCTGCTCGCCGACGTGGATGCGGAGACGCGCGAAAACCTCTATTCTGCGCTTGGCGCGCTCAAGCGATCGATCGCGAAAGGACAGTGTCTTGGATCCTGAAGCCTTCAGCCCCGCGCATTTCAAATGGGAGTTTGCCGACGGCGTCGCCACGGTGACGCTGAACCGGCCCGAGCGGAAGAATCCGCTGACCTTCGACAGCTATGCCGAGCTGCGCGATACCTTCCGGGCTTTGGTCTATGCCAGGCAGGTGAAGGTGGTGGTCGTCGCGGGCGCCGGCGGCAATTTCAGCTCGGGCGGCGACGTCCACGAAATTATCGGCCCGCTGACCGAAATGGAGATGCCGGGCCTGCTTGAGTTCACCCGGATGACCGGGGATCTGGTCAAGGCGATGCGCGCCTGTCCGCAACCGATCGTCGCTGCGCTCGAGGGCGTCTGCGTCGGCGCCGGCGCGATCGTCGCCATGGCCTCGGATCTGCGCATCGCCCATCCGAACACCAAGACCGCCTTCCTCTTCACCCGTGTCGGCCTCGCCGGCTGCGACATGGGCGCCTGCGCGATCCTGCCGCGGCTGATCGGCCAGGGCCGCGCGTCGGAATTGCTGTTCAGCGGCCGGGTGATGACCGCCGAGGAAGGCGAGCGTTGGGGCTTCCACAACCGGCTCGCCGACGATCCCTTGGGCGATGCCTTGGCCCAGGCCCACGCCCTCGCCGCCGGGCCGACCTTCGCCCACGGTATCACCAAGACCCAGCTCAACACCGAATGGGCGGTGAGCCTCGACGTCGCCATCGAGATGGAGGCTCAGGCCCAGGCGATCTGCATGGCCACCAACGACTTCCGCCGCGCCTTCGAGGCCTTCGCCGAGAAGCGGACGCCGGTCTTCGAGGGCGACTGATGGCCGATCGGACCTTCCTCGACTGGCCGTTTTTCGACGATGCGCACCGGCGCCTCGCCGCCGACCTTGAGACCTGGTGTGAGGCGGAGCTCGGCCACGGCCATGGCGACGATATCGACGCCGAGTGCCGCGCCCTGGTCCGCAAGCTCGGCGACGGCGGCTGGTTGCGCTACTGCGTCCCGGCTGCCTGGGGCGGCGTGCACGAGACGCTCGACGTCCGCAGCCTCGCCCTGATCCGCGAGACGCTTGCCCGCCATGATGGCCTCGCGGATTTCGCCTTTGCGATGCAGGGTCTCGGCTCCGGCACGATCAGCCTGTTCGGCTCCGAAGCGCAGAAGGCTTCTTTCCTTCCGGCGGTCGCCAAAGGCGAGAAGATCGCCGCCTTCGCACTGACCGAGCCGACCTCGGGATCCGACGTCGCCAATCTGGAGACCCGCGCCGAGCCGCAGGGCGATGGCTATGTGGTCAACGGCGCCAAGACCTATATTTCCAACGGCGGCATCGCCGATTTCTACGTTCTCTTCGCCCGCACCGGCGAAGCGCCCGGCGCGAAGGGCGTCTCCGCTTTCATCCTTAATTCCGACGCGCAAGGCCTCGATGCCAGCGAACGCATCCAGGTCATAGCGCCGCATCCGCTCGCCACGCTCAAATTCACGGACATGCGCCTCCCGGCGGACGCCCTGGTCGGCGAACGCGGCCAGGGCTTCAAGCAGGCGATGGCGACGCTCGACGTCTTTCGCACCACGGTCGGCGCCGCCGCCCTCGGCTTCGCCCGCCGCGCGCTGGACGAAGCCACGACCCGTGCCATGACCCGCCAGTCCATGGGTGCCACGCTCGCCGACAATGCGATCGTCCAGGCGATGCTCGCCGAGATGGTCCTCGACGTCGATGCCGCCGCCTTGCTCATCTACCGCGCCGCCTGGGTCCGCGACGTGCAGAAGCGCCGCAACAGCCGCGAGGCGGCGCTCGCCAAGCTCCACGCCACCGACGGCGCGCAGCAGGTGATCGACAAGGCGGTGCAGATTTTTGGCGGCCTCGGCGTCACCAGCGGGGTGATCGTCGAGAGCCTCTACCGCGAGGTCAGGGCGCTCCGCATCTACGAGGGCGCGTCGGAGGTGCAGAAGGTCGTCATCGCCCGCGCCCATCTGGCGGACGCCGGCAAATGAGGGCGTTGCTCCCCCCCGGCTGGCCCCGACCCAAAGGCTATGCGAACGGTATTTCCGCCAAAGGACGCCTGATCGCGACTGCCGGCGTGGTCGGCTGGACCGCAGACGAGCAGTTCGAGACGGACGATCTCGCCGGCCAGTTCCGCCAGGTCCTCGTCAACACCCTCGCCATCCTCGCCGAGGACGGGGCCGGGCCCGAGCATATCGTCCGCATGACCTGGTATGTCACCGACATACCGGCCTACCGGAACAGCCTGGCGGAGATCGGTGCGGCCTACCGGGAGCTGATCGGCAGGAACTTCCCCGCCATGGCGGTGGTCGGCGTCACCGCCCTCGTCGAGCCGCGCGCGAAGATCGAAATCGAAACGCTCGCAATGGTGCCGTGATGACTGACACCTTCATCCGCGACCTCTTGCCGCGGCCAGAGGCGCAACCCGAATTCCTCTTCACCCTGCCGGAATTGCACTATCCGGAGCGCCTCAACGCCGCCGTCGAGCTGATCGACAAACAGGATCCCGACGCCCTCGCCGTGCTCAACGATGCCGGCGCCTGGACCTTTGGCGAGATGAGGGAACTGTCGGACCGCATCGCGCGCCTGCTGGTCGAGCGCGAAGGCCTGGTCCCCGGCAACCGTGTCTTCCTGCGCGGGCCCAACAATGCGATGCTGTTCGCGTCCTGGCTGGGCGTGCTGAAGGCAGGCGGCGTGGTCGTCACCACCATGCCGATGCTCCGCCCGGGTGAGATCGCGACCATTCTCGAGCGCGCCCGAATCAGCCACGCCATCCTCGACAGCCGCTACCGCGCGGACTTCGACGCGGCCGGCGGCGTGGGGTCGATTCTCACCTATGACGGTGATGAGGGATTCCCCGGTCTGGACGAGATCGCCCCGGGCTTCACTCCAATCGACACCGGCCGCGACGAGGTCGCGCTCGTCGCCTTCACCTCGGGCACGACCGGCAATCCCAAAGGCTGCGTCCATTATCACCGCGACATCCTCGCGCCGGCCGACGCCTTCGCCCGCCATCTGCTGAAGCCCGAGCCTGGCCAGCGTTGGGCCTGCTCGGCGCCGATCGCCTTCACCTTCGGACTCGGCATGCTGCTCATCTTCCCCTGGCGCTTCGGCGGCACCGCGGTGACGATCGAGACGCCGGGACCGGCCGCCCTGCTCGACGCCATCGCCCGCCACAAGGTCACCAACCTCGCCACCGCTCCGACCGCCTACAAGGCGATCCTCGGCCTGCTGAACGGGCACGACATCTCGACCCTGAAGACCTGCGTGTCCGCCGGCGAGCACCTCCCCGCCGCGACCTGGCAGGCGTGGAAGGACGCCACCGGCATCTCCATCGTCGACGGCATCGGGGCCACCGAGATGATGCATATCTTCATCTCCGCCGCGGGTGACGACATCCGCCCCGGCTCCACCGGCAAGGCGGTGCCTGGCTATGTCGCCACGGTCCTGGACGAGGCGGGCCAGCCCATAACGGAAGGCGTCGGCAGGCTCGCGGTGAAAGGCCCGACCGGCTGCCGCTATTTCGACGATCCGCGCCAGGCGGCCTATGTCGTCAACGGCTGGAACGTCACCGGCGACACCTACCGCAAGGACGCGGATGGCTACTTCTGGTACCTCGCCCGCTCCGACGACATGATCATCTCCTCGGGCTACAATATCGCCGCGCCCGAGGTGGAAAATGCGCTCTACGCCCATGCGGCGGTGCAGGAATGCGCAGTGATCGGCGCGCCCTGCGAGGAGCGGGGCCAGAAGGTGAAGGCGTTCGTCGTCCTCGCGCCCGGCTGGGTGCCGGACGCGGAGACGATTCGCGCGCTCCAGGACCATGTGAAGGGGGCAATCGCCCCTTACAAATACCCGCGCGAACTGGTGTTCGTGGACACCCTGCCGAAAACCGCGACCGGCAAGCTCCAGCGCTTCGCCTTGCGCGACGCCTAGGCGCTCATCGGCAGATAATCGGGCGTGGCCTCGACCCGCTTCAGCCAGGCGTCGACCGCCGGATAATCGGCGAGCCGGAAGCCGCCGCCCTCCGCGACATGCGTGTAGGCGTAGAGCGTGATATCGGCGAGGGTGAGTCCATCGCCGACCAGCCAGTCCTGCCGCCCCAGATGCTCGTCCATCAGCGCCAGCGCCGCCTCGCCCGCCGCCTTCTTGGCGGGGAATTGCGCGCGCTGCAGGTCGCTCCAGTTCGCCTCGCCGATCCAGCCGTGCCAGAAGCGCAGGGTCGCGACATTGGGCTCGTGATTATATTGCTCCCAGAACATCCAGCGCAGCATGTCCGCCCGGTCGAAGCGATCCGCGGGGATCAGCCAAGTGTCCTCGGCGAGATAGAAACAGGCGGCGTTGCTTTCCGGAATGAAGCGCTCACCCGCCTGCAGCACCGGGATCCGGCCGTTGGCGTTGACCTTGCCGAGAAAGTCCGCGGTCCGCGTCTCCCCCTTCATGATGTCATATTCGCGCCGCTCCAGCGGCAGGGCAAGCAGCGCCGCCGTCAGCCTCACCTTGTAGCAATTTCCGGACGCGGCATATTCGTGCAGGATCAGTGTCTCAGTCATTTCGGCTCCCTTGCCCACGGCCAGTCCCTGCCATCGCGCCTGGCCGTGCACCAACCAAATCCACAGGGCCAGCCAGAAGCAGGCCTTATGGCCGGCCGGTCGTCAGCACGATCTTCCCGACATGGTCGCCCGCCTCCATCATCGCATGCGCCGCGGCGGCTTCGGCGAGCGGGAAGGTCGCATGGATCACCGGCTTCAACCGGCCCTCCTCGACGAACGGCCAGACGCTGCGCGCGATCTCATCCGCGACGAGGGTCTTGAAGCCGGTGCTGCGCGGCCGGAGCGTCGAGCCGGTCAGCGTCAGCCGGCGCATCATCACCTTCGCGAAATTGATCTCTGCGCTGACCCCGCCCTGCACCGCGATCGTCACGTGCCGGCCATCCTCCGCAAGGCAATCGAGGTTGCGCGGCACGTAATCGCCGGCGACCATGTCGAGCACGATGTTGACGCCCTTGCCGTCGGTTAGCCGCTGCACTTCGACGACATAATCCTGCGTCCGGTAGTTGATCGCCGCCGATGCCCCGAGCGCGAGAGCCCGCGCGCATTTCTCGTCGCTGCCGCAGGTCACGATCACCTTGAGGCCGAACAATTGCCCAAGCGCGATCGCCATCGTGCCGATGCCGCTGGTCCCGCCATGGACAAGGGCCGTCTCGCCTTCCGTGGCATAGGCCCGTTCGAACAAATTGCTCCAGACGGTGAACAGCGTCTCCGGCACCGCCGCGGCCTCGACCAGGCTGAGTGCGCCCGGCACCGGCAGACACTGGCCGACCGGCGCCACGCAATATTCGGCATAGCCGCCGCCAGCGACCAGAGCGCAAACCGGCTGGCCGACCAAAGCCTCAGGCACGTCGGCCCCGACCCCGGCGACGATGCCGGCCACTTCGAGCCCCGGTATGGAGGGCGCGCCCGGCGGCGGCGGGTAGAGGCCGCGCCTTTGCACCACGTCCGGCCGGTTCACGCCCGCCGCGGCCACCTCGATCAGCAACTCCCCCGCGCCAGGCTTCGGCACGGGCCGGCGCGCCAACACGAGCACCTCCGGCCCGCCCGGCCCCGCCGGATCGATCGCGTTCATCTCTTCCGGCATCCCCGCCACCCCGGTCAGTTTCGTCGCAAAGCCCCGGCGGGTTTATTGACTTGGCGGCGCGGGCGGTCAACGCTGCATCCATGGATCTGGATGACCTTTTTCCGGACAAGCCGGACGATCCTCTGAGCCTGCTCAAGAAGCAGGATCTCGATCCCTTGTCGGTCGAGGAATTGCAGGTGCGGATCGAGCTGCTCGAAGCCGAGATTGTCCGGGTGAAGGCGAAGCTGGACGCCTCGATCAGCTTCCGCGCCAGCGCCGACGAGCTGTTCAAGCGGTGATCTCGCGACGTCGCCGCGGTGGCCTTCAAGGCCCCGAAACGGCGGACGTCTTGATCATCGGCGATCGAAACCCGAAATTAACCATGTGGCCCCACGGTAGTCGGGGGTCCTGAGGAGTATCCAATGCCTTCTTTTGCCCGTGAGCTTGAGCAGACGCTGCACAACGCCCTCGCCGAGGCGAGCGGCCGCCGGCACGAATACGCGACGCTCGAGCACCTCCTGCTTGCCCTGATCGAGGACGTTCACGCCGGCCGCGTCATGGAGGCCTGCGGGGTCAATACCGGCGAGCTGCGCGAGGCGGTCCGCCACTATCTCGACAATGAGCTGGAGGCGCTGAAGGTCGAGCAGGATACCGATCCCTCCCCGACCAGCGGTTTCCAGCGCGTCGTCCAGCGCGCCATCCTCCACGTCCAGTCCTCGGGCCGGGACGAGGTGACCGGCGCCAATGTCCTGGTCGCGCTCTTCTCCGAACGGGAGAGCTATGCGGTCTATTTCCTGCAGCAGCAGGATATGAGCCGCCTCGACGCTGTCACCTATATCTCGCATGGCGTCGGCAAGGGCGAGCCCGGGGAGCAGCCCGCGGCCGAGCCGAAGGGCCCCGAGGAAGCCAAGGCCGACGAGGGCAAGAAGAAGCCGGAATCGGCGCTGAAGCAGTTCACCGTCAATCTGAACGACAAGGCGAAGGAAGGCCGCGTCGATCCGCTGATCGGCCGCAGCGCCGAGGTCGACCGCACCGTCCAGATCCTCTGCCGCCGCTCGAAGAACAACCCGCTCTATGTGGGCGATCCCGGCGTCGGCAAGACCGCCATCGCCGAGGGCCTCGCCCGCAAGATCGTCGAGGGCGACGTCCCCGACGTGCTGAAGCCGGCGGTGATCTACTCGCTCGACATGGGCGCGCTCCTGGCGGGCACCCGCTATCGCGGCGACTTCGAGGAGCGGCTGAAGGCCGTCGTGAACGAGCTGGAGAAGCTCCCCGACGCGGTCCTCTTCATCGACGAGATCCACACCGTAATCGGCGCCGGCGCCACGTCCGGCGGGGCGATGGACGCTTCGAACCTGTTGAAACCTGCGCTCTCCAACGGCGCGATCCGCTGTATCGGCTCGACCACCTACAAGGAGTTCCGCAATCATTTTGAGAAGGACCGCGCCCTGCTCCGACGCTTCCAGAAGATCGATGTGAACGAGCCGACGATCGACGACACCGTGAAGATCCTGGCCGGGCTCCGCTCCGCCTTCGAGGAGCATCATAGCGTCAAATACACGCCGGACGCGATCAAGGCCGCGGTCGAGCTTTCGGCCCGCTACATCAACGACCGCAAGCTGCCGGACAAGGCGATCGACGTGATCGACGAGGTCGGCGCGATGCAGATGCTGGTGCCGCCGTCGCGCCGCAAGAAGACGATCACCGTCAAGGAGATCGAGGCCGTCATCTCGACCATGGCCCGGATCCCGGCGAAGAGCGTCTCCAGCGACGACAAGAAGGCGCTGGAGCATCTCGACAAGGATCTGAAACGGGTCGTCTTCGGGCAGGACGAGGCGATCGACCGCCTCGCCTCGGCGATCAAGCTCAGCCGCGCGGGCCTCAGGGATCCCGACAAGCCGATCGGCTCCTACCTCTTCTCGGGGCCCACCGGCGTCGGCAAGACCGAAGTGGCGCGCCAGCTCGCTTCGATCATGGGCATCCCGCTGCAGCGCTTCGATATGTCCGAATATATGGAGCGCCACTCGGTCTCCCGCCTGATCGGCGCGCCTCCGGGCTATGTCGGCTACGACCAGGGCGGCCTGCTGACCGACGCGGTCGACCAGCATCCGCACTCCGTGCTCCTGCTCGACGAGATCGAGAAGGCGCATCCGGACCTGTTCAACATCCTGCTCCAGATCATGGATAACGGGCGCCTGACCGATCATCACGGCAAGACGGTCGATTTCCGCAACGTCATCCTGATCATGACCACCAATGCCGGTGCGTCGGACATGGCGAGCGAGGGCATCGGCTTCGGCAACGTCTCCAAGGAGGATGCCCAGGACGAGGCGGTGAAGCGGATGTTCACGCCGGAATTCCGCAACCGGCTCGATGCGATCGTGCCCTTCGCTTATCTGCCGACCGAGGTGGTCGCCCGCGTCGTCGACAAGTTCATCCTGCAGCTCGAGCTCCAGCTCGCCGACCGCAACGTCCATATCGAGCTGGACGATGCGGCCCGCGCCTGGCTGACCGAGCGGGGCTATGACAAGCTCTACGGCGCGCGGCCGATGGGCCGCCTCGTGCAGGAGAAGATCAAGCAGCCGCTCGCGGAGGAATTGCTGTTCGGCAAGCTCGTCCATGGCGGCGAGGTCAAGGTCCGGATCAAGGACAATGCCCCGGTCTTCGAAATCGCCTCTGCTCCCCCCAAGGCGCCGAAGGGCAGGAAGAAGGCCGCGTCGAAGACCAGTTCTGCGGACCAGCCGGAAGAAAAGGCCTGAGCTGTTTTTGACGATTGACTGTGTGTTGGTGAACTAATACACAGTCAATCGTTACCGAGCCGGATGATCCGCGCCGTGCGGCAGAGGCGAACCCCTAGAGGAGTTTGTCTCATGGCTTTCCGTCGCCTGCTTGCCCTGATCCTTCTCGCCCTTCCGGCTTCGGCGCCCGCCATCGTGATCCGTCACGACGTGCCGGATTCGCGCTACCGGGTTGACGAAGCGGGCTTTCCGTTCCTGTTCGCGCTTTACCGCACGCGGGCCGGTCACCGCGATTGCATCGCCACCTTGATCGCGCCGCAATGGGCCATCACCGCCGCGCATTGCACCGAGGACCAGCCATTCGTCCGCGCGCTTGCAGCGCCGACGCCAGCCTACCGCGTCGAAATCGGCGGGCGCGACGCCTTCATCGATCGGGTCGTCCGCTATCCCTCCCCTGAGGGCGCGCCGCGAGTGGATATCGCGTTGCTGCACTTTTCCGCGCCGGTCACGCATGTCAGCCCCATCGCCGTGTACCCCGATGACGACGAGTTGGGGCGGGTCGTGCTGCTGCCCGGCTGGGGTGGCTTCGGAAACGGGGCAGAAGGATTGAAGGCGCCGGACGGCCTCTTTCGGATTGCCGAAAACCGGATCGACGCTGTTCATGACGGCCGCCTCTTCTGGGCGTTCGACGATCCGCGCAGCGCGCTGGGACGCGCGCTTCCGCTAGAAGGAATTAGCGGCCCCGGCGACAGCGGCGGGCCCGCTTTGATCATGACCGGCCACGGCTGGGCGATCGCCGGCGTGAGCTTCGGCCAGCGCACCTTCGGCCGGGCCGAAGGTGTCTATGGCAATGAGGAGGTTTATGTGCGCCTCTTCGACCGCTTCGGCTGGATCGCGCAGGTCACCGGCACGCATTGAGCGACGAACCGGACGGTTCGGACTCCCGCTTTCCCGCGCCCGGGTTTAGGCTCCAGCCGCCTTCCGGAGGAACCCCGCAATGTCCGATCTCGTCTTCTACACCAATCCCCAGTCCCGCGGCCGCATCATCCGCTGGATGCTGGAGGAGATCGGCCGGCCCTACGAGACGAAGGTCATCGACTATGCGGCGATGAAGTCGCCCGATTATCTGGCGATCCATCCGTTGGGGAAGGTGCCCGCCATCACCCATGGCGGCGAGGTGGTCACCGAATGCGCGGCGATCTGCGCCTATCTGGCCGACGCCTTCCCGGAAGCCGGCCTCATCCCCCCGGTGGGCCATCACAAGCGCGGGACCTATTATCGCTGGCTGTTCTACGCCGCCGGCCCGGTGGAGGCGGCGGTCACCAACAAGGCGCTGAAGGTCGAGGTCAGCGAGGAGCAGAGCCGCTTCGTCGGCTATGGCAGTTTCGACGGCGCGATCGACGCGCTGGAGTTGGCGCTCCGGCCGGGCCCCTGGATCTGCGGCGATCAGTTCACCGCCGCCGACCTCTATGTCGGCTCGCAGATCGGCTATGGCATGATGTTCGGCTCGATCGAGAAGCGCCCCCTCTTTGAGGAATATTTCGCGCGCCTGCAGGCCCGGCCCGCGGCGAAGCGCGCCGCCGCGCTGGACGACGCGCTGATGGCACCGGCGGCCTGAGATGAGCGAGGACATCCGCCGCGAGGCGATCGCGCTCTACGATCGCTTCACTCATGAGGGCTTGGACCGGCGCGACTTCATGGCGAAGCTCACGCGGATCGCCGGCAGCGCCGCCGCGGCCAGCGCCCTGCTCGCTGATGTCGCCTGCAATGCGGAAACCCAGCCGCAAGTGGCGCCGGACGACAATCGCCTGGTGACCCAGGACTATGAGTGGGAGCCGCGTCCCGGGCGCCGCTACCGGGGCTATATGGCCACGCTTTCGGCCGTACACCGTCGCGTCGGGCGGCCCATGGTCATCGTCATCCACGAAAATCGTGGCCTCAACGATCACATCCGGGACGTTACCCGCCGTTTCGCCCTGGCCGGCTTCCCGGCGCTGGCGCCGGACTGGCTGAGCCCCGCCGGCGGCACGCCCGCCAATGACGAGGACCGGGCGAGGGCGATGATCGGCCAGCTCGACATGGCCGCGACCGTTGCCGACGGTGCCGCGACCATCGCCGCGCTGGGGCCGGGCCGAGGCGCCCGGAGCAAGGTCGGGATTGTCGGCTTCTGCTGGGGCGGCGGGCTTGTCGACCGGTTGGCGATCGCCGCGGGGAATGACCTGGACGCCGCCGTCTCCTATTACGGCCCGGCGCCCGATCCCGCCGAAGCGCCCCGGGTGAAGGCGCCAATGCTCTTCCATCTAGCCGGACTCGACAACCGGGTGAACGGCACCGCCCGGCCCTTCGCCGCCGCGATCACCGCCGCGCATGGTTCGGCAACAGTGGTCGAGCATCCCGGCGTCGATCACGCCTTCAACAACGACACGTCAGCCGCCCGCTACAATCGCGAGGCCGCGACCCAGGCCTGGGGGCAGACTCTGGATTTCTTCCGCCAGCATCTGGAGCATTAGGAAAAAGGCCCGCCCCGCGACTGGCGGGACGGGCCTGATCTGAGCCGGCGAACCCGCCGCTTCGGGGCGCGGCGGACGACGGCGAGGGCGTGCCCTCAATGCATCTAACGGCTTGGCGGCGGTGGCCCTTCGGTTTGTGGGGGCAGGCCCGGTCCGTTCGCGTCAGCCCTGGCCTGCCAGCGCGCCCGTTGCGCCGCGCGCCATTGCTGGCGCTCCTGCCGCAGCGCCTGCTCCTCGGGGCTGAGCGGGATACCGGCCATCCGCCGCGCGCGCCACTCGCGGACCAGGCGCTGGCGCTCCGCACGCTGGTCGGGGCTTGGCGTGCCGATTTGCGCCTGCAACCGCCGGCGCTGCATCCGGTCCTGCCGGGTCAGCTCGGCCCGGCCCTCGGGGGTTGAAAGCATGGCGGCACGGACGTCCTGTCGCAGCTGCTCCCGCTGGATCCACGCCGCGCGCTGCTCGGGCGTCGCCGCCTGCCACATCTCGGCGCGGCGGCGGAGCTGCCGCTGGACCCGGTCAGCGCCGGGCGTCGGCAGGCCCATTGCCCGGCGCGCCTCGATCATGCGCTCGGCCAGGAACATCCGGCGCCAGAGATTGGGGCGCTGGGCCCAAGGGGGTGCGTCCGCCACCGGCTCTGCCTCGGCCGTCGCGACCGCCACGGCGGCGGCCGGAGCGGGGCGCGGGGCGCGACGCGGTGGCGCGGCCACCTGCTTGGGCTCCGGCGCCTTCTCCTCGGGGAAGAAAACCGCCGCGATCTTCTGCGGGATGGGCACCCCGGCGAGCGTCGCTGCGACCGCGCTGGTGAAGACGAGGCCAAGCGCCGCCGTCCCGGCGAACAAGGGCCGCCGCAGCCACTTGCCCCGGCGATCGCGCTGCGCGTTGCGGCGGGCATACGCCGGGCGCGCCTCCTGTGGCGTCGCGGCGGCCGCGGCGAGCACGCGCGCATTCAGGTCCGCCGGCATGGGCGGCACGGGCGGCAGATCCCGCAGCATGGCGTCCAGCCTCTGGTCAGCGCCGCCGGTCATGATGGCGCTCCTTCCAGCAGCCCCTGCCGCGCGAGTTGCCGGCTCAAGGTCGCGCGGGCGCGGACCAGCAGGGATTCGAGCGCCTTCACGCCGACACCCAGCATCGAAGCCGCCTCCGCATTGGAAATCCCCTCATGATAGGTGAGCACGATCGCCGCGCGCTGCCGGTCGGGCAGGGACAGGATCGCCGCCTGGACCGCGTCTCGCCGACGCCCCGCGTCGATCAGGCTGTCGGCCAAAGGCGCATCATCCGCCCGCTCGGGCAAGCCCTCGTCGCTCCGCGCGCGGGGCCGGCGCAGCCGGTCGAGGCAGGCATTGGTCGCGATCCGGCGGAGCCAGGCGCCGAGCCCGCCGCCGGAAGGCTGCCAGCCTTTGGCGTTGACCCATAATTTCACCAGGCTCTCCTGCACCACATCCTCCGCTTCGCTCGCATCGCCGAGCATCCGCCAGGCCAAAGCGTGGAGCATCGGCATGTGCCGCGCCACGATCCGCTCGAACGCCCTGGCGTCGCCCATGCCGACGCGCGCCATCAAGGCGCGCTCGTCCTCCTCGCCGGCCGCAGGCGTCGGCGCCCCTTCGGGCTCGATACTCCTGTTCAACACATGCACAGTCCTGCGAGGCGGCAGCGATCTAACGAGGATAGGCTGAAATTCCTTCGGACGCAGGCGCAAAAAGAAAGGGCCCGGCGATACCGCCGGGCCCTCCTTGTCTCGCTGCACGCGCGCCTAGTTGCGGCTGTTGCCGAGGAAGCGCAGCAGGAAGAGGAACATGTTGATGAAGTCCAGATACAGGTTCAGCGCGCCCATGATGGCGGCCTTGCCGACAAAATCGGAACCCTGGACCTGGAAGTAGAAGCTCTTGATCTTCTGCGTGTCATAGGCGGTCAGGCCCGCGAAGACGAGCACGCCGATCGCCGCGATCACCAGGCTCATGGTGCCGCTTTGGAAGAACAGGTTCGCGATCGAGGCGACAATGAGGCCGACCAGGCCCATGAGCAGGAAGGTGCCCATGCCCGACAGGTCGCGCTTCGTCGTATAGCCATAGAGGCTGAGGCTGGCGAAGGCCGCAGCGGTCGCGAAGAAGGTCAGCGCGATCGACGCCCCGGTATAGGCGATGAAGATCGTCGAGAGCGACGCGCCCATCAGCACCGAATAGGTCCAGAACAGGAACTGGGCCGTGCCGGTGGAGATCCGGTTGATGCCGAAGCTCAGCCACAGCACCACGCCGAGCGGCGCGAAGGTCACGATCCACCCGAGCGCGCTGGGCGCGATGTGCCCGGTCAGCGCGTTATAGGAGACCAGATTGTAGACCATGTCGGTATTGCCGACGAGCACCGCGACGATGCCCGTCAGCAGGATGGCCGAGGTCATGTAATTGTAAACGCGGAGCATATGGGCCCGAAGGCCTGCATCGACCGCAGCGCCCGTCGCGGACGTGGTGCTACTCGGCGAAGCGCCGAATTGCGGGTCAGACCAATTAGCCATGTCAAACTCTCCCAACCCCGGCGAAATGCCGTGTGCGGGGAATATCGGGCGAATTGGGGTCCATTTCAAGGAAAACCGGAGCGGGAACTGATCCCGGATCAGGGCGCCCGGCGATGCATTTCCGGCCCCGCGCTGTTAGACTCGACCGATGCACCGCCTGTTCGTGGCCATCCGCCCGCCTGCTCCGATCCGCCAGCTGCTCCTCGCTGCGATGGGCGGCATCAGCGGCGCGCGCTGGCAATCGGATGACCAGTTGCACCTCACGTTGCGCTTCATCGGCGCGGTCGACCGGCATCTGGCGGGGGATGTGCACGCGGCCCTCGGCGGGGTTCATCACCCGCCCTTCGCGCTCGCCCTGAACGGGCTTGGCTGCTTCGACCGGCGCGGTTTCCCGGACTCGGTCTGGGCCGGCGTCACTCCGCAGGAAGAGGTGAAGGCACTGCACAAGAAGGTCGACGCGGCGCTGCTTCGCGTCGGCGTAGTTCCCGACGAGCGCGCTTTCCTGCCGCACATCACCATCGCCCGGATGAACCGGAAGGCCGGCCCGATCGGCAACCTGCTCGAGGAAGCGGGCGGCCTTTCCAGCCCGCCTTTCACCGTCGACAGCTTCGCCTTGTTCGAAAGCGATCTCACCCACGAGGCGGCGGTCTATTCGGTCGTGGAGCGCTATAAGCTCAGCTAGGCGCCCGTCTCGATGAGCAGCCGATCGACCAGCGGCGCATAGGTCGAACCAAACAGGCGCAGGTGCACCAAAGCCGGGAAGAGCTGATAGAGTGGCAGCCGTTCCTCCCAGCTCTCGTCCCGCTCGCCATAAGCCGCCCAGAACTCGTCCGGCGGCGCCGAAAAGAGGCAAAGCATGGCGAGATCGACCTCGGCATGGCCATGATAGCAAGCCGGGTCGATGAACGCCGCCAGGCGCCCGCCCTCGACCAGGATGTTCCCGGCCCAGAGGTCGCCATGGAGCAAAGCCGGCGGCGGCGCGCGCGGAATGAGGTCGCCAAGACGCCGGACCAGAGCCTCGATCCGCGTGCGCCAGGGCCGGTCCAGCAGGCTCGACGCCGCCAGCAACCTCTGCTCGCCCCAGAAGCGAACCCAGTCCTGTCCCTCCCGATTGTCGAGCGCGACCGTGCCCAGTGCATAATCGACGGGCCAGCCATAAGCCTCGCCACGCTCCGCATGCAGCCGGGCAACGGCGGCGCCCACATCCGCCCAGGCATTGGGGCTGAGCAGCCCGTCATTGGGGACATGGTCGATCAGCAGAATCCCGTCATATTCGCCTTCCACCGCGGGCACGCGCGCGCCCACCCCGGCCAGCGCGCGGAGCATGGCGGCCTCGCCCGCCACGTTCGGGCCGCCCTTGGCGACCAGAGGTGGGCCATCGGCGCGCGGCACCAGCAGCACTTCAGAAAGATCGCCGCCGGCGAGCCGCTCCAGCCGGTCCTCCGATATCCCGGTCAGCTCGGCCACCCGTTCGGCGAAAGCCGTCATTCCTTGGGGAAATACTGGAAATAGGGCTCAGCCTCGGCGAGTACCCTGGCGACACTGGGCCGCGCCTTCAGCCGCTCGAGCAACGCCGCCGCGTTCGGCCAGCGCCCTTCGAACGGCTCCACCCTATCGGCATAGAAGAGCGCCGGCATCGCCGCGCAATCGGCCAGAGTGAACTGATCGCCCGTCGCCCAATGTTTGTCAGCGACATGGGCATCGACCATCGCCATCGCCTTCTTCAGCAGCACCCGTTCCTCCGCGACACCCGTCGGATATTTCTGCTCAGGCGGCCGGATCCGGTCGAACACGATCCGCTGCATCGGCACCTGGACATAGAGATCGTAAATCCGGTCCCAGAGCCGGACCTCATGGGCCAGGTCCGGATCCTCCGGCACGAACCGGGTCGCGCCGCGATGGTGACGGTCCAGCCATTCGATGATGATGCTGGTCTCCGGAATCGTCCGGTCATGCGTGTCGTCGACCAGCACCGGGAATTTCCCCACCGGCCAGATCTCCTCGAACACCACCCGTTGCTCCGGCTCCTGCAGGTTCTGCAGCAGCTTCGGCTCAAACGCAGTCCCGTTCTCGTAGAGCGCGATCAGCACCTTCCAGCAGAAGGAGGACAAAGGGTGGTAATACAGGATCAAACTCATGCGGCTTCCTCTCTTGCAAGCGACGCGGCCAGCGCGCGCGCCGCCTCGCTGACGTCGCGCCAGGTGATGTCGAAATCCGCGTCGCCGCCATAATAAGGATCGGCGACCGCTTCCCCTTCCCGTCCCGGCACATGGTCGAGCAGCAACGAGAGCCGCGCGAGGCCCCTAGCCGGCTGCAGCGCTCGAAGGTCGGCCAGATTGTCGCGGTCCAGGGCGATGACATGATCGAAATGCGCAAAGTCGCTGGGCTGGACCTGCCGTGCTCGCAATTGGGAGATATCGACCCCGTTCCGCTGTGCAGTGGCGATTGCCCGCCGGTCGGGCGGTTCGCCGCGATGCCAGCCGCCGGTGCCCGCGCTGTCGGCCTCCGCGGCCAGCCCGATCTCCGCCGCAGCCTGGCGAAAAGCCGCCTCGGCAAGCGGCGAGCGGCAGATATTGCCGAGGCAGACGAAGAGGACGCGGCGGGTCATATGGCTCAGCCTTGTTGCCAAAGCGCCCCGCTCTGCTAGCCAAGAGCAAAGAGAAGCACAATCGAGGGGGGAGGCGATGCCTGAGATCGTCGGGGAGGCGCCGCCTCCAGCCAAGCGGCGCATCGGCGCTTATGCCTGGTATGCCCTGCTCGTCCTCGTCCTCGTCTACGTCATCAATTTCATCGACCGGCAGATCATCTCGATCCTCGCCCAGGACATCAAGCACGACCTCGGCCTCAAGGACGCCCAGATCGGCTTTCTCTACGGGACCGCCTTCGCGGTCTTCTACGCCCTGTTCGGCATCCCGCTCGGCCGGCTTGCCGACAGCTGGTATCGCGGCCGCCTGATCGCGATCGGCCTCGGCCTCTGGTCCACGATGACCGCCTTGTCTGGCTTTGCGAGCAATCTCACCATGCTCACCGTCGCAAGAATCGGCGTGGGCATCGGCGAGGCCAGCGCCTCGCCCGCCGCTTATTCGATGATCTCGGATTATTTCCCGAAGGAGAAGAGGGCGACCGCCCTCTCCATCTACTCGGCGGGCCTCTATATCGGCGGCGGCCTCAGCCTGCCCGTCGGCGGGCTGGTCAGCAGCCGCTGGAACCAGGCCTTCCCCAATCCGGCCGATGCGCCGCTCGGCCTGCACGGTTGGCAGGCCGCCTTCCTTGCCGTGGGCATCCCCGGCCTATTGCTTGCCTTATGGGTGATGTCTCTTCGCGAGCCGCGGCGCGGCGCAATGGACGGGCTCGACCAGCCGGTCGTCCGGCCCAATGCCTGGGCCGATTTCGGGCGAGAGCTGGCCGCCATCCTGCCGCCACTCACTTTCCTAAGCGTCGCGCGCATTCCCGGCGCGCTCGGGCTGAACATCCTCGCCCTGGCCGGGGTCGCCCTGGCGGTATTCGGCCTCGGCAGCCTGACCGGCGACTGGCCGCAATGGCTCGCCTATGGCCTCGGCGTCTACGCCATCTTCTCCTGGGTGCAGTCGGTCCGGCACCGCGATCCGGCGGTTTACCGGCTGATCTGGGGGAACCGCATTGTCGTGATGCTGGCGGTCGCCTTCGGCAGCATCTCGTTCATGACCTATGCGATCGCCGTCTGGGGACCGCCTTACGCAATCCGGACCTTCTACGGCCTGCCGACTACTCCCGCCCATTTCCTGCACGGGACTGCGGTCGAAGAGGTGGCCACGATCCTCGGCTGGGGCGCGGCGATCGCCGCCGCCCTCGGCGTCATCACCGGCGGTATCGTCTCGGATCTGTGGCGCAAGCGCGACCTGCGGGGCCGCATCTTCGTCAACATGCTGGCCGTCATCCTGCCCGCGCCCGCTGTCTATGTCATGTTCACCACCACGGACCTCGGCACCTTCTTCATCGCCAGCCCCTTCGCTCAGTTCTTCGGCTCGATGTGGGTGGGTGCCGCCGTGGCGACGCTGCAGGATGTCGTCCTCCCGCGCATGCGCGCGACCGCCGGCGCCACCTATGTGCTCGGCACGACGATGGTGGGCCTCGCGCTCGGGCCCTATTTCGCGGGGAAAATGGCCGACGTGACGCACAGCCTGAGCGCCGGCATCTTCTGGCTGTACGTGATCCCGCCCTTCACCTTGCTCGCCCTCTGGCTGGGTTCGCGCCGGATCGCGGAACTGGAGGCGACGAAGGTCGAGCGCGCCCGGGCGGCGGGCGAGCCTATCTGACCGGCGTCAGCACGCCGCAGGCGATCCGCGCGCCGCTATTGCCGCTAGGGTCGGTCCTGAGGTCGTCCGCGGCCGCGTGAATCACGACTGCCGTGCCGTCCGCGTCGAGCAATGGATTGGCGCCCGCCGCCGTCGCCGCCGGCACCGGCACGGAGAAATCGATTCGGCCGGCGCCGTTCGCGCCCACCTCGAGATTGGGCAGGTCGCCCAGATGCGGTCCCTGCGGGTTCAGCCGGCCATGCTGGTGGCTGGTCGGGTTCCAGTGCGGGCCGGCGCTCTCGAAGCCGGGCGCGTCGCAGCGGCCGATCTGGTGAAGATGCACGCCGTGGGTGCCCGGCGCGAAGCCGCGCACGGTCACGCGTATCCGAACAATATTTCCCTCACGCGCCGCCAGCGCCTCCCCGGTCATCTGTCCCTGCGCATTACGCATGGTTGCACTGGCATGGCCCTGCTGCTGCATCGCCATGGCGCCAGCCGGGAGGATCAGAACGAAAGCGAGCATCAGCGTTACGCGGGTCATGGGGGCTTTCCTTGCTGCGAGGCGAACGAGCGGCGCTTCGACTGGTTGCTTCCGACTGCGCTCAGCCAGCCGGCGGCCTGCCGATCCCGTGCCAGGCGAAGCCGGCGGCCTCCACCTCGGCCGGCGGATAGACGTTCCGGAGATCGACGAGAATCTTCTGCCGCATCGAGGCGGCCAGCCGGTCCAGGTCCAGCGCCCGCAGCGCATCCCACTCCGTGACGAGCACGACCGCATCCGCGCCGACCGCCGCCTCATAGGGGCCGCGGCAGAGTTCGACATCCGGCATGATCGAACGCGCCTGCTCCATGCTCTCGGGATCATAGCCGCGGACCTCGACGCCGGCATCTTGGAGCGCCTGGACAATGGCGATCGACGGCGCATCACGCATGTCGTCCGTGTTTGGCTTGAAGGCGAGCCCCAGCAGGGCGACCACCTTGCCGCGTGGCTCGTCGCCAAGCGCCTTCAGCACCTTGCGGCCCATGGCGCGCTTGCGGGCATCGTTCACCTTCACCACCGCCTCGACGATGCGCAGCGGGCTTTGCGCGTCCTCCGCCGTCTTCAGCAAAGCGAGCGTGTCCTTGGGAAAGCAGGAGCCGCCATAGCCGGGGCCCGCATGGAGGAATTTCGGGCCGATCCGCCCATCCAGGCCGATGCCACGGGCCACGTCCTGGACGTCGCCGCCCACCACTTCGCACAGATCGGCCATCTCGTTGATGAAGGTGATCTTGGTCGCGAGGAAGGCGTTGGCCGCATATTTGATCAGCTCGGCCGAGCGACGGGAGGTGAACATCAAAGGCGCCCGGTTCAGATAGAGCGGACGGTAGATTTCCTGCATCACATCGCGCGCCCGGTCATCCTCGACGCCGACCACGATCCGGTCGGGGCGCTTGAAATCCTCGATCGCGGCACCCTCGCGCAGG
The DNA here is from genome assembly GCA_044225925.1 of Allosphingosinicella sp. GTDB lineage: Bacteria > Pseudomonadota > Alphaproteobacteria > Sphingomonadales > Sphingomonadaceae > Allosphingosinicella. Next base: position 50,233 of record JBGAHY010000015.1, read on the forward strand.
AATTCGGGATTGGAGCAGACCGACACGATCGCGTCCGGCGCGACCTCCCTCAGAATCCGCTCGACCTCGTCGCCGGTGCCCACCGGCACGGTGGATTTGGTGACCACGACCGCCGGCTCGTCCAGCAACGTGCCGATCTCGCGCGCGGCGCCATAGACGTAGGAGAGATCGGCATGACCGTCGCCGCGGCGTGACGGCGTGCCGACTGCAATGAAGATGGCCTCGGCCCCCTTCACGCCTTCGGCCAGTTCGCTGGTGAAGGCGAGTCGCCCGGCGGCGACATTACGGGCGACCAGCTGGTCGAGCCCCGGCTCGAAGATCGGCATCACCCCCCGCTCGAGCGCGCCGATCTTGGCTGCGTCCTTGTCGACGCAGACGACGTCATGACCAAAGTCCGAGAAGCAGGCGCCGGAGACCAGGCCGACATAGCCGGTTCCGATAATCGCGATGCGCATTCCTATGGGTCCTGCAGGTGGTGGCTTGCGGCCCCGTTATCAAAGGCGACCGGTCGGGAACAGGGGAAAGGTGCCCAGGCCAAGGCTCCGCGCGGAGCGGGTGTTGATCGGCGGGCAAAGAAAAAGGGCCGGCCCGAAGGCCGACCCCATTTCCTTGATCCTGCCGCCACCGCAGCGGCGGCAGTCCTTCTTACCAGCCGGAGCCGGGGCCGAAGGTGATCTCCACGCGCCGGTTCTGCGGCTCGCGAACGCCGTCGGCCGTGTCGACCAGCGGGCGGCTTTCGCCATACGCTTCGGTCGAGATCGAGCCATCGGGAACACCGCGGCCGGCCAGGTAGGACCGGACGTTGTTCGCGCGACGCTGCGACAGGCCGACGTTGTAGGCGTCCGAACCCGACCGGTCGGCGTGACCAGCGAGCGTGACCGAGGCGCGGCCGGTCTGCTGATAGGCAGCAGCGGCGTTGTCCAGGATCGCGGAAGCAGCCGGAGTGATCTCGTCCTTGTCCCAATCGAAGAAGACAATGAACGGACCGATCGGCGGCGGGGCCGGGCAGGTTTCCGTCGCGAGGATGACCGCACCGTTCGGGCAGGTCTGAGTCGCGGGCGGGGGCGGCGGGGCCGGCGGAGCCTGGCACACACCGTTCGCGTCGCGGCTCCAGCCATCCGGGCACGGCGGCGGGGGCGGCGGGGGCGGCGGCGGCGCGCCGAAGTTGAACGTGATGCCGCCGAGCAGCGAGTGCGAGCGGAACCGCGACTCGCCTTCAAGGCCGCGGAAGTCCACGGTCCGGACGTTATCGACATTGAAGAAGCGATACTTCACCGAAATGTCGATGTTGTCGGTGATCGACTGGCGAACGCCGGCGATAACCTGCCACGCGAAGCGCGTGTCGCTGTCGTCAACGACCGCGCCCTGATTCGAGTAGCGGCGAACGTTGTTGAAATCGACGCGAGCCATACCGACACCGCCGCCGATGAAGCCGCTGATGCCGTCATCATCGCCGAAGTCGAGCATGCCGTTGATCATGAAGCTCAGGGCGCTCGTCCGGCCGCCACCGGCCGGCGCAATGAACGGAGTGATCGCACCGCCCAAGGTGCAGCCCGCAGGACGTCCTGGAGGGCAGACCGAATATTCAAGATCATCAACGCGGGCGCGCTTGTAGGCGACCTCGGCCTCGACCCGGAACATGCCGAGATCGTAGCCGACGAACATCCCGGCGTCGTAGCCATATTGATGGTTCAGCACGAGCTGGTTGCTGCCGCCGCCGCTGGGGACGGTCGGGCCGACGCCATAGTCAAAACCGATATCCTCGACGATCATACCGCCGAAATCGCCTCCGACATACCAGGCGCCATTGCGCGCAAGTGCCGGCGTGGCGAGCACGGTAGATGACAGCGCCACAACAATGGCGAGCTTCCGCATAATCTTCCCCTTTCATCAGCGTCCCAAGCGGGATCGACCCAAAACTCTTACGGTAAGCGAGGTTTCCGCGCAAGCGCGCTTCCACTCTCACCTGTTGCTGAAAAGCCGCAGCCCATCCGGAAGATGAACGGCAGATGACCAAGCAACACCGTAACGATCCCTAACCCTCCCGGTTTCACTGGAAAAGAGAAGTTTTTCATTCAATCAGACCATGTGTCCTTAGTGCAACAATGATCGCCTCAACCACAGTCCGGGCCTCGGCATCAATTATCGTTCCACCTGAAGGGCTTGCTACGGTTTCGAGGCGTGGCCCGACGACTTGCTGGCCACCGATGGTAAACGCCGCGGCAGGCCATTTTCCGTCGCTCCAGGCGGAGCCAGTCCAGAACAGCTGATAACCTGCATCAACGTTCCATACCGTCATCCCCGGAACCGGGACGACGAACCGCCAGCCGCCATCGGTCCAGGTCGCCAGATTGCCAGCCCGGCTCGCCCATTCGCCGCCGGCTCCGGCGCCCACGATCCAGCTTTCACCCGGGGCCGGATCGGACGGAATCACGTCGGTCGGATCGTCCGCCACGCAGGCGTGGAGCGCTCCGTCCAGCAGCGCCAGCGCCTCATTGTGAAATGCCTCCTTTTGCGCCTGCCCTGGCAGGATGAAGGGCAGTGCGAAGCGCGCGGTGGTGTCGGACATTGCAGGTCTCCCGGGGAATTCAGTCGAGGATGAGACTGGCTGGCCGCGATGCCGCGAAACTGCCGGACTGGACGATGCTCAGGCTCAGCGGTCCCGCCCCATCTGCGGCGCGCAGGGCAGCGGTGTAGAGAAAGGCGGGGGATAGCGTCTCGACCGAGCGCGAAAAGCCGGGTCCCGAAATGTCGAGCCGATAGCGCTCCGCCTCCTCCCCAAGCGGCGTGTCGGCGCCGTCCGTCCAGACCCAGCCGATTCGGCTTCGCCGGACCCACGTGATCGCGAGGTCACCGTCCGCGGTCTCGCGCGCCTGAAGATGCACCGGGCAAGGTGGCCGCAGCATCTCCACGCCGATCGTCCGGGACGCCGCCGCGGCCTCCGGCACGTCGCCGATCCCGCTCGCCAGCACATGCGCCTCCGCGCCCGCCGGGCCTTCGATCGCCGCCAGCGTATCGCGCGTGATCAGGGTGAACGGCTCGCCTGCCGCATGACCAGCTGCAGCCCACTCCGTCCCGCGGCGCGCCCGCAGGAGTCGCGACAGCCGGAATCGCCTCTCACCCAGCGGCGCAGCGTCGCCGAACTGGATCAACTCCTCGCCGATCGCCGCCAGATTCGCGCCCGCCGCCAGAGCCTTGTCGCTCCGTCCTTCCAGCCACATGCCGTCATGGCTCAGCTCGACCTCCAACGGCGATATGGTGTCGAATAGCGCCGCACCCGCGGGCGGCAGTATATTGGTCGCTACGCCCATGATCGCAGGCGCGGCCGTAACACCCATCTCCTGCCAGCTCGCGCCGCCGTCAAAGCTCGCGCTCAGCGCCGCGCGCCGCCAGCCGCTCTCCTCGCCGGCCGCCGCGACGCTGAGAAGCGGTCGCGTCTCCGTCCCGTCGCCGAGTGGCAAGTCGAGCAGTCGTAATATTGTCGGCCCCACCGGCAGATCCGGTTCGCCGACGGCGCGCCCCGGGCTGGCGGCGATGTCCGGCGGCCCCGCGCCGGGCACCCGCACCAGATCGAGCGTCGTGGTCATCGCGCCCAGCGTCCAGCGCCCCACGCGCCACGTCCCGGAGATGCCTTCGATCGCCACCTGGCTCCCCGGGCGAATCGCGGCGCTGCGCCAGTCGAGCACCGCCTTGGCGCTCACCCGGCCGGCCCAGAGCGCGGCGAGGCGATAGTCGGCCAGCGCCCGTGCCTCGCCGGCGTCGAGCACGGCCGGAAGCGCGCGCCGGTCTGCCACCCGTCCGCTGCCCCGCACCGCGCGCTGCAGGCTGGTCTGGTAGTCACGCGCCGCGTCGTAATAGGTGATCGTCGCCTCGCCCGGCACCGCATCCTGCCCCCGCCGCACGATCTCCAGGCGCGCGCACATTGGCGCCTGCGGCAGCGGCAGCGCCTCCGCCATGGTCGCATAGAGAAGCTGGGTATCGCCATCCTTCAAGAGCGACAGCGGCACCACGTCCGCCAACCCTTCCAGCGCCGCCCGGACGCTGTCGCCGCCCGCCGCATAGCCGCTCAGCGCCGGCGCCTCTCCCGCCATTACGATCCCGCCCGACAATTCCTCCGCCATCGCCCCGATCGGCACCGCGCCGGTATCGGCCAGGATTTCGAAGGTCAGCGAGGGGATGCGATTGCCGAAATCCTCGAGGCTCATATTCTCGAACACCGCATAAGCGAGGCCGCGATAGGCGGGCGTCTGGCCGGTGCCTTCGGCCGCGGCGATCAGCGGGTCCGGCGCCTGATCCTCATCCCCCGAATGAAGGCGGAACTGGGTCGCGCTCTTGAAGTCACCGCCGGCGCCGCGAAGCAGATTGCCGTCCGCCCAGATGCGCCCGACCGAAAGCACCGACCGCGCCGACAAGGCGACTGCGAAGCTCGCGCTATAGGCATAGGTCGTGACCCGCGGCTGGCCCTTGCCGCCATGCGTTGACTTATGCTCGGCGAGGTCGGTCGCCCAGATCACTGTGCCGGCCACCCGCATCGCCCCGAAAATCCTGGGAATCTCGGCGCCGTAGGAGGAGGTCTGCACGCGGAGGTCGCCCAGCCGCGGCCCCTGTCTCGACGAGGGCCTGAACAGCAGATTCTGGTCGATCTGCTGTCCGATGACCGCGCCGATCGCGCCGCCGATGGGGCCGCCGACAAGGGTGCCGATTGTGGTGAGGACCAGAGTGGCCATGCGTCAGAATCTCCATATGCCGAGGACCGGCCAGGGGAGCGGCAATGGCCGCTCCACCACCCGCCGCAGCGCGATATCGCCGTGGACCAGTCCGGTGCCGGTGAAGATGCCGAGATGCAGCTGCGCCTGCCCCGGCGCGAGGACCAGCAGGTCGCCCAGGGCCACGACATCGGCTTCGGACAATCCCGCGGCCTGCAACCGGTCGGTCAGCCGGCCGAGCGAAGCGCCGCGCAACGCATAGTCGCGGGGCGCGTCGACAACGCCGATTGCCAGCGCCGCAAGGCCGACACAATCGAGCCCATCCGCCGCGGACCTGCCCTGCGGCCGGAACCGCGTGCCGATCAGGGCGCGGGCCCGGGCGACGATCTCGTCAGGGTGCAGGGGCATCGACACTGTTCGAGGTCGGTGCCGGCGCGTCCGGTGCGGGCGGCTCCTTCTTCTTGAACTCGAGCGTCGAGCCGTCGACCTCGATCCGGATGACGGCAGGAATGGCCTGGCAGCCCGCCAGCGCGCACAACAAGATCCCGATGCAGGCTGCTCGCCGCATGGTGCTTCTCCTTCTTGGGTGGTGAAATCAGGCGCCCGGATAGCGGGTCAGCAGGTCCACGCCGGGCAGATGGGGCTCGCCCCTGAAATTGGCGGCATTGGCGAATCGGCCCGCACAGGTGGCGAGGATCCGATCGCAGCCTTCGGAAATCTCGATCAGGTCGCCAATCGCAGGCGAAAGAGGTGGCGGCTCCGCCAGCGTCAGCACCGCGCCCGTCGAACTCAGGATCGCACTCGCAAGACCGCTATTCGCCCCGCCGAGCCAGCGCAGCCGCCCAAGGCCATATTCGTTGCCGGCGCCCGCCTCGGCGACCTCGACGGCGTCTTCCGCCGGAACCGCAACAACCCGCGTCAGCCGGATCCGCCCGGCCATATCGACCCGGCATCTCTTGTCGCCAAGCTGCGCTCGGCACCCCGGCGAGGCCTGCTCCGCGACAGGCGCGTCGAGTTGAGCAACCGCGCTCCTCAATTCCGCCTCGAACGCCCCCGCCCTGATCGACACCTCGCCGAGCTCGCCGCGCGCCAAAGCGAGCGCCTCACCTTCCGGTGCCTCCCAGTCTATCATGAAGACCTGTACCGACGCGCCGTCCCAGCGCCCGGCAATCAGGTCGTCCGCGCTGATCGCGTCACTGGTCAGGGCGCCTTCCACGTCCAGGGATTCGGCGTCGAACCCGTCCGTCATGCTGATCGAGGAGGGCAGCATCCCCGGCGCCGCCCGATAGAGGAGGCCGCCGCGGCTAAGGTCGCGGTCATGGGTCGTGAAGCCCAGCGCCACCCCGTCCCGCCGCTCCAGCCGCCAGCAAAAGGCGACGGTCAGCACTTCGCGCTCGAGGAAGTCCGGCATGATCTATTCCCGAATTTCGATCAGCGGCACCGAAGGCGCCTCGCCGGCCAGGAAGGTGGCGCGGTTGAGGCTCAACCTGTCCTCGGCGAAGCGCACCGGCACATCGAAGCGATAACCAGCCCGCACCTCGGCGCCCGCCGCCGGCGCCTCTTCGAACTCGATCAACCCTTTGGCCCCAAGGCTCCAGCCATCCGCCACTGGCTCGCCATCGACGGAGACCAAGACACTGCCCGCCACCGGCCGGGTGATCCGCCGCACCTGCCCGTCATAATCCTTGATCAGCGGAAAGGCGGTCCGCGCCCCGTCGCCCTCGCCAAGTAATTGATCCTCGGGTCCGGGCGCACCGGTCATCGCGCTCGAACTGTCGTCGAACGGATCGCGCAGCCGGAAGCCGATCGCGGCGCCGCGCCGGGCCCGGAAGAACGCGATCAGCGCCTGCAGATCCGCCTCGCTCCTGACGCCTGGCCCAGCATCGAAGCTGAGCCGCGCATCCGCCCATTCGGCATTGCGTTGCTCGGCGCCGCTTGCGGTGGCGACGATCGCCGTCCGGAAGGCTGGCTCCACCGCGACCTCGTGGCCGAGCGCGAGCGGGAACGACACATCCTCGAAGGCGTCCATTCCTTCTTCTCCTATGTCGAAATGCACGAAACCGTCGCGCAGCGCCTGCGGCAGCGCCCAGGCGAACACCTCCGCCGCGCCCCGGCGCATCGCGTCGTCCGCCGCCACGCCGATCTTCGGCCACAGCGCTTCGGCGTCATCCGGCTCCAGCACAAAGCCAGCGAAAACATGCTGTTCGGCGGCTGGATAACCGAGCCGCCCGGCCATCGCGGTGGCCGCCGAGGCCGCCGCCCCGCTCCGGCCCGAAATCACCCAGTCATAATCCTCGAGCTGCAGCACATCGAACGCCGGCGCCGCCCAGCCCAGCGGCGCATTGGCCCGCTTCACTTCGGCCCCGTCGAGCACCGTCGGCAGATAGATCAGCAGCAGGCACTCAGCCTCAGCCGCCACCTCCCGCACCGCCGCGCACAAGGCCGCGGTCGAGTCCGCCAACACCGCGCCCGCCGCGTCCAAAGTCGCCCGCTGCGCCGCATTGAGGGTGCCCCGTACATCGGCGATCGCCACCGGCGCGAGGGCCAACACCGCCTCGTCGTCATAAAGGCAGATCCGCCCATCCGGCATGACCCACCACCAGGGCTCGCCCACCTGGAACCGCACCGGCTGCCCGGCGGCCACGGCCAGCGCCACGAAGGCTTGCGCCACATTCTGCAGCCAGCCCATCGCCTCGTCATTGGCCGGCGACAATAAGGCCGAGGGCGGCTCCCAACCGGTCAGCGCCGGCGCGCCATCCGCCGCGCGTTGCTTCCACGCCGCCGGGCAATGCGCGTCCAGCAATTCATAGCTCAGCGACAGGATCGCGCCGAAGCCCATCGCCTTCGCCCGCGCCAGGAAGTCCGCATGCCAGGCCGCGCACGGCCCGTTCAGCCCGTCGACCACAAGCCCATCCGCATCCACGCGGAAGTAATGGCTCATGCCGACATAGTGATTGAGCACCTCCCGGTAGCCGAGCCGCAGCGCATTGTGCAGCACCCGGGCCGGCGTCAGATGATAGAGATCGTCATAGCCCGTCGCGATCCTGAGCCTGTGCTCCGGCACCACCACATCGCCGACCGCCAGCACCGATCCCGATCCGTCGCAGGAAATGCCGCTTAGCTCCACCCAGCCTTCCGCCGGCGCGACCAGCATCGCATCGCTCGCGTCATAATCCGGCGCGACCAGCGAGATGAACAGCCGGTCCACGTCCCCGGCCCAGACCGGATCGTCCGGCGCCCAGCCGCCCGCCAACGCGCCGAAGTCGAGATCGATCGCCGCGTCCTCGGGCGCCCCTTCGGCATAATTCCACAGCCGCACGAACCAGCTCCGCGCGGCGCCCTCGGCGTCCCGTCCCTCGATCGTCAGCGTCGGCCCATTGACCGCGTCCAGCGGCTTCAGCCCTTCGGATCGCCAGCGGAAACGCAACTGGCAGCGCCGGAAATCCCGCGCCGTTTCGTAAGCCAGCAACGGATGGTCCCACGGATCCTCCGTCTCCCAGATCAGCCCGGCCAGCTCATCCTTCCGATAGAAGAGCGCATCGACCCGCAGCGTATCCGGCCCGGTCGTCACCGCGCTCGCCATCATCGGCCGCGGGAAATTGACGGTCCAGTAGCGCGCATCGAACCGCTTCAAATGCCCAAGCGTCTTCGCGCTGCCCGGCGGCGCCAGCCAGTGTCCCATGTCGATGCTTCTTTCCCTAAACGCAGGCTGTTAGGATCGCCCGATGTGGCTGACCGCTTCTATCGCCCTATCGCTATTCGCAGCTCAGCCCGTGCCTGACGCCTATGTCGAAATCCAGTGTCCCTGGATGCCGATCTACTTCGAGAACGGCGCCACCGATCTGAACGCTGGGGCCCGGGAGACGCTGAACGGACCGTTCCTCTGGTTTCGCCGCACCGAGGGCGCCGAAGACACCCGTATAGTTCTGCGAACCTACACCAGCGGTGAGCCGGCGTCCGACCTGGGGCGCCTGTCCGAGGCACGAGCCGACGCAGTGCGGAGGGCCCTGATCGAGCGGCACATACCTCCCGATCATATCCTGATCTCGCACACGTTCAGCGGAGAGCCCCGCTACGTCGAGCGCTGGGTCGGCGGGTGGATCTATCCGGAATACTTCATAAGGCGGGAAGTTCGCGACCGGCTGTTCCCGCCCGGCGGCGCCGTTTGCTAGTCAGTCCTCCGCCCGCATCAGCGCCTGCCTGACCGCCCGCGCGATCTGCCGTCCCGACGCCTTCAGCGCCTGCGCCTCACCGCCCGCTGGCGCGTTGATCGTAATGCTGAGCCGCACATCCCGCCCGCCGCCGCCACGCCCCGCCTCGATCCGCCCGCTCGCCGTCGGCACGAACAATTCCGGCCCGCGCTCGCCGACCAGATAGGCCCGCCCCGCCGAGACCGGCCCGCCGATCGCCTTGCCCGGCGCGCCGAAAAGGCCGGGGATCAGGCCGCCGATGATCCCGCCAATCCCGCCGCCGCCCTTGAACAGACTGTTCAGTCCCGTCCGGATCGCCGCGCCGGCAATCTCGGCCATGGCCGACAGCGCCACCCGCTTCAGATCCTCGAAGCCGAGCTTGCCCGTCCGCAACGCCCTGACCAACGCATTCTCCAGCATCCGCCCGGCCTGGTCCGCGCCCGCCGCGAATGGGCCCGTCAGCTCCGCCTTCATCGCCGCCACGTCGCGCGCGAACACGTTGGTGTCGGCGCGCACCGCGACCAGCAGGGTCTCGATCTCGTCAGCCATCGGGAAACATCTCCTTGAGCCGCGCCAGCTCTTCCTGGGTCACCGGCGCGGCGGCGCCCCCGGCCAATGCGGCCAGCACTGCTGCCAGTTCCGCAGGCGTCGCCCGCCAGAACTCCTCGGGCCGCCAGCCGAGCAAAGCGCACGCCATCCCGGCCAGCCGCCCCGCCGCGTCGCTAAACACGGCCCTGCAGGATCTGCGTCAGCAGCATCCTGAGCGCCGGCGTCGCCTTCGCCAGCCCGCCTTCGGCGATCGCCTCGCCGATCCGCTCGCGGGTCAGCTCCGCCGGCCGGTCCGCCGCGCAATGGAAGAACAGGCTCGCCATCTCGCCGATGCCAAGTTGCCCTTCCGCGGCCCGTTCGACCAACGCGAACAGCGGCCCGAGCTCCTGTTCGGCCGCGACCAATGCTGCAAAGCTCGGGCGCAGCAAGAGCGTAGCATCGCCGACCGCCAAGCCGGCCTCGCCGCGTGCCGAATTGGCCGTCGTCACGCCGCCACCACCGCGCCGGAGCTTTCCAGGTTCAGCGCGTAGCTGCGCTCGCCATTGTGGTCGCCGGCATAGTCCAGCCGGCTGATCAGGAACCGCCCGCGCATCGTCTCGCCGCTCTCGAAGCTCAGCTCGTAATCGTCGATCAGCCCGGCCAGCGCATTGCTCTTCAGCCGCGCCTCCGCGGCCGAGCCGGTGAAGATCCCGCTGCCCGCCACCGACACCGAGCGAACGCCCGCGCCGGAGAGCAGATCGCGCCAGCCGCCGCTGTCCTTGCTGGTCACGTTCACCGCCTCGCCGTTGATCGACAATTGAGTGGTCCGCATCCCCGCCACGGTCGTGAAATCCGGCGGGTCGCCGCCGTCCCCGACCTTCAGCAAAAAGGCGCTTCCTTTTTCCGCGCTCATGCCGCACTCTCCTTGTTGTTCAGACCGTTGGATGGATGGGAAGTCGAAGTGATTTCATCTGTTCTCGTCGTCGGCATGGCGCTCTGGATGCAGCCCGCCGACACCACCCGCGCCAGCCGCGAAGCGTTCACCGGCTGCCTGCGCACCTATGTCGATCACGCGGCCAGCGCGCACACGTCGCAGGCCGATTTCACCGCCGCCTATCCGCAGCAATGCGGGGCGCAGCAGGCCGCGTTCCGCGCCGCGATCATCAGCCGGGAGCGCGCCTCGCGCTCCACCCAGGCCCAGGCCGAGGAAGCCGCGAACCTCGAGATCGAGGATGCGCGCACCAATTTCAGCGAGCGGTTCGAAATGTCCCTGCCCGCCACCCCGCCGACGCAGACCGCGGCTACGCCGGCCACTACGCCGGCCACTACCCCTGCCGCGACACCGGCTGCAACGCCCGCCGCCGCGACCACCGGGACACCCGCCGCGACGCCGGCAGCCGCGACCACGCCGCCGCCGCACTAGGTTCTCAGGAGCCGCGCCCGGTAATCGATCGCCGCGCTCCATGCTGCGCCCGTTTCGCGCAGCATGGCTTCGCGCACGAACACCAGATTGACGAGGCGCCAGCCGGTCAGATCCGCCCCGGTCTGGCCCATGCGCGCCTCGATCTCCGCCACCAGCCCGCGCAGCCGCATTGGCCGTTCGCCCTTGTCGCGCACCAGGATCGAGAGCCTGAGCTCCCGCCCCTCCCCGCTCTTGTGGCTCCAGTCGCTCTCCGGACCAGCCTCCACCACAGCATGCGGAAAGGCCGCGGTCAGCGGCGGCCCGTCATAGACATGGTTCAGCCCCTCGATCGGGCGCAGCGCCGCGATCACCGCCTCGGCCAAAGTCTGCCCCGCCCCGCTCATTTAAGAAGCCCCGCAATCGTCCAGCGCAGGCTGGCATCAGCGACGAAGCGCCGGCCAAAGCCGGGACCCGAGAGGAGGACGCCCTCCTCGATCGTCTCGACCCTGATCTCGGGCGGCAGCAGTGTCCGCAGCTCCGCCGCCAGCTCCTGCGCCCGCGCCCCGGCGCGCGCCTCCGCGGCCCGCGTCGCGCGGGTCTCCAAATCCTCGAACATCGTTCCCGATCCTATTTGAAGGGCAGGCGCCGCCAGGGCCGCCAGAGCGCAGTCACCGCAGCCGGCACCTCCGCATCCCTGGCCTCGCCGCGCCGCAGATAATATTGCGCCGCCAGCCGGATGATGCCGTGCCGCAGCATCTCCGGCACGCCATTCCAGTCGGCCGCCATGCCGGCGCGATAGCTGATGCGCAGCCGCCGCGCCTCTGTCGCGACGTGCAGGGTCACGTTTCCCTCGCCGCCCGCATCCACCTCCGCGGCAAAGTCCGCCGCGTCGAGCGCAGTCGCCTCGCCGTCCTCGGCCAGCGCCGCCACGCTCTCGATCGCCCGCACCGGTCCCGCGCCAAGACGGATGCGGCCGGCCGCGACCGGCGCCACCTCCGCCACCTCCCGCTCGATCAGCGCCCGCCCGGTAAAGGCCTCGCACAATTCCGCCGCCGCCCGGACCAGCCCGGCAAGCAGCGCATCCTCGTCGCTGACCGTGATCCGGAGAAAGCTCTTCAGTTCGGCAAGGGCGACCGGCAGGGCCGGCGTCTCGCTGACGATCATGCCCATCATCGTGCCTCCACGCGCAAGGTGATCGACCTGATGTCGGTGCTGCCGTCGGACAGCGTCACCTGGTTCGCCACCGCATAGCTGTGGCCGGTCACGCCGCCGGCGAGCCGCGCCGCGGTCCGGGCCGGCTCGAAGCTCGCCTCCTCCGCGACGACGCCGTCCTCCTCTTCCGGCACGACGAACCACGTACTCGCCTCGATCGTCTGGCCGTCCAGATAGATGGACCAGTCGATCGCATAATCGACCCGCGCCTGCGGGTCCTTCAGGAAGAAGCTCATCTCATATCCCCGCTCAGGGCCGCGTCGCCGCGGCGGCCTGGGCGCGCGCCGCTGCGGCCGCGCCCTGTTTTTCCACGACGCCCGCAACCGGTCGTCCCCAGGCCGGCACCGGCGCTTCCGCCAGTCGCGTCCGCCCCAGGTCGCTCGAGAGCAAGCCCAACCCGTCCCGTGCCAGCGGCCTTGCCGCGATCGCCGCGCCAAGCATCACACCGGCCCGATCAGGCCATGGGTGATCAGATCGTCGATCAGCGCCTTCAGCCGCTGCGCCAGCTGGCCGACGGTGACCGTCCCGGCATCGAAGCTCGCCCGCGAGGCCGTGCCCGTCGCCGCGCTCCATCCCGGTGCGCGGTTGCCGACCACCTTGACACCGTCGATGCGATAGGCTCCTCCCACATCGACATTGCCGGTCACGCCGAGGCCCGTCAGTCCGCTGGCCGAACCGCCGGTGATGCTGACGGCGCTGCTCGCCTGAGTGGCCATCGAGCCGAGACCGAGATTGCCGCGCGCCGCCGGGGCGCTCGAGGCCCCCGTCCCGCCATCGCTGATCGCCAGATCGTTGCTCAGGCTGAGCGCGCTCGCCGACACCGGCCCGGTAAAGGCCGCTCCCGCGAGATCCGCTTTCCCCGCCAGCGCTGCGTTCTGGTCCGCGAACCAGGCCGCCGCCACGGTCAGCGCCACCGTCTTCAGCCCCGGCGAGAAGTCCACCGCCGCGCCGGCGGCCGAAGAGGCGAGCGGCGTCCGCTGCAGCGCCCCGCCGCTCAGCATCCCCTCGCCGGTTTCCCATTCGCCGGGATGGGTGACGCCAAGCACCGCATAGTGAAAATGTGCGCCCGGCGGCACCAGCTCGAAGCCCCGGTGCCCCGGCATCGGTTCGCCCAGCAACAGGCTGCCAGCCCCGGTCGCATGGCACGCCACCCGCACCAGGTCGGCGAAGAAAAGGCTCATGTCGATGTCCTCGAATGTCCCCTCTCCCGCTTGCGGGAGAGGGTAGGGTGAGGGTCTTCTTTTTGTCGGGGAGCGGCCACCGCCACGCGGTCCGTCAGGTGCTGAACTTCAGCAGCTTGATCGCCTCGCTGTTCATCACCTGCCCGCCGACCCGCTTCGTCGCGTAGAAATGGACGAAGGGCTTGTTGGTGAACGGGTCGCGCAGGATCTGCGTTTCCGCCCGCTCGGCGATCAGATAGCCGTCCTTGAAATTGCCGAAGGCGATGGCGAGCGCATTGGCCGCCACGTCCGGCATGTCCTCGGCCTCCACGACCGGATAGCCGAGCAAGGTGTCCGGCTGGCCGGCGACGAGTCCCGGCTGCCACAGGAACGCCCCGTCCGAAGTCTTGAACTTGCGGATCCGCGCCGCCGTCGCCGAGTTCATCACGAACGTGGCGCCCTGCCGGTAGGGCGAACGCAGCGCCTGGACGAGGTCGATGAGCGTGTCCTGCGGGTTGCTCGCCGGGAAGCCGCCGGCGACGCCGGTCGCCAGATATTGCAGCGTCCCGAAATCGCGGTCGCCGTCGGCTTCGTCGCTGTTCGGCGCGGCGAGGAAGCCCTTGGGCTTGCTCGTGCCGTTGCCCGAGACGAAGGCGGCGCCCTCGGCCCGCGCGAACTCGGTCGCGATCTCGCTGGCCAGCCACGCCTCGACGTCGAACGCCGCATCGTCGAGCATCGCCTGGCTCGCCGCCGGATTGGCATAGAGCTCGCCGAACGGCGGCGCGATCTCGTTGAACGCCGGCGTGTCCGTCTCCGGCCGCGCCGCCGTCTCCGCGACCCAGCCGCTTTCGGTGCCGCCGGTCGTCACCAGCTTGCGATAGCCGGCCGAGCCGACCTTCACGACATTGGCGATCGCGCGGATCGGCGAAATGGCGGTCAGCGCCCGGTCGATCTCCGCGTCGATCTCCTGCGGCACCGCATAGCCGCCCGCGGCGTCGGTCGCCCCGCTCACCGCCTTCAGCTCGACCCCGGCCTCCAGGCCCTTGCGCAAATAGCGCTCGACGAACGGCGAATCCTCGCTCTTCGCCCCGGAAAGCGCCGGCCGCGCCCCGGCAATGGCCTGCGCATCCACCCGCGCCTTCAGCGCCGCCACCTCGCCCCGCAACGCCGCGACATCCTCATCCTCCCGCTCGAGCGCCTCGAACGAAGCCTCCAGCGCATCCGTCTTCACTTCCAGCATCTCCGTCTCCTTGGTTGATTTTGCGCACGACAAAGCCGCCCCGGACGGGTGTCCGGAGCGGCGTTTCTTCTTCCTTCGAAATTCAGATCGGGCTTGGCCCGATCATGCTGGCATCAGTCCGCCTTGAAATCAGGGATCGGCTTCAGCACCCCATATTTCTCCTTCGCGGGCTTGCCCTCCAGCGGTGGGAATTCGGTCTTCTCCTCCGGCATCTTCCGGTCCGGCAACCGGTCCAGCAGGTCGCGGATCAAGGTCAGCCGGCCCAATTTCTGGTCGTTGAAATCGACCAGCGCCCAGGGCGTCTTGTCCTTGTGCGTCGCCTTCAGCATCGCCTCGCGCGCCTCGGTGTAATCGCGATATTTCTTCCGCGCATCGAAATCGATCGGCGACAATTTCCAGCGTTTCAGCGGATCCGCGAGCCGCTCGGCGAAGCGCTTCTCCTGCTCTTCCTGGTCGCAGCCCAGCCAATATTTGAACAGCAATATGCCGTCATCGACCAGCTGCCGCTCGAACACCGGCGCCGCGTCCAGGAAGGCCTTGGCCTGATCCTCGGTGCAATAGCCCATCACCCGCTCGACGCCGGCGCGATTGTACCAGCTGCGGTCGAACAGGACGATCTCGCCCTTGGCCGGCAGGTGCGGCACGTACCGCTGGAAATACCATTGCTGCGCCTCACGTTCGCTCGGCTTGGGCAAGGCGACAACCCGGCACTGGCGCGGATTGAGCCGGTCGGCGACCGCCTGGATCGCCCCACCCTTCCCGGCCGTGTCGCGCCCCTCGAAGATCACCAGCAGCCTTTGGCCGGTCCCGGCGACCCAGCGCGCCATCTCCGCCAGCTCCGCCTGCAACGGCTCCAGCAGCGCCTCATAATCCTTCCGTTTCAGCGACCCCATCAACGCGCTCCCACTGCGCCAAGCACGCGCATCGAAATGATCCGGTCCACGATCACCACCGGGCTCGCCCCCGGCGCCCGCGCCCGCCGCCCGACAAACTCCACCGCGGCCGAGGCGGTGCCCTGCACCTTGTCGAAGTCGGCGCGGAAGGCCGGGTCCAGCTCTACCCCGTCCGCAAAGGTCAGCCAGAAATGGTCGCGGCGCGCATAACCCATTTCCGGAATTTGCGTGTCGCCCGGCAGGAAGTTCGACTGCTCGAACCCCCGCACCCAGACACCGCTCATCCGCTCCTGCTCCCCGAAATCGCAATTGGCCTCGGCCCCCGGCTCCAGCGGCGCGACGCAGGGCCCGTTGCCCGCCGGCACCCGCGGCGGCGCCGGGGTGACCGGCCCCACCACATTGATCGCCTGATTGTTCATATTGCCCCCGCCGCCCGAGCAGGCGGTCAGCAGCAGCACCAGCGGCAGAAGGTAACGCATCCGATCCGTCTACACCGCCTTCCCCGGTTCCTCCAGCGCGTGCACTCGCGCCTTCGGCTGCATCGGAAAAGTGACCAGACTGACCTCGACCAGCTCCACCTGCGTCAGTTCCCGCGGGCTCTCTCCCTTCGCCTCCCTGACCCGGTAGCCGAAGCTCAGGCCCCGCACCGTTCCTTCCTTCAGCAGCGCCGCCGCCTCGCGCCCCGCGGCGCCGTCGGACAGCCGCCCGATCACCCGCAGCCCTCTCTTGTCCTCCTTCAGATACTCCACCCGCCCGATCGGCCGCCCCGGGGCATGCTGCCAAAGCAAGGGCACCGCGCCGCCCCGCGCCAGCGAGGCCGCGAAGGCCCCGCGCCTCACCACGTCGCCGCCCCGGTCCGCCCGGTCGAACAGAGCCGCATAGCCCGCAAATCTCATCGTCCCAGCCATCCCATCTTCACCGCCATCCCCGCGACCAGCAGGGCCAGCAGGATCCGCACCGTCCAGCCGACCACCGCGGTCCAGGCCGAGCGCTTCGCGTCCCGCCAGGCCCGAAGCAATTCGCGCAGATCGTCCATGTCCCGCCGCGCATGCTCGTCTTTGAGGCCAAGCGCGGCCAGGGCCCGCTCCGCGCCGGCCCCGCTCGCTTCCTCGATCAGCGCCCGCAACGTCACCATGTCCGCGCCCTGCCGCTCCGCCTGGGCGAGCAGCAGGGCGAGCGTCGCATTGTGGTCGGTCATGCCTCCGCCCCCAACTGACTGCGCGCCGCCTCATCCGCCGGCGTCTGCGCAAAGCCAAGCATCTCGCGCTTCTCCGCATCGGTCAGGAACTTCGCCGCGCTCACCTGCCGCCAGAGTTTCTCCCGCTCCGAGGCCAGCGCCCCGATCCGGTCGAGATCGACGTCCAGCACCAGCCCCGGCCACCAGCTCGCCAGCGCCTCGGAGAGTCCGCGCAGGATCCGGTCCGCCATCGGCAGCACCGTCTGCCGCCACAGCGCCCGGTTCGCCTCGCGATAATTGGCGTAGGTCACATCGCTCGGCAGCCCGAGCAGCAGGGGCGGCACCCCGAAGGCCAAAGCGATCTCCCGCGCCGCGCCCGCCTTCAGCGCGATATAGTCCATGTCGGCCGGCGTCAGGCTCATCGCCTGCCATTTGAGCCCACCCTCGAGCAGCAGGGGCCGCCCGGCATTCTCGGCTCCCGAGAATTGCGCCTCCATCTCGGCACGCAGCCGGTCATATTGCTCGCCCGACAAGGCCGCCCCGTCGCCCGGCTCATAGACCAGGGCGCCCGATGGCCGCGCCGCATTGTCGAGCAGGGCTTTGTTCCAGGCCGCCGCCGCATTGTGCACCGCGATCGCACCCGCCGCAGCGCTCAGGCAGCTCAGCCCATAATGATCGTCCAGCGGATGCGGGGCCTTCAGGTGGACCAGCCCGGGCCGCCCCAGCCCGTCTTTCGCCGGGATCCGCGTCCGCGCCTCGCCGACCTTGTAGCTGTAAGCCGCGGGCCAGCCAGCCCCGTCCGCCTCGACCGTCACCCGTTCGGGCCGCAACGCGAACAGCTCCGCCGGCAGCCCCTCGGCATCCTGCAGCAGCTGCACATAGGCGTTGCCGTGCAGCAGCAATTGCGTCGCCACCGCCTCCAGCAAGGCCGGCGTCAGGAGCGCTACCGCGCCCGGCCGCACCTCGCTCGCGAAGACCGGCGCCCAGGCCACGCTCTCCGCCACCAGCCGCACGCATCGCTGCGCCACCGGATTGCGCAGATAGGCCTCACGCACCTGCGCTTCATAGCTGCGCGGCCAGGGCTCCGCCGCGAAGGCATGCCGCCACCCCGCCAAAAGAAAAGGCCGCCCGGTCTCCCGGACGGCCTTGCGACCGAACCATTTCATGATCGTCTCCTAAATTCTCAGCCCGCCTCCGGCCCGAACAGCCGGCGCGCCAGGGGCCGCGTCAGCGCCCAGAGCAATCCCCAACCGCCGCCGGCCAGCAGGAAGACCGGCAAGGCCGCGACGACCTCGCTCCAGTTATTGCCGGCAAATTGCATGAACAGCAAAGCGAGCAGCGCCGTCGCCGCCGGCCCCGCGACATAGGTCCACGCCCCGCGCCCACGCTGGTCGAGCGCCCGCTCCAGCGGCGCCAGCACCAGGACGGACAGCAGCAATCCCGGCGGCCCGATCGCCATCAGGTAGAAGAGCAGCAGCCACGCCCGCGGATCGCCATTCACAACGACGAACACCGCGATCGCCGCGAACACGGCGGCAAACTGCAACAGGGTCCGCACCAGCACGCGCAACGCGAGTCTCCTTTCTCCCGCCGCCTGTGCTACGGTCCTGATATGACCATGGAAACCACGTTTCGCATCCTCTTCGCGATCATCGCCGCCGGCATGGCCATCTACCTCGCCGTCAATCTCGTCACCGGCCGCACCCGCGTCGGTGGGCGCTGGGTCGACCGCAAGGCTGCCCCCCGCCTCTACTGGAGCGCGCTCGGCAAGACCGCGATCATGGTCGCCGGCCTGACCATTGCCGTCATCCAGACGTCCAACGATCAGCGCCTCCCGATCGTCTTCGTCGGCGTGATCGGCGGGCAGCTTTTCGAGATGCTCGTCTCCCGCATCGTCGCGATGCCGACCCGCGCCTATGCCAAAGCCGACCGGCCGGCCTCTTACTGGCGCTGGGTCGCCTTCCACGCGGCCATCCTCGTCGTGCTCATCGGCCTCGTGATCGCGCAACGGACCCATTTCATAATCCTCTGACCGCGGGCTTCCTGACCCGCCCCAGCAGCAATTCCCCAAGCGCCCAGACCATCGCATCCGCCCGGTCCGGGCTCCGCCCCGGCCCGTGATAGGCGTCGAGCGTGATCCCGCAGAGCTCGTCCTCCAGCTCCGGAAACGCCCCGGCGAACTTCGCCCGCCCGGCCTCGAACTGCGCCGCGACCGGCTCCGCGCGCCGGCCCTTGCCGAACCGCGCCTTGACCGCCCGCACTGGCAGCGCCGCGTCCACGCTCCGCAGCACGCTCGTCACCATCTCGCCGCCCTGGTTGGTCTCGACGACCACCCGGTCCGCACCCCACGCCACCGCCGCCGCGGCCACTTCGCGCGCCCAGCCTTCGGGCGAGAACCCGCGCACCGAGCGATCGTCGAGCACATAGCCGAGCCCGTCCGCGCCGAGCCCGCAAATCACGATCCCGCACGCATCCCCGTCCGCGGAGGCCGGCGGGTCGACGCCGATCAGGATGCGTTTCAATGTCTCCGGCGCCGCCGCGCGGCACGCCTGGATCAAGGCCCGCGTCCAGAGCGCGCCCTCGACATCGTCGATCAATTCGCCATCCAGCTCCTGCCGGCCGAAGCGCGTGCCGCGATATTCCGCCTCCATCGCCGCCCGGAAATCCGCTGGCGTCGCCAGATTGTCCGCCGTCCGCCCGCGCGCCTTGATCACCGTCTCGTCGGCGAGCAACTTGTGCAGCAATTCGATCGGCCGGGGCGTCGTCGTGACCAGCACGCGTGCCCCCGCGCTGCCCCGCATCGTGAGCATCAGATTGTTGAAGGCTTCCTTCGGGTGGCACCATTTCGCCAGCTCGTCGCACCAGGCGAAATCATGCTCGGGCCCGCGCAGCCCGTCCGGATTGGCGCCCGAATAGACATAGGCCCGCGCCCCGCTGGCGAACTCGACCAGTCCGCGGGACGGATAATAGAGCAAATCCTCCGCCGCCCGCGCCACCGCGATCAGCCCGCTCGCGCCGCGGATCATGACCCGCTCCACCTCGGCAGGCGTCGCCCCGACCAGGGCGAAGGCCGCGCCCGGATGCTCGCGCGCCAGTGCGCTCACCCATTCGGCCCCGGCCCGCGTCTTCCCGAACCCGCGCCCGGCGAGCAGCAGCCACACCCGCCATTCGCCGGGCGGCGGGAGCTGCCCATCATGCGCCCATTTGGGCCAGTCCTCGACGATCGTCCTCAGCTCGGGCATCGTCAGCTGCCGCGCCAGCCAGCGATGGTCCTCCTCTTCATAATCGTCCGCCAGCTTGTGGAGCATCCGCTCCAGCTTCTGCTCGGCATTCATGCGGCGCCGCGCGCCGCCCGGCGGCGCTTCAGCATCCCCATCAATTTAACGAACGTCTCTACGAGCTCGTCCTTGCCGACGGACTTGGGCCGCGGTCCGCCCCGCCGCCCGCGCGTCTCTTTCTTGGCCTGCTTGAATTTGAGAAAATCCATCGCCAGCCGCGGGTCGAAATCCTCGAGGCGTGCCTCGGCGGGTTCGCCATCCTCCCGCAGCGGCGGCAGCTTGCCGCCGGTTTGGGCATAGAGCGCGATCCTGCTTTCCAGGTTGGACTCGAATTCATCCTGGGCCGCATCCATTTGCGCAGCGAAGCCGGCGTCCACGGCACGCAGATTATAGGCTGCTCTCCCGCTCTTGCCGATCGCTGCAGCCGCGGCGGAAATGTCTCCGATGACCCGCAGGTGGCTCAGGAAGGTCTCGATATCGCGCTTCGTCCAGCCATCCTTGCGCCGCCTGCGCACCGTCCCGGTCTTCACCGAAAGATACTCGTCCCGCTCCTCTGCCCGCTCCAGTTCGTTCGCCATCCCGCATTCCTCCGCGCACGCCGAAACGAAAACGGGCCCCGCGAAGGAGGCCCGTCCGAATCAGCTACATTTGTCCAGCTTGTGATACTTGTACCGAATCAGCGTGACGCTGTCAAGTCGTTTTACCAGATAGGTTTGCTTGGTTTGCGGACACAGAACCAGCTGAGCGGCGGATTTGACACGGAATTCTCGATTCGATATTTCTAGAATAATGGAAATGAAAATCGAGTCAGCCGTCACCGCCCTGAGTGCGCTCGCGCAGGAACATCGCCTCGCCCTCTTCCGCCTGCTCGTCCAGGCGGGTGCGGACGGGATGGCGGCCGGCGCGATTGCCGATGAGCTTGGTGTCCCGAATTCGTCGCTGTCCTTCCACCTCGCCCACCTCAATCGCGCCGGGCTGATCCGGCAGGAGCGGCAGGGCCGCTCGCTCATCTACCGCGCGGACTATGAAGCGATGAACGGGCTCCTCGCCTATCTCACCGAGAATTGCTGCGGCGGCCTGCCCTGCCTGCCTGAGGCCGTCTGCGGTCCCGCCACCTCCTCCCAAGCCGAAAGGAAAATCGCGTGAAGCGGATGCACGTCCATGTCGGCGTCGAGAATCTCGATGCCTCCATCGCCTTCTATTCCAGCCTGTTCGCGTCGCCGCCCAGCGTGGTGAAGCCCGATTACGCCAAGTGGATGCTGGAGGACCCGCGGGTCAATTTCGCCATTTCCAGCGGCAATCACGCGACCACCGGGATCGAGCATCTCGGCATCCAGGTCGAGGACCAGGCCGAGCTGATCGAGGTCTATGACCGGCTGAAGGCCGCCGATCGGCCCGTGCTTGAGGAGGGCGCGACGACCTGCTGCTACGCCAGATCGGAGAAAAGCTGGATCGCCGATCCGGACGGCGTGGTCTGGGAGACGTTCCTCACCAATGGCGAGGCGACAGTCTATGGCGAAAGCCCGGCGCTGACGGCGCTCTCCAACACTGCCGCCGAGGGCGCGTGCTGCGCGCCGGCCATGACCCCGGCGCCCGCCACCAAATCCTGCTGCGGCTGAGCCGATGACCGGGGGGCCGCAAACCGTCCTGTTCCTGTGCACCGGCAATTCGGCGCGCTCGATCCTGGCCGAGGCGATCCTGAACCGCGTGGGCGGCGAGCGCTTTCGCGCCGTGTCGGCCGGCAGCCATCCGAAGGGGGCGGTTCATCCGATGGCGCTGACCGTGCTGCGCGAGCAGGGCTTCGACACGACGGGGTACCGCTCCAAATCCTGGGACGAATTCGGTGGCGAGGGCGTGCCGCCGATCGATCATGTCGTCACGGTCTGCGACAATGCGGCCGGCGAAATCTGCCCGATCTGGCCCGGCGCGCCGCGCAAGACCCATTGGGGGCTGGACGATCCCGCCGCCGTCGAGGGCGACGGCCAGCATGACGCCTTCCTCCGAACGTTCAACGAGCTGCAAGCGCGGATCGGTCGCTTCCTGACAGAGAATGAGGCATGACCCAACCGCTCGCGCGCCGCCTCGCCGCCGAGGGCGTCGGCGCCTTCTTCCTGTTCGCCACGGTGATCGGCTCCGGCATCATGGCCGAGCATCTGGCCGGCGGGAACGAAGCCATCGCCTTGCTCGGCAACACGATCGCGACCGGCGCGATCCTGTTCGTGCTGATCACCATGCTGGGTCCGGTGTCCGGCGCCCACATGAACCCGGCGGTGAGCCTCGTCATGGCCGCTCGCCGCGAGCTCGGCTGGGGCGACGCCCTCGCCTATATCCTGGTGCAGCTCTCCTTCGGCATCATCGGCGCCTGGGCCGCGCATCTGATGTTCGATCTGCCGACGCTCCAGCTGTCGGTAAAGGCGCGAACCGGGCTCGGGCAATGGACCGGCGAGGCGATCGCGACCTTCGGCCTTATCCTGACGATCATCGGCACCGTTCGCCACGCGCCGAAAATGGTCCCGGCCAGCGTCGCCCTCTACATCACCGCCGCTTACTGGTTCAACTCGTCGACCAGCTTCGCCAATCCGGCGATCACCGTGGCGCGGAGTCTGTCGGACAGCTTCGCCGGCATCGCTCCGGCGAGCGTGCCCGCCTTCGTCATCGCGCAATTGCTCGGCGCAGGGGCGGCGGCCTTGCTGGCGCCATTCCTGTTCGGACGGGCGGAGCCTCTTACACGAAGCGCGGGATCGGCCGCGGGTGCGGCGTCTTCCGGCCGCTGAGATCGAAGACCATCTCGTCAACATAGCACCAGCCCCAACCCTCCGGCGGATCATAGCCCTCGATCACCGGATGCCCGGTGGCGTGATAGTGGGCGGTGGCATGTTTGTTCGGACTATCATCACAGCAGCCGACATGGCCGCAGATCCGGCAGAGCCTGAGGTGCACCCACCAGTCCCCGGTCTTCAAACACTCCTCGCAGCCGTCCGCGCTCGGCGTCACGTCCGCGACCAGCGCCTCGTGCGGACAGCCCTCGGCCATCGCGCTCTCCCTAGTGCGGGGCGGCGGGCGCCGGCGCCTGGCAGACGCGGCTCATCACTGCCACCTGCTGCGGATCGTTGCTCACCGGCTGGGGATCGTCGTCGAACGAGGCGCCCGGAATGGCGTGATCGAAGCTGCCGTCCGCCTTGTAGAGGTCGATCGCGGTCATCGCCGCGGTGCGGGCGCGGCAGTTCATCTCATAGCCGATCACCGCCGTCTTGATGCCCTGCTCGTCAGGCGCATCGCGCAGCGAGCGCATCCGGAAGGTCACCCGGTCGCCGGTTCGCGCGATGCTGCCCGGATCCACGGCAAAGGCGATCCCGCCGCGCGGCGTGCCCACCGTCTCCCATTGCGCCGTCCCGGGCGCGGGCATGGACTGGATCAGCATGGCGGTCAGAAGGGTGAGACTCATACACTTGCTCCCTGGACTGAGCGATCAGTCCCCCGTTTGGCGCCGGTGTAGCGCGGCTTGCCGCCCGCGCCAATCGGCGCGCGCAACTCGCGGCGTTCAGCCATCCAGGCCGTTCGGCGCGTTCCGGCAGGCCTCCCGCACGCAGTTGCGCAGCCAGCGATGCCCCGGATCGCCATCGAGCCGCGGGTGCCAGAGCAATGAGATGGTGAAGGCCCGCATCGCGAGCGGGACCCGGAACGTGAACATGCCGTTCCTGAGGCCCGCCGTATGCCGTTCCGGCACGGTCGCGATCAGGTCCGAGCCCCGCGCCAGCGCGAGCGCCGCCGAGAAGCCGTCCACCGTGGCGGCGATGTCGCGGGAAAGGCCCGCATGGCGAAGCATGTCGTCGACCTCGCCAAGGTCCAACCCCTGGCGCCAGGTGACGACGTGGCTCCAGGCGGCATATCCGGGGAGGTCCACCTCGGCCCCGGCCAGCGGATGATCGCTGCGGACGACGCCGACATAATGGTCGTCGAACAGGGCTTGGGCGCGGACCTCCGGCCCGCTGGTGCCGGCGACGACTCCCGTCTCCAGATCGACCGTCCCGTCGCGCAGGCCTTCGCTATGCTTGTCGAGCTTGCGCACGAAGCGCAGCCGCACGGCGGGCGCCTCCTGCCGGACCCGGTCGATCAGCCCGGGCCCGAACGTCTCCGCGAAGCCGTCGCTGGTCCGCAAGGTGAAGGTCCGTTCCAGCGTGGCAAGCTCAAGCCGGTCGGCCGGGCGCAGCAGGACTTGCGCCTCCTCGACGAGCGCGCGCACCTTCGGCTGCATTTCCACCGCGCGCGGCGTCGGCACCAGGCCGCGCCCGGCCCGGACCAGCAGCTGGTCGCCCGTCACCGCGCGCAGGCGGGACAGGGCGCGGCTCATCGCCGATGGGCTGAGGCGCAACCGCCGCCCGGCGCGCGTCACGCTGCCCTCGGTCAGCAACACGTCCAACGTGTGGAGGAGATTGAGGTCGGGCGGCATGGCGCGCTCCGGCTGGTGGGTTGCGCTCATATAGCGCGTTAGACGCAATAATAAAATGCAATCTGTGCGTCTTCCGACCTATCCGGGCCCGGCTTTACCTATGGCTCCATCACCGTCCAGCGAGGAGCAGCCGAGATGACCGTAGATTCCCTTGAGACATTCGTCGCCGCGGTGCGGGCGGATTGGGGCCCGATCAGCACGGCGCTGGTCGCCAATTGCCGCAAGCATCTGGATGCGCTGACCCTCGCCGACGACGGCGAGGACTGGCTGGCAAGCCTGCTCGCGGAGCGGCCGGCGACGCGCGAACTTCATCGCGAACCCGACAACGGCTTCATGCTGCTTGCCCATAGCGAGCAGCAGGGGCTCTACCGGCCGCCGCATGATCATGGCCGCGCCTGGGTCGTCTATGCCGTCCAGTCTGGGGAGCTGGAGATTGGCAGCTATGTGAAGGTCGCGGATCCGGCGGGGCACCGGCTGGTCAAGCGCGACACGATCGTGCTCCGCCCGGGCGCGGCGCGGGCCTATCTGCCGGGCGACATTCACGACACCTTGTGCCTGACCGAAAATGCGACGGTGTTCCGGTTCACGGAGCGGGATCTCCGCCGCGAGGACCAGGTCGAGCGCAAGGTCACCCGCTTCGCCGCGCGCGACGGCGAATGGTTCGCGCCGCTGTCATGAGCCGCGCAGCGGAACGCGCGAGCGTGGTCGCGGTGCTGTCGGCCATGGCTTTGGTCGTGCTGGACGGCGGGCTGGTCAATGTCGCGCTGCCAACGATCGGCGCGTCGCTCGGCGTGCCGCCCTCGGCGGCGATCCTGACCGTGAGCGCCTATCAGACGGCGCTGGTCATCGGCTTGCTCCCCTGCGCGCATCTGGCCGAGCGGTTCGGCTATCGACGGCTGTTCACCGGCGGCCTCGCCTTGTTCAGCATCGCCTCGATCCTGTGCGCCGCCGCGCCATCCTTGCCGGTGCTGGTGACGGCGCGCGCGGTGCAAGGCCTGGGCGGCGCGGCCATCATGGCGCTGGGGATCGCTTTGCTGCGCTTCGCGCTCGGGCAGGACCGGCTCGGCGCGGCGATCGCCTGGAATGCGCTGACCGTCGCCCTGTGCGCGGCGGCCGGGCCGATCCTCGGCGCCCTCATTCTCGCCATCGCGCCCTGGCCCTGGCTGTTTCTGGCCAAACTGCCGGCCAGTGTCCTCGCGCTTGCCGCCGCCCGCGCGTTGCCTGAGGTCGCGCCGACGCGGCGATCCGTCGATGGCCCGGCGATCATGCTGCACGGCGCGAGCGCCGCCCTGATCCTGGTCGCGGCCGAGGCGGCGCGGTCCCGGCCGACCCTCGCGGCTCTGCTCGGAGGTGCCGCCGTTGCGGCAGGCTGGCTCCTGTTCCGGCGCGAACGGACCCGGGAGGCGCCGGTCTGGCCGCTCGACCTGCTCGCCTTGCGGCCGTTACGGATTTCCGCACTGGCCTCGATCTGCTGCTTCACCGGCCAGTCCGCCGGCATGCTCGCTTTGCCTTTCTATCTCCAGCTGGGCCTTGGCCAGAGCGTGCTCGGCGCCGGCCTGGTCATGACCTGCTGGCCGCTCACCGTCGCGGTTGCGGCGCCATTCGCGAACCGGCTGGCGGCGCGCTTCGGCTCCGCCGCCTTGTGCGCTGCAGGCGGCGCCGTGCTGGCCTCGGGGCTGCTGCTGTCCGCGCTCTGGCCGCCTCAGGGCACGATCACGCCTCTGGTGATTGGCGCTGCCTTAAGCGGCCTCGGCTTCGGCCTGTTCCAGGTGCCGAACAACCGCATCCTGTTCCTGAGCGCGCCGCCGGAGCGCAGTGCTGCCGCCGGCGGGCTCCAAGGCAGCGCCCGGCTGATCGGGCAGACGCTCGGCGCACTGATCATGGGCCTGCTGTTCGCCAGCGCGTCCAGCATGACAGCCCCGCGCATCGGCCTTGCCGTCGGCGCGCTGTTCGCCGTTGCGGCGGCGCTGGCAAGCGCAGCGGAGATCCCATGGCCCTGGCGCCGCCGCGCCCCTGCTGGCAGGTTGCTGGTGCAGGGAGCAGACACATGAAGCGCTATGTCCGAGCATTGGCCTGGTTGCTGGCCGGCGCACAATTGCCTGCCGGGCCCGCCTCCGCGGCGGACTTCACGAGCAACCTGCGCCGCTCGATCGCGATTGCGGGCCACGAGAATGAGCGCTTCAGCCTTGCCGAGAGGATGCGCCATTATCGCGTGCCGGCTGTCAGCGTGGCGGTGGTCCAGGGCTGCCGAATCATCGAGGCCAGAGCGTTCGGCGCCGCCGCACCCAGCCGGCGGGCGACCACGCATACGCTTTTCCAGGCGGGGTCGATCAGCAAGACGTTTACCGCCGTCGCCGCGCTGCGGCTGGTTGAACAGGGCATCTTGTCGCTGGACGGCGATGTTCGCCCGCGCCTGACCAGCTGGCGGCTGCCGGACAGTCCATTGCTGGAGGGCCGCAGCGTCACGCTGCGCGGCCTGCTGAGCCACACGGCCGGGATCAATCAGGAAGGTGGGCTCGGCTATGCGCGGCATGCGCCGCTCCCGACCCTTGCCGATATCCTGGAGGGCCGCCCGCCGGCCAATACCCCGCCCATCAGGGTTGTGCGCAGGCCGGGTACGGAATGGCTTTACTCCGGCGGCGGCTATTACATCATCCAGACGCTCATGCAGGACGCGACCGGAAGGGACTATGGGCAGATCATGCGCCGGCTCGTCTTCCGTCCCCTCGGACTGCACGAGAGTAGCTTCGCGCAACCCCTCGACGCGCGGCATGACGCGCTGGCGGCGCAGGCCGCAGGCCCGGACGGCGCGCCGCTCGCAGGCGGCTGGCGGGTGAATCCGGAGCTTGCAGCGGGCGGATTGTGGACGACGCCCGGCGACGTGGCTCGCATGCTCATTGCCATCGCCCATTCGACGCGGAGCGAGCACGGGGCCCTGCTCGGCCCCGTCGCTGCGGGCCAGATGATGACCCGTGGTCCCGGCAACTGGGGCTTGGGCGTCGATCTCGGACAGCCGGGGTACACGCTGCGCTTCGGTCATACCGGGCACAATGTCGGCTTCGCGTCGGAATATGTCATGTTCCCGCGCACCTGCCAGGGCGCGGTGGTGATGACGAGCGCCGACGAGGGCGGCTGGCTCGTCACGGAAATCCTTCGGGCGATCGGCGACAGCTATGGCTGGCCCGACCGGACGCCGCCGCCGGTTCAGACAGCCATCCCGCTGACCAGTGCAATCGCGGCGCGGTTCGTCGGCACCTACAGACTGCGAGATTTCCCGGCCGAGCGCTTCACGATCTCGCGCCGACCGAGCGGGCTCTATTGGGCGCGCGTCGGTCATATCGGCCGGGACCTGTTGCCGGAGGCGCAGGACCGGCTGTTCTCGCCGGACAGCCGGATGATTCTGGAGGCCCCCGATCGGGGCGCCGGCCCAGCGACAGCGCTGACGCTTTCATTCGGCGGCGGCCTGAACGTCGCAGAACGCGTCGGCGACGGCGAGCCGCACCCCGCCCCCTAGCGCCGCCCCGCCATGCAGAGATAATTGCGGACCTGCGCGTTGGGCGAGGTCGGGCCGATCGGCACGTCCCGGAGCTGGTCGGCGCGACTCTGCAGCGTGCCGATGAAGCGGCCGCGCGCGTCGTAAATGTCGCTCGCTTCGGAACGGATCGTGTTCGCCCGGCAATCGTAGAGATAGCGCATCACGCCCAAAGCCGGGGCGCCCGGCTGCGGGTGGCTGAAGCGCAGCCTCACCGCCGCCCGCACCCGCGTCCCCTGCCGCTGGATGCTTTGTGGATCGACCGCATATTCCGCCTGCGGGTTGCGCCCCACCACCCGCCAGCGCGGCAGCGCCGGGGCGGGCAGCAGCTGGAACGCCATGGCGAGCAGAACGCCCCCGATCATTGCCTGATCCTCATTGTCCGGGCCGCCCGCAGACCGCCGCCCGGACCGCCGCATTGGGGCTGCCCGGCCGGATCGGCTCGGCATGCCGCTCCGCCGCTGGCGAGACGCCGTTGAACATCAGCCGCCCCTGCGCGTCATAACCCTTGGCGTCGAGCGCGGTCGCGGTGCCGGCGGCGCAGTCGATCTCGGTCGTGCCGGTGACCGTCCGGATTCCGTCCGGCCCGGCCGCTGCCATGCTGCCCCTGACCCTGACGCGGACGCGCCCGCCTTGCGCATGCACGCTCGCCGGGTCGATCGCGGTCTCGATGCCGCCCTGGGTGCCGAGGCTCCGCCAGTCCGGGGCCGGCTGGGCGGCGGCGGCCTGCAGCGCCAAAGCGAGGAGCAGGCTCACAGCAGGAACACCAGGGCGAAGCCGCCCACGAGGATGCCGAGGACGGACCAGGTGATCAGGGTCAGCCGTTTCTCGATAAAGGCCTGGACCGGCTCGCCCCATTTCTTCAGCGCCCAGGCGAGCAAAAGGAAGCGGGCGCCGCGGGTGATGAGGGCGAGGAGGACGAAGAGCGGGAAGTTGAAGCCGGCGAGGCCGCTGGCGATGGTGACCAGCTTGAACGGGATCGGGGTGAAGCCCTTCAGCAGGATGATCGCCACGCCATATTGGACGAAATAGTGGCGGACCTGGTCGGTCAGGCCGATATAATGGGCGAGCCAGGGGCCGGCCTCCGCCCAGAAAAACGCGCCGATCGCATAACCGAGCATCGCGCCCAGCACCGAGGTCACCGTGCACACCAGCGCGATCAGGTACGCCTGGTCCCGCCGCGCAATGATCATCGGCACGACCATGACGTCGGGTGGAATCGGAAAAAAACTGGATTCACAGAAGGATACGGCGCCCATGTAGCGCATTGCGTGGCGGTGCCCCGCCATACGCAGGGTCCAGTCGTAGAGCTTGCGGAACATGGGGTGAGAAGGATCCGACCGTGGAATGTCCAAGGGCCATAGCCGGGGCCGGGGTCCGCACTCAAGAGCAGAGACGGACCCCGTGGCGCGACGGACTAGATGTAGCGGAGCAGCACCAGGATGACGACGATCACGAGGACCGTGCCGAGCAATCCGGACGGGCCATAGCCCCAGTTGCGGCTGTGGCCCCAGGTCGGCAGCGCGCCGACCAGGAACAGGATAAGCAGGATGATCAAGATAGTGCCGAGCATGGCGTCCTCCCTTCGACGTAGGGGCGTAACGACGCCATCCGCCAAAGGGTTCAATCCCCTGCCTTTTTTTGAGGCCCTTGGAGAGCTTGACTTTCATTCATATATAGTTAAATGATTTAGATACTATTGAATGAAAGGCTTTCAGATGCTCGACGCCATCCCCTTCGACATGCCTAACAACCTGCCCTTCGTGGTCATGGAGGCGCGGATCGGCGCCAATGACCGCCCTGCCCGTGTGCTGCTGGATACTGGCAACGGCGCCCCCTACGACATCTTGATCAGCCCCGGCCTCGCCGAACGCGCGAGTGCAGCCGCTCGGACGGATGGCGAACGTCAGGCCCGCGGCGCGATTGGTGACGCTGCGGTCTCGATCCGGCCGGCAAGCATCGCCAATGTTTCGGTCGGCTCGATCCATTTGCCGCAGGCCAGCGCTGGGGTCTCGACGTTGATCGACGCGGTCAGCCGGCAGATCGGGCAACCGATCGATGGCATCGTCGGCCATCGTTTCGTCGCCGGCCGCACCATCTCGATCGACTATGCCCGCCGCGAGGTCGAATTCAGCGCCCGTCCCGGCCGCATCGCCAGCGCCGTCGCCTTCACCATCGCACCCTCGCGCCCGCTCACCCTCGTTCACGTCACGATCAACGGCCGCGGGCCCTTCCTGATGGCGCTCGACACGGGGGCCAGCACCACCCTCCTCTCCCCCGCGCTCGCCCGCGCGACTGGCGTTACCACCAACCAGACCGTCCAGCTTGGCGGCGCCGGCGGCACGACAGCGAACGGGGCACGGATCGGTCAGGCGCAGATCCGCCTGGGCGGGCTGACCCGCAACGGCCAGACGGTCGCCGTCGCCGAGGTGCTCGGCCCGATCCGCCAGGTCGCTGGTGCGCCGATCGAAGGCGTGCTCGGCGCGGACATGTTCAGGTCTGGCCGGATCACCATAGATTATGGCAGCAACAGGCTCTGGTTCGAGGAGAGCGGGACGCGCGGATGAATGAAGGTAACGAGACGGCGGCTGCCGATCCCAGTGCCGCGACTTTCCTGGTGGAGACGCCGGAACAGTTGAAGGCGCTGGCTGATCCGCTGCGCCAGTCCCTCCTTGAGCAATTCTGCAAGCCTGCGACGATCAAGCAAGCTGCGGCGAAGCTCGAGGTGCCCGTCACCCGGCTCTACCATCATGTCGATCAGCTGCTCGCTGCAGGGCTGATCCGGGTGGCCAGAGAAGAGAAGCGCCGGGCGGTGAGCGAGCGATTCTTCGAGGCCGTCGCGCGCCGCTTCGCGGTCAGCCCGTCCGCTTTCGGTGGGGAGGGCAGCCCCGCCGACGAGCGCGGTCGCATCGCCCGCGCCTATCTGGAGGAGGTGCTCGCCGGCGGCGATGCCGGCGAAGGCGCCTTCCGGCTGATGCGCACCAAGGCCCGGCTCACCGATGAGGGCCGCGCCCGGCTGGAGAACGAGATCGCCCGCCTGCTCAAGGAGCTCACAGACCCGGATGCGCCCCTCATCGACTTGATGATGGTCGGCGTCCGCCAGGACTGAGCGTCAGGGCGCGACGCTCGGCATCGTATTCACCTCACCGGCTTCCTCCGGCGTGCTTTCGCCCTGCGGCAGGGCCTCCTCGTGAATTATGAGCGGCGTGCCGAGCCAGAGCGCGTCCTCGACATGGTCGCGATGCTGGTTCGCGGTGTTGGGATGGATCAGCACCGACAGCCCCTCATGGTTGAGCATTAGCCAGGGCACGAGAGTCGCGAACAGGTCCGGCGGGAAGGCGATCTGGAACATCGGCCGGTCGTGCGGGCCGACCTTCTTCTCCCACCAGGTGCCCAGCCGCACCGCGAAGCGCGCGGCCACGCTTTCGCGGATTCGCCGCGCGGCCTCCTCCTGCCCCGGCCCGAAATAGACATGGGCGTGATAGGAGGCGATTTCGGCGACGGCGCGAGCCATCAGGCGGCGGCAGTGCGCTCGAGGAAGAGCGTTTCCCGCTCGATCATCGGCGCGAAGCTCGGTCGGGCCAACATGCGCTCGACCCAGGCGATCGTCTTCGGATGGCGGGCCGGATCGAGCACGACGTTGAGATGGCGCAGATTGGCGAACGGGCTGGCGACCGAGATATCGGCGAGGGTCAACCGGTCTTCGACCAGATAGCCGCTCTCCGGGATCGCGCCCTCCAGATAGTCGAGCAATGGCGGAAGCTCCTCGCACTCCGCCTTCCGCGCAATCTCCTCGTCCCCCGGCACGCCTAGGAAGCGCGGGCCTACGATACGATTGAAGAACATCTTCCCGCCGCAAGCGAACAGGATCGTGTCGGAGAATTCGTCGAACCAGATGGTCCGCGCGCGGGCGCGAGGTTCGGTGGGAATGAGGTTCGGTTCCGGCCGGATGGCGTCCAGATAGGCGACGATCGCGCTGGAATCGGAAATGGCGAAATCGCCGTCGCGAAACCCCGGCATCTTGCCGAACGGGCTCGCCTGACGGAATTCGGGATCCGGGCTGCCCGGCTGAACCGGCTTCAACTCGAGCTCGATCCCCTTTTCGGCGGCGAAGGCGACGACCTTGCGCACGAACGGCGACAGCGAAGACCCATAGACGATCATGACGGCGACTCCCGGAACTGGTTTCGATTACGAACCTTTTTAGCGCCGGGCGCGGGCGGCAAGATAGTCGTAAATCGCATCCACTTCGGCGTCCGTCAGATGCGCGAACCGGTTCCGGGCGACCTGGCTCATCAGCCCCACCTGCCGGCCGCCGGTCGCCACGCCCGTCCGCATCAGCCGCCGAAAGTCCGCGCCCGAATAAGCGCCGGCGACGTCGAGGTCGGGCGGGCTCCGTTCGGGCGGCGGCCAGTGGCTCCCTTCCAGGGTGACGCCGTGGCATTCGCCGCAAGTGGCGCGGATCATGTAGCGCGCCTGTTCGTGCGCGGCATCGAAGCGAACGGGGTCCCGCGCATACTCGGCGCGGACCACCACCGGCGCAGGCCGATAGGTCCCCGCCGCCACCTCGCGGCGCCCCCGTGGGCCGAAAACGATCCGGGGGTGAACGACGCCCGCCGGCCGCAACGTGCGCAGATACGCGATCAACGCCGCCATATCCGCCGGGTCCAGCTTCGTGAAAATCTCTGACGGCATGTCCCAGAGCGGCGTGCCGTCCGCGCGGACGCCGATCCGGATCGCCCGCTCGAGCGCCGCGTCGGAATAAGCGGGCAAGGCACGGGTCAGGTTGGAGCTGAAGGAAATGGCGAGGTCCGCCTCCTCGTTCCACGGCTGCCCCTGAAGGTCCGCGCCGTGACATCCCTTGCAGCCCAGCACCGATGCAAGCCGCTCGCCATGCTGGAGCGGGGTCTGCCCCGCCGCCTGTGCGAAGCGAGGCGGTGCCGGCGGTGCCTCCGGCGCTCGTCCAAACGCTGCCAGCGCCAGCGCGGCCCCCATGGCGAGGAGGCGCTTCACCGGTTAGCCGGCGGCCGCCTCGGCCTTCGGCGGCCGCCGCATCGGCTGGAGCTTCATGT
>JBGAHY010000016.1:0-82451 GCA_044225925.1 Allosphingosinicella sp.
AGCGCGCCCATTCGCCGCACCTTCACGTACCCGCGGATGCGCCGCCCTGCTTCCTGCTCCATGCCGAGGACGATGCCTCGGTCCCGGTCGCCAACACCCTGCTGCTGCACGCGGCGCTCAGGGCGCGGAATATCCCGACCGAAATGCATCTCTTCCCCGACGGCGGCCACGGCTTCGGCCTGAGGCTGGCGCGCGGAAAGTCCGTCGAACATTGGCCCGATCTGTTTCTCGCCTGGGGCCGCTACCGGAGACTCTGGCCGTGATCCTGCGCCTGCTCGCCTTGCTGGCTTTCGTCCTGCCATCCGCGGCGCTCGCGCAGAGCCGCACGGAGATCGAGCGGGCCATGCGCCGGGCCACCGAATATATGGTCGACCATGTCGCCGATCATGGCGGCTTCGTCTGGTCCTATCTGCCGGACATGTCCCGCCGCTGGGGCGAGATGGAGGCCGAGCCCGGCCAGATCTGGGTGCAGGCGCCGGGCACGGCGACGATGGGGCACCTCTTCCTCGACGCCTACAATGCGACCGGCGACCATTATTATTACGCCGCCGCCGCACGCGCCGCCGATGCCCTGATCGCCGGCCAGCACCGGAGCGGCGGCTGGAATTATTTCATCCACACGGGCGGCGAGGCGGCGAAACGGCACTGGTACGAGACCATCGGCCGCAATGGCTGGCGGCTGGAGGAATTCCAGCATTATTCGGACAATGCCACGTTCGACGACGCCGGCACCGCGGAGACGATGCAGCTGCTGCTTCGCCTCTACATGGTCCGCCACGAGGCCCGCTTCCTGCCGCCGCTCAACCGCGCCATCGCCTTTGTCCTGCGCAGCCAATATCCGGATGGCGGCTGGCCGCAGCGCTGGCCCTACGACCCGCGCTATCCGGGGTATCAGCGCTACATCACCTTCAACGACGACGTGTCGAAGGAGAATATCCGCTTCCTGATCATGGCCGGCCAGGCTTTGGACCGGCCGGAGCTGCTGCGTGCGGCGCGGCGGGGGATGGAGATCTTCCTCACCACCCAGGGCCGTGGCCGCCAAGCGGGCTGGGGGCTGCAATATGATCTGCGCCTCAACGTCGCCGATGCGCGCACCTATGAGCCGCGCGCCTTCGTCACCCACACGACCGCGACGAACCTCGAACAGCTAATGGATTTCTATCAGCTGACCGGCGAGCGCCGTTTCCTGGCGCGGATCCCGGACGCCCTGGTCTGGCTGCGCTCGGTGCAGCTGCCGGACGGGATCGGCCCGCGCGAGCGGCGGTTCCCGACCTTCGTCGAACCCGGCACCAACCGCGCAATCTACAATCACCGGCGCGGCTCCAACGTCGTCAATGGCCGCTATTACCAGGATTACGACCCCGCCCGGCCGATCGCCCATTATTCGCAATTCCGGGCGGTGGACCTCTCTGGCCTCTACGGCCGCTACGACCGGCTCGCCGCCATGCCGGTGGCGGAGGCGACGGCGGCCTCGCCATTGCTGCATCGCCAGCCCATCCCGCGCTTCTTCATCCTCGACGGCCTCGCCGCGGGTTCGGATTTTTCCAGCGCCGCGCGGCTCAACGTCCGCGAGATCATCGGCGATCTGAATGAAGCGGGCTGGTGGCCGGTGCCGTTGACAATGACCAGTCACCCTTATCGCGGCCCGGGCAGCCCCCGCGTCACGCCCGGCGATTACGGCATCACCCAGGTCGGCGACGCGACGGACACCTCACCCTATCCCGATCCGCATCCGGCGACCGGGATCACGACCCAGTCCTATATCGCAAACATGACCCGGCTGATCGGGGCGCTGCAGGGGCGCTAAAGGAAGCCCCTCCTGTTGCGGGGCGCGGAAAGGAAACGCTAAGGTCGGCGCCTGAAGGACGGTTCGTTTGTCGCTGGCATATCTTCCCATTGCGATCATCGCAGGGCTGGCACTGGATTGGGCGTTCGTTGACCGCTTCCAGAATGTCGTCCGCATTTTCTGGGGCGTCGACGAGAGCCATGGCTATCGGGACCTGCTGTTTCCGCGCGTCATCGTGACAATTTTCGGGTCCGCCCTGATGTTTCTCGGGGGAACCGCGTCGCCGGTGAACGCCCTCCTGGTGTTCACCGGCGCAGCCCTGTTC
This sequence comes from Allosphingosinicella sp., assembly GCA_044225925.1. GTDB lineage: Bacteria > Pseudomonadota > Alphaproteobacteria > Sphingomonadales > Sphingomonadaceae > Allosphingosinicella. Next base: position 2,112 of record JBGAHY010000016.1, read on the forward strand.
CTGCTGTCTACCTTCTACGCGGACTATCGACTGTTTCGGGGTGCGCGGCGGCGATAGGACGCACTCACATCAGTTCGGGCAGCTGGTCCCCGGCCCCGCGATCAGGTCCAGACACCGTCCGTCCACGCTCCCCGGCGCGAGCGGTATGCCGATGAGCCCGGCAAGGCTCGGCATGATGTCCACCGTCTCCACCGACAAGGGCTGCTCGAAGCCGGTCATGCCGCGCCGCCAGAACAGGATCGGCACGCGCCGGTCATAGTCCCAGATGCTGCCATGGGTGGCGACGTAGCCGCGGCCGGTCGTGGCGATCGGCGTGATGCGCGGCTTCAGGACGACGTACAAATCGCCCGAGCGCTCGGGATCGAACGACGCGCGGGCGCGCTGGATCAGGCTCCAGGTCTCGGGCGGACCGGAGGGGAGGGGCGCCGCGGCGAGTTCGGCGCGGGTGAACACGGTCTCGACTTGCGGATGGGCGCGATAGGTGCGGACCGCCTCGGCGAGGACGCGGTTGCGGACCCGCGGCGCCAGGCCGCGGTCGATCCACATGTCGCCGAACGCGCCGTCGCCCAGCAGGACCGGGCCCTGCAGGCGGAGGCGGCGGCCGAGCGCCTGGCCCATGGCGGTCGCGTTCAGCGCCGGATCGACCCGCGCCGCGGTGGGTGCCCCGGTCTCGGCGCTGCGCTCCGGCAGGTCGATGCCGCCATGATCGGCGGTCAGCATGACGACATAATCGACGCCCTCACGGTCGAGATCCTGAAAGAAGTCGCCGAGGATCCGGTCGAGCGCGAATTGCTGGATGCACATCTCGGTGCCGCGCGTGCCGAAGCTATGGCCGATATAATCGGTGGCGGAGAGGCCGATGATCAAAAGGTCGGTCGAAGCGCCTTCGCCGAGCCGCATGTCGTCGCGCATGCCTTCCGCGATCGTCAGGACCTCGCGGTCGAAATCGGGCGAGGCGCGGAAGCCCGAGCGGTCATTCTCGCTGCGGGCGAAGCGGCCGGTGCCGACCGACGCGCCGGCGGCGAGGGGGATGGCGCGGTCGCGGCTCTGGCACGCGTCCGGCAGCGACATCGCGTCGCGCGCGTGGGTCAAAGCGGTGGTGATGCGGTTATTGGCCTGGGTGACCGGGCCCGGCTCGCGCGCGCCGGTGCGGTCGCTGACGAAGGCGCGGCCGCCCCAATACCAGCGCTCGGTCGGATTATGGCCGCCCATCATCACCGCGGCGCGGTCCTTGCCCGCCACCGCGACGACGCGGCTGCGCGGGTCCACGCGCTGCATCAGGTCGCCGAGCGTGGGGACGCGGAGGTGCAGGTCGGAGACGGTGTAATGTTCGGAGCTGGAGCCGGCGACGCGCTCGTCCTCGGAGCAATAGATATATTTGTCCGTCCGCGTCGCGCTCTGGTCGTACCAGTTGTTGGCGATGATCCCGGTGCGGCCCGGCCGGTCGCCGGTGAGGATGGTGGAGTGGCCCGGGCAGGTCTCGGTCGCCGCGTGCGACTGATAGCCGGCGGGGAAGACCACGCCCTGCGAAAGGCGCCTGAGGCCGCCGGTGTAGAGGCCGCGATATTCGGCGAAGAGATCGGCGGAGAATTGGTCGACCGAAATGACCACGACCAGCTTCGGCCGCGCGGTCGGGGCGACGCTCCGTTGCTGCTGCTGCGCCGCCCCGGGCGTGGTGGACAGAGCCAGCAAGGCGGCGGCGAGCAGCTTCAGTTTCATGTGACGATTCCCCGAGGATCAGGCGCGGTCGAGACGTTTGCCGATATTGACGCAGACGATGATGATCACCGGTACCAAAACGGCCGAGAGCACGACCTTGGCCAGCATCTGCCCAAGCATCAATTCACCGATCGGCCGCTCGCCGTAGAAGGAGACGGTGATGAAGATGAGCGTATCGACGATCTGTGACAAAGCGGCGGCGATGAAGCCGCGCAGCGCTGCCAGGCGCCCGGTCGCCGCGGTCAGCTTGGAAAAGATCCAGATGTTGAGCGTCACCGATGTGCCGTAGGCGACGATCCCCGCCGCCATCATCCGCCAGCTCTGGCCGAGGATGACCGGGAAGGCCTCCTTGGCGGGCGGGTACATGTTCGGATCGGTCGGCAGCCGCAGGATGACGAGGGTCAGCAGGATCGCCGTGATCAAAGGGATGAAGCCGTAGCGCAGCAGCTTGTTCGCCGCCTCCTTGCCGTGCAGCTCCGCGACCGTGCTGGAGAGCGCGACCAGGATCAGGAAGGGAAAGATGCCGGCCTCGACGGCGAGCGGGCCGAGGGCGACCTGCTTCGCGCCGAGCACGCCGGCGATGGTGACCATGCCGCCGTAGAAGACCGAGAAAGCGAAGAGGGAGCGGCTCAGGGCCGGCGTGGCGGGTGCGGTGCTCATGGACGATGCGTAACCGCTTTCCACCCCCGCAAAAAGGGGCTTTTCGTGGCCCTTCAATCCGGCCATGGCTCGGCGCGTGACTGGAACCCGTCTGGACGTTTTGGCGATCGGCGATGCCGTGGTGGACGTGATCGCCACCGCCGAGGATTCGTTCCTTGAGGAAGAGGGCCTGGTCAAAGGCTCGATGCAGGTGCTCGACGCGGCCGGGGCGACGCGGCTCTACGCGCGGATGAGCCAGGCGCGCGAGACCAGCGGCGGCTCGGCGGCGAACACGATGGCGGGGGTGGCGGCGCTGGGCGGGCGGGCGGCGTTCATTGGCCAGGTCGCCGGGGATCAGCTGGGCGAGATCTTCACCCACGATATCCGCGCGCTCGGCGTCGAATTCCTGACCCCGGCGAAGAGGGGCGGGGAGCCGACCGGGCGCTGCCTGATCCTGGTGACCCCCGATGCGCAGCGCACAATGAACACCTTTCGCGGGGCGGCGCATGAGCTGAACGCCGCCGCGCTGGACCATCAGCAGATCCGGGACGCGGCAATCCTCTATCTGGAAGCCTATCTCTGGCGCTCTGCGGGGCCCCGCGCGGCGATGGAGGAGGCGATGCGTTCCGCCCATCAGGCGGGGCGCAAGGTCGCCTTCACCCTGTCCGACATCGCCTGCATCAAGCCGCACCGCGCGGAGATGCTGGCGATGCTGGAGGCTGGCGCGATCGACCTGCTCTTCGCCAACGAGAATGAGATCAGGGAGCTGGCCGGCACGGACGACCGCGACTCGGCGGTCCGGGCGCTCCAGGACCATGTGCCGCTGATCGTCGTCACCTGCGGGTCCGAGGGCGCGATGGCGGTGGAGCGCGGTGTGCGCGCCTCGGTGCCGATCGCGCGGATCGGCTCGGGCGTCGTGGACACAACCGGGGCCGGCGATCTGTTCGCAGCGGGCTTTCTCGTCGGTCAGGCGCAGGGCCGGAGCCTCGAGGACAGCCTTCGCATCGGCTCGATCGCTGCCGCCGAGGTCATCTCCCATTTCGGCGCCCGGCCCGAGGCTGACCTGAAGGAAATGGTGGCAAGCCTGTGAAGCGGCTCGCTGTTTATTGCGGCTCGAGCATGGGCACGAACCCGCGCTTCGCGGAGCTTGCGCGCAATCTCGGCACGGAGATGGCGCGGCGCGGTATCGGCCTCGTCTATGGCGGCGGCCGGCTCGGGCTGATGGGCGTGGTCGCGGACGCGGTGATGGAAGCCGGCGGCGAGGCCTATGGCGTGATCCCGCAGGCCCTGGTCGATCTCGAGGTCGCGCATACCGGCCTCACCGAGCTGCACCTCGTCGCCGACATGCACACGCGCAAGGCGCTCATGACCGAGCTGACCGACGCCTTCGTCGCCATTCCGGGCGGCGTCGGCACGTTCGACGAATTGTTCGAGGCGTGGAGCTGGAACGCTCTGGGCTATCACGCCAAGCCCTTCGCCATCCTCAACGTCGACGGCTTCTGGGATTCGATGATCACCTTCCTCGATCATGTCACGGTCAGCGGCTTCATGTCGCCGGCGCGGCGCGGGCAATTGCTCGTTTCGGACGGGATCGACGACGTGATCGATCAGCTGAGCGCGGCCGTCGGCGCGACCGAAGCCAAAATGGTCTGGTAATTCCCGCGCACCGCTTCATGGTGTGACAAAATCAAGAATCTCCGGGGGGAAGCGGGCATGACCTACGTTATCGGCATCGGCGGCATCGCGCTGATCCTCCTGATCGCCTACGTCTTTTCCGCGAACCGGAAAGCCATCCGCCTGCGCGTCGTCGGCGCCGCCTTCGCCTTGCAGGCGCTGATGGCCCTGCTCGTCCTCGGGACCAGTGGCGGCCAATATGTGATCGGCAAGATGTCCGAGGGCGTCAGCAACCTGCTCGGCTATGCCAAGGCCGGCACCGACTTCATCTTCGGGCCGCTCGCCGGGCCGAACATGGGCGCCGCCAGTTTCGCGATCGCGGCGCTGCCCGTGATCATCTTCTTCGCGTCCCTGATCTCGATCCTCTATTATCTCGGGATCATGCAGCTGATCATCAAATGGGTCGGCGGCGCGATCCGCATGGTGACGGGCATCACCCGGGTGGAATCGCTCGGCGCGGCGGCGAACATCTTCGTCGGCCAGTCCGAGAGCCCTTTGGTCATCAAGCCCTATCTGAAGAATCTCACGCCCTCCCAGCTCTTCCTGGTGATGACGGTCGGCATGGCCGGCGTCGCGGGCACGATCCTCGGCGCCTATGCGAGCATGATCGGCACGCACCTGCTCCCCTATCTGCTGGCCGCGAGCTTCATGTCCGCGCCGGGCGGCATTTTGATGGCGAAGATGATGATGCCCGACGATCCCGCCGCCGCCGATGCCGAGCCGGAACCCGAAGGCGAGGGCGAGCATGGCGAGGAGCGCCCCGCCAACGTCATCATGGCCGCTGCGCAGGGCGCCCAGACCGGCGTGAAGCTTGCGGTCGCGGTGGGCGCGATGGTGCTCGCTTTCGTCGCCCTGGTGGCGCTGGCGAACGGCATCATCGGCGGCATCGGCTCGCACTGGTTCGGCCAGCAGGGCTGGTCGCTGCAGGCGGGGCTCGGCCATGTCTTCCAGCCGGTCATGTACATGCTGAACGTGCCCTGGGATCAGGCCAGCGCGGCCGGCGGCCTGTTCGGCACCAAGGTCGTGCTGAACGAATTCGTCGCCTTCGCCCAATTGCCGACGGCCGGACTCTCCCCGGCCTCGGTCGCGGTGGTGACCTTCGCGCTCTGCGGCTTCGCCAATTTCAGCTCGATCGCGATCCAGATGGCGGTGACCGGCGGGCTGGCGCCCAACCAGCGCCCGATGATCGCCAAGATGGGCCTGAAGGCCTTGCTGGCCGGCTCGCTCTCCAACCTGATGAGCGCGGCTTTGGCGGGCCTCATCCTGTCGGCGACCAGCGTGCAGGTGGCCGCTCCGCCGCCGCCCGCCCCGGCTCCGGTGACTGCGCCTGCCCCGGTGAATTCCGCTGCGACGGCGCCCGCGCCTGCCAATGCCGCCGCCGCTGCGCCCGCGAACCAGGTTAATCCGTAATCGTCCTTATTTGAGGAACATGGCAGGTTGGACTAGAAGGCGCCCATGAGCACCCTCGCACCCGAAAAATCCGTCGCCTCCGTCTCCCTGCTCGACGCGGACCGCGACCCCGATGCCTTCTCGCTGGAGCTTGGCGGCTCGTTTGCGCGCTACGGCTTCGCGATCGTCGCCAATCACGGCATTTCGGCCGCCCTCATCCACCGGGCGGAAGAGAAGGCGAAGGCCTTCTTCGCGCTGCCGGAAGAGGTGAAGCGGAGATATCACCTGGCCGGCAAGGGCGGCGCCCGCGGTTACACCCCGTTCGGGATCGAGACGGCCAAGGGCGAGGTGCATTACGACCTCAAGGAATTCTGGCACGTGGCGCGGGATCTGCCGCCCGGGCACAAATATGAAAGCTCGATGCCGCCGAACGTCTGGCCGGAGGAGATCGAGTCCTTCAAGGCCACGTTCCAGGAACTGTTCGCCGCCTTCGACAAGACCGGCGCGAAGCTGCTCGCGGCGATCGCCCGCTATCTCGATCTACCGCACGATTATTTCGTCGACACCGTCCGCGACGGCAATTCGATCCTGCGCCTGCTCCATTATCCGCCGATCCCGGGCGACGGGCCGAACGTCCGCGCCGGGGCGCACGAGGATATCAACACGATCACCCTGCTGCTCGGCGCCGAGGAAGCGGGCCTGCAATTGCTCGACCGCGACGGCGACTGGGTGCCGGTGACGCCGAAGCCCGGCGAGCTCGCGATCAATGTCGGCGACATGCTGCAGCGGCTGACCAACAATGTGCTGAAATCGACGACCCACCGGGTGGTCAACCCGCCGCCCGAGCGGCGCGGCGTCTCCCGTTACTCGATGCCCTTCTTCCTGCACTTCCGCTCGGATTTCCTGATCGAGACGCTGCCGAACTGCATCAGCGCGGAGCGGCCGAACCTTTATCCGGTGCCGATCACGGCGGATGAGTATCTCCAGGAGCGGCTGCGCGAGATCAAGCTCGTCTAACCGCGAGACTGCGCGGCTTCATATGCGGTGAAGGCACGCATCAGGACGCGGAACAGCAGGGCGGCGATGGCGCCGGCGATCATGCAGATCGGCAGAAAAGCGACCGGAACGCGATCGAGGACGATCGCCGCCGCGTCGTCGAAGCCGACCGGCAGGATTCTGGCCAGTTGGGAGCAGCCCAGCCCTGCCAGCGAGCCGACAGCTGCCCATATGGCGGCGTGCCGAAGACGAAGGAACCAGAGCAGGCTGCCCAGCAGCAGCGCAGGCACGGCCGCCACCTCGACCGCATAGCCGGCGCCCATGAAGCCCAGCAGCAGGCCGCCGAGCAGCGCGCCTGGGCCTTCGGTCACGACCACGATCATCAGTGCCGCGAGGAAGCCGGCGGCGAGGGCTGCAAACAGGCTGGACGCGATGAGGGTCAGGACGAGCCGGAAGCGCGTCATCTTCAGTCGCCCGCGTCCGCCAGGCTCGCCGGGCCGAAGCCGTGGGGCAGCAACGCCCGGATCGTGGTGGTGATGGCGTCGGTGCCGTCGCCGTTGGACGAGATCACCTCGATGTCGAGCCCCGAAAGGTCCGCCGCCTCGTAGATCGCCTGGCGGCAGCCTCCACAAGGGGTGACGGGGCCAGCGCCCGCAAGCTGGCCATCCGGGCCGACATGGCCGCCCGCGACCGCGATCCTTTTCACCTTGTCGAGTCCGAAGGCCTGGCGGGCGGCGGTCAGGGCGCTGATCTCCGCGCAGATGCCGAGCCGGTAGCAGGCATTTTCCATATTCGCGCCGACCGCGATCTCGCCATCCACGGACTCGACCGCCGCGCCGACGCTGAATTTCGAATAAGGGGCATAAGCCTTGAGCGCGGCTTCGCGCGCCCGTGCGACAAGGGGATCGTTGCTCATGCCCGGGAGCTTAGCCCGATCGCACACAAAAAGAAGGGGCGCCGCGAGCCTTTGCCCACGGCGCCCCGGAAGTTGGTGTTTCTTCTCTCTTAGCGGAACTGCACCACCAACGTGCCGATGACGGCGCGCGGCGCGCCGACCTGCACGAAGGGAACGGCCGTGCCGAGCAGGGCGCCGCTGAAGTTGCCGACGTAGAACTGGTCGAACACGTTGGTGACGTTCAGCTGGAAGTAGGTGTCGTCGTTGAGACCGGCCCAGCCCAGCGGGACGCGGATGTCCAGATCGACGATATTGTAGGCCGGGGTCCGCGCCGGGAAGACTTGATAGGCCGTCCCGGTACATGTCGTGACGTTCTGAAATGCCACGGTGCACAGAGAGATAGGAAGGTTGGTATCGTTCACATAACGCCCACCGGTGCGCTTCGCCTGGATGCCCAACTGGACCGGCCCGAGCTGCGCCTGGAGACGTCCACCGAACGTGTAGATCGGCGCCCCGGATTCACGATTGCCCGCCGTCTGTGCGAAAATCGGATTGCCGATAGCAGTGCAGGTTGCAGTCACCACGGTGCATTCACCGGCAAGCACGTTGTCGCGGATGTTGGACCACAGGTACGAACCGTAGACGTAAAGCTGGAGCTCCGGAATGATCTGCCAGGCAAGGCTGGCGTCGATGCCGTATTTGTCGACCTTGCCCAGGTTCCGGAACACGTTCTGGTCCAGCTCGGGATCATAGGCTTGGGCGGTGCGGTTCGAGAAGATCGTGTACCAGCCCGAGATCTGGGCCATGATCCGGCTCGACCGGTAGCGGAGGCCGACGTCGAAATTGTCGGTCGTCTCCGCCCGCGGACGGGCTTGCGCCGTCGTGATCGGATAGAAGAAGCTGTTGTACAGATTGTCGGTGCCGGGGACCTGCAGGCCACGCGAATAGTTCGCGAAGACGCTCATCCGCGGCGTCAGGTCATAGACCAGGCCGATGTTCGGCAGGACCGCATTGTAGTGGAACACGCGGTTCTGCGGGCCCTGGACCGGAGCTGTGTTGCCGCTGCCGATGTTCACGGTCGGGTTGTTCGCAATATAGGCCGCAATCGCCGCCGGCGTGCCGCATTCCACAAAGCCGGACGCGCTCGACGTGGCGCAATTGTTGGTCAGGTCACGCGTGAAGAACGGGGCGCGAACGCCGATATTCACGGTCAGCCGGCTGTCGAAGAACTCGCCGCGATACTCGCCGGCGATCTGGTTCAGCAGGGCGATGGAGCGACGATCGCGCTTCTGCAGGATCGAACCGTTGGAGCCGGTGATAGCGCTGTTGACCGGGAAGACGTCGAACGGCTCGCCGTTGGGCTGAAGGAAGCCGGTTTCGCCGGTCTGCCGGTGACGGCCGCGATCGTAGGAATAAGCGATGCGGATCATGTGCTGGTCGTTAATCTCCCAGCGCAGGCCGGCGATGACGCCGTAGCGGTTGGTCTGCGTCTGGCTCGGCGCCAGCACGGCGACGGTGTCGAGCAGATCGCCGTCGCCGTTGAGGTCGCGGCCATAATAGGGGCTGCCGCCCCAATAGCCGACCTGGCAGTTGTTGGTCGCCGAAGACGGGGTGGTCAGACAGGCGGTCGGCGTTGCCGTGCCGCCGGCCGGGTTGACGTCGCGCGTGCCTTCGCGGCCCGTCGCGGTGCCGCCGCCATTGGCCTTCACATATTGGAAGCTCGGATCGACCGTCAGGACGAGGCCGTCAGCCAGGGTGAAGCGCGAATTGATGCGGATATTCCCCGTGTTCGAGGGGTTGTAGCGCTCCTCGAAAGCGGTGCCGCAGGCGGTCGGCGCATCGACCACGTTGAACTGGGGCGTGTCGGTGAAGCACCGCGCGACCGTATAGTCGCGCTCGTCCGCGTTGCGAGGGAAGCGCTGGGTGGAAAGGCCGCCGACGACGCGCGGAGCGGGGTTGGTCGGCGACTGGGTCGTGTCCCACCGCAGCGGCAGCGAACCAAAGAAGTTGTTCCGGTTCTGGTTGTAGTGCGCCGCGACGGAAATGAAGTCACCATGCGAGCCGATCGGCTGATAAATCATGCCGTTATACTGCTGCTTGTAGATGACGCCGCGATTGCCATAGACCGCGTCGTTCGTCGCCATCGAGCCGCTGAAGAAGGCGCGCGTGCCCCAGGGCGTGAACCGGCCGGTGTCGACGACGCCGAACACGCGGTAGAAATCGCCGCCGTCGAAGCCGCCATAGGAGCCCTGGATGCGGGCCGCGAAATCCTGATAGGGCCGGCGGGTGCGATAGTTGACGGTCGAGCCGGTCGCTGCGGCGGTCGGGCTGTCGACGTCGGTGGAGCCGAGGCTGACGTTCACCTGCTCGATCAGTTCCGGGTCCAGCTGCTGGTTGGAATAGAGCGCGTAGTTACCCGTGTCGTTGAGCGGAATGCCGTCGAAAGTCTGCGAGATGCGGGTGTTGTCGAAGCCGCGGATGTAGAGCGTGCCGCCGGCCGAGCCGAACGGATCGTTGTTGGTAAAGCTCACGCCCGGCAGGCTGTTGATCGTGTTGTTGATCGACTGGCCCGGCGTCTGGTTCTGGATGAACGTGGAGTTCAGCACCTCGCGAGTCTTGCTCGTGTCGGGCGCCTCGACGCCGCCGACGCTGGTCGTGCGGGTGCCGGTGACCACAACCGTATTGTTCTCGGCGTCAATGGTGCCGGTCGACTGCGCCATCGCGACGCTCGGAATGACGAACGCGGTGGTGGCGCAAAGGAGTGCGATTTTCTTCATGAGTGTGATTCCCCCGAGGACGGAAAACGCCGTCTAGACGACCGCCTATAGCGCCGCCTTTTTTACGGTTCAAAGACAATGCGTAACGCGCGATGAAGAATCTTTTCAAAGCGTTGCGGGAATGCTGCAGCCGACAGGTGCAATTTTCACAACCTGCCGTGATTCCACGATTTTTGTCGCGGGCCGCGACTCAGCGGAATGGCGGCTCGTCGAACGCCCGCAGCTTGCGTGAGTGGAGCGGAGCGCCTTCGCGGCGAAGGATGCGAAGCGCCTCGATGCCGATTCGCAGATGCTGGCTGATCGCGCGCTCATAAAAGGCATTGGCCTGGCCGGGCAGCTTGATCTCGCCGTGCAGCGGCTTGTCGGAGACGCAGAGCAGGGTGCCGTAGGGCACGCGGAACCGGTAGCCCTGGGCGGCGACGGTCGCGGATTCCATGTCGACGGCGACCGCGCGGGACTGGTTGAAGCGGATCGACGAGAGGGTGAAGCGCAACTCCCAGTTGCGGTCGTCGGTGGTGACGACGGTGCCCGTCCGCAGCCTTTTCTTGAGCTCCTGCGGGGCTTCGCCGGTAATCTCGATCGCGGCATCGAATAAAGCCTGCTGGATTTCGGCGATGGCCGGGATCGGCACCTCGGTCGGCAGGACGTCGTCCATGACATGGTCGTCGCGCAGATAGGCGTGCGCCAGCACGTAATCGCCGATGGTCTGGCTCGGGCGGAGGCCGCCGCAATGGCCGATCATCAGCCACACTTCAGGGCGCATCACCGCGAGATGGTCGCAGATCGTCTTCGCATTGGACGGGCCGACGCCGATATTGACGAGGCTGATCCCCTCGCCGCGGGTCGCGATCAGGTGATAGGCCGGCATCTGGTGCCGCCGCCAGCCGCCGTCCATCACCGCGGCCACAGCGTCCGGCGTGTCCTTGGTGACGTAGACGCCGCCTGCGGCGGAGAGGCCGCGATAGGGACTGTCCGGCTTCTTCAGCTCGTCGACCGCCCAGCGGACGAACTCGTCCACGTAGCGGACATAGTTGGTGAAAAGCAGGTAGCGCTGGGTGTGCTCGGACGGGGTGCCCGTATAATGTTTGAGGCGCGCCAGGCTGAAGTCGATGCGCGGGCCATCGAACAGGGAGAGCGGGCGGGGCGTTCCGATTTCCTGCCGCCAGTCGCCATCAGCGAGCTCGTCCCCGATGTGGGAGAGGTCCGTGGTCGGGAACCAGAGCGACAAATCGGCGGCTCCTGCGCCGTCGAGCCGGAGGTCGTCCGATCCGTCCAGGACATAGGGATAGGGGATTTCGCTCTGCGAGTGACCGACCGAGATCTCTACGTCATAGTCGGTGAGCAGATAGGTCAGCTGCTCGGTCAGGTATTTGCGAAAGAGATGCGGCCGCGAGATGCTGGTCGCATACAGGCCGGGCTGGTTCAGCCGCCCGAAGGCGCGCGATGGCCTCGTCTCGACGCTGCTGTAGCGATAATCGAGGCGGAGCTCGGGATAGGCAAACAGGCCCTCGGCCCTGGCCTTCGGATCGGGATGCTCGCCGGTCTTCAGATAGCGGGCGAGCGCGCCCCGCAGATTGGCGACCGATTCGTCGTAAATCTCCCTGAGCGCTTCGATAACGCTCGGAATGTCCTCAACTTTTGTGATTCCCCCGAGCCTGTTGCTGTTGTTTTTTTCTTTGTTCATCGGAGGCCATTTCCGCTTCCGCGGGCCTCCTGTCAAACCGCGGGCGCCTTGGCTATTGCGGCGGCGCGTTGAAGAGGCGGTCGTGCAGGTCGTTCTCGCCGCACTGGCGGAGCAGCTGGTCCACCGCCTCACGGCCGCCGACAATGCGGAAGCGCAGCAGGATGCGGTTGGTCTCGACGTCACGCGTACGGAAGACGAGCTCGTCCGCGTCGATGAATTGGCGCAGGAAGGCGGCGACCCGGTGGCGGCCGGCCAGCCGCGCCTCGCGGTCCTTCATGATCCAGATCAGGCGGACCGGCGGCAAATCGTCGAACCGATACTCGAGTGCGCGCTCGCGGGTGAGGAAATTGCCGCGCACCAGCCAGCGGTTGGAGGTGAAAGTGACGCGGATAAACTCGAAATCGTGCGGATCGCAGGCGAGCGTCAGGCGGCGGTCCTGATCGCGCAGGGTCGCCTGCACGCGCAGGTCGTCGGTGATCGGGTCACGCACCGTGTCCACCGCCATCGGGCGTGGCAGCGGCGGCTCGTAGGGATCAGGCGGCGTGTCTGGCGCCGTGCCGAACAGGGCGGCGGCCAAAGCGACCAGCAACATTCAAATATGCTCCTTGCCGCGCGGAATAGGCCGAGCCGCGCCCCGGAGCAACTGGTTGCTAATGGGGCGTAAAGCTTTGGGTTGCTTCGACTCGTGCGGTTCAGTAAGTCGTTCCCTGAAGCTGGCCGCTCCGTGAAGGGGCGGCCCTTATCATTTCTGGAGGACCAATTGGCCCAGCCGCTTATGCCGCACGCGACCGCTTCCTGGCTGGTCGACAACAGCTCGCTCACCTTTCAGCAGATCGCTGAATTTTGCGGCCTGCACATCCTTGAGGTGCAGGCGATCGCCGACGACACCGCCGCCACCAAGCTGACGGGCCGCGATCCGCTGCGCTCTGGCGAGCTCACCCAGGAGGAGATCGAGCGCGGGCAGGCCGATCCCGACTACAAGCTGCAGATGCAGAAGGAGCCCGACCAGGCGGTGCGCACCAAGGGGCCGCGCTACACGCCCGTCTCCAAGCGGCAGGACAAGCCGGACGGCGTCGCCTGGCTGCTGCGCAACCATCCGGAGCTTTCGGACGGCCAGATTGGCCGGCTGATCGGCACCACCCGCTCGACCATCCAGGCGCTGCGCGAGCGCACGCACTGGAACATCGCCAACATCCAGCCCAAGGACCCGGTGACCCTTGGCCTGACCTCGCAGCGCGAGCTGGACGCCGCGGTCGCCAAGGCGGCGAAGGCGCGCGGCGCCGAGGCGCCGACCGACTACCGGCTCGACACGGACCGCGAGGCTTTGCTCGAAGAACTGCGCGCCGAGCGCGAAGCCCATGTTCGGGAAGCCGAGGCGGCGCTGGCCGCGGAGAACGGCGAAGCGACCGCCGAGACGGAATTGAACGCTGACACCCTCTTCAAGAGCTGAGACGGCGGCCGGGCCGGAACCTGCCGCACCGGACGCGTCGCTGGTCGACGCGCCTTATTCGCATAGAGGCTTGACCTATCCGCTCGGGCGGGCGGGGCCGGACTATGGCGCAATGGTGCAGCTGGCCGACGGGGTCGGCTGGACGCGTTCGCCGGTGCCCGGCTCGCTCAATCATATCAATCTGTGGCTGCTGGATGACGGCGACGGCATCGCGATCGTCGACACCGGCCTCAACATCCAGCCGGCGCGCGAGGCCTGGGAGACATTGCTCGCCGGGCCGCTGGCCGGGCGGCCGGCCAGCCGGGTGATCTGCACCCATTTCCACCCGGATCATCTCGGCATGGCCGGCTGGCTTGCCGAACGGTTCGGCGTCCGCCTCTGGATGACCAGGGGGGAATGGTTGTTCGCGCGGATGCTGACCACCGACATTCGTGACGCGCCGCCCGCCGAGGCCGTCGATTACTGGCGTGCAGCCGGCTGGGATGAGGAGCGGATCGCTGCGGAATCCGCGCGTGGCTGGGGCCGCTTTGCGGCGATGGTGACGCCCGTGCCGGTCGCCCAGGTCCGGCTGCAGGATGGCGACGAAGTCAGGATCGGAGCTCGGACCTGGCGGGTGGTCACGGGCTCCGGCCATTCGCCCGAACATGCCTGCCTGGTGGACGATGCCGGCAAGCTGATGATCTCCGGCGACCAGGTGCTGCCCCGGATCACCTCCAACGTCTCGCTGACGCTGAGCGAACCGGAGGCTGACCCGCTTGGCGAGTGGCTCGCCTCGATCGCCAAGCTCAGGCAGTTGCCGGACGACCTGCTCGTCCTGCCCTCGCATGGCGAGCCCTTCACTGGCCTCCATGCCCGGCTGGATGCCCTGGCGGCGGGCCATGCCGACCGGCTGGATGCACTGCACGCCCATCTGGGCGAGCCGCGCCGGGCCGTCGATTGCTTCTCCATCCTGTTCGGCCGGCGGATCGACGACGGCGTCTATGGGATGGCGACCGGCGAGGCGATGGCGCACCTGCGTCACCTCGAAGTGGAGGGGCGCGCCGTCCGCGAGGTGCTGGATGGCGTCAATTGGTACTGGGCGGCGGCCTGAACCCTTAAGCGTGCCCCCAAGCTTGACCGGCGCGAGCGAGGGGATCAAAGCACCGGCCATGACCGATCAGCCATCCCACGACGTCGCTGCCCTTTCCTTCGAGGACGCGCTGAAACGGCTCGAGGAGATCGTGCGCAAGCTGGAGAGCGGCGAGGCGTCGCTCGACGCGGCGATCGAACTTTACAGCGAGGGGGACCGGCTGAAGCAGCAATGCGAGGCGCGGCTGAAGGCGGCGCAGGCGCGGATCGAGCAGATCCAGCTCGGGCCGAACGGCGCGCCGTCGGGCGCCGCTCCTTTCGGCGCGGACTAGGCCCGATGCCGCTCGCCGCCGCGCTCGAGGAGGTCGGCGCGGGAATCGACCGCGCCTTCGATGCGTTGCTGCCCATTCCCGAGGATGCCCGCGCCCGGCTCTATGAGGCCATGCGTTACGCAGCGATCGGCGGCGGCAAGCGCATTCGGCCGCTACTGGTGATCGCCGCCTCCGACCTGTTCAAGGTGGACCGGGGCCGGGCGATGCGGGTCGCGCTCGCGGTCGAGTGCATCCACGTTTACTCGCTGATCCACGACGATCTGCCGAGCATGGACGATGACGATCTTAGGCGCGGCAAGCCGACCCTGCACCGCGCCTTCGAGGAGTCGACCGCGATCCTCGCCGGCGATTCCCTTCATGCTCTGGCCTTCGAGATCCTCGCCGACGAGGCGACGCACGAGGATCCCTTCGTCCGCGCCGATCTGGTGGTCGAGCTGGCTCGCGCCGCCGGACCGGCGGGCATGGCTGGCGGGCAGATGATGGATCTCAAGGCCGGCGAGATGGGGCTCGATTTGCCCGCCGTGACGCGCCTGCAGCAGCTGAAGACCGGCGCGCTGATCGGCTGGTGCGTGGAAGCCGGCGCGATCATGGGCCGCGCGCCTGCCGAGGGGCGGACAGGTCTGCGCGGATATGCCCGCGATGTCGGTCTCGCCTTCCAGATCGCCGACGACCTGATCGACCATGAGGGGCTTGAGGAGAAAGCCGGCAAACGTGTCGGCAAGGACAAAGACGCCGGCAAGCAGACCTTCGTCTCCCTGCTCGGCCCGGAGCGCGCCCGGCAGCAGGCGGCGATACTGGTCGAGCAGGCGATCGCGCATCTCCACAGCTTCGGCGAGGATGCTGACCTGCTCCGCGCGGTTGCGCGCTTCGCGGTGGAACGCGATCACTGAACCGGCTAGAACCCGTGCCGGCAACGCCCAGGGGAGGGGCATGAGAACAGGCGTCTATCCCGGCACGTTCGATCCGATCACGCTCGGCCACATGGATATCATCCGGCGCGCGGCGCATCTGGTCGACCGGTTGGTCATCGGGGTCACCACCAATCCGTCGAAATCGCCGATGTTCTCGGTCGAGGAGCGGCTCGCCATGGTGCGGCGGGAGATGGAGAGCGTGAAGGACGGTGCCGAGCTCAGCGTCGTCTCCTTCGATTCCCTGCTGATGGACTTTGCCGAGGCGCAGGGCGCATCGATGATCGTGCGCGGCCTGCGTGCGGTCGCCGACTTCGAATATGAGTTCCAGATGGCGGGGATGAACCAGCAGCTGAACGACGATATCGAGACCGTCTTCCTGATGGCGGGCGTGTCGCTGCAGCCGATTGCCTCCAAGCTGGTGAAGGAAATCGCCATTTACGGCGGCGACATTTCCCGCTTCGTGACCCCGGCCGTGGCCGAAGAAGTGCGCCAGCGCGTGGAGCGGATCGGACGGAAGGGCAGCGCCAAGGCTTGAGAGAGCGGCCTTGTCGCTCTAGAGCAAAGATAAATCGGGAATCGGGGTTTTTCATGTCGCGTCTGTTTGCTCTTGCCGCCGGCCTTGCCGGCCTCTTCCTTTCCGCGCCGCTTGCCGCCCAGGCCGCGCAGCCCGCGCCGGCGCAACCGCAGGCCCAGGAGCAGACGCCCGCGCCGCAGCAACCTGCCGCCGCCGCGGCCACTTCCGCCGAGCCCGCCATGCCCCGGGTCGCCCCGCCCCCGCCGCCGCTGACGCCCGACAATACGCTGAACCTCGATCTGTCCACTGGCGGGCGGGTGGTGATCCAGCTGCGTCCCGACGTGGCGCCGCAGACGGTCGAGCGGATCAAGACGCTGACCCGCCAGGGTTTCTACAACGGGCTCGCCTTCTTCCGCGTGATCGAGGGTTTCATGGCGCAGACCGGCGATCCCCGGAATAATGGCACCGGCGGCTCGCCGCTGCCCGATCTGCCCGCCGAGTTCAACGGCGGCCTGCACCTGCGCGGCGCGGTCGCCATGGCCCGCGCGCAGGACCCGAACAGCGCCAACAGCCAGTTCTACATCATGTTCGTGCCCCGCCTGCAGATGGACCGCGTCTATACCGTCTTCGGCCGGGTGGTCAGCGGCATGAACTATGTCGACACGATCGAGCGGGGCGAGCCGCCGGCGCAGCCGAGCCGGATCCTGCGCGCCAGCCTCGGTTCCGAGAACGTGCCGCCGATGACGGCTGCGCAGATCCAGGCCGAAACCGCGCGCTTTGCCTCGGCCGCCGCCGCCGCGGCGCCGACGACCGACGCGCGCAACGGTGTTGGCCCCGCCGTGCCGCCGCCGCCTTCCTATCGCCCGCTCGAGCCGGTCCGCGCCGAGGGCGCACCGCCGCGTCCGCGCCGCCCGAGCGGTCAGGGCGGCCAGTAACGGCGCCGCGTGCGCGTCGACCTTTTCGACTTTGAGCTGCCGTCCGACCGGATCGCGCTGAGGCCCGCCAGCCCGCGCGACTCCGCGCGGCTGCTCGGTGTTGGCGCTCACGGCGCGCTCTCCGATCACAATATGCGGGATCTGCCGGGCCTGCTGCGTCCTGGCGACGTGCTGGTTTTCAACGACACCCGGGTCATCCCCGCCCAGCTCGAAGGGACACGCGGCGAAGCGCGGATCGGCGCGACCCTGCACAAGCGCGAGGGGCCGCGCGCCTGGCGCGCCTTCATCCGCAACGCAAAACGACTGCGCGAGGGGGACCGGATCGACTTCGGCGCCGGCGTCTCTGCGTTGGCGACGGAGCGCGGCGCCGACGGTGCCTTCCTGCTGAGCTTCGAGGGCGAGGAGCCGGTCGAGTTGCTGCTCGAGCGGGCGGGGCGGATGCCGCTGCCGCCCTATATCGCCGGCAAGCGCGAGACCGACGCGCGTGACCGCGAGGATTACCAGACCATGTTTGCGCGGGAGGAGGGGGCGGTCGCCGCGCCCACCGCCGCGCTTCACTTCACGCCCGATCTGATGGCGGCGTTGGCCGCGGCGGGGATCGGCCATGAGACGCTGACCCTCCATGTCGGGGCAGGGACCTTCCTGCCGGTCAAGGCGGACGACACGGCGGACCATGTCATGCACGCCGAATGGGGCCGGATCGACGCCGAGACTGCGGCCCGGCTCAACGCGGTGCGCGCGGCCGGCGGCCGGCTGGTCGCGGTTGGCACCACCTCGCTCCGCTTGCTCGAAAGCGCCGCGGGTGAGGGCGGGAAAATCCATCCCTTCGAGGGCGACACCGCGATCTTCATCACCCCGGGCTATCGCTTCCAGGCGGTGGACGGGCTGCTCACCAATTTCCATCTGCCGCGCTCGACCCTGTTCATGCTGGTCTCGGCGCTGATGGGGCTGGAGGTGATGCAGGCGGCCTATGGCCATGCGATCGCGGAGGGGTACCGCTTCTATTCCTATGGGGACGGAAGTCTGTTGCTGCCTTGAGAAGTGGTTGCCATGCGGCGAGGGGACAATCTATCGTTCGATCACCCACCGGGTGCTGTCATCATTCGGGCAGCCGATCAGTTGTTCGGCCGAGGTCCGGTGCCCAGATTGGCGAGGCCCTGGCGGGCCCGGGCATTGGTCCGCCGAAAGGCCTCGTCGGCCGCGCGCTCCTCGGCCTCGACGCTCGTCGCGGACCGTGCATTGCGCGCAAGCCTCTGCACTTCGTTGACAAGGATCGCCTCGCTGGCTTCCAGCGCGGCAACGCGGGTTTTGAGCGCGTTGTTTTCCTCCCGAAGACGGGCCAGTTCCTCGCTGTCGGAACAGCCCGCGAGGATGACGAGTATCATCAGAGGCAGGATTGCCTTCTTCATTTCATTGATCCTTCCGGAGCCAAGCGAAGCCGTCGTCGCAAAGTCAGCGACGGCCCCCGACTGAAACCAAAAGGCCATCCCAGCGGCGCGTACCGTCGGCATCTTGCCAAATGTCTCGATGTGTCCAACCAATTGCAACGGTTGCCGGACCATCGGCAACAGCTGGTCTGGGGACCATCCGGCGCGAAAAGCATCGTGCTGCCGCATCCCGGTTGAATACCGCTTCCGGCTGAGCCTGGACGATCCGGCATCCCGTCAGGCTCTTTCTGTTCGGGTTGGCCGCGGCGCCCGCCACAGTACATTGCAAAAGAAGACTTCCCTGTGGTGCAGCCCTTTGCATGGCCTCCGGTACGCAGTCCCCAACATCTCCTGAATTCATTGGATAAGAGAAATCGGAGCCTTGCAGCCTCCGCTCTGCCGGCCCGGTTGCGACGAGCATCGTCACAAGGACAGGTGCAAAAATTATCTGCTTTCGCATGATTCCCTCCGCTCAAAATTGGGGCCGCTTCCGGCAGCCGGTCAACGGCTCGGCTCCGGGCGCACGCGCCCGTCGACGATATCGGCGATACCCTGGCGGAAGCGGGCATTGGCCCGGCGCGCGGCTTGGTCGGCGGCGCGCTCCTCCGCCTCGACGCTCGTCGGGAGAGGGGTAAGTCCTTCGCGCGCGCGCAGTTCATTGAGCAGGCCGGCCTTGTCAAATTCCAGAGCGACAATGCGTGTTTTCAGCTCGCCATTCTCTTGCCGGAGACGTGTCAGTTCCTCGCTATCGGAGCAGCCCACGAGCATGATCGCCGCCGCCAGTGGCAAAAGGGCCTTTCTCATGTCGCCAATCCTTCGGATTTCACCGGCTTGTCGCGAGGGTCGAGTTGATGACATCGACGATCGCGCGCTTGTCGATCTCGGGAAGGCCGTTCAATCCATTGACGCCGGCGATCAAGCTGTCGGCCTCCCGCCGGTCAATCAGGCCGTCGCCGCCGGATGCCGACAGGGCCGCGCGGCGGACCTCGGCGAAGCGATTGGCAAGGCCAATGCTGGGATTGGTCATGAAATTGGAGATATTTCCGACCAGCGTGTCCGCTCTGACCTGTTGGGGGCGAGCGGGCGCGGCACTGGCGTTCCGCATGCCCTCCTCGAAGGCGCGCGCATTATGCCGCCTGATTTGCTCGTCGACGCTCAGAGGGGCTTCATTCCGTTGCCGGAGTTGCTCCGCTTCTGCGCGCAGCTTTTCCGTTTCGGCCCGGAGCCGGTCTATTTCCGCCTTCTGAGTATCGCTATTGCCTTGGGAGCAACCGGCCAAGGCTATCGCGACGGCGATAGCGGACAGGTGCTTCATGAAATCCCCCCGGACGCAGCGCGACACCATTTGTTTCGGTCCCGAAAAGTAGCCCGTCCGCTGGCGAGGATCAACTGAAAGCAGCCTTCATTTGGCCCCAGCGCGCATAGGGCAGGAGACGATCGTGCGGCTATGCCCGCGGTACCGGCGCTGGCGGATAGGCTCGGCCCGCTTTCCGTGGCATAAGAAGAGCTTGCCGCCTGCCAAGGGGGAATGACCATGCGCCTGCTTCTGCTGCCTCTTGCCGCCTTCATGCTGGTCTCGGCGCTGATGGGGCTGGAGACGATGCAGGCGGCCTATGCGCATGCTATAGCCGAGGGCTATCGCTTCTATTCTTACGGGGATGCGAGCCTGCTGTTGCCGGGGGGATGACCGGATGAGCTGGAAGAAAGGGCGCGGACTGCTCGGGCCGCTGCAGCCGTTGCTGGGGCATTGGCGGACAAGCAGGGCCGAGGGCGGCTCGCCGGCCGCGAACATGGCCTGCAGCCGCAGCTTCACGCCCTTCGGCAAGGGCTGGATGCGGCTGGAGGCGCGCTGGCAGACCGGGCCGGACAAGGCCTATTGCGAGACCGCCTTCCTCGGCCCGGGCGAGGATGGTGGCCTCGGCTGCTTCTCCTTCACCAATGACGGCAAACGCTCGGTCGGGCGGTTGGCCGACGGCAGCGACGTCCATGCCGACGCGATCGCCTTCGAGGCGCAAATGCCGGCCGGGCTGGCGCGGATGATCTACTGGCCGCGCGAGGATGGCGAACCGGGCTTCCTGTTCGCTGTGGAGAGCAAGACGAAGAAGGACTGGAACCGCTTCCTGACCCAGCGTTTTGGGCCCGCGGTCTAGCCGACCTGCACGCCCTTCCAGAAGGCAATCCGGTCTCTGATCTCCGCCGCAGCCGGTTTTGGTTCACGATAATACCAGGCGGCGTTCCTGTTCTCCGCGCCGTCCACTGCGAGGCTGTAATAGCTGGCGGTGCCCTTCCACGGGCAGATCGTATGCGTGTCGCTCGGCCGCAGCAGCGCCTGATCGACCGCATCGCGCGGGAAATAGTGATTGCCCTCGACCACGACCGTGTCGTCGCTTTCGGCGATCGTGGCGCCGTTCCAGACTGCCTTCACCATGTCGTGGTCTCCTTCCGATGCGAAGCCTAGATAGGGCAGCGGCACTTCGCCTGAAAGGATAGTTGACATAGTCAACTAATTGTGCCCATCCTTTGCGGATGGACCAGGCCATCACCGCCGTCAGAGCGTTCAACCGCTTCTACACGCGCTTCGCCGGGGCGCTGGACGCCCATTATATGGACAGCGAGCTGTCGCTGGTCGAAGCGCGCCTGCTCTACGAAATCGCCAATCGCCAGGCGCCGCTCGCGGCCGCGCTGCAGGCGGAACTCGGCCTCGACGCCGGCTATGTCAGCCGCATCCTGCGCCGCTTCCAGGCGAAGGGCTGGATCGAGCGGGGCCGGGGCGAGGATGGGCGGCAGCGCCCGATTGCCTTGACCGCGGCCGGCCGCGCCTATTTCGAAGCGCTGAACGCACGCACGCGGGCCGAGACCGCCGCGCGGATGGGGTCGCTGAGCGAGGGCGAGCAGGACACTTTGATCGCCGCGCTGGCGACGGTCACAGCCCTGCTCAGCGGCAAGGAGGCGCCCTGGCAGATCCGCACGTTCCGGACTGGCGATCTCCACCTGATCGCCTCGCGCCAGTCGATCCTTTACGAGCCTTATGGCTGGAAGCGGCCGATGGAGGTTCTGCAGGGCGAGGTCACCACCGCCTTCCTGCGCGACTTCAAGCCGGGCCGCGAACAATGCTGGGTCGCCGAGCGCGCCGGGATGATGGCCGGTGCGATCATGCTGGTCGACGCCGGCGACAATGTCGGCCAGCTTCGCCTGCTCCATGTCGAGACCTGGGCGCGAGGACTTGGGATCGGCAGCGCGCTGGTGGAGCAATGCGTGCGGTTTGCGCGTGCGGTGGGCTATGACACCATTCGCCTCTGGACCCATACGGTGCTGAGCCCGGCGCGACGCATATACGAGAAAGCCGGCTTCCGCATCGTCTCGACGGAGGTGCATCACGAATTCGGCAAGGCCGAGCAGGGCGAGACCTGGGAGTTGGCGCTTAGGGACTGAGCCGTTAAGCGGCCACATGGCCGAGCGCTTCCAATTCTCCATCGCCGCGACCGACGGCAAGGCCCGCACCGGCACGATCGCCATGCGCCGCGGCGAAATCCGCACGCCTGCCTTCATGCCGGTCGGCACCGCAGCGACGGTGAAGGCGATGAAGCCCGCGGACGTGCGGGCGAGCGGCGCCGACATCATTCTCGGCAACACCTATCATCTGATGCTCCGCCCCGGCGCCGAGCGGATCGCCCGGCTCGGCGGGCTGCACAGCTTCATGGGCTGGGACCGGCCAATCCTGACCGACAGCGGCGGCTATCAGGTGATGAGCCTCTCCGAGCTGTCGAAGCTCACGGAAGAGGGCGTCACCTTTAAGAGCCATCTCGACGGCAGCCGCCACATGCTCTCGCCCGAGCGGTCGATGGAGGTGCAGACGTTGCTCGGCTCCGACATCGTCATGTGCTTCGACCAGCTGATCAAGACGACCGAGAGCCGCGAGGCGCAGGTGGCGGCGATGGAGCGCTCGATGCGCTGGGCGCAGCGCTCGCGCGAAGCGTTCGACGGGCTGGGCAATGTAGGTGCCCTGTTCGGCATCCAGCAGGGCGGGCTCGATGAGGCGTTGCGCGCGGGCTCGGCCGAGGCGCTGACCCGGATCGGCTTTGACGGCTATGCGGTGGGGGGGCTTGCGGTGGGCGAGGGGCAGGAGGCGATGTTCGCCTGTCTCGATTTCGCGCCGGGCCAGCTCCCCATTGACCGCCCGCGCTATCTGATGGGCGTCGGCAAGCCGGACGACATCGTCGGCGCGGTCGCGCGCGGCATCGACATGTTCGATTGCGTGCTGCCCACCCGCTCGGGCCGTACCGGCCAGGCGTTCACCTGGGACGGTCCGATCAACATCCGCAACGCGAAATTCGCCGATGACAAGGCGCCGCTCGATCCGGAGTCGCCGACGGCGCGATGGTCGAGGGCCTATCTCCATCATCTCGTCCGTTCCGGCGAGATCCTCGGCGCGATGCTGATGACCGAGCACAATCTCTGGTTCTACCAGCGGCTGATGCAGCACCTGCGCGATGCGATTGCGGAGCAGCGCCTTTCCGCCTTCGCGGATGCATTCCGTGCGCGCTACAAGGCCGGGCGGGACGGCGCCTAGAAGAGAGCGCGTCCCCGGTCACTCTCCGTGATCACCACGCGGCCCGATGACCGGTGGCCCAAGGCGGGCGCCAGGCTCGGATTGGACTCATAGGTCACCCGGCCGTGCCGGACGACTGCATCGTGCGACCGCGCGCCGCCGCCGGACACCCGGACGGCGAGGTCGCGCCAGCCATGGCTCCGCGAGTTCAGCACCCTGATCGGTGGGTTGGTGACGGTCAGCGAGCCGTGCTGGTACCAGCTGCCCTGCTCCGGCGTGTAGATATACAAGGTACAGCCGCCGGTGCCGCAGGCATTGCCGGAGATCAGATAGACCAGGGCCTCAGGTCGCCGGTCGCCGTTCAGGTCGGCCCAGGCAACGACATAGCGTGTGTCGGGATAGGAGGTGCGGTCCTCCGCGAACCGCTCCTGCAGGAAGGCGCGGAATTCAGCGCCGCGGATGGGCTGGGCTGCCGCCGGCGTCGCAACAGCGGCGAGGGCGAGGGCGGGAAGGAGGCGCTTCTTCATCCCGCCAGTCTGCCATGGACCGGCGCGCGGGGCCAGCGTGCCGCGCCGCCGCTGCTAGCTGCCGAAGCCCTGGCCGAGGAAGCCCGGGACCGGCCCGTTCCAGCCGCCATCGTCCTCCGCGTCCGGCTCGTCCCGGCGGTCGCGGCGCGGCGGGCGGGCATCACGCGCGGGGCGAGGCTCCCGTTCGGCGCGCGGCTCCCGCTCGGCGCGGGGCTCGCGTTCGGGGCGCGGCGCACGCTCTGCACGGGGCTCGCGGTCCGCACGGGGTTCACGGTCCGCACGGGGCTCACGGGGCTCGCGCGGTTCACGCGCCTCCGTCTTCTCGCCGCCGCGAGGACGGCGGGCCCGGCGCGGGCGTTCCTCGTCCGGCACGCCGTCCGCGGGCGTCTCCTCGCGGGCGGGCGTCTCCGCCTTGCCGCCGTCCAGGCTCATCTCGGCGATCTTCGTGCTGGTGAGCTTCTGGATATTGTCGATCGACTCGGCGTCGGCGCTGGTCACCAGGGTGATCGCGATGCCGGTCTTGCCCGCGCGGCCGGTGCGGCCGATGCGGTGGACATAATCGTCCGGATGCCAGGGCACGTCATAGTTGAAGACGTGGCTGACGTCCTTGATGTCGAGCCCGCGGGCCGCGACGTCGGACGCGATCAGGATGTTGATCTCGTCATTCTTGAACCGGTCCAGCTCACGGATCCGCTCCGACTGCTCCATGTCGCCATGGATCTGCCCGACATTCAGATGACCGCGCTTCAGGCTGGTGGTGAGCTCGCGGACCGTGGTCTTGCGATTGCAGAAGACGATGGCGCTGCGCATGCCCGGCTCGCGCAGCAGCTGGGCGAGCGTGTCGCGCTTCTTGCGGCTGTCCACGCGCAGGATCTTCTGCTCGATCAGCATGTTGGTCTGCGCCGGGCGGGCCACCTCGATCTGCTTGGGATTGTCGAGGAACTTGTCGGCCAGCTTCTTGATCACCGGCGGCATCGTCGCCGAGAACAGCAGGGTCTGCCTTTGCTTGGGCAGCTTGGTGCAGATCTCCTCGATATCCGGGATGAAGCCCATGTCGAGCATGCGGTCCGCCTCGTCGATGACGAGCAGGTTGCAGCCGGTCAGCAGGATCTTGCCGCGGCCAAACAGATCCATGAGCCGTCCGGGCGTCGCGATCAGCACGTCGACGCCTTTTTCCAGCTTCTTGATCTGGTCGGCCATGTTGGTGCCGCCGATCAGCAGCGCCATGTTGAGCTTGTGATATTTGCCGTATTTCTCGAAATTCTCCGAGACCTGCATCGCCAGCTCGCGGGTCGGCTCGAGGATCAGCGAGCGGGGCATGCGGGCGCGGCTGCGGCCCTCGCCCAGGATGTCGATCATCGGCAGCACGAAGGCCGCGGTCTTGCCGGTGCCGGTCTGCGCGATGCCGATGATGTCGCGCATCATCAGCACGGAGGGGATGGCTTGCCGCTGAATCGGCGTGGGCTCGTCATAGCCCGCCTCCGTGACGGCGCGGAGCAATTCGTCTGAAAGGCCGAGATCGGCAAAGGTCATTGTCTGTCCGGGATTGGCGCACGCTTCAACGGCGGGCGTTTCACGCGCGAGCGCTTGTACGTGCGGGGGCACATTGTCAAGGAATCAGGGAGGAGCAAGCCCGGTTCGGGGCCGCGGTTCAGGGCTGGCGGGGGCGCAGCAGCCGGAACCGCTCGATCTCGCAAGTGCCGCCCGAGCGGGCGCGGAACGCGTCGCGGTCGGCGCAGAGCATGCCGTCCGGATTGGGCCTGACATAGACGCCGAAATAATAGTCCATCGCCGGGCAGCGCCGCTCCAGCCGGGCCCGGATCCGGGTCGCGTCCCTGAGGACAAGGTCGATACTGTCCTGGGTGATCTGCGCGGCGCCGAGAATCGCCCGGACCGGGATGCAGCGGGGCCCTCCGGATTCGCGCCAGGAAATATTCTGGTTGCTGGAGACGGGCCCGTTGCCGGGGCGCGGAACCGGGGTGACGCGGATGATGACCTGCTGATGGAAGATGACGCCCTGCATCATGGGCGATGCGGGCGGACGCGCCTGTTCATCGCCATTGCCCATGGCGACGAGCATCAGCAGGGCGGCGCCTGCCACCTTGATCACGTCAAAACCTTCATCGTCTTCGGGAATTGATGGGCCCGCTTGAACATGGGATTAATTTG
Organism: Allosphingosinicella sp.; assembly: GCA_044225925.1. Lineage (GTDB taxonomy): Bacteria > Pseudomonadota > Alphaproteobacteria > Sphingomonadales > Sphingomonadaceae > Allosphingosinicella. The sequence continues at coordinate 27,767 of JBGAHY010000016.1, forward strand.
CGCTCCTGCGCAGGGCATATTATCCGGACCTGATGGTCCATAACCGGGACGATCTGCTGGGCAAGCTGCGGGCTTTGCTGGGTCCCAAGGGGTTCAGCACCGATCCGGATGCGCTTGCGCCCCACCTGGCCGACTGGCGCGACCACTATCATGGCAGGGCCGCCGCCTTGCTCTCGCCGGCGACGACGGACGAGGTCGCGGCGGTCGTCGGGCTCTGCGCCGAAGCGGGCGCGCCCCTGGTGCCGCAGGGCGGCAATACCTCGATGGTCGGCGGCGCGACGCCGGACGGGTCGGGCGAGGCGCTGGTGCTGTCCACCCGCCGGCTCAACCGGATCCGCAGCCTCGACGGCGCCGCCGGAATCGCGGTCTGCGAGGCCGGCGTCATCCTCGCCAACCTGCACGAGGCGGCGCTCGCCGTCGGCCGCCGCTTTCCGCTGACGCTCGGGGCGCGCGGGTCGGCGACGATCGGCGGGCTCGTCTCGACCAATGCCGGCGGCACGCAGGTGCTGCGCTTCGGGCCGATGCGCTCGCTGGTGCTCGGCCTCGAGGCGGTGCTGCCGGACGGCAGCCTGTTCGACGGACTGACTGCGCTCAAGAAAGACAATCGCGGCTATGATCTGAGGCAATTGCTGATCGGCGCCGAGGGCACACTCGGCATCGTCACCGCGGCGAGCCTCAAACTGGTGCCGGCGATCGGCGAGCGCACCGTCGCCTGGGTCGGCCTGGATGAGACCGAGCAGGCGATGGCTCTGCTGCACCATCTCGAGGCGACGATGGGCGAGGCGATCGAGAGTTTCGAGCTGGTGCCGAAGTGCGCGCTTGATCTGGTGTTGCAGCACATTCCGGGCACACGCCCGCCGCTCGCCGCGCCGGCGGCCTGGAATGTACTGATCGAGGCGGTCTCGCCAATGTCGGCGCCGAGCCCGGAACCCCTGCTCTACGAAGGCCTCCGCTCCGCGCTGGAGACGGGGATCGCCAGCGACGCGGTGATCGCGGCCAGCGAGGCGCAGGCGGAGGATTTCTGGCGGCTGCGCGACTCGATTTCGGAGGCGGAGAAGAAGGACGGGCCGGCCACCAAGCACGACATTTCCGTCGCGGTGGAAGACATGGCCGGCTTCATGACCGAAGCCACGACGGCGGTGGAGGCGCGCTTCCCGACCACCCGCGTCCTCGCCTTCGGCCATCTCGGCGACGGCAACGTCCACTTCAACGTCCGCGCCCCGGCTGGTGCATCCGAAGCCTGGGTGGAGGATGAGGGCGAGGCGGTTAGCCGTTTCGTCCACGATCTGGTGACCGCGGCCGGCGGCTCGATCTCGGCCGAGCATGGCATCGGCCAGATGAAACCCACCGAACTGGCCCGCCTCGCTTCCCCGGCTCGCCTCCATGTCCTGCGCGCGATCAAGCGGGCGCTGGATCCGAAGAATATCATGAATCCGGGCAAGCTCGTCCCGCCCGATCCGATGGCGGAACCTCCAGCCCGCCGTTAGAAAACGGCGTGGCTCCACCATCTCAGGAGAGCCTTGCACAAGAGGGCGTTCACCAATAGACGGTGGCCCCGGTTTCTGTGCGGCTGTGAGGGCCGCTCCCAAAAAAGTCATGGAGAATCAATTATGGCGACTTTGCCGCCGCCCCCGCCGAATTTGCCGGTCTTCTACAACAATCTGCAGCCGCTCTCGAGCACGGTCCACTCCAAGTACAAGGTCCGCTCGGTCGATCGCGCGCCCCATCTCTCGAATGTCAATGCGATCCCGCTGACCATCGACGAGTTCATCACCGCGCAGCGCCATTACCCGATCGTCTTCTCGGCCGGCGACAACCCGGTGCCGCTGGCGCTGATGGGCCTCAATGACGGCGTCAACGTCTTCGTCGACGATCAGGGCCTGCCGATCAATCCGGTCTATATTCCGGCCTATGTCCGCCGCTATCCCTATCTGCTCGCGCGGCTCGACCAGAATGCCGAGGAGCTGTCGCTCTGCTTCGATCCGACCAGCGACCTGCTCGGCGAGGATGTCGAGGGCGACGCCTTGTTCGACGGCGACAAGCCGACCGAAACGCTGACGAGCATTCTGAAATTCTGCGAGGATTTCGAGATTGCCGCCCAGCGCACCGGCGCCTTCATCCAGGAGCTGCAGGAGATGGACCTGCTGATCGACGGCGAGGTCACCATCCAGCCCGACGGTGCGCCCCAGCCCTTCGTCTATCGCGGGTTCCGCATGGTGGACGAGGAGAAGTTCCGCGAGCTGAATGGCGACGTGCTGCGCAAGATCAGCCAGAACGGCATCCTGCCTTTGGTCAACGCCCACCTCTTCTCGCTGCCGCTGATCCGCGAGGTGTTCGGCAGGCAGATGCAGATGGGCAAGGTGCCGGAGCAGGCGGCAGCGCTCGCGCCGCAGGGCACTGCCTGAACCCGCTTTCGCCCTCCTGCGGGAAGGCGAAAACAGCAGCCGGAATGTTTTTTCCCGTTTCCTCTTGAAACGGGATTCACCCTTCCTATTTCGAGTCCAGCGCCGCCGTACCCCCCCTTTACGCCGGCGCTACGCTCCTCCGATCGCAAGCCGGAGGAGCACCTCCCTGAACCTGGCCGCCTCACGGCAACGTGAGGCGGTCATTTTTTTGTCCGCGCCGGAGGGGCATTGAGCGTGCGCGGATCCTGCATTAGCCAGTCCTGATGCAGGGGTGCGCATGACGACGGACATTCGTGACACGCTGACCAAGGTTCCCGCAGTCACGCTCGGTTTCTGGATCATCAAGATCCTCGCGACGACGCTCGGCGAGACCGCCGGCGACACCGTGTCGATGAGCTGGCTCGGCGAGACAGGGCCGGATGCCGGACAGGGGGTGAACGGTTATCTCGCGGGGACCGTGATCTTCGGCCTGCCGCTGGCGCTCCTCATCTGGGTGCAGATCCGGGCGCGCGGCTTCAACCGGTGGCTCTATTGGGCAACCATCATTGCTTCGACCACTGCCGGCACCACGCTGGCGGATTTCGCGACCCGCTCGCTGGGGATCGGCTATCCCGGCGGCTCGCTTTTCCTCTTCGCCTGCGTGGTGACGTCGCTCTTCGCCTGGTACCGGTCGACCGGCACGATCGCGGTCAATTCGGTGATCAGCCCACGCGAGGAATTGTTCTATTGGGTCACGATCACCTTTTCCCAGACCTTGGGCACCGCGCTTGGCGACTGGGTCGCCGATTCCGAGCTTGGCTATGGCGGTGGAGCGCTGTTCTTCGGCGGCATTCTGCTGGTGCTGGCGGCGCTCTATTTCTGGACCGGCCTCTCGCGCGTGCTCCTCTTCTGGTCGGCGTTCATCCTGACCCGGCCATTGGGCGCAACGGTGGGCGACCTCCTCGACAAGCCGGTCGCCGAAGGCGGGCTGGAGCTCAGCCGGCCGATCGCCTCGCTGGCGCTCGTTTCGGCGGTCGTGCTGCTGATCTTGCTGCTCCCGCAGCGCGCCGGGCGGCATCCGGGCGAAGTCCAGACGGAAGCATGAAGGCGCGGCACGTACTCGCCGCGATCTTTGCGCTGTGGCCCAGCGCCGCTTTTGCCGGACCGCCTTTCCTGACGGACGATCCCGAGCCGACCGACACCGGCCATTGGGAGATTTATGCGCCACTCTTCGAGGCCGAAGGCAGCGGGCGGGATTTCGAGGGCTCGCTCGGCGCGGAGATCAATTATGGCGCGGCGGCGAATGTGCAGGTCACGATCGGCCTGCCGGCCGCCTACAGCCACGACGCCAGCGGCTGGCACTGGGGCGCTGGCGATTTCGAAGCGTCGGTCAAATATCGCTTCTACCATGATGAAAGCGCCGGCGTGCAGGTCGCCTTCTTCCCCGGCCTCACGCTGCCGACCGCGAGCCAGGGCCTTGGCGCCGGCCATGTCACCGCCTTGCTGCCGGTCTGGGCGCAGAAGGATTTCGGCCCATGGTCGGTCTTCGGCGGGGGCGGCTATGCGATCAATCCGGGCGCGGGCAATCGCGACTATCTGACCGGTGGCATCGCGCTGACTCGCCGCTTCGGCGAGCGCCTGCTGGTGGGCATAGAAGCCGACCGGCAGGGAGCGGATGTGATCGGCGGCCGGGCCTCGACCAGCCTGGGTGTCGGCGTGATCTACGATCTGCCAGGGCCATTCCGGCTGCTGGCCTCCGGCGGCCCGACCTTCGAAGATGGCGGGCGCAGCGGTTTCCATTCCTTCGTTGCGCTAGGACTGGATTTCTAGGCTTATTCCGCCGCGAGCGCAGTCTGGCAGTTCAGCAACCTCTGCTCGATCGCCTGCGCGACCCCCGCGATGAGACGGGCGACGCCTTCGAAGCCGGGGCCGGGAGTCCTGAGATCGGCGTCGAGATAGGCGGAGCGGTCGATCTCCATCTGCACCGCATGCACGTTGCTGTCCGGCTTGCCATGCCGGGCGACGACATAGCCGCCGGCGTAAGGGGCGTTTGCGGCGGTGCGATAGCCCATGCCACGCGAGGCGGTCATCGCCGCGTCGAGCAGATCGGCGCTGATCGTGCTGCCATGGCGATCGCCGAACACGATCGTGGCTGGCCTGCCATCCTCATTGTCGGAGCGCGGGCGCGGCGGCATGGAATGGCAATCGATCAGCACCGCATCGCCGAACCGTGCCCTCGCCTGGGCCAGCGCCTCGGCGATGGCCGCGTGGAAGGGGCGATGGATCGTATCCAGCCGCCGATCCAGCTCGGCGCGCGGAATGCGCTCGCGCCAGATCGGGCCGGAGCCGGTGAGCCGCGACGGAATCAGGCCGAGACCGCCACGCGTACGCGCCGACTGGACGAACCCGCCCGCAGGCAGCGGCGGCGCGATCAGCGACGGATCGAGTTCATGCTCCTCACGGTTGAGATCGATCTCCAGCCGGGGCGCGCGGGCGACGAAGGCGGTCATGCCCAAAGCGGTTGCTCGCCAGATCAGCCGGTCGACCAGCCTATCCTCCAGCGTCTCCAGCAGCTCCTTGCGCAGCCGCGTGGCGTTCAGCAGATGCGCGCCATAATCGCGGCCGGCATGCGGCACGGAGAGGATGACGGGCGAAACCGGCCGTTCAGGTCCGATCCGGAAGAAAGGGGGGAGCGGGGGCTCGGTCATGTCCGCGCCCCAATTAGGCCCGCTCCGGGACAGGTGCAATCGCCCTGTCCGTGGCGTATGGCAAAAGGTGAAGCCTTCGCGCATAGATGGGCGCCTTGGGGGTTGAAGCGAACGATGATCAGGGTCCTGCTGGCGGAAGACGACGATTCGATGCGGGTCTATCTGGCCCGCGCGCTGGAGCGTACGGGTTATCATGTCGTCGCCGTGGACAATGGCCTTTCCGCTTTGCCCTTGCTGCACAGCGAGCCGTTCGATCTCCTCCTCACCGATATCGTCATGCCCGAGATGGACGGCATCGAGCTTGCCCAGAAGGCGGCCGAGATCGCGCCCGATATCCGGGTCATGTTCATCACCGGCTTCGCCGCCGTCGCACTCAAGGCCGGCCGCAAGACGCCGGACGCCAAGGTCCTTTCCAAGCCCTTCCACCTGCGCGATCTGGTCGCCGAGGTGGAGCGGATGTTCATGACCGAGGACCAGCACGGAAGATTGTGAGCCGGGCGGGGTTGCACACCCCACGACCCCTCGCTACATGGCGCGCTCCCTAACGGGCGTGTAGCTCAGTGGTAGAGCACTGTGTTGACATCGCAGGGGTCGCAAGTTCAATCCTTGCCACGCCCACCAGGGAAAAAGCCCCGCAGAGATGCGGGGTTTTTTATTGGGCGAAGCGTGGCCTAGGCCAACGCCCAGATTTTCTCCGCCGACGGGGAGGCGGCGACCAGCCGATCCCTCGCAAGATCGTAGAGATCCCCGATGATCGCTTCGGCGGTTGGCACGCCTCCGGCGCCGCGCCCGGACGCGACCCAGTTGCGCCCGTCCTCCAGGCTGATGCTGAGTAAATTGCGCTCCCGCTCGAGGGCGGGCAGGTCGCGGGCCTGATGCGCCGGGATGAAGCGGACGCCGCCGCTGACCGAACGGCCCTCGCGGATCAGCGACGCGAACTGGACCCAGCGTTCGCCGCTGGCGCGGATGCGGCCGACCAGTTCGTCGTCCAGCGGCTCGATCTGCAGGTCGAGACTGTCGAAGGAGCCGAAGCTCTCCGCCGCGAGGATGCGCAGCTTGGCGTCCACGTCGCGCCCGCACAGATCCTCGGACGGGTCGGCCTCGGCAAAGCCCGCCAGCCTGGCGCTGGCGACGGCGGCTTCGAAGCTTGCGCCTTCGGCGAGTTCCCCGAGGACGAAATTGACGGTGCCGTTGAGGATTCCGTGAATACGGCAGATTCGACCCTGTTCCCGGGCGAGCCTGGCGGTTTCGAGCGCCGGCACGCCACCGCCGACGGTAGCGGAATAACGAAGGTCTCCATCTGCGGTGCTCCCAAGGAGTTCGGGAAGATATCCGGCGACGAGCTTCTTGCTGGCCGTGACGGCAGGCCGGCCGCCGGAGAGGAATGCCCGGCAAAGGCTACGCGCGGCGCCGAGGTCCGAGGTGGCCTCGATGAGGATGTCGGCTTCGATGCTCAGGAACTGCTCGACCGAAGCCGTGAGCAGGGCCGGAGCTTGCGACCCCCGCAGCTTTTCGGTGTCCTTGACCAGGATGGAGGTCACGTCAAAACGAGGCTCGTCCTGCAGGCGGGCGAACAGCGCCTGGCCGACGGCCCCGAAACCCGCAATCGCGACGCGCAGGCGAGGCTCCTCTATGCGCGGCTGCGGTGGCCGGGTGACCGGGCCGACGCGGGTCGGCGCATCGCTGCCGATCGCCTCGACCTCGAGCCGGACCCTCTTGGCGCGGGCATATTCCATGGAGCGCGGCTGCAGCAGCGGCCGCGCGACTTCGAGGCAATCGGCCCAGCTGACTTCGTCGTATTTTCGGGCCGCCACGCCGTCTGCGGGATCGTGGTCGAACACGCCGTCCACGTCCTTGTAGAGGCGCACGCATTCGGCGCCGATCTCGCCGCCGATGAAGATGGCGGTGAAATCCGAGCCGCCCCGGCCGAGCAAGGCGCGGGCGCCACCATCGTCGATCCCGACAAAGCCGGGGACGATCAGCAGATCGTGCCGTGCCGCGAGCCGCGACAGGCGGGGCAGATCGATGGAGAGGGGGTCGGCGTCGAGGCCGCCGCCCATGGTGCGGATGCACAAATCCTCCGGGCGAAGCACCTTGGCGTCGAGGCCGACACGGCGGCAGGCGATGTTCAGCAGGGCCGCGGTTTTCTCCTCGCCGAGCGACACCAGATCCGCGACGCCTTCTTCGCTGCCGCCGCCACCGGCTTGGCGAGCCAGTTCGAACAGTTCATCGGTTTCCCCCGCGAGCGCGGAGACGACGACGATCATCCTCTTGCCGGCCCGGCGCTGGCGGTAAATCTCGCCAGCAACGCGCGGCAGGTCGGCGGCTGTCCGCAGCACCGAACTGCCGAACTTCAGCACCCGCAGCGGCGCGTCCGGAAGGCTGCAATAGACCGGCCCTTCGTCATTCGCCGGACAGGCGCCGGCAGTGAAGCTCACGGGTTCGTAGGTCATTTCTCTTCCTGTTCCTTGAAAGTCGGAACGCAGGCCGCGAGGCCGTGCGTCAGATCGGCGATAAGGTCGGCCGGCTCCTCCAGCCCCACCGACAGTCGCAGCAGATCGGGGTGGATGCCGGCCTCGGCCTGCGCCTCGGGCGGCATGCCGCGATGGGTCATCGTCGCCGGCACGCAGATGAGTGAGGCGAAGCCGCCGAGCGACGAGGCGAGGGTGATCAGGCTCAGGCTCTTGAGAAAGGCGCCGGTGTCGCCGCTGATGCGGAAGGCGATCATGAAGCCAGGGCCGGATTGCTGGCGTGCGGCGAGCGCATGGTCGGGATGGCTGTCGAGGCCGGGATAATGGACTTCGCTGATGCCGGGCTGCGCGGCGAGCCACCCGGCGATGGCCGTTGCCGTGGCTTCCTGCCGGCCCACGCGCAGCGGCAAAGTGCGCAGGCCGCGGAGAATCTGGCTGGCATCTGTGGCGGAGCTGCTGAGGCCGGCGGCATTGGCCCACCAGTGGAGCGTCTCGACCAAAGCGGGATCGGCGGCGAGCAGGGCGCCGCCGAACAGATCGGCATGGCCGTTCAGCGCCTTGGTGGTGGAATGGAGGACGAGATCGCAGCCAAGCGCGAGCGGTTGCTGGCGGAGCGGCGTCGGCAAGGTGTTGTCGGCGATGACCAACGCCCCGGCGGTTTTCGCCTCGGCCGCGCGATTGGCGATGTCGACGATGCGGAGCAAGGGGTTGCTAGGGGTCTCGATCCAGACCAGCGCCGGTTTGCGGGCCATGGCGGCGGCGAAGGCGGCATCGTCGCGCTGGTCGATGAAGAGCGCGGCCAGCTTGCCCTGATCGGCCAGCCCCTGGATCAGGCGGTAGGTGCCGCCATAGCAATCGTGCGGCGCCACCACGAGGGCGCCCGCCGGCAAGGTCAGCAAGGCGAGCAGCGCCGCCGACTGGCCGCTATTGGTAACGACACCGCCGGCCGCGCCCTCCAGCTCCGCCAAAGCCGCGACGAGCAGGTCGCGGTTCGGATTGACGGTGCGGGAATACTCATAATCGGGTTTGGTGTCGGGATCGGCCCACTGGAAGGTGTCGGAGACTTCGATCGGCGGGACGAGCGCGCGGCGGCCAGGGCCAGCGGCGATGCCGGCCGAGGCGAGGATGGTCGCGGGATGGCGCGGCGCTGTCATTGCAGGAAGTCCGCGATCAAGGCCGACACGGTTTCGGCCTCCTTGAGGAACATGTCGTGCCCGTAAAGCGACGGCAGCAATTCGAGCCTGGCAGGACCGGCGAGCCGCTCGCGCAGGTCGCGGAGCTGCGTCGGCGGCACGAGCTGGTCGCTCTCGGCGCCGATCAGCAGCACCGGCCGGCTTATCGCGGCGGGATCGACGCGATGTCGATCGATCGAGGCGGAGAGGGAAAGGAAGCGCTCCGGCGGCATCACCGCGCGAAAGGCGTCGCCGCGGGTGCGGAGATAGGCGCCCGGATCGGAGCAACAGAGCACGTCCTCTTCCTCGATCCCGCCGGCGAAGCGCTGCCCGAATTCGTCGCTTGTCCGGTAGGTCAGCATGGCGAGCCCGCGAGCGATGGAGAGCGCTTCTCCGGCGGCGCCCTTCTCGATGCCGAGCGCGACGACGCGGCGCTGCAATTCGCGGATGGCGGTGGCGGCCGGATGCGGCTCGGCGCCAGCGGAGACCGCGACGACCCGCTCGACGCGCTCCGGGAAATGCTGGGCGAAGGCCAGAGCGGTCATCCCACCATAGGACGCGCCGACGATGGCGAAGGCGCGGTCCACGCCGATGGCGTCGAGCACCGCGGCGACGGCGACGGCCTGATCCGCGGTCGTGGGCGCGCGCCGGCCCGCCGGATCGGAGATGAAGTCGACGCCGAGCACGCGGTAGAGGGAAGGGTCGATCGCGGAGCCCGCGCCGACCACGCCGGGCCACCAGTTGCCGGGAAAGCGGTTCGCGGAAATGCCGCCGAGGGTGATGACGAGCGGCGCCCCGGCCGGGCCGGTGAGGCTCGCACTGATGGGCCCGCCGAATCTGGCGAGGGCCGCCGGCGCGGGCACGTCGAACGGCTCAGGCGTCCAGGCGGCTGGCTCGAAAACAGGGACGGCAGCGCACGACAGCTTCATCTTCACTCCCTTTCCTTCAGGGTGAGATGCTGCCGTGAGACCCGCTTGGTTGCCGGACCGGCCGCATCGTCCCATCGGGACCGCCACCTTGCCCGGGAAGGCAGGTTGGCGTGGGCACGAGGCCCACTCTTGATGCTTCGCGACAAGCCTAGGGCTCATCGCTTACCAATTCCCTACCCACGGCGCGGGGCCTTGGCAAAGATTTTCTGGATCGTAAGAGCGAAGCATGGATTTGGCCGACCTCGCCGCCTTCGCCGGGACGCTCGCGGATGCCGCGCGGGCGGTGACGCTTGCCGCGGTGGACCGTGCGGCCGAGAACAAGCATGAGGGTGGGGGGTTCGATCCGGTCACGGCGGCGGACCGCGAGGCGGAGCGGGCGATCCGGGCTTTGATCGAGCGGGCGTTTCCCGACCATGGTATTGTTGGCGAGGAGCTCGGCGTGAAGCCGGGGGCCGGGCGCTATGTGTGGAGCCTCGACCCGATTGACGGGACGCGGGCCTTCATCTGCGGACTGCCGAGCTGGACGACCCTGATCGCGCTGCTGGACGAGGGCGCGCCGGTGATCGGGCTGATCGACGCGCCGGCCCTGGGCGAGCGATACCTGGGCTATGCCGGCGCGGCGGGGTTGCAGGCGAGCGATTGCCGGAGCCTCAAGGAGGCACGGGCTTCGACGACCGATCCCCATCTCTTCACGGGGGCGGAGGCCGAAGGGTTCGCGCGGCTGCGACGGACGGCGCGGGTGACGCGCTACGGGCTGGACGCTTATGCCTATGCGCGGCTGGCGGCGGGGAGCATCGATCTGGTCGCGGAGAGCGGGCTGAAGCCGCACGATTACAACGCGCTGATCCCGGTGGTGCGGGCGGCCGGCGGCGTGATCGGTAATTGGCGCGGCGAGTTGGACTTTTCCGAAGGCCAGGTACTGGCCGCGGCGACGCGGGAATTGTTCGACGAGGCGGTGAAGACGCTCGGCGTCTGACGCGTCGTTATTTGTGGCGGCCCGCCAGCACCTTGGCGATATCGTCCCAGGCGATGCCCTTCGCCTCCATCAGCACGGTCAGGTGGTAGATGAGGTCCGCGACCTCTTCGGCGCAGCCGGCGGCATCGCGGGCGACCGCGGCCAGCGCAACCTCGACCCCTTCTTCGCCGACCTTCTGCGCGGCCCGCTGCGTGCCTTCGCTGAGCAGCCGGGCGGTGTAGCTTTCCGACGGATCGGCGCTGCCGCGCGCATGGACGATGCGGGCGAGTTTGGCGAGGAAGCCGACCCCGGTCGGCCCCTCCGCCTCGAAGCAGCTGGTCGTGCCGAGATGGCAGGTGGGGCCTTCAGGCAAAGCGCGCACGAGGAGGGCGTCGTTGTCGCAATCGGCGAGCACGGCCTGCACCGCCAGCCGGTTGCCGCTGGTCTCGCCCTTCTGCCAGAGCCTTTGCTTCGAGCGGCTGAAGAAGGTGGCGAAACCGCTCGACAGCGTCGCCTCCAGCGCGGCGCGGTCCATATAGCCGAGCATCAGCACCTGGCCGGTGGCGGCATCCTGCACCACGGCAGGCAGCAGACCGTCCATCTTGTCCCACGCCAGAGCGTCGAGATCGGCGGCGGTCAGGGGCGCGTTTCGATCCCGCATGTCGCGAGATACTCCTTGAGTTCGGGGATAGGGATCAGGCGATCGTGGAAGACGGTCGCAGCGAGCGCGCCGCTGCAGCCCGCCGCGAAGGCGTCGCGGAAATGCTCGGGCGCGCCGGCGCCCCCCGAGGCGATGACGGGCACAGTTACGGCGTCGATCACCGCACGGGTGTGCGGCAGGTCATAGCCGGTGCGGACGCCGTCATTGCGCATGCAGTTGAGGACGATCTCGCCCGCACCGCGGTTCGTGGCTTCGCGGACCCAGTCGAGCGTGCGCAGCCCGGTGTCGCGGGTGGCCTCCACGCTGCCGGTATATTGCTTCACCCAATAGTCGCCGGCCTCCTGGTAGCTATCGACCCCTAGGACCACGCATTGGCTGCCGAAATCCCGGGCGAGGCGCTCGATCAGCGAGGGATCGGCGATGGCGGGAGAATTGATCGATACCTTGTCGGCGCCAGCCTCCAGGCAGGCGGCGGCTTCGTCCCGGCTGCGGATGCCTCCCGCGACGGCGAAGGGAATGTCGATCACCTCGGCGATGCGGCGCACCCAAAAGGTGTCGAGGCTGCGGCCCTCGGTGCTGGCCGTGATGTCGTAGAAGACCAGCTCGTCCGCGCCCTCGTCGCGGTAGCGCAGGGCATGCTCGACGATGTCGCCCACGTCACGATGGTCGCGGAACTGCACGCCCTTCACGACGCGGCCGTCGCGGACGTCGAGGCAGGGGATGATCCTAGCGGCCGGCAACGCTGATCGCCTCCGCGAGGGTGAATTTCTGCTCCCACAGAGCCTTGCCGATGATGACGCCCGCGGTGGGGAGCGTGGGCAGGTCGTGGAGCGAGGCGATGCCGCCCGACGCCTGGATGGCGAGATGGGGCAGGCGCTCGACCGCCTCGGTCAGCAGCGGGAGATTGGGTCCGCTCATCATGCCGTCCCGGCTGATATCGGTGACCAGCAGATGTTGCGCTTCGGGGTAGAGCTCGGTGACCTGCCAGAGCGTGAGGCCCGAGGTCTCCGCCCAGCCGGCGGTGGCGACCATCGGCACCCCGTCCACCATATTGACGTCGAGCGCGAGCGTGATCCGGTCGCCGCCATAATCCGCGATGAAGCCGCGCACCGTCTGCGGCTGCTGTACGGCGAGACTGCCGATCACGACGCGTCCGACCCCCGCCTCGAACATCAACTCCAGATGGGCGCGCTCGCGAAAGCCGCCGGCGACCTGCAGCTGGAGTCCGGCATTGCGGGCGAGCTGGGCGATCAATTCATGCTGACGCGGGCTGCGGTCGCGGGCGCCGTCCAGATCGACGACATGCGCCCAGCTTGCGCCGGAAGCGGCGAAGCCGGCCAGCGCGTCGGCGGGGTCGGTCAAATAGCGGGTGACGGCTTCGAACCGTCCCTGGGCAAGGCGCACGCAGCGGCCGCCGAGCAGATCCATGGCGGGGTAGACGATCATGATGCGAGGAAGGCCTTGAGGAAGCGGGCGCCGGCGGCGCTGCTCCGCTCCGGATGGAATTGCGCGCCGAGGACATTGCCCTTGCGGACGACGGCCGGGATCGGGCGTCCGTAGTCGGCGACGGCGAGGCTGTGCGGGCCGTCGTCGCAGGCGAAGCTGTGCGCGAAGTATACAAACTCGCCACGAGCAAGGCCCATATCCGGGCCGCGGGTCTCGAGGCGGCTCCAGCCCATATGAGGGACCGGGCGGCCCGGCGCCGGGTCGAGCCGGCGGACCCTGCCCGGGATCAGGCCGAGGCAGGACGCCCCGTCTTCCTCGCTTGCCTCGAACAGCAATTGCATGCCGAGGCAGATGCCAAGCAGTGGTTTATCTAACGAAATCAGTGCATTACGGAGGTCAAGCGTATCGATCCGGCCCATTGCATAGCCGGCAGCGCCGACGCCGGGCAGGATGACGTGCTCTGCCGCCCGGATCGCGGCGGGATCGGCGGTGCGGAGCACCTCCGCGCCGAGCCGCCGCAGGGCAATTTCGATCGAGCCGATATTGCCATAGCCGAGATCGACGAGCGCGACGCTCACAGCACGCCCTTCGTGCTTGGCACCGCGTCTGCGCCCGCCCCCTCGCGCCCCATCGCCTGCCGCAGCGCCCGGCCGAACGCCTTGAAGCAGGCCTCGGTCTTGTGATGGTCGTTCTCGCCGGTGACGCGGACGTGGATGGCGGCGCCCAGATTGTCCGCGAAGGAGCGGAAGATGTGGGCGGTCATCTCGGTCGGATAAGCGCCGATATGGCTCGCCGCGAAGTCGCCCTCGAACAGGCTGTAGGGACGGCCGGACAGGTCGATCAGGACGTGCGCCTCGGCCTCGTCCATCGGCAGCGAGAAGCCGAAGCGGCCGATGCCGCGCCGGTCGGCCAGCGCCTTGGAGAGGGTCTGGGCAAAGGCGATGGCGCAGTCCTCCAGGCTGTGATGGGCGTCGATCTCCAGATCGCCCTCGCAGGCCAGGGTGAGGGCGAAGCCGCCATGGGCCGCGACCTGATCCAGCATGTGGTCGTAAAAGGGGATGCCGGTGTCGATCTTGCGCGGGCCGTCCGCATCGAGATCGATGGCCACCGCGATCCTGGTCTCCTTCGTGTCGCGGACGGTGGCGGCGCGGCGGGCGGGCCTGCCGGTAGAGGCGACGCCGAGCGCAGCCAAGGCGGCCTCATTCTCCGCCTCGGTGCCGATGGAGAGGCGGATGCCGCCGGGCGCGGCATTGGGGCGGAAGCGAACGCGGATGCCGAGCGCGCGCAGCTTCGCGGCAAGTGGGGCGGGGTCGGTCACCTCGAAGAAGAGGAAATTGCCGCCGCCGGTGCGGACCCTCTCGACCCCGGGCGCGGTCGCGAGCAGGCCGGCGATCCGGTCGCGGTCCGTAACGATCCGCGCGATCCGCTCGGCATGGACCGGGCGACGGGAGGGGGAGAGGACGGTGAGCGCCGCCTCGATGCTGAGGCTCGGGAGCGGGTAGGGCGGCAGCGCGCGGGAGATGAGGTCGATCAGTTCCGGCGTGCCGATCGCGCAGCCGACGCGCGCGCCGGCCAGGCCATAGGCCTTGGAGAGGGTGCGCAGGACGACGAGATTGTCGCGGGCCGCGGCCTCGGCGGCGAGGCTCGGCTGGTCCGAGAATTCGAGATAGGCCTCGTCGAGGATGATGATCGTCTCCGGCAAAGCGTCGGCGATCTTGCGGATCGCTGCCGCCGGGACCGGATTGCCGGTCGGGTTGTTCGGCGCGCAGAGGAAGGCGAGCTTGAGATTGGTCTCGTCCTTCACGGTCGCGAGGAAGGCGTCCGGATCGAAATCGAAGCTCTCGTCCAGCTGGGTTTCGATCACGCGAGCGCCCTGGAGCAGCGCGAATTGGGCGTAGGCCGAGAAGGTCGGCTGGCAGACGGAGATGGCATCGGTGCCCGGCCGGCAGAAGGTGCGGATGAGGATGTCGATCGCATCATCGGCGCCGCGGGTGACGACCAGGTTGGGCGACTCCACCCCGTAGAGCGCGGCCATAACCGCGCGGAGGCGCGCAGGCTGCGGCTCGGGATAGCGGTTCACCCGCGCGGCGAGGCTGCCCTCGACCAAGGGCGCATAGGCATTTTCGTTGGCGTCGAGCTTGATCGCATCCGCCGTGAAGGCGTCATTGGCCGCGGCGGCCACGTCGATCGGCGGGAGCGCGAGGATTTCGGGGCGGGCGAGGCGCTGGAGCAGGCTCATGCGCCCGCTCCCGCAAGGCGCGCGTCGGCGGCGCGGGCGTGGGCCTCCAGCCCCTCGAGCCGGGCGAGTGCGGCCGCGGGGACGGCAAGGCGGCGGGCGGCCTCGTCCGTGACGTTCTGCACGCTGATCGCCTTCAGGAAGGTGAAGACGGAGACGCCGCTCCAGGCGCGGGCGGCGCCGTCGGTCGGGAGGACGTGGCTGGAGCCGGCGAGATAGTCGCCGAACGTCTCGGCGGCGCGGTGCCCCGCGAAGATCGCGCCGGCGTTCGTGATCCGCGCCACCAGCGGCTCGGGCGCGTCGACGGCAAGGGCGAGGTGCTCGGGGGCGTAGAGATTGGCGATTTCGGCCGCCTGCTCGAGGCTTTCCGTGAGGATCAGCCGGGCATTGGCGAGCGAGGCCAGGGCGATGTCCGCGCGGGGCAGGGCACGGGCGTCCGCTTCGAGCCGCGCGGCCACTTTCTCCGCAAGCCCGGGCGAGGGTGTGACGAGGATCACCTGGGCCGACGCGTCATGCTCGGCCTGGCTCAGGAGGTCGGCCGTTACCCAGGCCGCATCGGCGCCGTCGTCGGCGATGACCAGCAATTCGCTGGGTCCGGCCGGCATGTCGATGGCCGGGCCGCCGGGAATCGAGGCCAGATATGTCTTTGCCTCGGCGACCCAGGCATTGCCGGGACCGCAAATCTTGGCGACGCGCGGAATCTCTCCGGCGCCGAAGCCGAGCGCAGCGATGGCCTGCGCGCCGCCGACGGTCCAGATGGCGGTGACCCCGCAGAGGTCCGCGGCCAGAGCGATGAGCGGGTCGAGGCCGCCATCCGGGCGGGGCGGGGTGACGGCGACGATCTCGGTCACGCCCGCTGCGCGCGCCGGGATGGCGAGCATGAGAAGGGTGGAGAAAAGCGGGGTCTTCCCGCCCGGAATGTACAGACCGATCCGGTCGATCGGCCGCCACATCTTGCGGACATTGAGGCCGGGCATGGTCTCCACGACATGCTCGGCGGGAAGGCTATCGCGGTGAAAGGCAGTGATGTTCCTGTGGGCAAGCTCGATGGCGCGGAGCTGCTCGGTGGTCAGGGAGCGGCGCGCCTCCTCGGCCAAGGGGGCGACCGGCACGAGCTGCGGCGCGGCGCCGTCGACCCGCTCGGCTTGCGCCACGAGCGCGTCCCACCCGCCAGCCCGCACATCCTCGACGATCGCGCGCACGGCCGCCTGCAGCGCGGGATCGCCGCGCTGCTCGGGGCGGGCCAGAGCAGCCTCGCGCCCCGCCTCGTCCAATTCGCTCCAGACGAAGGTCTTCACATCATCATCTTTTCGATGGGCATGACCAGGATCGCCGAGGCGCCCGCGGCCTTGAGCTTCTGCAGCGTCTCCCAGAAGACCGATTCCTTGCACACGGCATGGACCGCGAAATGGCCGGGCGTGCCGGCGAGTGGAATGACGGTCGGCGATTCCGCGCCGGGGAGAATGTCCGCGATTCGGCCGAGCGCCTCTTCGGGCGCGTTCAGCATGATGTACTTGCTCTCCTGCGTGGCGAGCACGCCTTCCAGCCGGCGGAGCAGATTGTCGCCGAGCTCCGCTTTCTCCGGCGGCAGCGGCTTCAGCGTGCGGACCAGCACCGCCTCGCTCTCCAGCACGATGTCGGTGGGGACGAGGCCGTTTGCCTCCAGCGTCGCACCGGTCGAGACCAGGTCGCAGATGAAGGGAGCGATGCCGAGCCGGGGCGCCAGCTCGACCGCGCCATTCATCTTCACCACGCTTGCGTCGATGCCATTCTCGTCGAGGAAGCGGCGGACCAGGCGGGGATAGGAGGTGGCGATGCGGCTGCCCGTCAGGCTCCGGGGCCCGCGATAGTCGGTGCGCTCCGGCGCGGCGATGCGCAGCGCGCAACGGCCGAAGCCGAGATTGGCCAGTACTTCGAACCGCGCCTCGGGCTGGTCGAGCGCGAACTCTTCCAGCACGTTGCGGCCGACCATGCCGAACTCGCAAATGCCGTCCGCGACGAAGGTCGGGATGTCGTCGTCGCGCACGAACAGGAGGTCGATCGGGAAATTGTCGACCCGGGCGGCGAGGTTGTTCTTGCCGCTCTGGATGCGCAGGCCCGCATCGCGCAGCAGATCGCGGCTCAGGTCCGCGAGCCGGCCCGATTTCTGGATGGCGATGTGCAGCCGCTCCTTGTCAACCAGCATTGCGGGCCTCCCCGAGCCGGTCCAGCGCCATGCGGTAGCCGAAATTGCGCTCCTGCTTCAGGAAGCGCGCCACCCGCACGATCGTTGTCGTCGAGACGCCGGTGGCGTCGTGGAGATCGCGATAGGTGAGGTCGGCGCCGTCGAGCAGGCGGGCAATGTGCCAGCGCTCGGCAAGCGTCCGGATTTCCGCGGGCGTGCAGAGATCGGCGAGCAAGGCCGCCATCTCCCCCGCATTTTCCGGCGTCAGCAGGGCCTTGCAGAGATCGTCCGCCAAGGCGCCCTGGTCGCGCGTCGGCGCGAGCGTAGAAGTGGTCGCGGCAAGCATGATTTTGTTTCACCGTGCTAATACAATGAAACCGCGTTAGCCAGTGTCGAACCGATTCGCAAGGGTGCGTGGCGCGCGGGCACCCTGTCGGGGATTGTGACGGGGCGGCCATGCGACCGCCAGGGATCAGAGATTGTAGGCGCGTTCGCCGTGGTCGCTGAGATCGAGGCCCTCGCGCTCGGCGTCGGGCTCGACCCTGAGGCCGATCGTGTATTTCACCAGCGCCCAGACGACCGCCGAACCGACTGCGGACCAGGCGATGGCGACAGCCACCGCCTGCACCTGAATCAGGGTATGCGAGGCGATCGAGTAATCCGCCGGGCGAAAGCCGCCGAGCGCCGGCGAGGAGACGATGCCGGTTCCGATCGACCCGATGATGCCGCCGATCCCGTGAATGCCGAACACGTCGAGGCTGTCGTCCAGCTTCAGCCGGTTCTTGACGCTGCCGACGAACCAGTAGCAGCCGAGCGCCGCGACTGCGCCCAAGGCGGCGGCACCGATGACGCCGGACGTGCCGGCCGCCGGAGTCACCGCGACCAGGCCGGCGACCGCGCCGGAGACGCCGCCCAGCAAAGACGCTTTGCCGGAGACGATCCTTTCCGCTCCGAGCCAGGCCAGAGCGGCGGCGGCCGGCGCGACGAAGGTGTTGATCATGGCGATCGCAGCGCCGCCGCTCGCCTCAAGATTGGAGCCGGCGTTGAAGCCGAACCAGCCCACCCAGAGCAGGCCGGCGCCGATCAGGGTCAGGCTCAGCGAATGGGGCGGCGTCATTTCGCGGAGGAAGCCGATGCGCTTGCCGGCGAAGAACACGCCGACCAGCCCGGCAATGCCGGCGTTGATATGGACCACCGTGCCGCCAGCGAAATCGAGCGCGCCCCAACCATAGATGAGCCCGTCCGACGCCCAGACCATATGGGCGATGGGCGCATAGACGATGGTCAGCCAGAGCGCGGAGAAGAGCAGGATCGCGCCGAACTTCACCCGCTCGGCAAGCGCGCCGATCACGAGCGCGGCGGTGATCGCGGCGAAGGTCATCTGAAAGGCAATGAAGACCAGTTCCGGGATGCCGACGCCGGCGGTGAAGGTGGCGCTGACGGTGTCGCCGGTGATGCCCTTGAGGAACAGCTTCGACATCCCGCCGACGAAGCGCCCGCCGCTGTCGAAGGCGAGCGAATAGCCCCAGCCAACCCAAACGAGGATCGCGACCGCGGTGACGCCGAGCGTCTGCGTCAGAATGGAGAGCACGTTCTTGGCGCGAACGAGGCCGCCGTAGAAAAGCGCGAGGCCGGGGACGATCATCAGCAGGACGAGGACGGTCGCGACGAGCATCCACGCGGTGTCGCCCTTATCGACGCTGAGGGCCGGCGCGGCGCTGTTGGCGAAGGCCGCCGTCGGCACGAACAGAGCCAAGCCGAGGCCGAGGAGCATGCGGAAGACTCTGTCGATCATCTGCGTCTCACGCCGCCCCACCGCAAGTTCTGGCCCTAGGCTTCCGTGTTATGCTGCAGCGCGTCAATTGCGTGGTGAAGATTTCACGCTCGGGCCCAGCCCTTGTGCGCGACAGGCGAATCGGTCACTCTCGCTGCATCGCAGCATGGCTGCGATGACCGGAGTGCATGATGGGAGCACCGCCGCAACAGGGTCTTTATGATCCCGCTTTCGAGCGGGATGCCTGCGGCATGGGCTTCGTCGCGCATGTGAAGGGCGAGCGCTCCAATGCGATCATCGCGCACGGCCTCCGCATCCTCGCCAATCTGGATCATCGCGGCGGCGTGGGTGCGGACCCGACGCTTGGCGACGGTGCCGGCTGCCTGATCCAGATCCCCGACGCCTTGTTCCGGGCCTGGGCGGATGCGGAGCAGCTGAGCCTGCCGCGGCCCGGCGATTATGCGGTGGCGATGTGCTTCTTGCCGCGCGACGAGGCCAGCCGCGCCGCTGCGGTCGAGCGCTTCGAACGGTTCGTGCGGGTGGAAGGACAGGAGCTGGTCGGCTGGCGCGGGGTGCCGGTCGATCCTGCTCTGCTCGGCGTCGCGGCGCAGGCGGCGATGCCGGGGATTGCGCAGGCGGTGGTCGCGCGCGGCGCCAATGCGGCTGATCAGGACGCGTTCGAGCGTAAGCTGCTGGCGATCCGCAAGCAGGTGCTGAACCCGCTGGACGTGGAGGCGAAACGGCGCAGCCTTCCGGGCCTACCCGATTTCTACATCGCCTCCTTCTCCAGCCGGACCCTGGTCTACAAGGGCATGCTGCTCGCGCATCAGGTCGGCGACTTCTACCGCGACCTCGGGGATCCGGTGACCGTCTCGGCGCTGGCCATGGTCCATCAACGTTTCTCGACCAACACCTTCCCGAGCTGGCGGCTTGCGCACCCCTACCGCTTCATCGCCCATAATGGCGAAATCAACACGCTGCGCGGCAACGTGAACTGGATGAACGCACGGCGGCGGACGCTGGAATCGCCACTGCTCGGCGCCGATCTCGACAAGATGTGGCCGATTATCCCGCACGGCCAGTCCGACACGGCCTGCCTCGACAATGCGCTCGAGCTGCTGCTGGCCGGCGGTTACTCGCTGGCGCATGCGGTGATGCTGCTCATTCCGGAGGCCTGGTCCGACACGCGGATGGAGCCGAAAAGGCGGGCCTTCTACGAATATCATGCCGCCTTGATGGAACCCTGGGACGGGCCCGCCGCCATCGCCTTCACCGATGGCCGGCAGATCGGCGCGACGCTTGACCGCAACGGCCTGAGGCCCGCCCGCTTCTGCGTCACGGATGACGATCTGGTGGTGATGGCGTCCGAAAGCGGCGTGCTGCCGATCCCCGAGGAGAAGATCGTCCGCAAGTGGCGGCTGCAGCCGGGCAAGATGCTGCTCATCGACCTGGAGGAAGGCCGGATCGTCGAGGACGAGGAGGTGAAGGCCACGCTCGCCGAGGCCGAGCCTTATGGCGAATGGCTGGCGCAGACCCAGTTCGATCTCGCCGACCTGCCGCCCGGCTGCAACCCGCTCCGCCGGCCGCCGGATGACGACGTCTTCCGCCGCACCCAGATCAGCTTCGGCTATACGGACGAGGACCTGAAATACTTCCTCGGCCCGATGGCGGCGAATGCCGACGATCCGATCGGCTCGATGGGCACGGACACGCCGCTCGCCCTGCTCTCCGAGCGGCCGCGTTTGCTCTACGATTATTTCAAGCAGAACTTCGCCCAGGTCACCAACCCGCCGATCGATCCGATCCGCGAGAGCCTGGTGATGAGCCTCGTCTCGATGATCGGGCCGCGTCCGAACCTGCTCGGCCACAATGCCGGCAACCATAAGCGGCTCGAAGTCTCGCAGCCGATCCTCACCAATGAGGATCTGGAGAAGATCCGCTCGATCCACGAGACGCTGGACGGCGCCTTCCGCACGATCACGCTCGACGCGACCTGGCCGAAGGGCGGCGACGCGCAGTCGCTGGAGGCGGCGCTGCAGCGGCTCTGCTGGGAGGCGACGGAGGCGGTCCTCGCCGACATCAATCTGCTGATCCTGTCCGACCGGGCGGAGGGGCCGGACCGAATCCCGATCCCGGCCGCGTTGGCCACCGGCGCCGTCCACCATCACCTGATCCGCCACGGCCTGCGCATGCAGACCGGCCTGGTGCTGGAGACCGGCGAGGCGCGCGAGGTCCATCATTTCTGCGTGCTCGCGGGCTATGGTGCCGAGGCGATCAATCCCTGGCTCGCCTTCGACCTGATCGAGGATCTGTCCGTGCGCGGGCAGCTCGCTTTGCCGCCCGAAGCCGCGCAGGCCAATTACATCAAGGCGGTCGGCAAGGGTGTCCTGAAGGTAATGTCCAAGATGGGCATCTCCACCTTCCAGTCCTATTGTGGCGCCCAGATTTTCGACGCGGTCGGCCTGGGCCAATGTCTGGTCGACAAATATTTCACCGGCACCGCGACGCCGATTGGCGGCATCGGCCTCGCCGAGCTGGCGGAGGAAACCGCCCGCCGTCACCGAGCGGCGCACGCCCCGGAGGCGGAGGCGCTCGATGTCGGCGGCCTCTATCGCCAGCGCGCCGGCGGCGAGGCCCATGCCTGGACCTTCGACAGCATCGCCAATCTCCAGCATGCGGCGCGCGGCAATCTGCCCGGCAAATATCGCGCCTTCGCGGACGAGCTGAACGCGCAGGGCCGGCGGCTGCTCACGATCCGCGGCCTGCTCGACTTCCGGGCGGCCGGACCGCCAGTGCCGCTCGACGAGGTGGAGCCGGCCGCCGAAATCGTGAAGCGCTTCGCCACCGGCGCGATGAGCTTCGGCTCGATCAGCCGCGAGGCGCATACCACGCTCGCCAGAGCGATGAACGGGATCGGCGGCAAGTCCAACACCGGCGAGGGGGGCGAGGAGGCGGAGCGGTTCGTCACCGACGCGCGCTCCGCGATCAAGCAGGTCGCTTCCGGCCGCTTCGGCGTCACCGCCGAATATCTGGTCAACGCCGACGATCTGCAGATCAAGATCGCCCAGGGTGCCAAGCCCGGCGAAGGCGGCCAGCTGCCCGGCCACAAGGTGGATGCCGAGATCGCCGCCGTTCGCCACTCCACCCCCGGCGTCGGCCTGATCAGCCCGCCGCCGCATCACGACATTTATTCGATCGAGGATCTCGCCCAGCTGATCCACGATCTGCGCAGCGTGAACCCGGTGGCGCGCATCTCGGTGAAGCTGGTCAGCGAGCAGGGCGTCGGCACGGTCGCGGCCGGGGTCGCCAAATGCATGGCCGACCATATCACCATCGCCGGCTATGAGGGCGGCACGGGCGCCTCGCCACTGACTTCGCTGACCCATGCCGGCCTGCCCTGGGAGATCGGCCTCGCCGAGACCCAGCAGACCTTGGTGCTCAATGGTCTTCGCGAGCGGGTCGTCGTGCAGGCCGATGGCGGCCTGCGCACCGGCCGCGACGTGGCGGTTGCGGCAGCTTTGGGCGCGGACGAGTTCGGCTTCGCCACCGCGCCCTTGATCGCCGCCGGCTGCGTGATGATGCGCAAATGCCATCTCAACACCTGCCCGGTTGGCATCGCGACGCAGGATCCGGTGCTGCGCGCGCGCTTCACCGGGCAGAGCGAGCATGTGATCAATTACTTCTTCTTCGTCGCCGAGGAGGTGCGCGAGATCCTCGCCGGCCTGGGGATCCGCCGGTTGGAGGCGCTGATCGGCCGCGCCGATTTGCTCGATCCCGCGGATGCCGGGGCGCACTGGAAAGGCGAGGGGATCGATCTTTCCAGGCTGCTTCATTTGCCCGAGACGGATGGCGCGCGCCGCCATGTTGCGCCGCTCTGCCGCGCCTCCGGTACGGCGATCGACCGTCAGTTGATCGAGGCGCTGGACGCCCCGCTCCCGGCCCGGATCGAGCGCGCGGTGGCCAATACCGACCGCGCGACCGGGGCGATGGCGTCGGGTGAAGTCGCGCGGCGGCATGGTCATGCGGGGCTGGCGGACGGCAGTCTGTACGCGCGGCTGACCGGCTCGGCCGGGCAGAGCTTCGGCGCCTTCCTCGCGCGCGGCGTGACGCTGGCGCTGATTGGCGATGCCAATGATTATGTCGGCAAGGGCCTGTCCGGCGGCCGGGTGATCGTCCGCCAGCCGGACAGCGTGCCGCGCGAGGCTGCGGCCAACATCATCGTCGGCAATACCTGCCTCTATGGCGCCACCGAAGGCGAGGCCTTCCTGGCCGGCGTTGCGGGGGAACGTTTCGCCGTGCGTAACTCCGGTGCCGTCGCCGTGGTCGAGGGCGTCGGCGATCATGGCTGCGAATATATGACCGGCGGGCGGGTCGTGGTGCTCGGGGCGGTCGGGCGCAATTTCGCGGCCGGCATGTCGGGCGGCATCGCGTGGGTCTGGGATCCGGAGGCCCGCCTCGACGCCTTGTGCAACCGGGCCGGGGTCGCGCTGGAGGCGGTCGAAGATGCGGAGACCCTGCGTAACCTCATCGAGCGGCATCGCGCGCTGACCGGCAGCGCCCGGGCCGCCGCGCTCCTTGCCGACTGGCCCGTCGCCTTGCGCCAGTTCGTCCAGGTCATGCCGACCGACTATCGCCGCGCGCTCGCGGCACTGGAGGCGGCGGCATGACCAACCCGACCGGCTTCCTCGAGACCGAGCGGCAGGAGCGTGGCTACCGCCCGGTCGCCGAACGCCTCCGCCATTGGCGCGAATTCGTCGAGCCGCTGCCGGAGACCGCGCTGAAAGCGCAGGCGGGACGCTGCATGGATTGCGGCGTGCCCTTCTGTCACACCGGCTGCCCGGTCGAGAATTTCATCCCTGACTGGAACGATCTCGTCACCGGCGGCCAGTGGCGCGCGGCGCTGGATCGGCTGCACCGCACCAATAATTTCCCGGAATTTACCGGCCGTCTGTGTCCGGCGCCCTGCGAGGCGGCCTGTACGCTGAACCTCGACGACGCGCCGGTCACCATCAAGACGATCGAATGCGCCATCGTCGACCGCGGCTGGGACGAAGGCTGGATTGTGCCGCGGGTGGCGGCGCGCGGCACCGGCAAGCGGATCGCGATCGTCGGCTCCGGCCCGGCTGGCCTGGCCTGCGCGCAACAGCTCGCCCGCATGGGCCACTCGCCGACCGTGTTCGAGAAAGCGGACCGGATCGGCGGCCTGCTCCGCTACGGCATTCCCGACTTCAAGATGCAGAAGGGCCTGATCGACCGGCGCATCGCCCAGATGGAGGCCGAAGGCGTGATCTTCCGCACCGGCATGGAGATCGGCGCCTCCGTCTCGGTCGAACGGCTGATGGACGATTATCACATCCTCGTGCTGGCCGCGGGCGCCGAGCAGCCGCGCGACCTGGAGGTGCCGGGCCGCGCGCTTGCCGGCGTGCATTTCGCGATGGACTATCTGGTCCAGCAGAACCGCCGCAATGCCGGCCTGCCCCATTCGGGCGCGCCGATCCTCGCCACGGGCAAACATGTCGTCGTGATCGGCGGCGGCGACACCGGCTCGGACTGTATCGGCACCGCCAACCGCCAGGGCGCCGCCTCCGTCACCCAGCTGGAAATCCTGCCGCAGCCGCCGCGCGCCGAGGACAAGGGCCTGAGCTGGCCGCGCTGGCCGCTGCGCCTGCGCACCTCCTCGTCCCAGGAAGAAGGTGCGGTTCGCGAGTTCTCGGCGCAGACCCTGCATCTGGACGGCGAGGGCGGTCAGGTTTCCGCGCTTCGGGCGGAGCAGGACGGCACGCCGCTCGTCCTGAAGGCCGATCTGGTGTTGCTCGCCATGGGGTTCACCGGGCCCTCGGCGGGTGGCGTGGTGCCCGAAGAGGGCGTCGGCCTTTCCAGCTATGCGACCGGGCGTCCCGGCGTCTTCGCCTGCGGCGATGCGCGTCGCGGCCAGTCGCTCATCGTCTGGGCGATCCGGGAGGGGCGGGAATGCGCGCTGGCGGTCAATGCATCGCTGGCGGCAGCGTCGTAGCGCGCTAATCGGGCCATTGCATCACGGTGCCTTCGGGCATGAAATCCTCCGGCTGGGCGTCGCCGCGGACGCGCGTCGTGCAGGCCCGGTTCGAGACCAGCCTGCCGCCGCGCATCACCATGACGCCGTCCGAAAATTGCGGGTTGTTGCCGCGCCTGCCGAAGCCGGTCCTGATCGTGCGGCTGTAGACCGCATAATCATAGCCGCCGGTGGAGAAGCGAATCTGCAGCGCGCCGCCCCCTGAATACATTTCGCGTGCATAGCTGAGCCCGCTCTGCCCCGGTCCGGGAAAGGCGAGCTCGATGCTGCCGGGCGCGCCGTAGCGATATTGGGCGTGCGGCGCGGTCGCGCGGCCGCCGCAGACCGAAACCATCTTCCGCCCGACCCCGCAGCTGAAGATCACCTCCTCGCCGCGGGCGCAAAGACTGCCCCGCGGTGTCGGGGCCTGCGCCGCCTCGGCCGCCCCGGCGGTGGGCTGCAACGGCGCGCCGAGAAGCAGCAGCGCTGGGGACAGGAGCAAAGGGCGCTTATCGAACTTCATGGGATGTCCTTTCGTTATGGCGCCCGCCTTGGAGGAGCCGGCGTCGCCGGCACCCTGAGCCCGGTGAAATTGGCGATGAAGGCGTACATGTCGGTGAACTCCGCGATCTGCTTGTCGGTAGGCTTGCCGGAGGCGTGGCCGGCGCGGGTCTCGATGCGGATCAGGTGCGGGTTCGGGCCCGGATCGGCCGCCTGGATCGCCGCGATATATTTGAAGCTGTGCATCGGCACGACGCGGTCGTCCGTGTCGGCGGTGGTCACCAGCATCGGCGGATAGGACGTGCCAGCGCGGACGTTGTGATAGGGCGAATAGGCCCGGAGCACGCGGAAATCGGCCTCGCGGTTCGGGTAGCCGTAATCGTCCACCCAGTAACGGCCGGCGGTGAAGCGGTCGAAGCGCAGCATGTCCATCACCCCGACCGTCGGCAAAGCGGCGGCGAACAGGTCCGGCCGCTGGTTCACCACCGCGCCGATCAGCAGGCCGCCATTGGACCGGCCTTCGATCGCGAGCTGCTGGCGGCTCGTGATGTGCTGGGCGACCAGATATTCGCCCGCGGCAATGAAGTCGTCGAAGCCATGCTGCTTGTTGGCGCGCCGCCCGGCATCGTGCCAGGCCTCGCCATATTCGCCGCCGCCCCGGATGTTCGCGACCGCAAGCACGCCGCCCATGTCGACCCAGGTCATCCATTTGGGCTGGTAACGGGGCAGCTCTGAGGAATTGAAGCCGCCATAGGCGTAGAGCAGCGTCGGCTGCGGGCGGCGCGTGTCGAGGTTCCGGCGGTGGACCAGGAACATCGGCACCCGGGTGCCGTCGCGCGAGGTGTAGAAGACCTGGCGGACAATGAAGTCGGCGGGGTTCAGCGCCAGCCGCGGGACCGCGAAGGGCGTCGTTCGCCCGGTGGCGCTGTCGTAGCGATAGATGGCGGTGGGGCGGGCGAAGCTGGTGAAGCTGTAGAAGGTCTCGCTCCGGTCCTGATGGCCGTTGAAGCCGCCGGCATTGCCGATCGCTTCGGGCAGGCGGATCGTGCCGGTGCGGCGGCCGGCGAGCGTGAAGGTGCGCACCTCCGCCTTCGCGTCGACCAGATATTGGGCGATCAGCTGCGAGCCGACGATCGCGGCGCCGTCCAGGGTCGCCGCGTCTTCGGCGACGATCTGGCGGATGGCCAGTTCGGGCTGCGAGACGTCGGTCGAGACGATGCGCTGGCGCGGCGCGCCATTGTTGGTGCGCCAGTAAAAGGTCGTGCCGCTATTGCCGAGATAGTCCCAGGCATTGGTGAAGCCGGTGATGATGTGGCGCGGCTGCGCATTGGGCTGGGTGAGATCGATCAGCGTGATTTCGTGCCGGGCGTCCGTGCCCTGGGACGAGGTCACTATCAGCCAGCGACCGTCCTCGGAGACCTGACCGTTGTTGGAGAGGCGCGGCCGGTCGGGCGTCGCGTAGATGCGCCGGTCCTCGCTTTGTTGGGTGCCGAGCCGGTGGAAGTAGATCGCGTGGTTCTCGTTCAGCGACTGGAACTGGGCAGTGCTCTCCGGCTGGGGAAAGCGCGAGTAGAAGAAGCCGGAGCCGTCCTTCGCCCAGTCGATATTGGAGAATTTCACCCAGCGGATCTCGTCGGGCAATTGCTGCCCGGTGCGCACGTCGATGACCCGAAGGATGCGCCAGTCGGTGCCGCCGTCCTGCACCGAGTAGAGCAGGTGGGTGCCGTCCTCGGATGGGTCCCATTCGGCAAGCGCGGTGGCGCCGTCGCGAGCCCAGCTGTTCGGATCGATCAGCACGCGCGGTGTGCCGCTCAGCCCCTCGCGAACATAGAGGGCCGACTGGTTCTGGAGGCCGTCATTGCGCGTGTAGAAGTAGAAGTTCCCGGCGCGCTCCGGCATGCCGAACCGCTCGTAATTATAGAGCTGCGTCATCCGCGTCCGGATCGCGTCGCGGCCGGGCAGGGCGGCGAGGAAGGCACTCGAAGCGGCATTTTGCGCGTCCACCCAGGCGCGGACCTGCGGATCCTGGCGGACGTCATTCTCCAGCCAGCGATAGGGATCGGCAATCCGCTCGCCGAACTGCTCCTCGACGACAGTGCCGCGTGCGGTCTCCGGATAGGCCGGCCGCTGGGCGGGCTGGGACTGGGCGAGGGCGGCGGTGGCGAAGGGAAGCAGCAGGAGAGCGGGCAGGAGGCGCATGGGGCTTCAGTCTCCGGAAGGGTGTCGCCGCGAAGGTCTAGAACCTTGTCAGTCCGCGGAAAAGCGCCAATGAGACGGGCCATGAAGACGCTGCTCCTGAGTCTCGCGGCGCTGGCGCTTCCCGCCGCCGCGCTTGCGCAATCCCGGCCGGCCGATCCGGCCTCGGCTGCTTCCTACGCCCCGGCAGATCCGCACCGCCTGTCGGAATGGACGCGCCAGCTGAGCTCCGATGAAATGCAGGGCCGCGCGCCCGGCACCGAAGGGGAGACCCGCACGATTGCCTGGCTGATCGAGCAGTTTCGTGCGCTCGGCTTGCAGCCGGGCGGCGAGAACGGGAGCTGGACGCAAACCGTTCCCCTGATCCGCACCCGCGTGCCGGAGCGGGCCGATTTCCGGATCATCAGCCATGGTGAGACACTGGCCCTCCACAGCCCGGCCGATATCTACGTCAACACGACCCGCGACACGCAGGCGGTCGCGATCGAGAACGCGCCGATGGTCTTCGTCGGTTATGGCGTGAACGCGCCGGAGCGGGGCTGGGACGATTTCGGCAATGTCGATCTCACCGGCAAGATCGCCGTCTTCCTGGTCAACGATCCCGATTTCGAGGCGGGGCCGCGCGACCCGGTGAACGGCCGCTTCGGTGGGCGGGCGATGACCTATTATGGCCGCTGGACCTACAAATATGAGGAAGCCGCGCGGCGCGGCGCGATCGGCGCTCTGGTCATCCATGAGACTGAGGCCGCCGGTTATGGCTGGAACACGGTGCAGGCGCCCGCGGGCGAGAATTATGCGATCCGCCTCGCCGCCGGGGCGCCGCAGCCGGTGTTGCTGCAGGGCTGGCTGCAGCGCGCCGTCGCGGTCGATCTGTTCCGCCGGGCCGGGCTCGATTTCGAGGTGGTGAAAAGGCAGGCGCGGGCCGCGGGCTTCCGCCCGATCGATCTCGGCGCAACTTTCTCGACCAGCCTCCCGACGACCGTGCAGCATGTCGAGAGCCGCAATGTCATCGCTCGCCTGCCCGGCGCGCGGCGGCCGAACGAGACGATCATGTTCTCCGGCCACTGGGACGCCTACGGCTCCGGCCCCGCCGATGCACGCGGCGACACGATCCGAAACGGCGCGCATGACGATGCGCTCGGCATATCCGGCGTGCTGGAGATCGCCCGCCTCGCCGCCGCCGGCCCCAGGCCGCAGCGCACCCTGCTCTTCGCCGCCTGGACCGGAGAGGAAAGGGGTCTGCTCGGCTCAAGCTATTTTGCCGCCAACCCACTCTATCCGGCCGAGACGATGGTCGCGAACCTGACGCTCGACACCTTGCAGTCGGCGGGGCCGTCGCGGGACGTGGTCCTGATCGGCCAGGGGCAGAGCGATCTTGAGGACCGGATGGCGCGGCTGGCTGCTGCGCAAGGCCGCCGTGTTACTCCCGACGCGCAGCCGCAGCGCGGCCTCTTCTATCGCGCCGACCATTTCCCACTGGCGAAGCAGGGCGTACCGGTGCTGCTGCTGATGGCGCTGGGCGGTGGTGCGGATCTGGTGACCGGCGGCCGCGAAGTGGGCGACCGCTGGGTCAGCGACTTCACCGCCCGCTGCTATCACCAGACCTGCGACGAATGGTCGCCAAACTGGGATTTGCGCGGCGCGGCGCAGGACGTGGCGCTCGCCTACCGGATCGGGATGGAGCTCGCGAACAGCCGCGCCTGGCCACAATGGCGGGCGACCTCGGAATTCCGCGCGGTGCGGGAGCGCTCCGCGGCCCGGCGGCGCTAATGCACCGAGCGGTGCTGCACCTCCGCCTTTGTGGCCAGCGAGAAGCGCGGCTCGGGCGTCGGTAGCCGGCCCATCACCAGGTCCGCGGCATAGCGGCCCACCGCCGGCCCGTGCTTGAAGCCGTGGCCGGAACCGCCGCCGACCAGAAAGACATTCTCGAACGTCGGGTGACGGTCGATCAGAAAGTCGCCGTTCGAGCTGTTCTCATATTGGCAGACCCGGGATTCGCTGAGCGGCCGGTCGGCCATATGGGGGAAGCGGCGGGCCATATAGGCGCGGACATTGGCCAGCACGTCGGGGGAGGGCGTGCGGTCCCCGCCATCCGGGTCGATCGGCGGGCCGTGCGCGTCATGGGCGATCTTGAAGCCCCGACCTTCCAGGCTCGGAAAGCCATAATACATGTCGCCGCCGTTGAAGTCCGCCCAGCCCGGCAAGGCGGCGGGATCGGTGACCACCCGGCCTGGATCGTAATCCGTGTCGCCGGGCTGCGGCGCGAAGAAGAACACTTCCTGCCGGGTCGGGAAGATGCGGCGGGCCAGCAGGTCGGGAAAGAGCTTCCCGAGCCAGGGCCCGCAGGCGAAGACGAAATTGCGGGCGGTGATTTCATAGCCTTGGGTGGGCCGCACTGCCCCCAGCGCCCGCGCCCGCTGAGGGGCATGCGGCGGCTGGATCTGGGCGTGGCGATACTCGCCGCCAATGGCCACGAAGTCGGCGACGAGCTGCTCTACCGCGCGCCGCGCCATCAGCGCGCCGAAGCGCGGCTCGTAGACCCCGGCGGCGATGCCGTCGAAATTGATCTGGCTGAAGCGGCGGCGCATCTCCTCCGGGCCGAGCAGCTCGGTCGGCAGGCCCAGCCGCCGGTGCACCCGCATCGTGTCCTCGAGATAGGGCTCCACGCGCGGGAAGAAGAAGAGCACGCCGGTCGGGTGGAACAAGGGCAGCCCGGCATGGGCCGAGAGCGCGCGCCACTCGTCCAGCGATTCCAGCGCCATGCGGGTATAGACCTCGTCCGCACCATAGGCGCCCCGGATCATCCGCGATTCCCCGCCTGACGAGGCCCGGCTGTGGGCCGGCGCCCAGGCATCGACCAGGACGACGGTCTGGCCAGCCTGGCGCAGCCGCCATGCCGTCCATGCGCCGAACACGCCCGCCCCGATCACCACCGTGTCGCAATAGGGGCCGCCCGGCTGCGCCTGGGCGAGCTTGGGAAGGGCGGCCGTGGTGGCGGCGCCGGCCCCAGCCTTCAGCACCGAGCGGCGGCTCATTCCGGTTTCGCGCTTTTCCGACACAAGAAACCCCTCCCTGTCGCCAGGGAGGGGTCGCCTGATTGGATCATGCTGTCAACGCAGGCGTCAGAAACGCTTGCGCAGCGTGATGCCCATGGTCCGCGGCTGGCCGATATTGAAGCCGAGCCGCGCCCGGCCGCCACGCTCGCGGTCGAAGGAGAGCAGGGCGTTCTCGTCGAACAGGTTGGTGACGTAGATCATCGCGCCGAAGCCGTTGTCCCAGTCGATCCCGGCCGAGAGGTTCACATAGTTATAGGCCGGGAGCTTCAGGTCGATGACCGTCGCACCGGTTCCCGTCGCGCCGTTGAACGGCAGGCCCGACACGAAGGTCCGCGGGTTGTTTTCCTGGTCGCTCGGCTGGGTGTAGCGGCTGCCGACATGCTGGAAGGAGGCGCCGATATAAGCATTGGCGCTGTCCGACACCGGCCAGTCATAGCTGGCATTGGCCGAGATCTGGAACTTCGGCACGGACGGCAGGCGGTTGCCTTCGCGAATGCCCGTCGTCGCCGCCAGCGCGCCCGGGAGGGTGGAGTCAAACTCCGCCTCGATGACGGTGCCGTTAAGCGAGAGGTTCAGACCACGGATCGGCTGCGCCGACAGCTCGAACTCGATGCCCTGCGAGTGCGCCTTGGGCACGTTGAACACGATGCGCGACGAGCAGGAGCCCGCGTCCAGCGTGACCTGCAGGTTGCTCATGTCGGTGTAGAAGGCCGCCGCCGAGAAGTTCACCCCGGAGCGGCGCCCGCGGACACCCAGTTCGTAGTTCCAGATCGTCTCGTCGTTGTACGACTGGAACCCGCCGAACAGCGCCCGGTCGGTGGGCGTGCAGAGCGGCACGTTCAATGGATCGTTGACGCCGCCGAGACGGAAGCCCTTGGAGGCCTGGGCGTTGATCCGGATGTTGTCAGCCGGCTCGTAGCTCAGGATGACCCGCGGGCTGAAGCCGTTCGAGGAGGTTGTGTCGGTGCGGTTGTCCAAGTTGGAGAAGAGGCCGCCCGACTTGAACCGCCGCGTTTCCGAGAAGTCGTAATAACGGCCGCCCGCGGTCAGATGCAGCTGGCTGTTAATGTCCCAGGTCGCCTCGCCGAAGATCGCCGTCTGGTTGATGTTGTACGGCAGGTCCGAATTGTAGGGTGAGTTCGCCGGGAAGCCATTGCGTGTGGCCGCCGAAGTGCCGGCGCCCAAGGCTGCATCGGTCGCCGCATCATAGCCCGGGGTGGGCAGGCGCTGGCGATAGAAGCGGTCGGTGTGCGCATAGAAGGCGCCGAGCACCAGGTTGAACGGGGCATCGAAGTCGGTCGCGATCCGGGCTTCCTGCGTGAAGGTCTCGAGATTGGTCGTGTCGACCAGGTTCGATGGCAGGTTCACGGCGGCAGCCGGATAGCCGAGATCGACCGAGACCGAGCCGGTCAGCGCGCTGGCGTCGCGGCTCACTTCGATGTCGCGGTTCACGTAGGACGAAATGGACGTGAACGCGACATGGTCGCTCAGGTCGATATTGACCGTGAGATCGCCGATCAGGGTATTGTCCGAGAAGCCTTCGCGGAGCAGCAGATATTGCTGGCGCTCGTCATAGGTCCGCGCCGGGGTGGTGAACCGGTTCGAATAGAGGTTGAACACCTCCTGCCGGTTGAAGCCGTTCGCCCGGATTTCCTGATAGACGATGCGCGGGGTGATGGTGACGCCCGCGAACGGCTCAAGCCGGAACGCGATGCGGCCGCCGGCGCGATGCCCGTCATTGACGTTGTTGCCGGCCGCCGGGCCGACCGCATCGACGAAGCCGCCATATTGGGTGTAGTAGCCCACGGCGCGCATCGCGACGCCGGTCGTCAGCGGCGCATTGATCATGCCGCGCAGCGCGCCGCCGAAATCGCCGCCCTCGAGCACGTTGACGTTGGCCTCGAGCGAACCCTCGACGCGGGTCATGTTCGGCTGGTTGGTGATGTAGCGGATGGTGCCGCCGACCGAGCCGGAGCCGAACAGGGTGCCCTGCGGGCCGCGCAAGGTCTCGACGCGGTTGAGGTCGTAGAGGTCGAGGTCGGGGGTAAAGAGCGACAGCGAGATCACCGACTCGTCGAGATAGACGCCGACCTGCTCCTTCACGCCCGGCTGGTCGCGGACGATCTGGCCGGCGGCGACGCCGCGCACGGCGACCTGGCTCTGGCCCGGCCCGAGATTCTGGATCTGCAAGCCCGCGACGTTGCGCGACAGATCCTCGATCGTCGTCGCGCCCGAGCGCTGGATTTGCTGCTGGGTCTGCGCGTTGATCGAGAAGGGAACGTCCTGGAGGTTCACCTCCCGCTTGGTCGCGGTAACGACGATCTCCTGATCGCCCTGGGCCTGCGGCGTCTGGGAGTTCTGCGCGAAGACCGGCGTGGCGGAAGCAAGAGCAAGCAGCGACACGGCGGCCAAAGACGCGATGCGGCGATTTGCGACGAG
Source organism: Allosphingosinicella sp. (assembly GCA_044225925.1). Classification (GTDB taxonomy): domain Bacteria; phylum Pseudomonadota; class Alphaproteobacteria; order Sphingomonadales; family Sphingomonadaceae; genus Allosphingosinicella. Next base: position 60,890 of record JBGAHY010000016.1, read on the forward strand.
ACGGTTCATGGAATTCCCCCTTTTTATTTCGGACGCAGAATAGACCGCGCCGAAGAGTCACGACAATGGTCTGTAACCCGGCCGCAACAATCTGGATCAGGACTGTGGCCGGTGCGCCACACGGATTGTCGAGCGCTTGCCCGGGGCGGATTGCCCGCGCCCCGATCCTCCGATAGCGCGGCGATCGTGGGCGACGGAGACGGACGAGAATGAGGGGATGCCTGCCATGACTTATCGCTTAAATCGCCGCCAGTTCCTGCTCAGCGGCGCCGCCGCCACCGGCGCATTGGCGCTGGGCGGCTGCGCGGTGGTGCCGCGTTCTGCCGACGGCGACGCCCGCCAGCTCTATGACCGCATCTTCCAGGCAATGCTGCGCGGCAGCCCAGAGATGGCCACCGGGCTCGGGCTCGACACCGGCGCCAATGCCGATCTGCGCGGCCGGCTGAGCCCGTCGGGCCCCGAGGGGAAGATGGGCTCCTATGGCCCTCTGGTCGCGGAATTGCCCGCGCTGCGCCGGATGGACGGCGGCGGCATCAGCGGCCGGGAGAAGGCTTTCCTCGACACCGTGCTCTGGCTCGGCGAGCGCGTCGAGGAGGTCTCGCACACATCTTACGGCACGTTCGACGGCTATCCGGTGCCCTACGTGATCTCGCAGCTGACCGGCTCCTATCAAAGCGTGCCGGACTTCCTCGACAGCCAGCACAAGATCGAGACCCGCGCCGATGCGGATGCCTATATCTCCCGGCTCGAGGCCTTTGCGCGCAACGTCGGCCTTGAGGTCGCGCAGGCGCAGGCCGATGCGGCCCGGGGCGTCGTCCCGCCCGACTTCATCATCGACAAGACGATCACCCAGACGCGGGCGCTGCGCGGCCAGCATGGCGAGCAGGCGGACCTGGTTCAGTCGCTGGTCCGACGGACGCGCGAGAAGAACATTACGGGCGACTGGGCGCGCCAGGCCTCGGCGATCGTCGATGGCCGCCTCGCCGCCGCGCTCGACCGCCAGCTCGCATTGCTGACGGATCTGCGCCGCGGCGCCGGCCACAATCCGGCGGCGAGCCGGCTGCCCGGCGGCAACACCTTTTACGCCCAGTGCCTGCGCTTCCACACCTCTACGGGGATGAGCCCGGACGAGGTGCACGAGACGGGCCTGCGCCAGATCGCCGAGCTTGGCGCCCAGGCCGAGCCTTTGCTGCGCGCCGAGGGCATGACCCAGGGCAGCGTCGGCGCCAGGCTGACCGCGCTCGGCCGACAGGAACGGCACCAATACCCGAACACGGATGCCGGCCGCACCGAACTGCTCGCCAACCTCACCACCTACATGAATCGCCTCCGAGGTCGGATGCCTGAATGTTTCGCGACAATCCCGCGCTCGCCGATGGAGATCCGGCGCGTGCCGCCGTCGATCGAGCTTGGTGCCCCGCGCGGCTATGCGCAGGGCCCGAGTCTGGATGGCTCGCGCCCGGGCGCTTATTATATCAATTTGCGCGACACCCGTTCCTGGCCGAAATGGGCGCTGCCGACGCTCACCCATCACGAGGCGGTGCCGGGGCATCTGTGGCAAGGCTCGATCGCGATCGAGAACCAGTCCATCCCCTTGCTCCACCGCAATATCGGCATCCCTGCTTATGGCGAGGGTTGGGGGCTCTATGCGGAGCAACTGGCAGACGAGATCGGCATGTATGCCGATTATCAGGTGGGCAAGCTCGGCATGATCCAGAGCTTCATGTACCGCGCCGCCCGGCTGGTGACCGACAGCGGCATGCACGCCAAGGGCTGGAGCCGTGAGCAGTCGATCCGCTTCTTCATGGAGAATGTCGGGCTCGACGAGCTCAGCTCGACCAGCGAGATCGAACGCTATGTGGTCTGGCCCGGCCAGGCCTGCAGCTACAAGATCGGCCATAACGAGATCGTGCGGCTTCGCGAGGGCGCGCGGCAGCAGCTCGGTGACCGCTTCGACCTCAAGGGCTTCCACGACGCCGTGCTCGAGAATAGCGACATGCCGCTGGAGGTGCTGGCCACCGTCGTCTCCGATTGGACGCGTAGCCGGCTCGGTTGAACGAAATTGTCAAAAAAAAGTCGTGGAATTAATATGAAGGCTGGCTATACGTCAGGCCAGGGTCGGTAGTTTTCTGAACTCAAGCCGGGAGGTTATAGTGCTTTCTAAGAAAAAAATGTCGGCGCTTGTCGCCGTTTCGGTGCTTAGCGCAAGCAGCGCCGCCGCGCAGACGGCCCAGCCGCTGAGCCTTGCCAATGCGCCGGTCGCCCAATCGGCGTCCACGCAGGCGAGCTCGCTCGACGGCCGCAATGGTTTCGGCATCTACATCATCGGCGCGATCGTCCTCGGACTGATCGTCTGGGGTGTGATTTCGCTGACGGACAGCAACAGCCCGTCCAGCCCGTAAGGCCGACGGAAATCGGATATGAACGCCCCGGTTCGCCGGGGCGTTTTTTTTGGCGAAGGGCGGCCAGAATGTTATTGCATAATTATGCAGTAGACTGCATATCCCTCCCATGATCGACGTCGCCATCCTTGGAGCATCGGGATTCGTGGGCGCGGAGCTGCTGCGGCTCTGCGCCGGCCATCCCCATCTCAACGCCGTCCGGCTGTTCGGCGACAGCCAGGCAGGCGCAGCTCTTGGCGACGTTCATCCGCATCTGGCCCTGGCCTATCCGGGGGCGCGGGTCGAGCGGTTCGAGCCAGCGGCGCTGGATGGCGCCGGCCTGGTCTTCGCGGCCTTGCCGCATGGTCACAGCCAGGCAGTGGCGCCGGAGATCATCGCGCGCGGCATCGCCTTCGTCGATCTCGGCGCCGATTTCCGGTTGAACGACGCGGCGAGCTATGAACGCTGGTATCATGAGCCGCACCAGGCGCCGGCTTTGATGAGGCAGTTCGTCTACGGCATTCCCGAATTGCATCGAGGCGCCATCAAGGGCGCGAAGACGGTTGCCGCCGCGGGCTGTTATCCGACCTCGGCGATCCTGGCGCTTCGGCCTCTGCTGGGGCTGATCGATCCGGACACGATCACTGTCGACGCGGCTTCCGGCGTCAGCGGTGCGGGCAAGGGCCTCAAGGACATCACCCATTTCAACACGGTCGACGAGAACATGAACGCCTATGGGCTCCTCAACCACCGGCACACGGCCGAGATGGAGATGGAGCTTGGCGGCAAGATCCTGTTCACACCGCATCTCGCGCCGATGAACCGGGGCATCCTCGCGACCTGCACCGCGATCGCCAAGGGCCCCTGCGACCCGCTTGCCGCGTTGAAGGAGGCCTATGCCGACGAGCCCTTCATCCATGTCTCGGACAAGGCGCCCTCGACCAAATGGGCGCTCGGCTCCAACGCCGTCCACCTCACCGCCCGCTATGACGAGCGCACCGGCCGTGTGCTCGCCCTGGCGGCGCTCGACAATCTCGTGAAAGGAGCCGCCGGCCAGATGATCCAGTGCGCCAATCTGATGCTCGGCTTCGAGGAAGATGCCGGACTCGCCAAAGTGGGAGTCTGGCCGTGAGCGTGACCGCCGCCCCCGGCTTCATCGCCGCCGGTTGCCATGCCGGCATCAAGCATCGCAAGTTCGACATGGCCCTGGTTGCGACGGACGACGGCAAGCCCGTCACCGCTGTCGGCGTGTTCACGCAGAACAAGTTCGTCGCGCCGCCCGTGGTGCTGGATCGCGCGCGCCTCGCCGCAAGCGGCGGTAAGGCGGCGGCGGTGATCGTCAATTCGGGTAACGCCAATGCCGGCACCGGCGCGGCGGGCATGGCCGATGCGGAAGCGATGAGCCAGGCCGCTGCTGAGGCGCTCGGCATCGACAAGGCCCATGTCCTGGTCTCCTCGACCGGGATCATCGGCACGCCCTTGCCGATGGATGTGATCCTCGCCGCGACCCCGAAGCTCGCCAAGAAGCTCTCGGTCGAGGGCGGGCATGACGCGGCGCGCGGCATCCTCACCACCGACCATGTTGCAAAGGAAGCGGTGGTGAAGGGCTCGACCTTCACGCTCGGCGGCATGGCCAAGGGCTGCGGCATGATCGCGCCGAACATGGCGACGATGCTCGCCTACCTCACCACCGACGCCGAGGTGTCGCGGGACGATCTGCAGCGCATCCTCAGGGATGCGGCGGATCGCACCTTCAACACGCTGAACGTCGACGGCGCGACCTCGACCAACGATAGCGTCATCCTGCTCGCCAACGGCCGCGCGGGCCCGCCCGATCTCGCGGAGTTCGCCGATGCGGTGCACAAGGTCTGCGAGGATCTGACCTTGCTCATGGCGAAGGACGCCGAGGGGATGACCAAGATGGTCATGCTCCGCGTGACCGGTGCCGCTTCAGACGCGGAGGCGCGGGCCGCGGCCAAGAACATCGCCGAGAACAATCTCGTCAAATGCTCATGGTACGGCTCCGATCCCTATTGGGGCCGTCTGCTCGGCGCGGCGGGTTCGGCTGGCGTCGAATTCGACAGCGACGAGAGCGCGGTCGCTTATGGCGGCATTACCGTCTCGCGCGCCGGCATCGAGATCGATCACGACCGCGCCGCGGTGACCGCACATATGCAGAATGAGAAGATCGAGATCGAGGTGAATCTGGGCGTCGGCCACGGCAGCGCGCAGGTGATCGGCATCGATCTTGGCCCCGGCTATATCAAGGAAAATTCGGTCACGTCATGAGCGACACCAGCCCCGCCCTCACCGCGCAAATCCTCGTCGAGGCCCTGCCCTATATCCAGCGCTTCCGCGGCAAGACCGTGGTGGTGAAGCTTGGCGGCGCCGCGATCGACGCGGAGCTGGACCGGGCGCTCGCTCAGGACGTGCTGCTGCTGCGCTCGGTCGGCGTCCGCTGCGTGCTCGTCCATGGCGGTGGCCCGCAGGTCGACGAGATGATGCGTGCCGTCGGCAAGGTCCCGGAGTTCCGCGATGGCCTCAGGGTCACCGATGCGGAGACGCTGCGGCTGGTGCGCATGGTGCTGGTCGGCGAGGTCAGCCGCAATCTCGTCGCGACGATCAACAAGGAATCGCCCAACGACCCAGTCGCGGTCGCGGTCGCCGGCGAAGATGGCGGCCTCTTGATTACCAAGCCGCGCGATCCGGCTTTGGGCTTTGTCGGCGATGTCGCCCAGGTCCGGGCCGAGCGCCTCCACGGCTTGCTCGACCAGGGTCTCGCCCCGGTCGTCTCCACGGTTGGCGCCGATCCGTCCGGCCAGCCCTACAATATCAATGCAGACGAGGCGGCCATGGCGATTGCGGTGGCGATGCAGGCGGAGAAGATCGTCTATCTCACCGCCGCGCCGGGCCTGCTCGAGGACCCGAAGGACGAGAGCACGCTTGTCCAGCGCCTGACCTCGGATGAACTGCGGGCGCGGATCGATCATGAAAGCGTCAGCGCCGGGATGATCCCGAAGCTGCGCGCCTGCGCCGATGCGGTCGACGGCGGCGTCGGCTCCGCGCACATCATCGATGGCCGCGTGCCCCATGCCCTGCTGATCGAAGTGCTGACCGATGCCGGCATCGGCACCATGGTGACGAAGGAAGCCCGCGCATGAGCGACCTGCTGAGCATCGCCGATCTCCCCGAGGGCGCCTTTGCCGAGATCCTGGCTCTGTCCGAACGGGCCGATCTCGGCCGGCCGCTGGACGGGAAGGGCGTTGCGCTCGTCTTCCAGAAGCCCTCGGCGCGGACCCGCAACTCGACGGAGATGGCGGTCGTCCAGCTGGGCGGGCATCCCGTCTATATCCAGAAGGACGAAGTCGGCATCGACACGCGCGAGAGCGCCGAGGACGTCGCCCGCACGCTTGCCTGCTATCATGCGATGATCTGCGCCCGCGTAATGGACCACCGCCATCTGGTGCGGATGGCGGACGCGGTCGAGGCGCCGGTCGCGAACCTGCTGTCCGACACCGACCATCCCTTCCAGGCCTTCGCCGATCTGCTGACCGTGAAACAATTGCTCGGCAAGCTGGAGGGCGCGCGGATCGCCTATGTCGGCGACGCCGACAACAATGTCGCCCGCAGCCTCGCACAGGGCTGCGTGCTCGTCGGCGCCGAGCTCACGCTGGCCAGTCCGGAAGGTTATGCCCTCAGCGACGCGCCCTACGGCGTCCGCCACGTCGTCGACCCTGTCGAAGCGGTCGAGGGCGCGGAGATCGTCTATACTGACGTCTGGGTCTCGATGGGACAGGACGACCAGGCCGAAGCGCGGCTGCGCGCCTTCGCGCCCTATCAGGTCAATGAAGGGCTGATGGCGAAGGCCAAGAACGCTTATTTCCTCCACTGCCTCCCCGCCCGCCGCGGCGAGGAGGTGACGCACGGCGTGATGGAAAGCGCGAAGAGCGCGGTCTGGCGCCAGGCCGAGAACCGCATGCACACCGCCCGCGGTGCGCTCGCCTGGCTGGCCGGCGTGCGATGACCGACACCCGCACCCGACGATTGCGCATCCTCTCCGAGCTGATCCGCTCGGGCGCCTTCGTCAGCCAGGAGGAATTGACGGAGAAACTGAAGGACCTCGGTTTCGCGGTCACGCAGGCCACCGTCTCCCGCGATCTCGAGCAACTCGGCGCGGTGAAGCTGAAGCGGGGCGGGGTGCTCTCCTATGCTTTGCCGGATCAGCTTGGCGCCGCCGACTGGAGTGCCGGGCGGCTGGAACGGATATTGCGGGAATTCGTCGTCTCGATCGAGGCCGCGGGCCAGCTCATCGTCCTGAAGACGCCGCCGGGCTCCGCCCATCTCGTCGCCTCCGCGATCGACCATGCGTCGCTCGCCGAAATCGCCGGCACCGTCTCGGGCGACGACACGATGTTCGTCGCCGTCCGCGACGGGGTCGCTATCCACCAGGTCATGGCCCGCTTCGAGCGGATGCTCGGCCAGCAGAAAAAAGAAGTCTACGCATGAGTGAATTGCCCAAGCCCAAGAAGGTCGTCCTCGCTTATTCGGGCGGCCTCGACACCTCGATCATCCTGAAATGGCTGCAGACCGAATATGGTGCGGAGGTGGTGACCTTCACCGCCGATCTCGGCCAGGGCGAGGAGGTGGAGCCGGCGCGCCGCAAGGCGGAGCTGCTTGGCATCAAGCCGGAGAACATCTTCATCGACGATCTGCGCGAGGAGTTCGTTCGCGATTACGTCTTCCCGATGTTCCGCGCGAACACCCAATATGAGGGCGACTATCTGCTCGGCACCTCGATCGCCCGGCCGCTCATCGCCAAGCGCCAGATCGAGATTGCCCGGCAGGTCGGGGCCGACGCGGTCTGCCATGGCGCGACGGGGAAGGGGAACGACCAGGTCCGCTTCGAGCTCGGCTATTATGCGCTGGAGCCGGACATCCGGGTCATCGCGCCGTGGCGCGAGTGGGAGTTCGCCAGCCGCGAGCAGCTGATCGACTTTGCCGAGAAGCACCAGATTCCGATTGCCAAGGACAAGCGCGGCGAGGCGCCCTTCTCGGTCGACGCGAACCTGCTCCACTCCTCCTCCGAGGGGAAAGTGCTGGAGGATCCGGCGGTCGAGGCGCCCGAATATGTCCACCAGCGCACCATCTCGCCCGAGGACGCGCCGGATCAGGCGACGATCATCACCATCCACTTCGAGAAAGGCGATCCGGTCGCGATCGACGGCGAGCGGCTGTCTCCCGCCGCCTTGCTCACGAAGCTCAACCAGTTTGGCCATGACAATGGCATCGGCCGGCTCGACCTGGTCGAGAACCGCTTCGTGGGGATGAAGTCGCGCGGCGTCTATGAGACGCCGGGCGGGACGATCCTGCTTGCCGCCCATCGGGGCATCGAGAGCATCACGCTGGACGGCGGGGCGATGCACCTCAAGGATTCGATCATGCCCCGTTATGCGGAGCTGATTTACAACGGCTTCTGGTTCTCGCCGGAGCGGGAGATGCTGCAGGCGCTGATCGACAAGAGCCAGGAGCAGGTCTCCGGGGCCGTCCGGATGAAGCTCTACAAGGGCAATGCGATCGTCATCGGCCGCGAGAGCCCGCTGTCGCTCTACGACCAGGATCTGGTGACGTTCGAGGAAGGGCAGAGCGGCTACGACCATCATGACGCGGCGGGCTTCATCAAGCTCAACGCGCTGCGGCTGCGGACCCTGGCGAAGCGGGAGCGCCGCGGCTGAGCGGCGAGACCGATCTCGGCCGGTTGCTGGCCGGCCTGACGCCGGTGCTCGACCCGGTCGAATATACGTTCGATCTGGTGGCCGAGGCGCCGCCGCTGGGCGACGCCTTTGCGCTGATCCGCGAAGAGGAGGGCGTGACCGTGATCCGGCCCGGCAAGGGGTGGGCGCGGATCATGCTCGGGGTCCATTCCAGCCTGGAAGCGGTGGGCCTCACGGCCCGAATCGCGACCGCGCTGGCCGAGGCCGGGATCAGCGCGAACATGGTCGCGGCCTTTCATCACGACCATGTCTTCGTGCCCTGGGGCCAAAAAGACGAAGCGCTGATAATCCTCGAGAATTTGGCCAAAGGAGAGGCAAAAGCGAGGCCTGTGACGCAAGTCTGAGGAAGGCTTGAACTCAGCCTCAATGTACTTTATAAAGCAAAGTACATTGAGGAGTTGAAAATGTTGAAGCCGATTCTCCTGGCCGGGTTGTCCCTGTTGGCCGCCATGCCCGCCGCCGCCCAGCCGGCCGCGCCGCAATGCAGCGCCGCGGATGTCGCGACCGCCTCGGAGGAGGTCCATACCGACGGCCTCGTCGCGCAGTATCTTCATCCCGCCACGCCGGGCCGCCATCCGGCCCTGCTGATCCTCGGCGGTTCCGAGGGCGGCACGGCGGGCGTGCGCCGGCTGGCCGCGCCCTTTGCGGCGCAGGGTTATGCGGTGCTCGCTCTGACCTATTTCGGCGCCGAGGGCGTGCCGCAGAATCTCGACCAGGTGCCGCTCGAATATTTCGCCACGGGCCTGCGCTGGCTGAGCGAGCGGCCCGAGGTGGACTCTGCCCGGATCGGCGTCTTCGGCATCTCCAAGGGCGGGGAGGCGGCCCTGCTCGTCGCCAGCCGCAACCCGTCCATCCGCGCGACCGTCGCCGGCGTGCCGAGCAATGTCGCCTGGCAGGGGATCATCCGCCCGGCCTGGGACAATCGCTCCAGCTGGTCCGAAGGCGGCCGGCCGCTGCCTTATCTGAGCTATGATTTCAGCCGCGGCTTCACCTCGATCCTCGCGCTCTACGAAGGCGCGCTGGCGACCGCCGCGCAGCATCCGGACGCGGAGATCCCGGTCGAGCGGATCAACGGGCCGGTGCTGCTGATCTCGGGACGCTCCGACAGCCTATGGCCGTCCACCGCGATGTCGGAGGCCGTGGTGGCGCGGCTGCGGGCGCACAATTTCCGCTTCCCGGTCCAGCATCTCGCCTTCGACAATGCCGGCCATGTCGCCGCCTCGCCGCCCTTGCTTGGGCATAGCAGCCAGGGACCGGACAGCTTCCTCGGCGGCACCGAAGAGGGCAATGCCGCGGCTCGCGCCGAATCCTGGCGCGCGACGCTCTGCTTCTTCCGCGCCGCCCTTGGCCCAAGTGGAAGCCGACGCTAACCATTGGAGGCATGAGCCTCGCCATCCTCGAAACCGGCGCGCCGCCGCCCGATCTGCTCGCCACCTTCGGCCATTATCCGGCGATGTTCGAGCGGCTGCTGGGCGTCGAGGCGACCACCTATGAGGTGCGGGCCGGGGAGCTGCCGCCGGAGGTGGGCGATCATTCGGCCTATCTGATCACCGGCTCCTCCGCTGGCGTCTATGAGGATCATGCCTGGATCCACCCGCTGATGACCTTTCTGCGCGCGGCCAGGGGGCGGGCGAAGCTGGTCGGCATCTGCTTCGGGCATCAGATCATGGCGCAGGCCTTTGGCGGCCGCGTCGAGAAATCGGCCAAGGGCTGGGGCGTCGGGCTCCACTCTTACCCGGTTGTCCGCCACGAGGCGTGGATGGACGACGTGCCCTTGGTCGCCGCCCCGGCATCCCATCAGGACCAGGTCGTGCAGCCGCCGCCCGGCGCTGAATTGATCGCTTCCTCGGTGTTCACGCCTTATGCCGGTTTCGCCTGGCGCGATGGCATGGCGATGTCCTTCCAGTTCCACCCGGAGATGAGCCCGGCTTTCGCCCGCGCCCTTTACGACAGCCGACGCGACCGGATTCCGGGTGTGGATGCGGCGATCGCTTCCCTCGACGCGCCGAATGACAACGATCGTGTCGGGACATGGATCAACCGCTTCCTGGAAAGCCCCTCCCCTTGATGGGGAGGGGTTTGGGGTGGGTGGCTTCAATGAAGTGCGTTGCTTTTTCGGAAACGCCACCCCCACCCAACCCTCCCCCATCAAGGGGGAGGGCTTTTGTGCCGCGATCCACGGCTTATAAACGGCGCCAACGAATCCCCGACAGGAGCCTGCCCCGATGAAGACCCGCGCCGCCGTCGCCTTCGAAGCCAAGCAGCCGTTGGAGATCGTCGAGCTGGACCTGGAGGGGCCGAAGGCCGGCGAGGTGCTGATCGAGATCATGGCGACCGGCATCTGCCATACCGACGCCTACACGCTGGACGGGCTGGACAGCGAGGGCCTCTTCCCCTCGATCCTCGGCCATGAGGGCGCGGGCGTCGTCCGCGAGGTGGGCGCCGGCGTGACCAGCGTGAAGGCCGGCGACCATGTGATCCCGCTCTACATGCCGGAATGCAGGCAGTGCAAAAGCTGCCTCTCCGGCAAGACCAATCTCTGCACCGCGATCCGCGCCACCCAGGGCAAGGGCCTGATGCCGGACGGGACCAGCCGCTTCAGCTACAAGGGCCAGACCATCTTCCATTATATGGGCTGCTCGACCTTCTCGAACTTCACCGTCCTGCCCGAGGTCGCGGTCGCGAAGATCCGCGAGGACGCGCCCTTCCAGACCAGCTGCTATATCGGCTGCGGCGTCACCACCGGCGTCGGCGCGGTGATCAACACCGCCAAGGTCCAGGTCGGCGACAATGTCGTGGTGTTCGGGCTTGGCGGCATCGGCCTCAACGTGATCCAGGGCGCGAAGCTGGCGGGCGCGGGGAAGATCGTCGGCATCGACATCAATCCGGCCCGTGAGGAATGGGGCAAGCGTTTCGGCATGACCCACTTCCTCAACACCAAGGGCATGTCGCGCGACGAGATCGTCGCCAAGGTGGTCGAGCTGACCGATGGCGGCGCCGATTTCACGTTCGACGCGACCGGAAATACCGAGGTGATGCGGACCGCGCTCGAGGCCTGCCACCGCGGTTGGGGCACGTCGATCGTGATCGGGGTCGCGGAAAGCGGCAAGGAGATCGCGACCCGGCCCTTCCAGCTGATCACCGGGCGCAACTGGCGCGGCACCGCCTTTGGCGGCGCCAAGGGCCGCACCGACGTGCCGAAGATCGTGGATTGGTACATGAACGGGAAGATCGAGATCGACCCGATGATCACCCATGTGCTGAGCCTCGAGGAGATCAACAAGGGCTTCGACCTGATGCATGCGGGGGAGAGCATCCGCAGCGTCGTGGTCTACTAGGGAGAAGATAATATGTTCAGTCACATGATGGTCGGCAGCAACGACATTCCCCGTTCGAAGGCATTTTACGACGCCACCTTCGAGGCGATGGGCGGCAAGCCCGGCATCACCGACGACAAGGGCCGGCTGATCTACATGCACAATGGGGGCATCTTCATCGTCACCAATCCGATCGACGGCGCCCCCGCCACGTCGGGCAATGGCTGCACGATCGGCTTTGCGATGACCCCCGAGCAGGCGGACGCCTGGCACGCGGCGGGCGTCGCCAATGGCGGCACGGCGATCGAGGATCCGCCGGGGGTGCGCCAGGGCGGTTTCGGTCAGCTCTACCTCGCCTATCTGCGCGATCCCGACGGCAACAAATTGTGCGCGCTGCACCGCATGCCCGCCTGACCCGATGAACCTCGAAACGGTCAGCGCCAACCGCAGTCATGGCGGCGTCCAGGGCGTGTACCGCCATGAGTCGGGGGAGACCGGGACGCCGATGACCTTCTCGGTCTTCCTGCCGCCCGACGCCGAGGCGATCGGCCGGCTGCCGGTGGTCTGGTATCTTTCGGGGCTGACCTGCAGCCACGCCAATGTCACCGAGAAAGGCGAGTATCGGGCGGCCTGCGCCGAGCTCGGGCTGATTTTCGTCGCGCCGGACACCAGCCCGCGGGGCGAAGGCGTGCCGGACGACGAGGCTTATGATTTCGGGCAGGGCGCCGGCTTCTACGTCGACGCGACGCAGGCACCTTATGCGGCCAATTACCGCACGTATTCCTACATCACCGAGGAATTGCCGGCTTTGCTCGCCGAGCATTTCCCGGTCGACATGGACCGGCAGGGGATCATGGGCCATTCGATGGGTGGCCATGGCGCGCTGACCATCGGCCTGCGCAATCCGAAGCGGTTCCGCGCGGTCTCCGCCTTCGCGCCGATCGTCGCGCCGTCGCAAGTGCCCTGGGGGCAGAAGGCCCTGGGTCTCTATCTGGGCGACGACCGGGCGGCCTGGAGGCGGCACGATGCGGTGGCGTTGATCGAGGATGGGGCGGTGCTGCCGGAATTGCTGGTCGACCAAGGCGAGGCGGATACGTTCCTCGACCTGCAGCTGCGGCCGGATCTGCTGGAGGCCGCCTGCGAAGCGGCGGGGATCAACCTGACGCTGCGCATGCAGCCGGGCTACGACCACAGCTATTACTTCATCTCGACCTTCATGGCCGACCACCTGCGCTGGCACGCCGCGCGGCTTTAGGAGCTCCTACAGCGAGCGGGCGATCAGCAGCTTCATGATCTCGCTGGACCCGCCATAGATGCGCTGCACCCTGGCGTCGCGCCACATGCGGGCGATCGGGTAATCGTTGATATAGCCATAGCCGCCATGGAGCTGCAGGCAGGCGTCGACCAGCTCGCCATGCGCCTCGGTCACCCATAATTTGGCGACGGCCGCGGTGGTGAGATCGAGCTCGCCCTTCAGCAGCCGCTCGATGCAATCGTTGACGTAGACGCGGGCGACCATCGCCTTGGCCTTGCAGTCGGCGAGCACGAACTGGCTGTTCTGGAACTCGATGACCGGCTTGCCGAAGGCCTTGCGGTCCTTGACGTAGGCGATGGTCTCGGCGAGCGCGACCTCCATGCCCACCGCGCTGCCGAGCGCGATCAGCAGGCGCTCGCGGGGGAGCTCCGCCATGAGCTGGTAGAAGCCCTGGCCTTCCTCATTGCCGAGCAGATTGTCGGCGGGGACCCAGACGTCGTCGAAGAATAGCTCGGATGTGTCCTGCGCGTCGAGGCCGACCTTGTCGAGCTTGCGGCCGCGGCGGAAACCCTCGACCTCGTCCGTCTCGACGACCAGCAAAGAGACGCCCTTGGCGCCCTCGCTCGGGTCGGTCTTGGCGACGACGACGATCAGGTCGGCGATCTGGCCGTTTGAGATGAAGGTCTTGGCGCCGTTGATCCGGTAGCCATTGCCGTCGCGGACAGCGGTGGTGCGGACGGACTGCAGGTCGGAGCCGGCGCCGGGCTCGCTCATCGCGATCGCCGCGACCCGCTCGCCCGAGACCAGCTTGGGCAGCCATTTGTGCTTCTGCCCCTCGGTGCCGTGGCTCTGGATGTAGGGGGTGATGATCACATTGTGCAGGCCGGCGGCGAAGCCCTCGACGCCCTTGCGGATGATGGTTTCGGCGACGACCACGTCGTGGCGGAAATCGCCGCCATGGCCGCCATAGGCTTCCGGCACGCTGACCCCGAGCAGGCCGGCCTCGCCAGCCTCCCGCCAGAAGGCGCGCTCGACCATGCCGGCCTCGCGCCAGGCGGCGACTCGTTCCGGCGGCGCATTGCGGTCGAGGAACTTGCCGACCGACTCCGCGTACATGCGGAGCTCCTCGTCGGCCATGAAGGCGGGCTCGGGGAAATCATTGCTGCTCATGGGGGGAGTGTGGGCGCAATTCCGGCATCTGTGCAAGGTTGACGCCACGTCACCCGGCTGTGCCGTCAACCAGCTTGTTCATCGCCCGCTCAGGCACTTTGTTGGAAACCGGCACGGTCCGGGCGGCGTTTTATCGCCCGAGTGCCCCTAGAAAGAACGGAGAGCCTGTATGTTCAGGACATTCATCCTCGGCGCCGCGGCGACGGCCACCATGACCGTGGCCATGATGCCGACCGAAGCGAGCGCCCAGCGCTATCGCGACGGTTATCGTGGCGACCGCAGCTATCGCGGCGATTATAATCGCGGCTACCGTGGCGACTATCGCGGCTATCGTAACGACTATCGTGGCTACCGCGATTATCGCGGCTACCGTGGCGGCTATTACCGCCCGCGGAGCAGCGTCAACGTCTACTACTCCTACCCGTCCTACGGCTATGGTTATGGCTACGGCTATCCGGCCTATGGCTATGATTACGGCTATTATCCGAGCTACGGCTATTATGGCCGCTCCTACCCGCGCAATTATTACGGGCGGAGCTCCTATCGCTGCGGCAGCGGCACCACCGGCGCGATCGTCGGCGGCGCCACCGGCGCCCTGATCGGCCGGGAGATCGGCCGTGACGGCCGCGGCTATCGCTATCGGGGCCGCGGCAGCGGCACCACCGGCGCGATCATCGGCGGCGCGATCGGCGCCCTGATCGGCCGCGAGGCGACGCGCTGCAAATAGGCAGTCGCTGAATAGAATGGGGGCTGTCGCCGGGCGGCAGTCCCCATTTTCGTGTCTCAGCCCTCCAGCTTCAGTTTCTCGCGCCGCGCCAGCTCGGCCGCGCTCGGCTCGGCCAGCTGGAAATCGCCGATGCGGATCGGGCCCCGGGGCCGGTAGCAGCTCATGATGACGCCGGTCGTCGAGGTCCGGCTCGACAGCAATTCCCAGTCGCCCGCCTTGGCGTCCTCGCCATACCAGCGCTTGCCGTGGCCGAGCAGGACCGGGAAGGTCATCAGGCTGAGCTCATCGACCAGGCCGGCGGCGAGCAGGTCGCGGACCAGGACGGCGCTGCCCTGGGTGAGCAGGTCCGGGCCGTCGCCCTCCTTGAGCCGCGCCACCGCCTGCATCGCATCGCCCTCGAGCTTCTCGCTGTTCTGCCAGGCGAGCGGCTCCTCGGACGAGGTCGCGACATATTTGGTGATGCCGTTGAACAAGGCGGCCGGCCCATCTTCAGTGAACGGCCAGTGGGCGGCGAAGATGTCGTAGGTGCGCCGGCCGAGCAGCAGGTCGAAGGGCTTGCCGAAGCCCTCGCCCATATAGTCGCCCATCGCCTCGTCCCAATGCACGGCGCCCCAGCCGCCATAGAGGAAGCCGCCGGTCGGATCCTCTTCGGGGCCGCCGGGCGCCTGGATGACGCCGTCGAGGCTGGTGAAGAACGCGGCGATCAGCTTCCTCATTGCGCCAGCTCCTTCGCGACTTCGCCAAGCTGGTCGGCGCAGGTGCCCCAGCCTTCGTGGAAGCCCATCTTCTCGTGGGTCTCGGCGTCCTGGGGGTCCTTGTGCTTGGCCACCGCGCGGTAGAGCGTCCTGCCGTCGGCGGTGTCCTCCAGCGTCATGATCGCGGTGAACAGGAAGCCGCCGCAATCGGCCGGCCCCGGCGTGTTCGGCCGCCAGCCCGGGCCGAGCGCGGAGGTCCAGACCAGGCGCCGGCCCTCGGCGACGTCGAGCACGCAGCCCGCGCCGCCCATGCCGGTGTCGAAGCCGTCGGGGCCCGTCATCCGCATCCGGAAGATGCCGCCGGGCGTGAGGTCGATCTCGACCTCGGGCGTCTGATAGGGGCGGGGCGCCCACCATTTCTTGAGATGCTCCGGCGTGGTCAGCGCCTGCCAGACGAGCCGGCGCGGGGCGTCGAGCACGCGCTCCAATACGAGGTCATGATTACTCACTGTCACTCTCCTGCGGTCTTCAGTGTTTCGAGATAATCCTCCAGCCGGTCGAGCCGGCCTTCCCAGAGCGCGCGCTGCTCGGCGATCCACTTCTCGGCGGCGGACAGCGCCTTCGGTTCCAGCCGGCAGGTGCGCACGCGCCCTTTCTTCTCCGAGCGGACCAGCCCGCTCGCCTCCAGCTGCTGCACATGCTGCAGCACCGCCGGCAGCGACATGCGGTAGGGCAGAGCCAGTTCCGACACGCTCGCCGGACCGCGCGACAGCCGCGCGAGCATGCCGCGCCGGGTCGGGTCCGCGAGCGCCTGGAAGGCGAGATCGAGCCGGGCCGATTCGTTAAGCATAGGCTTAACTATCGGCTTGCGGCGGGGCGCGTCAAGACAGTTTAGTCATTGCTTAAGTATCTGGCTGGTGGACCTGCTTCCGCTCCGCGCGCTAAGCAGCGGCAAGGAGGACGCGATGGACAGTGCCGATGCCGCCGAAATGATCGGCGAGGTTTCCGAAGAGCATGAGACCAAGGCCCATCGCGACGCGGGCACCCGCTTCCGCAACCGCGCCGCCTTGCTGATCGCGGTCATCGCGGCGGTGCTGGCGATCGGCGGGCTCGGCGGCGGCAACGCCACCGACGACATGATCTACAACAACATCAAGGCGAGCGACACCTGGGCCTTCTTCCAGGCCAAGAACATGCGCCAGACCGTCATCGAGGTTGCGATGGTCGAACTGGAGGGCGATCTGGCGGATCCGAACCTGACGGCCGAGCATCGCGCCCGGATCGAGCGCCAGCTGGCCGAGCATCGCGCGACCATCGCCCGCTACGAATCCGAGCCCGATCCGGCGGCGCCCAACGACCCGTTGCGCGGCGAGGGCAAGCGCCAGCTCCGCGCCCAGGCCCAGGCTTATGAGGCGGCGCGCGAGGTGGCGTCGGACCGGGACAATAATTTCGACCTGTCGGAGGTGCTCCTGCAGCTGGCCCTCGTCCTGGGCTCGGTCGCGATCCTGGCGCTGAACCGCGCGGTCCTGCTCGTCGCGATCGGGTTGGGCCTGGTCGGGACGCTGCTGGTGATCAACGGCTTCTTCCTGCTCGTCGCGCTGCCGCTCTAGGGGGCGGGAACGAAGCTCTTCAAAGAAACTATGCGGCGATCCTGCCGCCCTTCCGAGAAGGCGGAACATGCGCCGCACGCTTGGGCGCGGATCTTTCCATGCAGGCTGCGACCATCGCGGAGGTGGTGACAATGGCGGCCCCACCACTATCGGCGCCCGCCGCCGCGCGGAGCAGGGGGCTCCTCAATCCGCGAAGTCGCCCGACATCGGCGAGATCGAAGCTGTGGGTGAAAACCCGGCCGTAATCGGGATGATCGAAGCTGCCCTGGAGGATCCACCCGATCCTCGCAAAATAGGGAAGCAGATGCTCGTTGCAGTCCATCAGGGCGCAGGTGACGCCCCGTGCCACCCCGAAAGAGAAGCACGCGCCGCACAGCCGCGCGCTCAGCGTCGTGCGGCGAAACTCCGGTGCCACCATGAGCCGGGTGAGCAAGGCGGTCCGGGACGGCCAGGCGGAACCGGCCACCTCCGGGGCCCGGTACCAGTCTTCATAGGCGCCGATCCCGGCACTTCCGCAAAGGCTGATCCGGACCGTACCGACGACCGCGGTGCCGTCCCAGGCTGCGATGATATAGGCACCGTCGTCCATTGGGTCGATCAGCAGCCGGTCGCCGTCGGGGCGATCGCGGTGGCGGTGCATTTCCTCGACATAGACCGCATGCCTGAACCGGCCGACCTGGCGCAGTTCGGCAACATTGCTGACGAACCTGATCGAGAGCGCGCCCATCTATGCCGCCTTGCGACCGGGAGACACAGTGAGCCGGTCCTTCTCGCCCAGATTCGCTCCGAAATCCGACCGGCCGGCATCGACGGCCGCGAAGGCGCCGTCGATCATCAGTTCGTACAGCTTCGCTGTCGTCTCGATGGCGAACCGGACATCGGCAAGGTCGCGATCGGAACGGACAAGGGTGTCGACATAGCGGTCCATCAGCCGGACGTGCGCCATGTCGACAGTAGCGTGCTCGGTCAGGAAGCTGGTCGCCTGCTGCGGGATGCCGGCCTTGCTCAGGGCCCCGATCAGCGCGCTGCCGGCGGAGGTCGGCAGGCCCTCGAGGAAGTAAAGATAGCCGAGATAGGAGGCCGGATTGACGAACTGGGCCGCCCAATAAGGGAAGGCGGTCAGCGCGACCGTCGTCGGCAAGGGAAACTCGGCGGGAAGATCAGACGTCTCGACGCCGAGTGCCTGCAGGTCCGCGAGCGCCAGCTGGTCGTGGCCCACCTCGGACACCGCATGTTTGAGAAAGCCTCTGACCAGTGCGCGGTCGTCGCCCTTGAACCAGGCCGTGACGAAGGCCTGCAGCTGCGGATCCTCCCGCGAATAGAAGTAGATTTCGCGAAGCACTGCGGCGTAGTGCGCCGCCTCGAAGTCGCCATCGGCGATCCGCCGCATGACCCCGGAAGCGAGGAACTGCTCCAGCGCCTGCTGGAACGCCAGCTGCAATTCGGCTTTCGGATGAACGGCTCGTCCACTCCGGGTGGCATGTTGCATGATGCTCTTCCCCCCAATCCGGCCGGTGGCGGAATCGCGCCGGACGGCACTGGCAACAAAGGCTTGCACCGGCAGAGGGGCTGATGTCTTAAAGGGGGGGTGAAGCCGTTCTGAAGGATTTCTGAAGAGGCCCGGAAATGCCCGAAGCGAAGGCAGTTGGGGAGGAGCATCCGCAGCGGCGGCGCTGGACGTTCGCCGACTGCCTGTTCGACGAGGCCAACTGGACTCTGACCGTCGGCGGCAACCGCGTTTCGGTAGAACACAAACCGCTCGAACTGTTGCGGGAGCTGTTGCTGCAGGGCGGCAATCTGGTGACGAAGGATGCGCTGCTCGATGCGATCTGGCCCGACGTGACCGTCGTCGAGGCGTCGCTGCCGACCGCCGTCCGCAAGCTCCGCCTCGCCCTGAACGACGATGCGCGCCCGATCCCGATCATCGAGACGGTGCCGCGGATCGGCTATCGGCTGGCCGTTCCGGTGACGGTGGAAGAGCCGGGCAAGCCCGAAAGGGCAATCGGCCGGCAACGTGCCCCAGGCAGGCGCAGGATGCTGCCCATTGCCACCCTTGCGGCGATCGCGGTCGGCGCGACCGCCTTCACTTTGGCGTCGTCGCGCGAGACCCCCGACCCGAAAGCGCCACCGTCACTCAGTGCGCAGGCTGCCGTGAGCGCGATCCGCAGGCTCGACGTCGACACGATCGAGCAGATGCTCGCCGCGGGCTGGAATCCGAATGCGGTGATCGGCGCGGAGGGGAATACGGCGCTGCATCTGGTGATGGAGATATGCGAATGGAATCCCGGGCATGACCGGAACCGGCTCCTCCTCATGGAGCGCACCCTCTACGAAGGTGGCGGCCGGCTCGATCAGCGCAATGCCTGGGGGGATACGCCCTACAGCATCGCCAAGGCGCCGCGTTTTTGCGGGCCAGATCACCCGGTGACGCGCAGCATGTACACGACCTGCTTCAGCGGCACCGCGATCCTCGGCGACCGGTGCCTCGCCTCCTACGAGCTTACGCGCCGCCGCCGCAGCTGACGGCTGCTTTACACCGGCGGGCCCGCTCCCTATCGCCCGGCCATGACAGCCCAGCCCGATTCCATCCTCATCGTCGATTTCGGCAGCCAGGTGACCCAGCTGATCGCGCGCCGCGTCCGCGAGGCCGGGGTCTATAGCGAGATCGCGCCGTTCAACCGCGCCGACGAGGCCTTTGCCCGGCTGAAGCCCAAGGGGATCATCCTTTCCGGCGGGCCTTCCTCGGTGATGTGGGATGACTCACCTCGGGCGCCGCAGCATTTCTTCGACGCCGGCCTGCCGATCCTCGCCATCTGCTACGGCCAGCAGACCATGGCGCATCAGTTGGGCGGCCGGGTGGCGCCGTCCGACGACAAGGAATTCGGCCGGGCCTATATCGACATTGTCGGCGACAGCGTGCTGTTCGACGGGCTGTGGCGGCAGGGCGAGACCCACCAGGTCTGGATGAGCCATGGCGACCGGGTCGAGGAATTGCCGGCGGGGTTCAGCGTCGTCGCCCAGTCCGAGGGCGCGCCTTATGCGATCGCGACGGACGAGAAGCGGCGCTTCTTCTCGCTCATGTTCCATCCCGAGGTCGTGCACACGCCGGACGGCGGCAAATTGCTCGCCAATTTCGTGCGCCATGTCTGCGGCCTGCCCGGCGACTGGACGATGGCCGAATATCGCCAGACCAAGATCGCCGACATCCGCGCCCAGGTGGGCGAGGGCAGGGTGATTTGCGGGCTTTCGGGCGGCGTCGATTCCGCCGTTGCCGCGGTGCTGATCCATGAGGCGATCGGCCACCAGTTGACCTGCGTGTTCGTCGATCATGGCCTGATGCGGCTCGGCGAGGCGGAGCAGGTCGTGAGCCTGTTCCGCAACCACTACAACATCCCGCTGGTTCATGTTGATGCTGAACGCGAGTTCCTCACCGGCCTCGCCGGGCTCGACGAGCCGGAGGCCAAGCGCAAGCTGATCGGCAAGACCTTCATCGACATTTTCGAGGCGGAAGCGGCGAAGATCGGCGGGGCGGACTTCCTGGCGCAGGGGACGCTCTATCCGGACGTGATCGAGAGCGTGTCGTTCACCGGCGGGCCGTCCGTCACGATCAAGAGCCACCACAATGTCGGCGGCCTGCCCGAGCGGATGAACATGCAATTGGTCGAGCCGCTGCGCGAGCTGTTCAAGGACGAGGTCCGCGTGCTCGGCCGCGAGCTGGGGCTGCCGCAGGCGTTTGTCGGCCGGCATCCGTTCCCCGGCCCCGGCCTCGCCATCCGCATCCCCGGCGAGGTCTCGAAGGAGAAATGCGACATCCTGCGCAAGGCGGACGCCATCTACCTGGAGGAAATCCGCAATGCCGGCTTGTACGACGCGATCTGGCAGGCCTTCGCGGTGCTGCTTCCGGTAAAGACGGTCGGCGTGATGGGCGACCACCGCACCTACGACAGCGTCTGCGCCCTGCGCGCCGTGACCTCGACCGACGGCATGACTGCCGACATCTATCCCTTCGACGCGGCCTTCCTCAGCCGGGTGGCGACGCGGATCGTGAACGAGGTCAGGGGGATCAACCGGGTGGTTTACGACTATACGTCGAAGCCGCCGGGGACGATCGAGTGGGAGTGAATCGGATCAGGTGACCATCCGGGGATGGTCGCCCCGGTTCATCGAAGCCCATAGGACAGAGTGGGCAGCAGGGAGCCAGCGGATTTTCAGGCGGCTGACCAGATTTGTCGATCGGGACGTCGCCCGGTGGGGCGGGCTATCGTTGCTGCTCATCGGATGCGTCGCACCAATCGTCCTGCTCGACTTGGCGTTCGATGGCCCGCCTTTGGAGGCGCCCACATTCTGGGTCGTCGTCGCAATCGGTGCGACCGCCCTCGGCGCTGCCTTCATCCTTTGGCGCGAGCTGCGCTTCAGGATTCGGGAGGTGCGAAAGATGATCTCTGAGGCGAGGGTGGAGCGCGATGCGGAGCGCAAGCAGGACGGCGACTAGCTGGCCAGCTTCGCCCGGACTGCGGCCCTAAAGCTTCTCGCTCCCCGCGTTCCATTTCACCGACAATTCGATCCCGTTGCCGATCGGCAGCAGCGCCGATTGCAGGTCCGGCTTCTCCGCGACCGCGGCGCGGCATCTGCGGAC
>JBGAHY010000017.1:0-82021 GCA_044225925.1 Allosphingosinicella sp.
CAGAATGAGTATGCGGGGATGCTGGATGCGGTGAGAGCAGTTACTGCTGGACTGGAAAAGCGTCTGGACAAGCATGAGCAGACCATCAATCGCAAGTTGAGAGGTCCGCGATTGCGAGGTCGAGCGCCTGCACGGTCTTCACCGTCTCGCCGATGATCCAGCGGTTGACCGGCAGGCTGGCGGCCGGCGGCTCGATATGGGCCGAGGCGCCGATGCCATTGGCCTGGCAGAAACGGGTCGCGTTCCAGAGCTTGGTCGCGAAGTTGCGATAGCCCTCGACGCGCTTCTCATCGAGCTTGATGTCGCGCCCCTGGCTCTCCATCGCTGCCAGCGTGAAGCGCAAAGCGTCCGCGCCATACTGGTCGATCAAACCCAGCGGATCGACCGTATTGCCCTTGGACTTCGACATCTTCTGGCCCTTGGCGTCGCGGACCAGACCGTGGAGATAGAGCGTCTTCCACGGCTTCTCGCCCATCTGCTGGAAGCCCTGCATCGCCATCCGCGCGTCCCAGAAGAAGATGATGTCGAAGCCGGAGATGAGGACGTCGTTGGGATAATGACGCCTGAGCTCCTCGGTCTGCTCCGGCCAGCCCAAAGTCGCGAACGGCCAGAGCGCGGACGAGAACCAGGTGTCGAGCACGTCGGGATCGCGGCGGAGCGTCGCGCCCGCGCCGGCCTGCGCCTGTGCTTCCGCCTCGGTCTCGGCGACATAGACCTTGCCGGCCGCGTCGTCATACCAGGCCGGGATCTGGTGCCCCCACCAGAGCTGGCGCGACACGCACCAGGGCTGGATATTCTCAAGCCAGTTGAACCAGGTCTTCTTCCAGGTCTCGGGGACAACGCGGATGTCGCCGGAGCGCACCGCCTCGATCGCCGGCTTCGCCAGCGTCTCCGCGTCCACATACCATTGGTCGGTCAGCCAGGGCTCGATCACCACGCCCGAGCGGTCGCCATAAGGCGTGTTGACGACGCGGTCCTCGACCTTCTCGAGCAGCCCGGCTTCATCGATCAAGGCGACCACGCGCTTGCGGGCGTCGAAGCGGTCGAGGCCGAGCAGGTCTTCGGGGATCAGCCCGTCGGCGGTCTGGACGACCTTCGCGTCCTGATCGAGCATGTTGAGCATCTCGGCCGGCTTGAAGCCGGCGCGCTTGCCCACCTCGAAATCGTTGAAGTCGTGCCCCGGCGTGATCTTCACCGCGCCGGAGCCGAGCTCAGGATCGGCATGCTGGTCGGTGATGATCGGCACCAACCGGCCGGTGATCGGCAGCCGGACCTTCTTGCCGACCAAATCCGCGTAGCGCTCATCCTCGGGATTCACCGCCACCGCCATGTCGGCGAGCATCGTTTCGGGCCGCGTCGTCGCCACCGAGATGTGGCCCGAGCCATCCTCCAGCGGATAGCGGAAATGCCAGAACCCGCTCTGCTTCTCGACCGTCTCGACCTCGAGGTCCGAGATGGCGGTTTTCAGGCCCGGATCCCAGTTCACCAGGCGCTTGTCGCGATAGAGCAATTTCTGGTTGTAGAGATCGACGAACACCTTGAGCACGGCCTTCGAGAAGCCCTCGTCCATGGTGAAGCGCTCGTTCGCCCAGTCGCAGGACGCGCCCAGCCGGCGGAGCTGGCGGGTGATCTGGCCGCCGCTTTCCGCCTTCCACTCCCAGACCTTCGCCACGAATTCGTCGCGCGTGTAGTTGGTGCGCTTGTCCTGCCGTTCCTCCAGCTGGCGCTCGACCACCATCTGCGTGGCGATGCCGGCATGGTCCATGCCGACCACCCAGAGCGCGTCCTTCCCCTGCAGCCGGGCGTGGCGGATGAGGATGTCCTGCAGCGTATTGTCCAGCGCATGGCCGATATGGAGCGAGCCCGTCACATTGGGCGGTGGGATCACGATGGTGAAGGGCTCGGCCTCGGGGCGCGCCGGGCGGAACATGCCCTCGCCTTCCCATTTGGCATACCAGCGCGCCTCGATCTCGGCGGGGTCGAAGGTTTTCGGGAGTTCGGTCATGGGTGGGCGCTTAGACTACGGCCTCTGCAAAGAGCAATGCATCACGCCTCGTAGCTTTCTCCGTCATTCCCGGGAAAGCGGGAATCCCGCTTTTCTTCTCCGCGCCTCCGCGTCTCCGCGCGCATGAAAAAAAGAAGATGGGTTCGCGCGGAGCCGCAGAGCTCGCGGAGGAAGTAGAGAAAGGAAGAAGCGGGATTCCCGCTTTCGCGGGAATGACGGCCTAGTTTCCCGAGCCCCCCTACCCCGCCGGTCGCAGCCAATGATCGAGCCAGCGGTGCACCTCGCGATACCATTGGATCGAGTTGTTCGGCTTCAGCACCCAGTGATTCTCGTCCGGGAAGACGAGCAGCCGCGAGGGGATGTTCCGCCGCTGCAGCGCGTTGAAGGCGGCGAGGCCCTGGCTGTAGGGGATGCGGTAATCGCGCTCGCTGTGGATCACCATCATCGGCGTCCGCCAGTTCTGCACGAAATTGACCGGGTTGTTCCGCTCGTAATTGGCGGCGGCCGCCGCCTCGTAATAGGGCCCGCCAAACTCCCATTCGGAGAACCAGAGCTCTTCCGTCTCATAGGCCATGGCCCGCTGATCGAAGACGCCGTCATGATTGACCAGGCATTTGAACCCGTCGGTCCAGTTGCCGGCGATCCAGTTGATCATGAAGCCGCCATAGGAGCCACCGAGCGCGCAGGCATTGGCGGTGTCGAGCTGCGGGTCCGTCCGCGCCGCGGCGGCGAGGCCGAGGCGCAGGTCCTGGAGCGGCGCCCCGCCCCAGTCATGATTGATGGCGTCGGTGAAGGCCTGGCCGTAGCCGGTGGAACCGTGGAAATCGACGGTGACCGCCGCATAGCCCGGGGCCGAGAAGACCCGCGGATTCCAGCGATAGGACCAGCCATTGGCGAAGCTGGACTGCGGCCCGCCGTGGATCAGCAGCAGGGTCGGCAGGCGCCCGGTGGCACCGGCCGGCTTCACAATCTGCCCCCAGACGGTGTCGCCATGCGCGCCGGGGAAGGAGAAACGCTGGACGCTGACGGGATCGAGCCCCGCCAGCTTGTCCGCATTGACGTTGGTGATCCGCGTAGAGCGCCCGCGCGCGTCCATCCGGTAGAGATCGTCCGGCGCCTGGAGGCTGTTCAACGTATAGAGCAGACCGCCGTCGCGGAGCGGAACGACATTGCCGGCGACGCCGCCCTGCGTGAGGCGGGTGGCGCGGCCAGTCGCGACATCGACGCGGAAGACTGGGTCGTCGAGAATCTCGCCTGCCGTCACCAGCAAGGAGCGGCCGTCCGGCGCCCAGGCGATCGCGCCGACCGAACGGTCCCAGGCCTGGGTCAGCGCCCGCACCTCACCGGTCTGCAGATTGCGGAGCCAGATCACCTGCCGGTCCGCCTCGTAAGTCGCCCGCGCCATATTGGTCCAGGCGAGCCAGCGTCCGTCCGGCGACACGGCGGGCGCGGTGTCCATGCCGTGGTTCGCCTGGGTGAGGTTGACTGGCGCGGCGCTGCCGTCCGAAGGCACGGAATAGATGTCGAGATTGGTGGAATTGGGCTCGGTCCGGCCGCCTTCGCGCATCGCGAAATAAAGGGTGCGGCCATCCGGGCTGAACGCCAGCTCCTCGGCCCCGCCGAACGGCTTGGAGGGCGAATCGCCGTTGAGCCGGCCCATCACTGGGGTGCCCCCACCCTGAGGCCGCCCGTCGACCATCGCGAAGGTGAAGATGCGGGAGCGGACGCCCGGCGTCGCCCAGGTGTCCCAGTGGCGCACGAAGGTCTCGTCATAGACCCGGCCGCTGCCGCCGGCCGGTTGCGCCGCTGCAATTTCCGTGCAGTTGACGCTCGGGCATTCCAGCGCGCGGTCGGTCCAGATCGCCAGGCGGTTGCCGCTCGGCGACATCAGGTAGCCGCCGACATCCGTGTTGAAATCGGTGACCTTTTCCGGCGTGCCGGACGGCAGCGAGACGCGCCAGAGCTGGTCCGAGCCGGAGGCGTTGGAGAGATAATAGAGCCAGCGCCCGTCCGCGGAGAAGCGCGCGTCATGCTCGTTATACTGGGGCTGCGAGGCGATCCTCATCGGCTGTGCGGCCGGATTGCGCAGATCGAGCAGGAAGAGGTCCGTCCGGCGCCGGTTCGCCTGCAAATCGGTCTCGCTCAGCTGATAGACCGCCCAATTGCCGTTGGGCGAAACGGCCGGCGCGCCGAGCCGCCGCATGGTGGCGAGATCGGTAGCGGTGATCGGGCGGGAGAAAGCGGCGGGGGCCTGGGCGAGAGCGAGCAAGGCGAGGCTCGCGAGCATGAGCTTTTTCATGAGGCGGCGGCGTAGCATTGCCGCCGGAGTTACCGCAAGCGGATCAGCCCTCGCGCCCCGTCAGCCGGGCGATCTCGCGGGTCACCAGTTCCTCGACGATCTCCGGCAGGCGCTGGTCGAGCCAATCCTTCAGCATGGGCCGCAGCATCTCGCGCACCACCGCTTCGAGCGCGCCCGTATCCGCGGGGGCCTCGCCGCGCTGGCGAAGCGCGGAGAGCGAGGCGAGCCGCTGGCGGCTGGCGGCGGCAACATTGTCGGAGAGCAAGGTCGGCCCCTCGGTGATCGGCTCATCCAGCTCCAGCACGTCGTCATCGGCGGGCGCCGGCGCCCCGGGAGCGATGGCCCTCGCCTTCCTGCCCCGCGCCGGCGCCGGCGCGGCGGCCGCGGCCTTGCCGTCTTCCGAAATCACTCGTTTGATGGAGGCGAGGATCTCCTCCATCGATGGTTCTGGTTGTGCGTCCGCCATAACGCGGGGCTTATTGCCTATTGGTTCGGCGCTGTCACGGGGGGTTCGGTCACCGGGCTGTGGTTCTCGACCGGCGCGGTGCGGGTGGAGACCGGGTGGATGGTCGGGCCATTGTCCCAGTCGTTCCAGCTGCGGCTGTACCGGTTGTAATTGACCGCCGGATCGTAGAGCGGGCCGATCCCGTCGAGGTTCAGGTCCTTCGCCTCGGCCTGGCCCATCACGTTGAGCAGCTGAAAGCCTGCGACATAGGCGTCGCGCCGTGCGGTCACGAGCAGAACCTGGCTGTTCAGCAATTCCTGCTCGGCATTGAGCACGTCGAGCACGTTGCGGGTGCCGACCGTCTGCTCCGCGCGCGTGCCCTCCAGCGCCAGCGTATTGGCCGCGACCGCAATCTCGTTCGATTCGATCGCGAGCAAGGCGGCGCGATAATTCGCAAAGGCGGCGCGGGTGTTGGAGATGACGAGGCGCTCGACGCCGACCGCCTGCTCGAGCAGCTGGCCGCGCACAGCTTCCGCCTGGCGGACGCGGGCGCCCGCGCCGCCGCCCTGGTAAAGCGGCATGGTCAGCGAGAGGCCGACGCTGGAGCTCGCCGTATTGTCGAACTGTATGCCCGCCCCGTTCGCGCCGGCCACGCCGGTGCCGAGCCGGTCGAAATAGCTGGTCGAGCTGTTCGCGGTGATGGTCGGCAGCCGGGCGCCGCGGGCGACGCGCACATCATAGCCCGCCGCGCGAGCCTGGGCGGCGATCGAGGCGAGATCGGCATTGTTGCCGAGCGCGATCTGCTCCGCCTGGTCGTCCGTGCCCGGCAAGGTCGGCAGCGGATTAGGCGGCTGCAGATCCTCGGGATTCTCGCCGATCACGCGGCGGTAGTTCTCCTCGCTGGAGCGCAGGCGGCCTTGGACGATGGCGAGCTGGCTGCGGGCAAGCGCGAGGCGGGCGTCGGACTGGGCGACGTCGGTGCGGGTCAGATCGCCGACCTCGAAGCGGTCGCGGGTCGCCTGCAGGTTGGTCTCCAGGACGCGCACCTGATTCTGGTTGAGCTGGACGATCGAGCGGTCGCGGATCACGTCCATGTAGGCGGCGACGGCCTCGCTGAACATGTCACCCTCGGTCGCGCGCAGATCGGCGCGCCCCGCCTCGACGCGGATGTTGGCGGCGGTCACCGAATTGCGCACCCGCCCGCCCGAATAGATCGGCATGCTGGCCGTTGCGCCGACGGTGAGGTCCGCGCCGTTCCCGCCAATCACGTGGCTCGTATAGATGTCGCGGTTGATCGAGGCGTTGGCGTCGACCCGCGGCCGGCCGGCGGCGCGGGCGATGTCGACCGACTCATCGCGCTGGCGGAGCACCTGGCGCTGCGCCATCAGGGTCGGATTGGTCTGGTAGGTGCGCACCAAAGCGTCGCGCAGCGTCTGCTCGCGGCCATAATCGACCGGCGCCGGGGCCGGCGTGGTCGCGGCGGGGGCGCGCGCCGGATTGGGCACGAAGGCCT
Organism: Allosphingosinicella sp.; assembly: GCA_044225925.1. Lineage (GTDB taxonomy): Bacteria > Pseudomonadota > Alphaproteobacteria > Sphingomonadales > Sphingomonadaceae > Allosphingosinicella. The sequence continues at coordinate 6,263 of JBGAHY010000017.1, forward strand.
GGGTCTGCGACTGGGGCGTCGCCGGAGCCGGGTGCGTGACAGCCGGGCGCGCGTGCCGGCGCGACCGGGTCTGCGCATCGGCCACGCCGCTTGTCGCGATGGCCGCCAATCCGACCGCTGCCAGCAAGGCTGAACGCATTAAACCCACTCCGCTCTCAAAAGACAAAATTACGGGGCTGCTCGAACCCCGGCAGGATCGCCACCGCAGCGTCCGCAAACGCGGTCAGCCCGAAGGCGCCGCCAACGACGCGGCCCATGGCCAGACGGGTCACGCCCCGGTCCAGCATGGCGACGCCGATCCGCGCGCCTTCCGCCGCCTGGGCGACGATCGCCGGCGGGACATATTCGACCGCGCCGTCGATCAGGATGAAATCATAAGGCGCGCCGGCGGCCCAGCCGTCGGCGAGCGGCCCTTCGACGAGCGTGACGCCCGTCCCGGCCAGCGTCTCGCGCGCAGTCGCGGCAAGCGCCGCATCCGCCTCAAGCGCAACCACCGAGCCAACCAGCTGCGCCAGCACCGCGGCCGCATAGCCAGAGCCGGCGGCAATCACGAGCGCGTGCTCATGGCCCTGCAACTGCGCCTCGGTCAGGAGCCGGCCGAGCGCCATGGGCGGATTCAGCGCCCGTCCGTCAGCGAGCGGCACGGCCGCGTCGGCATAAGCCAGCGCGCTGCGCTCGGCGGGAACGAAATGCTCGCGCGCCACCTCGCCCATCGCCGCGATCACGCGCGGATCGTTGACCCCCGTCGTCCGGAGCTGGCTCGCCACCATCGCGCGGCGCATCGGTTCAAAGGTCAGTTCGGTCATCGTCGCGGCTCTTCGCACAACTGTTTTAGTCACGCAATACACTTATCGGCATTTGGGGCTTTTATCGGGCAGCGCCGGGAAGGGAAAGCGTTTCTCCAATGGTCATCGCAGCGCTTCGCAGCAAGAGGCATGCCAGCACTTTTCCTCTCTGCTGGCCGCAAAGCCACAGGCCAATGCGCGTTCGATTCCGGACAGGCTGTCCGGGGGCGGACAGGCGTTGGAGCCCGGCGCCGGTCTGCTATAGGCCCGCCACATGACCGGCGGACCCAACCTTCCCTTCGACGCGCGGCTCGGGCAGCTGCGCCGGGCGCGGGCGGGCTCGGGCAAGGACGACGCCTTGTGGCTGCACCGGCGGGCGGCGGAGGAATTGCTCGACCGGCTCGATCTGGTGGCGCGGCCTTTCGCCAGAGCAGTGGAGTTGAGCAGCGATCCCTGGCTCGGCGAACGGCTGGCGGAACGCGGGCTGGAGGTGGCGCGGATCGGGGAGGACGACCTGCCCTCGCTGGCGCCGGCGAGTGTGGACCTCGCCATCTCGGTGGGGCTGCTCGATGTGATCAACGATTTGCCTGGAGCACTGGCCCTGATCCGGCGCGCGCTGAAGCCGGACGGGCTGTTCCTCGCCGCTTTTGCCGGCGCCGGCAGCCTGCCCCGGCTTCGGCAGGCGATGCGCGCGGCGGAGGCGGCGGAAGGGCGCGATCCCTCCCCCCGCATCCATCCGCAGATCGACGTGCGGGCGGCCGGCGACCTGCTGACCCGGGCCGGCTTCGCTCTGCCAGTCGCGGACCGGGAGGTGGTCGAGGTGCGTTATGCCGGCCTGCCCCGCTTGCTCGCCGACCTGCGGCTGACCGGCACCACCAACATTCTCGCCCAGCGCTCGAAGGCGCCATTCACCCGTCTCGGCCTCGCCGCCGCTTCGGCGGATTTCGGGGAAGGCACGACGGAGAGGTTTGAGTTGATCTTCCTGAGCGGCTGGGCGCCCGCGCCCTCTCAACCGGCGCCGGCCAGACGCGGCTCCGGGACTGCCTCGCTCGCCGAGGCGCTCAAGCCCAAATCGCGCTGAGCCTCGCGCCACAGGAGCGCGAGCAGAATGATCGGTACGAGCGGGGCGAGATTCGGCCCGCCGGCCCAGGCCAAAGCCTGCATCAGGCCAAGCGCCATCAATGCCCAGCACAACCCCAGCAGCCAGAGCTGCCGCCCCCGCCCCACCAGCCAGGCCAGCGGCACGATCAGCAGCAGCATGTCGTAGGTGAACAGATAAGGGCTTGCGAGCATGGTCGCTGCGGCAAGCGCCGACGCGCGCGCCCCCCAGTCCGTGGTGCGGCGCCAGATGAGAATGGCGGCCCCCACGGCGGCGACCGCGACCACGCCTTGCGCGATCCAGGCCGGTCCGGCGCCAAGCCCGTCGAAGCGGAGCGCGGCATAGACGCTGGCCATGCGCTGCCAGCCGGCCAGCCCGTCCGCGACCACCGCCGAATAGAGATGGGCGTTGCCGAGCCAGGCGACATAGCTCTGCCAGCCGAAGGCCAGCAGCCCCAGGAGCAGGAACCCCGCCGCGGACAGGGCCGCCCCGGCAAAGGCGCGCCATTGACTTCCCGCCGCCAGCGCGAAAGGCAGAACGATCCCGAGCTGCGGCTTCACCACCATCAGCCCGAGCAATATGCCGCCAAGCAAGGGCCGCTTTGGCAGCAGGGTCATGCCGGCGATGAACAAGGCCGCGATCAGGAAGCCCGCCTGGCCGGTGATCGCGTTGATCAGCAAAGGCGGCATCGCCATCGCCAACCACCAGGCCTTGGGCGCCCAGAACCGCACCGCGAGCGCATAAGCGCCCCAGGTCAGGATCACCCAGGCGACCGCCGCTGTCGGATAAGGAAGCAGAGCGAAGGGCGTGGCGAGGAGCATGAAGGCGGGCGGGTAGCCATAGGGGATTCCCGCCACCATCGTCGCTTGCAACTCGACCGCGCGGTGGGCGGTGAAGTCGTAGGCGAGCGGCGCCTGCCCGGCGAGGCCGAGCTTTCCGGCCGCCCAATAAGAGATGAAGTCCATCTGGTAGGGATCGCGCAGGATCGTCACGAGCGCGATCACCACCAGGAACAGGAAGCAGAGCGACAGCGCCATGGCCGGCAGCCGCAGCCGCTCCAGCCTGGCTTCGCCCTCCGGTTCGATCATGCCACCCCCGCTTTGAGCAAGGCGTCGAGCATCGGGATGAGGGGGGCGTCGGCGGGCGGCATCTCGCCAGGGCGCATCTCCTCCGGGCGCAGCCAGGCGAGAGCGCTCGCATCCAGCGGCGCGGGTTCGCCCCGCCAGCGCCGGCATAGATAAAGGAGCAGGGTCATGCGTCGCCCGCCAACGGGCGCGCTGGCGAAGCATGCGGGGACGAAATCCTCCTCCGCGACACCGATCCCCAATTCCTCCTCCAGCTCGCGCGCCAACGCCGCTTCGGGCAGCTCACCTTCCTCCACCTTGCCGCCCGGAAACTCCCAGAGGCCCGCCATCGCTCGTCCGGGGGCGCGTTGCTGCAGCAAAATGCGCCCTTCACCGTCGAGCAAAGCCGCCGCGACCACCGTCATTGTCGGATTATTTTCCAAATTGCGCACTTCCGGAAGGGTTTCATTAACTCAGTAACTTGTATTTGCCCCGTCAGGGACAGGGGACATGAGGCATGCGTAGTCTTTATCGACTTGCACGTGAAACCAAAGCCGCGACGGCGGTCGAATATGGCCTGATCGTCGCGCTCATCTTTCTCGCCATTCTCGTCGGTGTCGTCGCCCTCGCCAACACCACTGTCGGCATGTGGAACAACGTCCAGACTTCGGTGAGCGGCGCCTGACCGCCGCGCGTCGCGCAACCCGAATCCTGATCGATCGACTCGGTGCACCCTGAAGGTTGTGTCCGCCTCCCGTCGCGTGGCGGAATTGCGCCCGTAACGAGCCACTGATCCAGGTCAAAAAAAACGGCGCGGACTTTAACCGATTATAAAGCCCGATCGCAGAAAACGGATCAGCTCTCAAAAGGGGCGCGCGGTTGGCCTGTGGACCTTCCGCGATTGAAAATTGAGATCGAGGAACCGGACAATGCAGACCATTCGCAAGTTCATCAAGAATAACAAAGCCGCCACCGCCATCGAGTATGGCCTGATTGCGGCTCTGATCGCGGTTGCCGCCATTGCGGCGATGCAGGGCCTCGGCACCAGCATCCGCACGACCTTCAATAACGCCGCGTCGGCGATGAACGGCTAAGCCGTTCGAACAGACCGGTAAGAGAGGGGCGGCGGAACCTGGTTCCGCCGCCCCTTTTCTTTGCCCGGCGCACCGGTGCCGCCGCAGCCGGCCATTAAATGTTTCTCAAGCCTGAGGGCTTATGCGCGAGAATGCCGACCCAGTCTTCAGGCGGGCGGCCGGGAAGTGGACATCCCGAAGCCAAGTGGAACCAAGGAGACCGGACATGCTGCGCATTCGCAAGCTCATCAAGAACAGCAAGGGCGCGACCGCCATCGAATATGGCCTGATCGCCGCCCTTATCGCCGTTGCCGCCATCACCGCGATGCAGGGCCTCGGCACCTCGATCCGTACGACCTTCAACAACGCCGCGTCGGCGATGAACGGCTAAGCCGCTTCATTCATCGGATCGCGAAGGGCGGTGGGAGCAAGCTTCCGCCGCCCTTTTCGTTATCGGATCAACAGGCCGGACGCGGGGGCGCGCACATGGTCGGCTTGAACGCCTGAATCCGGTCGGTGACCTGGCGCGCCTCCTGCTTCTCCTGCTCATATTCCTGCTCGGTGCGGCACCGCCGCACATTGTTGACCCGGCTGCCGAGCGTCGGGGTGACAGTACAGACCCGCCGCGTGGTCGGGGCCTTGGCCTTGGCCGGCGATGGTTCACCCTGCACGGCGATCGGCGCCGCGATGACGGCAAAAGCGGCCAAAGCGATGGCGGTCAACTTCATGACTTTACTCCCCATCCACGCAGTCGCGGGGAGAATGGCACAGACGCGCGGGGTTTGGAAAGCCGCGCTGCTCCGCGGGAGGTCAGGCGATCGAGAGATACTTCTCGCGGCGCTCCTTGCGGACCGCCTCGCGGGAGAGTGGGGCCAGCGCATCCAGCTCCTCGCCGATCGCGGCGCCCAGCGCGGCGATGGTGGTGGCGGGCTCGCGATGCGCGCCGCCGGCCGGCTCCGGCACGATCCGATCGATCACACCCAATTGCTTCAGATCCTGAGCAGTGACCCGCATCGCCTCGGCGGCGTCGGCCGCCTTCTCCGCGGTGCGCCAGAGGATGGAGGCGCAGCCTTCGGGCGAGATCACCGCATAGATGCTGTGCTCAAGCATCAGCACGCGGTTCGCCGCGGCAATGCCGATCGCGCCGCCGGACATGCCCTCGCCGGTGATCGCGGTGACCAACGGCACGCCGACAGAGAGGCACTTCTCCGTCGCGCGGGCGATCGCCTCGGCCTGGCCCCTTTCCTCCGCCTGCACACCCGGAAAGGCGCCGGGCGTGTCCGCCAGGGTGACCACCGGCAGGCCGAACCGATCGGCCAGATCCATCAGGCGGATGGCCTTGCGATAGCCTTCGGGCCGCGCCATGCCGAAATTGTGCTTGAGGCGGCTCGCCGTGTCATCGCCTTTCTCCTGGCCGATGATCACGATGCGGCGCCCGCCCAATTTGCCAAAGCCGCCGATCACGGCGGAATCGTCTGCGAAATTGCGATCGCCGGCGAGCGGCACGAAATCCTCGATCAGCCCGTCGATATAATCCCGGAAATGCGGACGCTCCGGATGCCGGGCCACCTGCGTCTTCTGCCACGGCGTCAGCTTCGCATAGCAGTCGCGCAGCATGCGCTGGGCGCGCTCCTGCAAACGGCCGATCTCCGCCTCGATATTGGGTTCGGCGGCGGACGCCGTATCCCGCAGCTCGGCGATCCGGGCTTCGAGTTCGGCGATCGGTTTTTCAAAGTCGAGAAAGGTGGCCATTGCGGCGCCGGGGGTTAGGCCGGGTTCGGCTTCGCGTCAACGCGTGCAGGTTTGTCCGCAAGGGGATGGCGCGTGTTCACCAGATCGATCAGCCGGCGCGAATCGACATGGGTGTAGATCTGGGTGGTCGCGATATCGGCATGGCCGAGCAGCATCTGCACCGCCCTCAAGTCCGCCCCGCCCTCCAGCAAATGGGTGGCGAAGGCGTGGCGCAGCACATGCGGGCTGATCCGCTCGGGCGGGATGCCGGCGTCGGCGGCAAGCTCGCGGACCAATTGATAGAGGCGCACCCGGCTCAGATGCTTCTTGCCGGACGGGAACAGCCAGAGCGCGTCGCGCGGCACGGTCGCGGCATGCTCGGCCACGGCGTTGCGCGCGCGATCGGAGATCGGCACCAGCCGCTCCCGCTCGCCCTTCCCACGCAGGATCAGGAAAGGCTTGTCCGGCTGCACTGCATTGCGCGGCAGGGAGACGAGCTCGGTGGCGCGAAGGCCCGAGCCGTAGAGCAGTTCGATGAGAGCGGCGAGGCGAAGTGCGCCGGCGCTCCCCTCGCCTTTCCGGCGCTCGACCTCCGCGAACAAGGCGTCCACGGCGCGATGATCGAGGATCTTGGGCAAAGGCCGCTCGCTGGCCGGGCGGGGCAAGGCGGCGGAGGGATCGTCCGTGCGCATCCCTTCGTCCTGCAGGAAGGCGTAGAACCGCCGCAGCGCCGCCGCCTTGCGAGCGACCGTGGCCCGCTTGAGGGGCATCCAGGCTTCGGCGAGGCCGTGCAGCGCCTCCGCGCCCGCGCTCGCCAGTGCGCCGCCCAGCAATTCGGACGCGCCGCGCAAATCACCCTCATAGGCCAAGAGGGTGTTGCGCGCCGCCCCGGCCTCGGCGGCCATCATTTCGAGGAAGGCGGCGATGGACTGGCGATCGTCCAATGCGGTCACGACCGCGCGACCGCCTCGGCGGCGATCATCCGCGCTTCGAAGTCCATGCCGACGGCGCGCAAGGCCCGGACGATCCGGAACAGATAGGCTGGCGGGACGCCGGCCCAGCTCGTCGTCTGCAACCCGATCCCGGCGAGCAATACCACCGTGCCCGGCGCGCGCGCCTGCGCCGCCTGGTCGATCGCCCGCGTCCAGACATCGTCACCGCCCAGGCTGAAGCCGGCGGAACTGGCCTGGTCGCCGCTGATGCGGCCGAGCCCGGCAAGGCCGGCGACCAGCATCTGGCCGGCGCGCTCATCGGAACCGGAAAAGCTTGAGATGCGCGAGGCGTCGACCGCGACATTGAGCCGCGGCGCGCCGAGCGCGAGCAAGGCCCAGCCCTTGTCCGACGACCCGTTCGCCTCGATCGCAGCGCCCCAGCGGGCCGCTTCCCCGTCCATGCCGGCGCTCAGCATCGAGGCGATCAGGTTGGGGGCATCCGAGATGTAATCGGCGGTGGCCGGAATCCGCGCCGCCGCGCCGGCGGTCAGGATCAGGCGCGCCTGTTGATCGACCGGCGCCTGGCTCTCGGTCCACAGGCTCCGCATCGCCTCCAGCCGGCGGCCGGGATCCTGCTCGACCCAGGCGCTCCGCAGCCGCGCCCCGACCGTGCCCGCCTGCTCGGCCGGGTCGGTCTGGTCCAGCTCCAGGCTGTAAATCTCGACCAGGCTGTTGGAGGAGAGGACGCCCAGCGACGCCGCGGTGGAGGCGGCGCGCAGGCGCTGCGCCAGCGGCACCATCGGCGCGCGGACCATCCAGGCCTGGATGCGCGGCCCGGCCGCGTTGAAGAGGTTGTCCGGGATCGCCGCCCCGGTGGCGCTGGCCAGTCCGAAGCGCCAGGGCGTCATCTGGCTGACGCCGTCCCATCGCAGCTCCGCCGCCCGCCGCGTCTCCGCGCCGGTGCCGACCACCTTCTCGGCGAGCTGGAGATCGATGCTGGGCCCGTTGCGGTCGCGAATCTGGTCGATGAGCGCGCCGGCACGCGCCGCCTCGCCCTCCAGCGCCGCGCACATGCCGTCGGCGAGCTGCCAGACCGGGTCCTGCGACATGCTTCGCGCCGGAGCGACCAGGGGACAGAGCGCCGCCGGATCGGCCGTGGCCAGGGCCGTCGCCGAGGCGGCGTCGATCATCTGGGGCGTGTATTGCTCAACATCGACCGCATCGACCAAAGAGCGGGCGGCGTCCGCCTCGCCCATATTGACCAGCAGGTTGGCGCGTGCGGCGACCCAATCGACCGGCTGGACGCCGGCCGGCGCCGGCACGCGGGAGAGCAAGGCGCGGCGCAGCGTGATCGACGCCCAGCGCGAGGCCAAGGGCGCCTGCATCCGCCGCATCAGCGCCTGCACGAGGAAGCCGTTGCTCCGCGCGAAGGCGTCGGGAGCGAGGCCGAAATTGCCGGGCTGGAGCGGGCCGACCAGATCGGTCGGGCGCTCGAGCCCGCGCGGCACCGTGAAATAATTGCCCGGCCGCGGCAGCTGGCTGGTGTCGAGCGCCACCTCCTCGACGCCGTCGGCCGCGGTCTCCGTGCCATTCTCGGTCTCGGCCACGGTTTCGGTGCCGCTGGTCGGCGGAGCGTTTTGATCCGGCGGCGGCGGGGTCGGCGCTTCGCGCGGCGGGCGCGGGGTCGGATTCGCCTTCTCCGGGGGCGGCAGGTTCTGCGGATCGCCGAAGCCGGGCGGCAGGATGGATTCGGGGCTGCGCCGGTCCTGGCTCAGCGCCGGGATGGCGATGAGCAGGGCCGCGGCCCCGGCAAGCAGGCCGGCTCTAGCGGCCGTTGACCGCATTGGTCACATCCTGCTCGATCCGCTGCTGCGGCACGTCGGTGGACCGGACGCCAAGCCAGACCAGGTAGCCGGCGAGCAGCACGAGGATGACGAGGAGGATCAGACCGATCGGATTGCGGCGGCGGCGCTGCGGCGCGAAGCTGTACTTGGGCATAAAGCGCTTTTGCCCCAGCGAGGCGCGGCCTGTATAGCCCCCGCTTGGTGGCGAACGGGGCGGAAAGAGCGAAAATGTCGATCGCATTGGTCGGCTTGCCCGGCGCCGGCAAGTCAACGGTCGGCCGCAGGCTGGCGGCGCGCCTCGCCCTGCCCTTCGCGGATACCGACGAAGCGATCGCGGCGGACGCCGATCTTTCGATCCCGAACATCTTCGCGCGCCATGGCGAGGCGGCCTTCCGCGACGCCGAGCGCCAGCTCATCGCCCGTCTGATGGAGCGGCCGCCGCAGGTGATCGCGACGGGGGGCGGCGCCTTCCTGAGCCCGGTGACGCGCGCACGCCTCCTGGCTTATTGCACCGTCATCTGGCTCGACGGCGATGTGAGTGTATTCGCGAGGCGGGCCGGGCCGCGGCCTCTGCTCGACTCAGCCGATCCGGTTGGCTCGCTCAAACGGCTCGCCGCCGTGCGAAACCCGATTTACGCGGAAGCGCATCTCCGGATTGATAGCGGGGCACTGCGTCCGGAGGGCGTCGTCGACCGCATCGTCGCGGCGCTCAGGATTTGATCTGGTCCTCGGCGACCTGTTCCGCGGGCAGCGCCACATCGGTAATGACCCGGTCAACCTTGGCGCGGAGGTCGTTGCTTTCGATCTGCGCCTTGAGCCGCTCGCGATCGCGGGCGCGGTAGAGCGCCTCGCTGCGGTCGATCTCCTCGACGTCGACGCCGGCCGCCTGCATGGCGAGGCGCGCCATCTTCACCGCCGATTCGAGCAGTTCGCGCACGATTCCCGCCACCGGGGCGCCGCGCAGCTTCAGGAAGGCGCGGCGGTCGAAGGCGCGGACGAAGATCGCCGCCTGCGGGAAGGCCTCGTGGACGCCTTCGACCAGGTCCGGCTCGATCTGGTCGCCATCCAGGCAGAAGAGAATCAACTCGGCGTCCGCCGCGCCGGCCTGGCGGAGCACGTCCAGCCGGGTGCCGTCGCCATAATAGACCTTCGCGCCGAAGCTGCCGGCGACGTCGATCATCTCGATATCGGTGTCGATCAGGGTGACCTGGATGCCCTGGGCGAGGAGCATCTGGGCAACGGTCTGGCCGAAGCGGCCATAGCCGACGATCAGGGCATTGGCCCCGTCCGCCACCGGCGCGTCCCGCTCCTGATCGTCCGTATTGACCGGCTCGGAGCGGAACTTGCGGGTCGCCATCATCAGGAAGGGCGTCGAAGCCATGGAAAGGGTGACGATCGCGCCGAACAGGCTGGCCGCCTCGGGTTCGATGAGCATCGCGCTCTGCGCCTGCGCGAACAGGACGAAGCCGAACTCGCCGCCCTGGCTCAGCAAGAGGCCGAGGCCGAGCGCCGGGCGCCAGGCCATGCGGAAGAGCATGGCGAGGCCCATGATGATCCCCGCCTTCAGCGCGATCAAAGCCAGCGCCATCCCGATCACGAAGAATGGCCGGTCGGCGATGGCGTGCAGGTCGAGCATCATGCCGACGGAAAGGAAGAACAGGCCGAGCAGGATCGAGCGGAACGGCTCGACGTCGGCCTCGATCTCGTGCCGGTAGGGCGTGTCGGCCAGCATCACGCCGGCGATGAAGGCGCCCAATGCGGTGGAGAGGCCGAGCAGCTCCATCAGGGCGGCGCTGGCGATGACGGTGAAGAGGGCGGCGAAGATGAACATCTCGCGCTCGCCGAGATTGCCGATCAGGCGGAACAAAGGCCTCAGCAGGAAGCGGCCGACCAGCACCAGCCCGACGATCGCGCCGAGCGTATAGACGCCGAGCAGCCAGCCGGGCGGGCCGCCGACATCGGCCGGGTTCCGGCTCATCGCCGCGATCAGGGTGATCATTGGGACGATCGAGAGATCCTGGAAGAGCAGGATCGAGAAGGCGCGCTCGCCGAACGGCGTGCGGAGGCGGCCCGCGGATTGCAGCAGAGGCAGGACCTGCGCGGTCGAGGAGAGCGCGAGCGGCAGGCCGAGCGCTGCGGAGGCGGCGAGGCTGGAGCCCGTCGCGAGCCAGACCAGAGCCGCGGTCGCCACACCGCAGATCAGCACCTGCAGCAGGCCGAAGCCGAAGATGTCGTGCCGCATTCGCCAGAGCCGTGACGGATTCAGCTCGAGCCCGACGAGGAAGAGGAGCAGGACGATGCCGAGCTCGGCGAAGTGCAACTTGCTCTGCGCGCCCGCCACCATGTTCAGGACCTGCGGCCCGCAGATCGCGCCGGCGATGAGGTAACCGAGCGTGGCGCCGAGTCCGAGGCGGCGGAACACGAGGACGAAAACGAGTGCGAAGCCGAGCAGGATCACCGCGTCGTGCAGCAGGGTGGTGCCTGCCTCCAGGGGCGGTGCGACGGGGTGGCTCATCGCCGCACGGCCTCGTGCGCGGCGAGCGCCGCCGCTTCGGCGGCCGCCTGGAAGGGCAACAGGATCGCGCCGTGGCGGGCGCTGAGGCGGCGGGCCGGGCGGAGGAAGTCGAGACCGGGCCAGGCGCCGGGATCGTCGCTGGCGCCGGCGAGCCAGGCGGCGAGCGCGTCGCGGGCTTCGGCCAGTTCCGCTGGCGCGCGGCCGATGACGTGCTGCCCCATCAGCGCCGCGGACGCCTGGCCGAAGGCGCAGGCCTTCACCTCCTGCCCGATCGCGGCGACCCTGCCCTCCGCGTCCAGCACGAGATCGACGACGACATGGCTCCCACAGACCGGCGCCCGCTTCTCCACGCTGGCCTCCGCGTTCGCGAGCCGTCCGAGATACGGGATCGACGTGGCGAGGCGGAGAATGTCGCGGGTATAGAGGGGTTCGGTCACCGTCCCCCCTTAGTGCGGCTCAGGCGCGCCGCCAACTCGTCCCTTGCGGGCCGTCCTCAAGGACGATGCCTTCCGCCGCCAGCTCCGCGCGGATGCGGTCTGCCTCGGCGAAGTCGCGATTCTGCTTGGCCTCGGTGCGAGCAACAATTCTCGCCTCAATCAGAATGTCTCCGTCACCCTGGAACCAACTGGTGGGCTCTTCCGCCAGCAGGCCCAAGAGGCGAGCCGAGTTCACGAATTCATCTCGCTGGAGCGCCGCAGCCTGTAGGGCCATCACATCAGCCTGCTGATGAGCGTATTGGTTTCGAAATCGCCTTAGATGATCATGCAGAGCGTTCAGTTCAGCGATAGCTGCTGGAGTGTTGAGGTCCTCGGCCAGCTCATCCTCGACACGATGCGAGACTTCGCAGGTAGATCCACCGCTCACAATCGGTTCGAGATCACGCAGCAAACCATACCATTTATTCAGTACGGACTTGCTCTGCGCGATCAGGCTCTCGGACCATTCCAACGGCTGCCGATAATGTGCTGAAAGCAAAGCGAAACGCAGCACCTCGCCCTTATGCCCCTGCGCCAGCAAATCCGCCACCGTCACCACATTGCCGAGGCTCTTCGACATCTTCTCGGTGCCGGCCATCGACAGGAAGCCGTTATGCACCCAGTAGCGCGCCAGCGGCGTGCCCTCGTGGGCGCAACGGCTCTGCGCGATTTCGTTTTCGTGGTGCGGAAAGATCAGGTCCAGGCCGCCGCCGTGGATGTCGATGGTTTGGCCCAGATGGGCCTCGATCATCGCCGAGCATTCGATATGCCAGCCCGGCCGTCCCCGGCCCCAGGGCGAGTCCCAGCCGATCACGCCGTCGGCCGACGGCTTCCACAGCACGAAATCGGCCGGGTCCTTCTTGTAGCTCGCGACCTCGACGCGGGCGCCGGCGATCATCGCCTCGCGGTCGCGCCGGCCGAGCGCGCCATAATCCGGGTCTGAGGGGACATTGAACAGCACGTGGCCGTCCGCCTCATAAGCGTTACCGGTGTCGACCAGCCGCGCGATCATCGCGATCATCGCACCGATATTGACCGGGTCCGTCGCATGCGGCGCGATGTCCGGGGGGCGGACGCCGAGCGCGCCCATGTCGGCGAGGTAGAAATCCTCGTAGCGCTGCGTGATCACTGACGTGTCGACGCCCTCCGCGCGGGCGGAATCGATGATCTTGTCGTCCACGTCGGTGACGTTGCGCGCATAGACGACCTTGTCCTCGCCATAGAGATGGCGGAGCAGGCGCGACAGCACGTCGAACACGACTGCCGGGCGGGCATTGCCGATATGGGCGCGCGAATAGACGGTCGGCCCGCAGACATACATGGTCACGCGGTTCGGGTCGGCGGGCGTGAAGACGCGCTTCTCCCGCGCCATCGTGTCGTGCAGACGGAGCTCGGTCATTTGGTTTCAGCGCTGCTCTGCGTGTTGCGGTCCTCGGCGGCGTCCATCGCATTCTGCTGGGCCTCGACCAGATCGGACACGGTGCCGCTGGTCGATTTCAGGAGGCCGTAGCTCGCCGCGTTGGTCATCCATTCGGGCCGGCCGCCGCCGCCGCTCAGGAAGCTGAAGCTGTAGACGATGTTCAGCACCATGAAGAGGATGGTCGCGCCGATGAGGCCCTTGAGCGCGCCGAAGACCGCGCCGAGCACCCGGTCGAGCGGGCTGATGAAGCTGTCGCGGACCCGGCGGCCGATGCGGCGCGAGGCCAGTTTGCCGAGCAGGAAGACGATGCCGAAGATCAGGATGAACGTCAGCACCGAAGCGCCCGACGCACTGCCGATGGGCCGCTCCAGCGCGTGCGAGACCGGCGTGTAGAAGGTCCGGAGCGCGAGGATCGCGAGGAACCAGGCGAGCAGCGAGATCGCCTCCGCGACGAAGCCGCGAAGCCAGCCGAAGACCATGCCGCCGCCGATCAGCAGAATGACGACGATATCGAGCGCAGTGAAACCCATGAGGGGGTGACTAGAGGAGAGATTGATTCGGGGGAAGCGCCTCAGCGCGGCGGCGGTGGCGGAACCCGGACAGGCTGGCGCCTATCCCTGCACTCGGCGTCGGGATCCGCGGCCTTCTCGATCACACGTTGCAGGAGATGCCGCCCCTCGCCGCGCATGGTGGCCTCATCCGGAAGCGGAACGGAAACAGTGGCCAAAGCGCGGCCTCCGCGTTCTTCGAGTGTGCCGACAAGACGCCGCAGCGTTCCCAGCGCCGGAACCGGGCCGTGCGGAGGATAATCGCGATCGCGAGCATTCGAGAGGCGTATATAGGCGAACAGACCGCCTTGATCGGTCCGCTCGATTTGCGGGCGGACCGGGATACGCGCGACGGTCCGTCCATTGGCTTCCAACCGCACGACAAGCGGGGACGTCGGCGCACGCGGCAGGTTGAACGGGAGACCGAGAAACGCGACCTGCAAAGTCCAGGCGGCTCGGTCCCGAACTATCCAGACGATGCTGCCAGAGTCATGGGTCGACCATGAAATGAAATCGCCCGCCGCCGCCCGTTCAGCCGTCAGATAGCGCTCGACGCTGAAAACGGGATACTGCCAAGACATTGCCTGAAAGCACTCCCATGGCGCAACCGCCACTGACGGCTGGAGCGCCGCGAAAAACAGAATGGGGATATGCACCGCGACAACCTAGCAGAATTGGTTCAGGCGGCCAGGGGGCTGTTTAGCCGCGCCCTAGGAGATGATCCACCAATTGCCCCAGCGTGCGGAAGCCCGTGAGCCGCATTGCCCCCTTTTCCGCTGCCATTGCCGCAGGCACCAAAGCTCGTTCGAAGCCGAGCTTGGCGCTTTCCTTGAGGCGCAGGGCTCCATGGGCGACGGGGCGGAGCTCGCCGGAGAGGGCGACTTCGCCGAACGCCACTGTCTCCGCAGCCACCGGCCGCTCGGACAAGGCCGAAACCAGGGCCGCCGCCACCGCCAGGTCCGCCGCCGGATCGGTCACCCGATAGCCGCCCGCCACGTTCAGATAGACCTCGGCGCTGGAGAAATTGAGGCCGCAGCGCGCCTCAAGCACGGCGAGGAGCATCGCCAGCCGTCCCGAATCCCAGCCCACCGCCGCGCGCCGGGGGGTCGCGCCGCTGGCGAGGCGGACGGTCAGGGCCTGGATTTCGACCAGGACCGGCCTGGTTCCCTCCAGCGCCGGGAAGACGACCGCGCCCGGCACTGCCTCGCCCCGATCGGTGAGGAACAAGGCCGAAGGATTGGCGACCTCGGCCAGCCCCTCCTCGCCCATGGCGAACACGCCGATCTCGTCGGTGCCGCCGAAGCGGTTCTTGGTGGCGCGCAGGATGCGATATTGGTGGCTGCGCTCGCCTTCGAAGCTCAGCACCGTATCGACCATATGTTCGAGCACGCGCGGGCCGGCGATCGCGCCGTCCTTGGTGACATGGCCGACCAGCACGAGAGCCGCGCCGCTCTCCTTGGCGAAGCGGATCAGCTCGTGCGCGGCGGCGCGGACCTGGCTCACCGTGCCCGGCGCGCCCTCGATCAGGTCCGAATACATGGTCTGGATCGAATCGATCACCAGCAGGGTCGGCGCCCTGCTTTCGCCCAAGGTGGTCAGGATGTCCCGCACCGACGTCGCCGCCGCCAGCCGCAGCGGCGCGGCGCCAAGCCCGAGCCGGCGGGCGCGGAGGCGGACCTGGTCCGCCGCCTCCTCCCCAGAAATATAAGCGACCTCAAGGCCCTGCGCAGCGACCTTCGCGGCGGCCTGCAACAAGAGGGTCGATTTGCCGATTCCCGGATCGCCGCCCATCAACGTCGCCGAGCCGGCCACCAGCCCGCCGCCCATCGCCCTGTCCAGTTCGGCGATCCCGGTCGAGACCCGCGCCGGCAGCTGGACCTCGGCATCGAGCCCGACCAGCTCGATCCGCCGCCCGCCGCCGCGCAGATTGTGCTTGGCGGAGAAGGGCGTCACCACCCCGCCCGCATCCTCGACCAGGCTGTTCCACTCGCCGCAATCGACGCACTGTCCGGTCCAGCGGGGGCTGACGGAGCCGCAGAGCTGGCAGACATAGCGTTTCTTCGGCTTGGCCATGGCGCCTGCGTAACGGAACATGACGGGAACATCCAGCGGAAAAGCGCGCCATGGAACGCCCGGCCCGCCGCCGCATTATTCACCTTACAGGGCAAGCGAGGAGGCATTGAATGTTCGTCCAGATCAGCACCGACAACCGGCTCATCAGCGATGCGGAGGCCAATGCCCGGCTGGAGGAGAAGGTGCGGGCCAAGCTGAAACGGTTCGAATCGCGGCTCAGCGACGTCGAGGTCCACGTCACCGACATGAACGGCGCCAAGGGCGGCGACGGCGACAAGCGCGTCAGCCTGGAGGCGCGGGTGAACGGCCATCCGCCGGTCGCGGTCCATGCCGAGGCCGGCCGCATCGAGGCCGCGGTGACCGCCGCCGCCGAGAAGGCGGTGCGGGCGCTCGACCATGCCCTTTCGAAAGCGAAGACGCACTAAGCTTGCGCCTGCCGCAAGGCCCCTTCTAAGGGCGGCACATGATCCGCGTTGCGTCCTACAATATGCGAAAGGCGATCGGCACCGACCGGAAGCGGCGGCCGGAGCGCACGATCGAGGTCCTGAACGAGCTCGACGCCGACATCATCGCTTTGCAGGAGGCGGACCGCCGCTTCGGCCTCAGGGCCAGCGCGATCCCGCTGCACATGCTGGATGCGCATAGCGACTATAAAGCGGTCGAGCTGGACACCCGCGCGGATTCGATCGGCTGGCACGGCAATGCCCTGCTGGTCCGCAAATCGATCGAAGTGCTGGAGCATCACCTCTTCCATCTCCCCACGCTGGAGCCTCGCGGGGCCGTGCTTGCCGACGTTGTCGTGGACGGCACCCTGCTCCGCTGTGTCGGCATGCACCTCGATCTTTCCGGCCTGAGGCGACGGCAGCAGGCGCGGGCGATCCTGGACCATCTGAAGGAGCGCGACGGCAACCCCTCCACGATCCTGATGGGCGACCTCAACGAATGGAGCGCCAATGGCGGCTGCCTCCGCGATTTCGCCGAGGACCACGATTTCGCGCCCTGCGGCCGGAGCTTCCATGCGGGCCGCCCGATCGCCGCGCTGGACCGGATCATGGTGAGCCGCGATCTCAGGGTGGTGGACAGCGGCGCCCACCTGACCGCGGCGTCGCGGCGGGCGTCCGATCACCTGCCGATCTGGGCGGACCTCGCCCCGCGCGTGCGAACGCTTTAGCGTCCGGGCCGCCGGCGACCCTCCGCTGTTTCGGGCGGCGCGACGCGGTCGCGGGGTTCGGCGGCGTCCCCGCCCTCCGGCTCGTTCGTCTGGTCATCCCGCGACATGAACAGCCACTCGTGGAACGGCAGGTGATAGACCATGTCCATCACCTCATATTCGATGCCGTTGGGCAGGCCGCTCGCGGAGTTCCAGAGCACGACCACGCCTGATTTCAGCTGCGGATCGAACATGATCATCGAGCGGAAGCCCTTCACCCCGCCATGATGGCCGATGACCGTGTGGCCGGCATAATCCATGACCCGCCAGCCGAGGGCATATCTGGTCCAGGTGGTCCGCTCGCTAAATCGCGCCCGGCGCCTATTCTCGCCCGGCGTTGCGATCCGTGGCGCTTGAATTACCTGCAGCATGGCGGGGGTCAGCACATCCGGCGCGAGGCCCATATTGGCGAGCATCCAGATGGCGAGATCCTGGATCGAGCCGTTGACGCCGCCGGCCGCCGGCACGCGATAATAGACGTCGTTGATCTCGAACCGGCGGGGCGGCATCCCGTCATGGCCGCGCGCCCAGCTGTGCGAAGCCATCAGGTCCGCGCGCGAGCTGCTCGCGGTGGTCATGCCGAGCGGGCCGAACAATCTCTCCTGTAGCACCTGGCCGTAAGGCTTGCCCGTGACCCGTTCGACGAGCTCGCTCGCGGCGTCATAGACGACATTCTGATAGGCGTGGCAGTTGCCAGGGACGCAGCTGGCGTTGAACTGGGCCATGCCGGCGCGAAGAAGGTGCGGATCCATCCCCTCTTCCAGCCGCGGCTCCTCCGCATGGGCGAAGATGCCCGTCGTATGCGAGAGGAGATTGGCGACGGTCGCGACATTTTCATTGCCGTTTGGCAGCCGGAGCGACGTGCCATATTGGGCGATTGGCGCATCGAGCGAGACCGAGCCGTCGGCGACGAGCCGGACGACCATGTCCGCGGCCACGCCCTTGGAGAGCGAGGCCCAGCGGAACACCGTGGACGGGGTCACGGGCTCGGTCCCGCCGGCCTCGGTTACGCCATAGCCCTTGAGGAAGCGGATCTCGCCATTCTCGACCACGCCGACGGCGAGCCCGACCATGGAGCGGTCACGCGCCAGCCGCTGCAGCCGTTCGTCGAGCCGCGCATAATCGACGGCGCCGGGCGGTGGGATCTGGTTCGCCACGGGAATGGTGAATCGCGCGGCCTGGGCCTTGTTCTCCGGCGCGGCACCGGTCCCGCCGCCCCGGGTCATTCCCCACAGCGCCACGGCCGCCACCAGGCCGATCAGGAAATAGACTGCAAAACGCCCCCGGAACACGGGCACGGCCTAGCCCGCGCCGCGTACGAAGAAAAGCGGCCAAATCGAGCCTGTGCGTGTCGCTCGACAGCCGGGCGCCTTCCTGTCACGCTGCGGCGCAGGCGGAGAGGAATATCCGGGATGCGCGAGAAGGAGCTCAGGGTCGCCCTGGTCTGCTATGGCGGCGTCAGCCTCGCCGTCTACATGCATGGGATCACCAAGGAGATCTGGCGGCTCGCCCGCGCCAGCCAGAATGTCCACAGCTCGACGATCCGGCCCGACGAGGAGGGCGAGACCGAGGCCATCTATGCGAATCTGCTGCGCCGGATCGCGCTCGAGACGGACACCGACATCCGCATCCTTGTCGATATCCTCTCCGGCGCGAGCGCGGGCGGGATCAACGCCGTCTTCCTCGCCCATGCCATGGCAAGTGGCGAGGCGCTCGATCCGCTGACCGATCTCTGGCTCGATTCGGCCGACGTCGATTCCCTGCTCGCCCAGCCCGGCAGTGGCTTCAAGAAGTTCATCAAGACCGCCGCCGTGCCCGTCGCCTGGCTGCTGTCCACCCGCTCAGGCACGATCGACAAGACTGTGGAGCCGGCTCATCGCGCCGAGGTGAAGGCGAAGCTCGCCAATTTCGTGCGCGCGCCCTGGATGCAGCCACCCTTCGGCGGCACCCGACTCACCAATTTGCTGCTCGACGCATTCGAGGCGATGGCCAAGGGACCGAAGGGGACCCCGTTGCTGCCGGAATATCAGCCGCTCGACCTGTTCGTCACGGTGACCGACTTCAACGGCTATCCGGAGAATTTGCGGCTCAATTCGCCTTCGGAGGTGATCGAAACCGAGCATCGCCTGATTCTCGGCTTCCAGGATCCGGGTGGCCCGGGGCGGCGGATCGCCGACCCCGCCGAATTGGTCTATGCGGCGCGGGCGACCGCGAGTTTCCCCGGGGCCTTCCCGCCATTTCGTGTGAGTGAACTCGATCAATGCCTTGAGAAACGAGGACAAAGCTGGCCGACGCGCGACGCTTTCCTGGCCCGCGCCATGCCCCGCCGCGCCGCGATGGGGGATGCCGAGCAGGCGATCCTGATCGACGGTTCGGTGCTGCACAACCGCCCGTTCGGCCCCGCCGTCGCCGCGCTGGAGAAACGGCCGGCCCGGCGCGAGGTTGACCGTCGCTTCGTCTATATCGACCCGAAGCCGGGCCTGAAGAGCGTCAAGCTCACCAGCGCCGGCGAGGGCGAGGCCGAGCCGCCGGGCTTCCTTTCCACCTTGTTCGGCGCCCTTTCCGACATCCCCCGCGAGCAGCCGATCCGGGACAATCTGGAGAGCATCAAGAAAATCTCCGCGCGGGTCCGGCGGCTGCGCTGGATCATGGAGGCGATCCGGCCGGAGGTGGAGACGGCGATCGAGCGCGCCGTCGGCTCCAGCTTCTTTCTTTCCAGCCCGACTCCGGCCCGCCTCGCCAGCTGGCGGAACAAGGCGCATAACCTCTCCGCGCGCGAGGCCGGCTATGCCTATGCCGCTTACGGGCAGCTCAAGCTCTCGACCGTGGTCGAGGAGATGGCGGCGGCGATCCTCCGCCTCGGCGGCGGTGGCGACAACAGCCGGCGGCATGCGGTTCGCGAGGCGGTCTGGAACCACATCCACGCCCTCGGCCTGGCCGACCCGGGCGCGCTGACGGCCAAGGGCGCGCGCAAGGACATGGTGGATTTCCTCAAGGATTTCGACCTGACCTTCCGCACCCGCCGCCTGCGCTTCGTCGCCCGGCGGATCACCGAGACGACCGGCCAGATGGAGGCGCCGCGCGAGGAGCAGGAGGACATGCTCCGCGTGCTCCACGCCACCATCGCCCGCTACCGCGACCGCGATCCGGAGCAATTGCCCGAAGACCGGCGGGCGCCATTCACAGCCGTGGCGGACGACCCGGCAGCGGCGTTCACGGCCTTGCACGACCAGTGGCAGCTCGAAGCGCTGGACGCGGAGGCCGACCAGGTGCTGAGCGACGCCTTGCTGCTGCTGCCGAAGAGCGACCGGCGGGCGCTGATTCTCGCCTATCTCGGCTATCCCTATTACGACATCGCCACCCTCCCCCTCCTCCAGGGAGACGGGCTGGACGAGTTCGATCCGATCAAGGTCGACCGCATCTCGCCCAACGATGCGGTCGCGATCCGGTCGGGCGGAACGAAGGCGACGCTGAAGGGCATCCAGTTCAACAGCTTCGGCGCCTTCTTCAGCCGCGCCTATCGCGAAAATGACTATCTCTGGGGACGGCTCCACGGGGCGGACCGGCTGATCGATATCGTCAACAGCGCAGTGCCGAACGGCAAGCAGCTGCCACCCGGCGCCATCGCCCAGCTAAAGCGCGACGCCTTCCGCGCGATCCTCGCCCGCGAGCGCGGCCGCCTCACCCATATCGACACTCTGTTCGCGGAATTGGCGCGCGAGGTCGGCTAGGAGCACTGGACGGGGCCGCCAATTTCCTCGAAAGAGACGGCCATGCGGTTCCTGAAGACCCTGTTCCTTGTCGTCCTGGTCGCGCTGCTGACCCAGTTCGCCATCAGCAACTGGCACCGCGTCGATATCAATCTTTCGAAAGACATGGTGGCAGAGGTCAATCTGCCTATCCTCGTGCTGATCTTCTATCTGCTCGGCCTGATCCCGACCATGATCATCTACCGGGCGCGCATCTGGTCGCTGAAGCGGCGGCTCGACACCCAGAATCCGAGCAATGCCGGCCCGGCCGCGGTGCCGAACCCGGTTCCCGAGCCGGTCCGCCGCTCCTCCGCGCCGAGCGAAACCCCGCTCGCCGAGCGCGATTCGACAGACCGCGAGGCGACCGACAGCAAGGCCTGGCCGAGCGCATGACCAGTCCGGTCTATGTCGCGCTGGACACGCCTGATCTCGAAAAAGCCAAGGCCATTGCGGAACAGGTGAAGACCCATGTCGGCGGTCTGAAGCTCGGCCTCGAATTCTTCTTTCATAACGGCCCCGCCGGGGTGCGGGAGATCGCCCATCTCGGCCTGCCCATCTTTCTCGATCTCAAGCTGCACGACATTCCCAACACCGTCGCCAAGGCGATCCACGCGCTGCGCCCGCTGGAGCCGGCCGTGCTGACCGTCCATGCGGCGGGCGGACGGGCGATGATGGAGGATGCCAAGGCGGCCGCGCCCGCGGGGACGAAGGTGGTCGGCGTCACCGTCCTGACCAGCCTCGACGAGGAGGATTTGCACGCGATCGGGGTGCCTGGTGCGGCGGACGCACAGGTCGAGCGGCTCGCTCTGCTTGCGCGGGATGCCGGCCTGGATGGTGTGGTTTGCTCGGGCGTGGAGATCGAGACGGTTCGAGGCGTCTGGCCGGACGCGTTCATCGTCGTCCCTGGCATCCGCCCGGCCGATGCCCGGACCGCCGACCAGAAGCGCGTGGTCACCCCACGCCAGGCGCTCGACGCAGGCGCCTCGATCCTCGTCGTCGGCCGCCCGATCACCCAGGCCGACGACCCGGACACCGCCGCTCGCGCCATCGCGGCGACGCTCTGAAGGTGGACTAAAGGGTCCCGGGGACCTATCTGCCCAGCCCAAGGAGACCCTCATGAGCTGGCTGACGCGCGTCCGGAACGCGATTCCTTTTCTTCCCAAACGCGAGACGCCGGACAATCTCTGGCACAAATGCCCAAGTTGCGAGGCGATGGTCTTCACCAAGGAATATGAGGACAATCTCTACGTCTGCCCGCGCTGCGACCATCATGGCCGGATCGGGCCGAAGCAGCGTTTTTCGCTCCTGCTGGACCCGGGTTACACCGTCATGGCCTCGCCCAAGGTGCAGGAGGACCCGCTCCGCTTCCGCGATTCAAAGCGCTATACGGACCGGATCAAGGCCGCCCGCTCCGCCACCGGCGAGCCTGACGCCCTGATCAACGCGCGCGGCGCGATCGAGGGCCACAAAGCGGTGCTCGGCGTGCAGGATTTCGCCTTCATGGGCGGCTCGATGGGCATGGCGGTCGGTGCCGCCTTCGTCGCCGGTGCCCGCGCCGCGATCGAGGATCGCTGCCCCTATATCATCGTCACCGCCGCCGGCGGCGCCCGCATGCAGGAGGGCATTCTCAGCCTCATGCAGATGCCAAAGGCGACCGTCGCGATCGCCGAGCTCAAGGAAGCGGGCCTCCCCTATATCGTGCTGCTGACCGACCCGACCACGGGCGGCGTCACCGCCTCCTACGCGATGCTCGGCGACGTCCAGCTGGCGGAGCCGGGCGCGCTGATCGGCTTTGCCGGTCAAAGGGTGATCGAGAGCACGATCCGCGAGAAACTGCCCGAGGGCTTCCAGCGCGCCGAATATCTCCTGGACCATGGCATGATCGACATGGTCGTGCACCGGAAGGACCTGCGCACGCGCCTCGGCCTGTTGCTCGACTATCTCTCGCCGCAGAAGAAGGCGGCCTAAGGCCCTCGTGGCGGACCGCGCCAGCTCGGATCACCCCGGCGTCCAGGCCCAGCTCGACCGGCTGGCCCGCCTGTCGCCCGGGCGCGACATCCTGGGCCTGGAGCGGATCTCCGCCCTGCTCGCGAAGCTCGGCCATCCCGAGCGCAGCCTGCCGCCCGTGCTCCACGTTGCCGGCACCAACGGCAAGGGCTCGACCTGCGCCTTCCTGCGCGCTGCGCTGGAGGCGGCGGGGCTCAAGGTCCACGCCTACACCAGCCCGCATCTCGTCCGCTTCAACGAGCGTATTCGCCTTTCCGGGCGGCTGATCGAGGATGAGATGCTTGCCGCTCTGCTCGCCGAAGTCTTCGAGGCGGCGGGCGACATGGAATTGAGCTTCTTCGAGGCGACCACCGCCGCCGCCTTCCTCGCTTTCTCGCTCGTCCCCGCCGACGCGCTCGTGCTCGAGGTGGGCCTCGGCGGCCGGCTGGATGCGACCAATGTCGTCGAGGCGCCCCTGGTCTGCGGCATCGCCCAGCTTGGCCATGATCATCACGCTTTTCTCGGCGATACGCTGGAGGCGATTGCGGGGGAAAAAGCGGGCATCGCCAAGTCTGGCGCGCCGCTCGTCACGCTGGCTTATCCCGAGCCGCTCGAAGCGGTGATCCGGGCGCGCGCGGACGCCGTCGGCGCGGAGTGGCTCCCGCGTGGCCGCGCCTGGCACGCCGAGATTCGCGACGGACGCCTGCATTATGGCGACCGGGACGGCAGTCTGGACCTGCCTTTACCGCGCCTGGCCGGTGCGCATCAGGCGACCAATGCCGGGCTGGCCGTGGCGATGCTGCGGCACCAGTCGCGCCTCGCCGTACCCGAGGCCGCGTTGCGCGCCGCGATGGGCTGGGCCGAATGGCCGGGGCGGCTGCAATTGCTCGGACCCGGGCCGATCCGCGATCTGCTCCCGGCGGAGGCGGAGCTCTGGCTCGACGGCGCCCACAATCCTGCCGCCGCCCGCGCCGTCGCCGATCATTTCCGCGGCGCCGTCCCGCCGGGGCGGCCGTTCCACATGATCTTCGGCCTGCTCGCCAACAAGGATGCGCCGGGGGTGCTCCATCCCTTCCGGGGCCGCGCGCTCAACGTCCACACCATCCCGGTGCCGGGTCACGAGCATCACAGCCCGGAGGCGCTTGCCATGGCGGCGCGCGAGGCGGGCTTCGCGGCCATGGCGGCGACAGATGTGGAGGATGCCTTGCGCTGGATCGCCCGCCACGCCGACCGCGCGCATCCGCCGGTGGTCCTGATCCTGGGCTCGCTCTACCTCGCCGGCGAGGTGCTGCGCCTCAACCGCCAGCTTCCAGACTAGATTTTGGTCTGCCGAGCCAAGCGGTCAACCCGCCAACCAGCATGATCGCCGCGCTGGTCCAAGTCACATAATTTGGCCACTGCAACGGTTGCGACAGCAACAGGCCGACCAATCCCACGACCGCCACCGCGACGCCGAAAATCCTTACTGCGCTGATCGGCTCACGCAATTTGCCTTCATCCACTGCGTCGGTCTGTCGGATGCCCTGGGCCACATAGCCTTTGCTCCACAAAATCCAGAGCAGGATCATGCCGGGAATGGCGGCGACCACGGTGAAGCCCCAGAACCAGAACCATCCGAGCCTATCGGCGAGAATGCCCGCAGGTCCCGCCATGAACGTGCGCCCGACTCCCGCGAACGAGGACAGCAGCGCGAACTGCGTCGCGGTGTAGGCGATAGAGGACAAACCGGAGAGGTAGGTGGTGAACACCGTCAGCCCGATCCCGCTGGTCACGTTTTCGGTGCTGATCGCGGCGACCAGCATCCAGTAATGATGGCCAGTCGCAGCCAGGATCATGAACATGATGTTGGACAGCATCATCATCAGCCCGGAGATCAGCAACGCGCGCCCCATCCCCAGCCAAAGAATGAACGGTGCCCCCAGCGCCGAGCCGACGATCAGCGCGCCGAAGCCCCACAACTTGTTGGCCGAAATGTAATCGAGATCAGCAAAGCCCAGATCGACAATCATCGGGCTGAGCATCGCCTGCCCCATCGCGTCGCCGACCTTGTACACCAGCACGAATCCCAGGATCAGGAACGCGCCGTGGCGGGTCAGGAACTCCCGAAACGGATTGACCACCGCCTCCACCAGGAACTGCCCCGGCTTCATCCCCGATGCGTGCTCGAACCGATCGACGAACCGGCCAGGCCCGATCCACAGCGCGCCGATGATCGCCGGAACGATGCAGAAGGCAGTCAGGCCATAGGCGGTTGCCCACCCAAGGCCCAAGCCTTCGGACGAAGCGAAATAGATCGTCCCCGCGCCCGCGATCAGGTTGCCGGTGCGATAGCCAAACTGGTTGGTCGCGGTACCGTGAGCGAATTCCTCGTCGTCGAGTATCTCGATGCGGTAGGCGTCGATCACGATATCCTGCGTCGCCGAAAGGAACGCGGTGATGAGTGCCCAGACTGCAAACAGGCCCAGGTGGCCGGGCTGCGGATTGCTCGCCCCCAATTGCCACACCGACACGAACAGCAGGGCCTGAATCAGGAACAGCCACCCACGCCTCTGACCGAAGGCTTTTGTCAGAAACGGCAAATGCAGCTTGTCGACCAGCGGGGCCCACAAAAACTTGAGGGTGTAGGGAATGCCCAGCGCGACCGCGAAGCCGATCGTCGCCGTATCGATCCCGACCTTGGCCAACCAAAAGGTCATCGTCGCGATCAGCAGGGTAAGGGGGAAGCCGCTGGAAATGCCCAACAGGAAGGCAACCAAGGGCGCCTTGCGGAGGTACGGCCGGAATGTCTTGCTGGTCAGCGCGACGAACGCCACCGCGAGCAGCACGCCGGCAAAAATCAAGAATCGCTGCAGATCGACCGACATACGCCCTCCCGATACGCGGTATCGTCTCGCCGTTTCCGGCCGCCGCGACCTTTGCGGCCCTTGTATCAAGCCTGTCGCCGCCGGGAAGCCCCACCGCTTGCCTTACGTTCGCGTAAGGGGCAAAGTCTGCAATATGGACATGCCGATCCGCCGGCGCCCGACCGAAGGCCAGCTCGCGCTCGCGCGACGGCTTGCGTCTGGCGCGCCAACCGAGGGCGACGCGGTCACCCAGGTCGCGGCCAGCGTCTATACCGATCCGGCCCGCTTCGCCGCGGAGAAGGCGAAACTGTTCGACCGGCTGCCGACGGTGATCGCGCCCTCCGCCTTGCTGCCCGAAAGCAATATGGCCGTGCCCCATGACGGCTTCGGCATCCCCTTGCTGCTGACCCGCGACAAGCAGGGCGTGGCCCATGTCTTCTGGAACGTCTGCCGCCATCGCGGGACGCGGCTGATCGAAGGTGGCGAGGTCGCGAAATGCGCGCGGATCGTCTGCCCCTATCATGCCTGGACCTACACGCCGGACGGCGCGCTCGCGGCGCTGCCGCGGCCCGACACCTTTCCCGGCATGAACAAGGCCGACCATCATCTGGTGGAGCTGCCAAACGTCGAGGCGGGCGGGCTGATCTGGTTCGCGCGCGAGCCCAGCGATTTCGCCGACGCGATCGGCCTGGCGCCCGAATTCGACGCCTTCGACCTCGCCAGCCACCATCTCTTCCGCCGCCGCACCCACGACGTCGCGTCCAACTGGAAGCTGATCATGGACGCATTTCTCGAAGGCTATCATGTCCAGCGGCTGCACGCACAGACCATCGCCCGCTTCTTCACCGACGGGATCAGCGTCGCCGACCGGCTTGGCGCGCACCAGCGCTCGGCCGTCGGCCGGAACGAATATCTGCACGAGATCGACCATGAGCATTGGCCGGAGCTGCGCGCGGTGATCACCTTCGCCTACCAGCTCTTCCCCGCCACGATCATGATCATGAGCCCGGATTATGTGAACCTGATGGTGTTGATGCCGCAGGCTGTCGGCCGCACCCTCGTGGAGGATTTCATGCTGATCCCCGAGGCGCCGAAGAGCCCGGAAGAGATCGACCATTGGGAGCGGAGCTGGACCCTGCTCGACGAGGGTGTGTTCGGCGCCGAGGATTACCGGGCCGCCGCGCTCGGCCAGAACGGCCTCGCGTCAGGCTCGCTGGAGACGCTGACGCTCGGCACGCTCGAATATGGCATTCGCCATTTCCACGACATGGTGGAGCAGGCGCTGGCCTGAGATCAGGCGGGGTTGAGATCCACCGCGGTGACCTGGGCCGGGGGCAAGCCACCGCTTTCCGCCTGCGCCATCAATTCCTGCTTCCTGGCCAGCATCCGGTCGCGGAGGTCGACAAGGTCGACGTCGGTGTCGCGACACTGGGCAAACAGACCCTCCTTCGGCTTTTCTTCTTCCTTGACGTGATGCTCGATCTCCTCGCCGAGCACCTTCACCTTGGCGTCATAGAATTGTTCGTCCGGCTGGGCCGCCTCGATATCGTTGACCAGCACCTTGGCGCCATCATGTTCCACGGTGGCCTCGTCGAGGAGGCCCTGCTCGATCTTCCCTTCGAAGGCGGGATAGAAAATCTCCTCCTCGAGCATCGTATGGATTTTCAGTTCAGTGCAAATCTCATGCGCCAGCTTCTCCTTGCGTGAGGCGCCCTTCGCCTCCTCGAACGACGCGAACAATTGTTCGACCTTGCGGTGGTCCGCCTTCAGCATGGCGATGGCGTCGGTAAAATCCTGTTCGAACATGGCTTCCCTCCAAGAGATGATTTGCCCGCTCAACGCGCCGGAGCGCTATCGTTTCCATTCGAAAATCAAAGCTGATCCGGATCAACGCGCAGGCCCTGGAACCTGGCGGACGGTTCGTGGGTTGCAATCAAACCGACGGACTGACGGCCACCAGGAGGCGACTGATGGATTCAGCCGAAAAGCACTATTTCCTCGAGCGCGCCGAGGCCGAACTGGATCTCGCCAACGCCGCCACCCACGAAGGCGCGGCCCGCGCCCATTATTATCTCGCTGGCTTCTACCTCGACCGCGCCCACAATGGCGCGGCCAACGAGAATTGAGCGAAAGGAGCGCCCCCATGCCCCCGGAACGCGACAGGGAATCGAGGCTCGAAGCGGACGGCGTGCTGGTCCGGCCGATCGGCGGCCAGATCTATCTGGTCGAGGAAAAAGACAAGGCGCCCTGGGACGAGGAGCCGGCGCCCGATCGCTCGCCGCTCTCGAGGCTGATCAACCGCCACTGACCCGCCCGCCTAGTCGCCCTTGATCTGGGGCTTGCCGACGTCGCCTTTGCCGACCGTGTGCGCGGCCATTTCCAGCATGCGGTCGAGCGACTTCTTGGCGCGGAGGCGGAGCCCCTCCTCAATCTCGATGCGCGGCTGCAGGTCGCGGAGCGCGACGTAGAGCTTCTCCATCGTGTTGAGCGCCATATAGGGGCACATGTTGCAGTTGCAGTTCCCGTCCGCGCCGGGCGCGCCGATGAAGGTCTTGTGCGGCGCGTCCTTCTCCATCTGGTGGATGATGTGCGGCTCGGTCGCCACGATCAGCAGGTCGGCATCGGACTCCAGCGCATATTTGAGGATGCCCGAAGTCGCGCCGACATAATCGGCATGGTCGATGATGTGCGGCGGGCATTCCGGGTGGGCGAGCACCGGCGCGCCGGGATGCTTCGCCTTGAGCTTCAGCAGCTCGGTCTCCGAGAAGGCCTCGTGGACGATGCAGACGCCCGGCCAGAGCAGCATGTCGCGCTTCAGCGTCCGGGCGAGATAGCCGCCGAGATGCTTGTCCGGGCCGAAGATGATCTTCTGCTCCCGCGGGATCTGGGAAAGGATGGTCTCCGCCGACGAGCTGGTGACGATGATATCGCTCAGCGCTTTCACCTCGGCCGAGCTGTTGATGTAGGTCAGTGCGATATGGTCCGGATGCTGGGCGCGGAAGGCGGCGAACAGGTCGGGCGGGCAGCTGTCCTCGAGGCTGCAGCCGGCGTCCATGTCGGGGAGGACCACGATCTTGTCCGGCGAGAGGATCTTCGCCGTCTCGGCCATGAAGCGCACGCCGCAGAACGCGATCACATCGGCGTCAGTCGCCTGCGCCTTGCGGGAAAGATCGAGACTGTCGCCGACGAAGTCCGCAATGTCCTGGAGGTCCGGCGACTGGTAATAATGGGCGAGGAGAACGGCGTTCTTCTCCTTGCGCAGCCGGTCGATCTCGGCGCGCAAGTCGAGGCCCTTCAGGGTCGCATTGGGTGCGTTCATGGGTTCCTTGCCCTTATCCGGTCCTCGATCCTCAGCGGCCGATCGAGGAAACTGGCCGTCTCGCGCCCGTCCGGGCCGACAAACCGTGCCGCGACGCTGGCTTCTATCCCCGCGGCGCGAAGCGGCAAAGCGAAACTCCGGGCGACATCGCGCAGCGCCGCAGCGCGGGCCTCGCCCATCGGCAGCGGCGCGCGCGCCTGGCGGGTCAATTCCTCCTGCGCGGCGCGGCGGTTCGCCTCGTCGATCACCCGTTCCGCATCGGTCAGCGCCATCACGATCCCGCCATCCGAATATTCCTGCGCAGCCGTGAAATCGAGTTGCGGGCCGGCCAGTTCAAGAGGCGGCAAGGTGACGGTGAGCGTGGCGGTGTCGGCGTCCCAGGCAAGATCGTTACGGCGCATCCTGCTGAGATCGACGGCGTAGCGGACCGCACCCGGAAGGACGAGCGTCTTGCGGGCGGTGAAGCCGAGCCGGCTCTCGCTCGCGGTGACGATCGCGGCGAAGCGGCCGACGAAGACAATCTGCCGGCCCTGCTCGCGCACCGAGAGCAAAGTCGCGTTGGCGATGCCGGTCGCATCAGGTCCGGGCGCGTCGGAGGGCGGCCGCAGCAGCAGCCCGACGCCGGCGCCGATCAGCAGGGCGAGCAAAGGCGGCAAGAGGAAGAACCACTTCCTCACTCGCTCAGCGTCCCGCTCCGGACATCAAGCAAAGGGCACGACATAGACGATCCTCTCCCGCCCAACGGACATGGCGTCCGCGGCGGTGTGGATCAAGACAGGAAGGGCGGCAGGAAGGCGTGCAGCGGCCGCGCCGCCCCCGGCGTGCCCGCGACGATCGACTGCGCCGTCTCGGTGCCGAACGAAGAATAGGCGATGAGATCGCCGATCAGCAAAGCCGCGACGACCGCACCCATCCCCCAGAACCAGGCCGGATGCGCCTTTCCGGTGCGCCTCAGATCGGCAGCGATGCCGATCAGCGGGAAGATCAACGTGGCCGATATGACCACCCACCAGGCCCAGGGGATCAGGAGCGGAACGGGCAACAGGCGGCCGATCCCGGGGCCCGTCAGAATCGCCATCCCGCAATACATGAGCCGGCGGTGCCAGTCCGGCCTCCGGCGCATCGCGAACGCGGTGCCGGTCAGCGCAGCGAAGGCGAGGAGTTGCGCCGAATTGCCGAAGAGAAACTCGTTCACGTCGAAGAAGAAGGGCGCGCCCCGGCGTGCCGAGACGATCGTCATGATGAGCCCAAGCCCGACCATCAGGGGCAGCCAGAGCAGGGCCAACATGCCAAGCCTCTGATGCAGCATGACATTGCCGGACGCGACCAGCCCGTTCTGCACGAGATAGAGCGCCACCCACCCGAAGAAGACCCAGGCGTGGACGTGGAAGACAAGCGGCAGGCTGAAGCTGGAGCGGCCGAGCACGAGATTGGTCGCGAAACCGGCCACGATCGCGAGGGCCATGACGATGGCCATGATGAAGAAGAACTTCCGCTCCCGCGTCGCGATATCAGCCGGATGTGCGAGTGTCGCCACGATCATCCCCCCGGAAAATGGCGTTCGCGGGATATCGCTTCGCCAGCGACGCGTCAAACGCTCCGCCTCAGGCGGCGAGCCGCCAGATGTCACCTTCGCGAAGCACCAGCCCGCGCGCTTCGAGATCGACCAGGTGGGCGAGCACTGAGCGGCCGGCGGCGGGGAAGAGGCGCGGATCGGTGCCCTGATACATGATCTCGACCATGGAAGGGATATGCCCCTCCGCTTCGCCGAGGCGGCGCAGGATCTGCTGCTCTCGCATCTTGCGGTGGGTGATCAGCGCGCGGACGTGCCGGTGCGGCTTTTCCACGGCAGGGCCGTGAGCGGGATAATAGACCTTGTCGTCACGCTTCAGCAGCAAATCAAGGCTCCGCATATAGTCGGCCATATCGCCGTCCGGCGGCGAGACGATGGTGGTGGACCAGCCCATCACATGATCGCCGGTGAACAATGCCCCCGTGCCCGCCAGCGACAGGCAAAGATGATTGGAGGTGTGGCCCGGGGTCGCGACCGCAACGAGCCGCCAGTTCGGCCCCTCGACCGCCTCGCCATCCCCCAGCACCCGGTCCGGCGCATAGTCGAAGTCGAAGGCAGCGTCGGCGCGGGGGCCGTCATCGTCCAGGGCGAGCGGAGCGCAGCCGATGATCGGCGCGCCGGTGGCGGCCGCGAGCGCGCGGCTGGCCGGGCTGTGGTCGCGATGGGTGTGGGTGCAGAGGATCGCGGCGATCGTCTCGCCCGCGGTGGCGGCGAGTATCGCGGCGACATGATCGGGCAGATCGGGGCCCGGGTCGATCACGCCGACCTCGCCCTCACCGACGATGTAGGTCTGCGTGCCGGTGAAGGTGAAGGGCGAAGGATTGCCCGCCAGCACGCGCCGGATGCCGGGCGCGGGCCGCTCGACCAGACCGGTGGGGAAATCCTCCATCGCCGCCATGTGGCACCGGCGGGGAAGGAAGTGAAGGGTCGAGGGGTGGGCTCGAAAGGGGACTGCGGACCTGCCAAGCCCACCCCTGCCCTCTCCCAGACGGGAGAGATGGCGTTCAGCCGGCCGGCGGAATCAGCCAGGTCCGCCGCTCGGCGGGATCGAAGACGAGGGTCGAGCCGCGCAGCGCGAGCATGCCGACATTGACGCGGTCGAGCCCCTCCATGAAGCGCACCTCGGGATTGGTCAGAACGAGGCC
Organism: Allosphingosinicella sp.; assembly: GCA_044225925.1. GTDB lineage: Bacteria > Pseudomonadota > Alphaproteobacteria > Sphingomonadales > Sphingomonadaceae > Allosphingosinicella. Next base: position 37,648 of record JBGAHY010000017.1, read on the forward strand.
CCCGACGTGCACCGTGCCACGGATCCGGCCGATCCGAACGGCGCGCGGCACGCCGTCGGCCAGCCGCGCCGGCGGCCCGTCGGTGAGCGCCCCCTCCAGGGGCACCTCGCCAGCCATGGCCATCGGCATCATCAGCATGCCCGGCTGGCCGGTATCGAAATGTCCGTCATAGCTGCGCCCGCCGATCTCGACGGCAACCCCGGGCAGGCTGCGCGGCCCGGCCGCCTGATAGGCATGGGAGGGACCGGACGGGATCGTCGCCGGCGTCTTCGGTGTCACCCTGATCTCGCCGTGCGCGAGATCGAGGAAGACGAGCCGGCCCGCGAAGGTGGAGGGACCCATCACCCCCTTCACGTTGAGGTGCTGCAATGCAGGCATCGGCAAGGCCACGGCGGGCGCGCCCGCCAGCGCGGCGTTGCCGAGCCTGCCATTGTCGATATGCGTGCGGAAGCCGATCATTGGCGGGCCGCCCGCGGGCGTCCCGACCTGGGCCGGACCGTCGTCCGGCAGGCCCGCACCGCGCGCGAAATCGGCGTCGAGGACGTTGCCGGAAGCGCCGGTATCAAAGATCACCCGCACGGGTTCGCCCGCGCCGACGGCCAGCATCGCGATCGGACGCGGGCCGGTAAGGTCGAGCGGAATCGTCTCGACGGCCGCGGGCGCGGGCGCCTGGACGACCGCGGCGGCAGCCGAAGCCGCCACCGCCAGCCATAACGGAATCACCGGCCGCGCAGCCTGGCGATCTCGCGGTCGATGGCCGCAAGCACGCGCTGGCGCTGCTCGGAGGGGATCTCGCCATTGTTGGCCAGCCGGTCGCGGGCGCGCTGCAAGGCTTCGGCCTGCTGCCCGGGATTGGCATCGCCATTGCGGGTGCGGGTGCAGACGATCACACGGGTGCGGTTGTTGTCGTTGCCTTCGTTGACCTCGCTGCGATTGGCGCCCTGGCAGTCATGGTCCGACATCACCATCATGTGCTCGCCCGGGCCGTGATCCTCCATCACCCTGACATGCTGGCCGTCGCCGCCATGGCCGTCCATGGTGATCACGCGCACATTGCGCTCGACCCGGCGCTCGCCGTCGCCGCTGCTGCCGTGGCGCTCGCGGGCGGCGGCGTCGCCATGCTGATCACCATGATCGTCGTGGCGGTAGGTGCGCACGATCACGCGTTCCTCGTGACGCTCGCCATCCGCCGGAGCCGCCGCGGACGGCGGGGCGGGCGGCGCCGGCGGCGCAGGCTGGGCGGCGGCGCTGCCGAAAGCGAGGCTCAGGCCGCCAAGCGTGACGATCGCCGCGCCGCCGCCGAGCAGGCGCAGCCGGCCCGGTTTGTGGAATTTCATCATTTTCAGTCTCCGTTTCAGTTGATCGGCATGATTGAGCGGGCAGGCTGCAATCAGGCCGGGTCGGCTCGCTGATTTGATAAGGGCGCACGCATAATCGTGGCGCGCATCGGGCTCGGCTTTGGCGGCGACCGCGGCGTCGCAGGCCAGTTCCTGGTCGGCGCGGAACGCCTTGAAGGCGAACCAGGCGACCGGGTTGAACCAGTTGAGGGCGAGGATGAGGAGGCCGAGATGGTTCCACCACAGGTCGAGGCGGCGGTGGTGGATGGCCTCATGATCGAGCGCCAGAGCCCTTTCCTCGCGGCTGTAGCGGGTCTCGAAATCCGCTGGCACGACGATCCGGCGGCGGAACAGGCCGAGCGAGATCGGCCCGTCGACGGCGGCGCTTTCGAGCAGCCGCACGCCGCGATGCCTGCCGAGGTCGCGCGCGTCGCGGCGCAGGCTGCGGACGAAGCGGTGATAGGTCCAGACCTGCCAGAGCAGGAAGGCGGCCGCGCCGGCGGCCCAAATCGCGAGCAGCAAGGGCACCCACTGCCCGGGTCCGCCTTCCGGCGGCACCGGCGCGGCCATGTCGTCCGTGATCACAATCACGGTGGACGACGGAACGATGCTCGGCAGCTCAACCACGCCCCACGACGGCAGCGGCGGCATGACGAGGCGAAGCGCCGGCACGAGCCAGAGCGCATAGGCCGGGAGCGCGCCGAAGAAGGCGGCGAAGGGACGGCGGATGGCGAGCACGAGCAGCATCGCCGCGCTTGCCCAGATCATGTTGGCCACGAACCAGTCGGTCATTGCTTGAGCGCCTTCAGCAAAGCCTCGATCTCGGCGATATCGGCAGGCGTCAGGCGGTCTCGCTCCGCGAGATGGGCGACCAGTGGGGTCACCTTGCCGCCAAACATGCGGTCGATCAGCTTGCCCGATTCCTGCGCGACATAATCCTCCCGGGCGACGACGGGGCGGTAGAGATAGCGGCGGCCATCCTCCTCATGCGAGAGGATGCCCTTGGCGAGCAGCCGGCCGAGCATGGTCTTGACGGTGCGGATGGACCAGTCGCGCGACGCAGGCACGCGCTCCGCGACCTCGGCTGCGGTCAGCGGCGCCTGCTGCCAGAGCACCTCCATCACCGCATATTCGGCTTCCCCGATACGCTCCACCCGACACTCTCCCCGAACTTCGACTACACGAGTAGTCACCTTGCGCGTGAACGCAAGATGAATGGCCGTGCGGGGTGTCGGGGAGTTTTACAGGTGACGAAGGAGGTTAATTTCGATTCACCCTGAAAATGGCGGATTTCCGAGCTTTTTCAGGGCTGGCACGCGCCGTGCGTAGGTTACGGCGTCCACATGGTTCCACTCTCGGGGCGGGCTTGGCGCTTTTCCGGTCGCGCCGCCCGCCCTTCTCTTTTCAGCCCAGGCTCGCGCGACCTGCTTGTCGGTCAGGAGCTGCTGCAGCTCGCCCGCCTCGAACATCTCCATCATGATGTCGCTGCCGCCGACGAACTCGCCCTTCACGTAGAGCTGCGGGACGGTCGGCCAGTCCGAATAGGCCTTGATGCCCTGGCGGATCTCCGGGTCCTGGAGCACGTCCACTGTCTGGAACGCAACGCCGAGATGATCGAGGATCGCGACCGCCCGGCTGGAGAAGCCGCATTGGGGGAAGAGCGCAGTGCCCTTCATGAACAGGACGATGTCGCTCTGCTTTACAAGAGCGTCGATACGGGCGTTGACGTCGGTCATCTCTACTTTCCTATTCCGGAACCGAGGTGCTGAGCTTCAGCGCATGGAGCTCGTTCCCCATGCGGCCGCCCAGCGCCTGATAGACACGCTGATGCTGCTTCACACGCGGCTGGCCGCGGAAACTCTCCGCCACCACCCGCGCCTCATAATGGTCGCCGTCGCCGGCCAGATCGACGATCTCGATCCGCGCGTCGGGAATCCCCTCGCGGATCAGGCTCTCGATCTCGGCGGCTGGCATGGGCATCGGGTCAGCCCTGCGCCTCGATGAAGTGCCGGCGCGCCTCGACTTCCTTGTGGGCGAGTGTCTGGCGGATGAGATCCTCGTCGACCTCAACGCCGGCCGCAGTCAGGTCGCCGAGCAATTTGCGGACCACGTCGTCGTCGCCGGCTTCCTCGAAATCGGACCGGATCACCTCTTTCGCATAGGCGTCTGCCTCCGCCTCTGTCAGGCCCATCTTCTTCGCCGCCCACTGGCCGAGCAGCCGGTTGCGCCGCGCATGGATCTTGAACTGCATCTCCTGGTCGCGGGCGTACATGGATTCAAAGGCACGCTCACGGTCGTCGAAGCTGGTCATGGCAATCCTTGCTGCTGAGTGTCGCTTGTGGTTATCGGGGCCGAGATAGGGGGGAACGTCCCAGCGCGCAACGCCATGCGGGGCCCGTTCTGCCGAAACCGACTTGCCGCGGCACGAAAATCTGTCACGGGAGGCGTCCCTTCAGGAGTCAATATCAATGCGCCGTTTCTCTATTCTCGCCATTCTTTGCCTCGCCGCCTCGCCGGCGTTCGCCCAGGACAACGCCGCGCAAGCCGCCCCCGCCGGCCCGCCGCCAGCCCAGATCGCCGCCGTCCAGACCGCCAGCTCCGCCTTCGGCACCTGCATCCAGACCGGTGTCATGGGCGTGGCCGCAACCGTGACCCCGGAAGCCGGCGCGACCAGCGTCCTTGCCGGCTGTGCCACGCAGCGCCAGGCGGTCGAGACCGCCGTCCAGGCCCTGATCGCAACGCTTCCGGAAGCACAGCGTCCGATGGCTCAGGAGCAGCTGCGCACGCAGCTTGCCGGCCTCCCCGCCCAGATCGCGGGCGGCATCCAGCAGATGCGCGGCGCCGGCGCGCCCGCCGCCACGCCGGCCCCCACGTCGGCTCATTGATACCGATATGACGGGCGGCTGCATGGCGGCCGCCCGTCATCGCCTGCGAACGCTGTCGCCTCTCGACAGCAGGCTGATCCGGCTGATCACGCAGCAAAGGCGGCGGCATGGCCGGGGCCCCGGCCTGCCGCGTCAGTCCATCGTCACCACAAGCTTCCCGATCGCGTTGCGCGCGGCCATGAAGGCGATGGCGTCGCCGCCTTCGGCCAAGGGCCAGGTGCGGCTGACCTTCGGGGCGATCTTGCCTTCCTCCCAGAGCCGGAAGAGCGTCGCGATATGGGCGGCATTGGCCTTCGGATCGCGCGCCGCAAAGGCGCCCCAGAAGACGCCGCGCACGTCGCAGCTCTTCAGCAAAGTCAGGTTGAGCGGCAGCTTCGGGATGCCGGCCGGGAAGCCGATGACGAGCAGCCGGCCCTCCCAGGCGATCGCCCGCAAGGCGGCCTCCGTATAGTCGCCACCCACCGGGTCATAGACGACGTCGGCGCCGTTCGGCCCAATTACATCCTTGAACATCTGGGCCAGCGCCTTCGCGCCGTCCTTGTCGAACGGTCCGCGCGGATAGACGATCGCGACGTCGGCGCCCGCCGCCCGCGCCGCTTCCGCTTTCTCTTCCGACGAGGCCGCCGCGACCACGCGCGCACCCATCGCCTTGCCGAGCTCGACCGCCGCCAGCCCGACGCCGCCGGCGGCACCGAGCACCAGCAGCGTCTCGCCCTCCTTGAGCTTCGCCCGGTCGGCCAGAGCATGGATGGTGGTGGCATAGGTCAGGATCAGCGCCGACCCGTCTTCGAAGCTGCGACCCTCGGGCAACGGGATCGCCATCGCCGCCGGGACCAGCACCTTCTCACTAAGCCCGCCATGGCCGAGCATGGCGATCAGCCGGGCCCCCTCGGCCCAGCCGGAGACGCCTTCCCCGACTGTTTCCACAATGCCGGCAATCTCCCCGCCCGGCGCGAAGGGACGTGCCGGTTTGAACTGATATTTGTCCTCGATGATCAGCACGTCGGGATAGTTGATCGCGCAGGCCTTCACCCGGGCGAGCAGCTGGCCGGGGCCCGGCACGGGATCGGGCAGCTCGGTGAGCGCCAGGGTTTCGGGGCCGCCCGGCGCGGTGGAGAGGAGCGCCTTCATCGGGCCGACGCCGGGAAAGCGGGGAGCTTGGCGACGTCCGCCGGCTCGTGCTGGATGATGACCACGGCGTGGAGATTGCGCCCGAGCCGATCGAACCGGTCCATCGACGCCAGTGAGTCGGCCCGGTTGGTATTGAACGGCGGCACGCCGCGATGCGTCACCTGCTCGGCGAAATGATAGGTGTCGCCCGACAGCAGGACCGGGCCGGACGCAAGCCGCACCAGCAACCCGTGATGCCCGGGCGTGTGGCCCGGCAGGTTCAGCATGATCACCTTGCCGTCGCCGAACACGTCATGATCGCCGCGCGCTTCCGTCACCTGCCCGCCGCCGGTCAGCCAGCGGGCGAGCGGCGCGCGCTCGACGCCGGGATCGGTCCCGCGCAAAGCCGCGAGATCGCCGGCGCCCATGATCAGCCGCGCATTGGGAAAGCTCGCGGCCTGGCCGGTATGATCGAAGTGATAGTGACTGATCCCGACAATCGTGACCTGCTCAGGGCGGATGTTCAGGCGCCTCAACTGGTCGACGAGCGAAGCGCGGAGCGTCGCGTGGATCGCCGGGCTTTGGAGCGGCTGCTGGACGACGGCGGCCGGGATGCCGGTGTCCCAGAGCATGTAATCGGTGCCGTGGCGGATCAGGTAGCAGCTGCCGACCAGGTTCTTCGGACCCGAAGGATATTCGGACGTGTCGGAAAAGAAGCTGTTATAGTCGGTGAAAGTGAAGTCACCGCAATCGAGCCGCCACATCTCCATCAGCGGCGGCGGGACCGGCGTGGTGGGCGCCTGCATCCCCGTCAGCGCGATCCAGCCCAGCGCAACCGCCAGCGTCCGTTTCAGCATTCTTGCCCCCTAAGTGACCGGCTCCTTCGGTGAGACATAAGCGGGATCGTGGGCGAAGGGCAATTCGGTGCCGCATGCGGGTCAGCGCCGGCGCCGGCTCTCCGGTAGCCCCGCGATCCAGCGCTCCAGCGCGGCGGTGTCGGCAATGTCGCCCATGAAGGGATGGACCGGGACGACGGGCACGTTGTCCCCGCGTGGGCGGCCACGAAAGACCTTGCGCGGAATGCTGGCCCCGACGATGCCGCTGGGCAGCGCGACATTGCGCACGTCCATGTAGAAAGTGTCTGCGCTCGTCGTCACTCCGACATGCACGGCGCCGAGCGCACGCCACAAATCCACCGCATCCAGACAGGCGGAGGCGCAGCCAGCGTCGGTGAGGATGTAGACCGGGCCGGCAAGCCCCGGCGGGTCGGCCGTCGCCGGGGCGGTCCGCACAGGAACGCTGTCCGCAGGATGGCGCCAGAGGCCGTGTTCTCCGCGCGCCAGAGCCTGGCCGAGGCCGGTGATGACCACGTCAAACCAGTGCCGCGCCTCGGGTGAAAGATGTCCGCCTGCGCTCTGCCGGTCCCGGCCTTCGCGCATTGACGCGAGGTTTGCCTCGGACACGCGCCAGTCGACCCGGACGGGTGGCCCATGCAGCCGGTTCATCGCTGGACGTCCCCAGAGGATCTCGGCGATCTGCCGCGACCAGTCGGACGAGCCACCATCGTTCGCCCGGAGGTCAAGCACGATGGCACGCGCCCTCGCGAGCGCATCCCTGTCGGAGCGCAACGCAGCGATCAGAGGCGGAAGAGCGCGCCCTCCCTGCGACTGCGGATCGGCATTGAACGAACCGAGGGTGACCCAGCGAGTCCCGTCCAGAAGGGTCCGGTCGCCGAACTCCCGCCTGACCTGTGGGGCGAGACTCCGAAACTTCTGGACAAGCTCGCGGTGGGGGATCGATTGCCAATTCAGCACGATCTCGCGAGGCTGACCGTCGACTGCGAAGGTACAACGCTGCGGCCGCCTGGCGTAGGGATTCCCGTCGTCGGCGAAGAGGGCGCGCCCCCAGTCCATCCGTTGGGAGCGCAGCATCCAGCGCCCGGCGAAGCGGCCGACATTTTCTGCCAGCACCTGTTCGGCCGACCGGCCGTCACAGCCGACCAACCGCGCGCCGAGCGGCAACGGGCCGTCGTCCGCGCGCACGGCGACGCGCTGCTCGCCATCCGCGCCATAGGCGGTCAGGAAACCCGGCCAATGCGAATCGTCGCCGGGCGACGCGCCAAAGGCCCCGAGGTCGAGATGCCCGTCATTGAAGGCAGCGACATATTCCCGCAGCGCATAGAAATGGGCGGCATAGGTGCGCGCGGTGGCGGCGCGCCCGAGCGCGATGCGGAGCTGCTCGTCGTTCAGCCTGCGGAAGCCGGGATCCGACCCATTGAAGATACCCGGGTGGTTCGCCGCGATATCGTCATGCAAAGCCTGCGCGTCCATGCGAAGCGTCTCGCCCCAGCCGCGCGCGGCGGCGCGCGCTCTCAACTCGGCTGGAGTGGGCTGAGCGGGCGAAGTCTGGCCGGTTGCGGTAGCGCTGAAGGCGAGCAGCGCAAAGGCGGCAAGTTTAGGTCCAATCATGGTCGCCACCTCGTCGCTAAGGCGAACCAAATAAGACCACAGCTATAGATTTTTTCAAGTCAATGAGTGGGCGGCTTCTTTGGGCGATGTGTAGGAAGGGTCGTGCGCAAACGGTAATTCTCGACATTGGGCAATCGCACCAAGCACGGCGCGGAAATCAGTCCGGCAGCGGAAGCCAAGCAGCCGCTCGGCACGGGAAGGATCATAGACCCGGTCGAGCGAGGCGGGCAGCGTCCAGCCCTTGCGGGCATAGAGGTCCGGCGCATCGGGGAAATGGCGGGCGACCACCGCCGGCGCGTCGCGCAGCAGCTCTTCGCATTCCTCCCGCGCAAAGGGTGGCGGGGCGGAGAGGATGAAGGTCTCGCAGCCGAGCGCCGGCGCCTTGGCTAGCGCGACGATATGCGCCTCCGCCGCATCCTCGACGGTGAGCCGGCGGTTCAGGAATTCGTTCGCCTTGATATTCGGGCCGGTCAGGTCACGATGGGTGTCGTCCTCCTCCGGGAAGAAGCGGCCGGTGCGCAGGATCATCACCGCCATGCCACTTTCCGCGTGGGCGCTACGGCAGAGCTGTTCGGCCTCGGCCTTGGTGATTCCGTAGATATTGCGCGGCGCCAGCGGTCCGAAATCCTCATCGAGCCAGGCCGCTTCGGTCGCCCCTCCCGCTTTGCCGGCGCGGATCCCGGCGGTGATCATCAGCGAGGTGGTGGACGTGAAGAGGAAGCGGTCATGTCCGGCCTTCGCCGCCGTCTCGAGCAGGTTGCGCGTGCCTTCCACATTGACCGCCCGGAAGGCGCCCTCGGGATAACGCAGGATGTCCGGCTTATGCAGCGCCGCGGCATGGATCACCGCCTCGATGCCATGCTCTGCGAAGGTATGTTCGACCAATGCCCGATCCGCGACCGAGCCACGCACATCGGTGTCCGCGCCCGGCGCCACATCGAGGCCGATCACGGCATGCCCCTCCGCGCGCAGGCGCGGGGCAAGATAGCGGCCAAGCCAGCCGGAGGAGCCGGTCAGGAGAATCCGCATGGCATCCCGGTCAGGCCGCGGCCTGGATCGGCGAGGCGAGCCGCTCGGCTGGATCCTGTGCGTCCGCCCAGTCGGTGCGGCGCTTCAGGAAGGGATTGAAGAAGAGGAACGGGAGCTTGAGGACGATCAGTTCGGAATGGATGAAGGTGTCGATCCCCCTCTCCCACCATTTCGGCTCGCGAATGCCGTGCGTCCTGATCCAATTATCATAGGGCGCCCAATGGCTTGGCTCGTCCTTTTCGATGATCTTGAAGATCCGCATGAGCGTCTTGTCATGCTTCACCAGCGGATGTTTGAGCAAAACGTCGACCTGCTTCATACCCCTCCGCTCGGTCAGCGAGATCACCCGGCAGAGCCGCCCGAACAGTTCGTCATTGCCGATCACCTTGTCGGTATCGAGGTCGTCGATCCGGCGGCGGAACATGATCTCCACGAAGCGGTCGATATGGCCGCAGGTCCGGTCGACCTTGAGCGGCATCTTCCCCTGCAACTCGAACCAGCGCTTGAACATCACATAATGCTTGCGTTCGTCCGCCCGGTGCTTCTCGACCGCGGCGATGAAGGCGGCATCGTCCGGCGCATGGGCGCGAACGGCCTCCAGGATGCGGTCGATGCTCGTATAGCCGCGATGCTCGTTATAGATGTAGATCGACCCGAGCAGGTCGAGATAGCGGCGGCGGAACCAAGCGAACATGGCGCGTGAATTCCCCTCGCGGCCGTAACGGTCAAGTCTTTTCACCGAGCCGCTTGAGCGTCCCGGCGTAGCTGCGTGACCTACGCGCACCAGCAAAGGGTGGTTCCATCCGGGCGAAGAATTCCAGCGGCTGACGCTTCATTCCGCACAGCCACACGTCGGTGCCCCCCCGCCGTGCCTGGCGAACGAAGGCCTCGACCGCATTGGCTCCGGTCGCGTCGATATAGGGCACGTCCTCCATCCGCAGCACGATGGCGCGAGGATTCTGCCCGATGCGGCGCAAGGCGTCGACCAGCTCGCCCGCCACCCCAAAGAAAATCGGCCCGGTGAAGCGAAGCACCTCGACGCCGGACGGGAGCGCAGCCCGTTGCTCCGGGTCCTCGTCAGGGTCTTCCGGAACGAGACCCGCATGCTCGCTCATCCGGCGCATGAAGAGCAGGGCGGCCAGCGTCACGCCAACGCCGATTGCCACGGTGAGATCGACAAACACGGTGAGGAAGAAGGTGAGAAGCAGCAACGCCCGTTCACCCGGGTCGGTCCGCAACAGGGCACGGAACCGGCCCGCCTCGCTCATTCCCCAGGCGACCATCAGCAGCACAGCGGCGAGCGTCGCCATGGGAACATAGGCGATGAGGGGGCCGGCCGCGATGATGATGACAAGCAGGAAGCCCGCGTGCGCCATGCCGGCGATGGGCGTCTTCCCCCCGGCCCGGACATTGGTCGCGGTGCGGGCGATGGCGCCGGTTGCCGGCAGGCCGCCAAAGACTGCCGAGGCGAGATTGGCGATGCCCATGCCGACCAGTTCCTGGCCCGACCGATGGCGATAACCGGTCATCCCGTCCGCCACGACAGCCGAGAGCAAGGCCTCGATGCCCGCCAGAAAGGCGATGGTGAAGGCGCTGGGCAACACATCCCGCACCATGGCGAGGGAAAATTGGGGCAGGTGCGGCGACGGCAGGCCCGTCGGCAGATCGGGGAACCGAGCGCCCACCGTCTCCACAGGCAGGTGCAGCCAGCGTGCGGCCAGTGCCCCTGCGAGGATGGCGATGAGATAGGCAGGGAGCTTTGGCGCCAGTTTCCTCAAGCCGATGATCAGCAGCAATGTGCCGAGCCCAAGCCCGAGCGTCGGCCAACTGGTCGCGCCGAGCGCCGGCAGATAGACTCCCCATTTCTCGATGAAGTCCGCCGGTGCCTGCACATGCAGGCCGAGGAAATCGCCGATCTGACTGGAGGCGATAATCACCGCAATGCCCGCGGTGAAGCCGGTGACGACGGGCATCGGCACGAAGCGCATCAGCTTGCCGACGCCGGCATAGCCCGCGACGATCAGAATGACGCCCGCCATCGCCGTCGCAAGGACGAGGCCCGCAAAGCCGTGCGTGGCGATCACGCCGGCGACGATCACCACGAAGGCACCGGTCGGCCCGCCGATCTGCACCCTCGAGCCGCCGAGCGCGGAGATCAGGAAGCCGGCGATGACCGCCGTGACCAACCCCTCGCGCGGCGAGGCTCCGCTCGCGATGCCCAGCGCCATGGCGAGCGGCAGGGCGACGATCGCCACGGTGAGGCCCGCGACGAGATCGGCACGCAATCGAGAGAGGCCGTAGCCCTCCTTGAGGGCCGTGACGAGCTTCGGCGTGAAGGTCGTCGCCGGCATATCAGCCGGCTGCGACGGGAACCGCCACCTCGTAATGCGCCGTGGTCTTCGCCGCGACCTCTTCCGCAGTCACATCGGGCGCCAGTTCGATCAGCCTGAACGGGCTCTGATGGTCCGCCCGGTGGAAAACACAGAGATCGGTGACGATCATGTCGACGACATTCTTCCCGGTCAGCGGCAGGGTGCATTCCGGGATGAATTTGGGGCTACCGTCCTTGGAGACATGCTCCATCACCACGATGATCTTCTTCACGCCCGCGACCAGGTCCATGGCGCCGCCCATGCCCTTGATCATCTTGCCGGGGATCATCCAGTTGGCGATGTCGCCATTCTCCGCGATCTCCATCGCGCCGAGCACGGCCAGATCGATATGGCCACCGCGGATCATCGCGAAGCTCTGCTCGGAACCGAAGTAGCTGGTCTGCGGCAGCTGACTGACCGTCTGCTTGCCCGCGTTGATCAGGTCCGGATCAACCTCGTCCTCATAAGGGAACGGGCCGATGCCGAGCATCCCGTTCTCGCTCTGCAGCGTCACCTCCATCCCGTCCGGGATGTTGTTGGCGACGAGCGTCGGAATGCCGATGCCGAGGTTGACGTAATAGCCGTCGCGCAGCTCCTTGGCGGCGCGGGCGGCCATCTGGTTGCGGTCCCAGGGCATCAATTTCCTCCTTGCACGGGGGTCCAGCGCCGGTCCGCCGGGAAAACGTCGTCAATCGTGCCGCGCAGCCCGGTACCGTAGACCGGGTTGGGCAGCACGAACCAGCCATGCCCCCACATCCGGGCGATCGGGCCGGTCGTGGCGGCGGCGCGGCGCTGGGCGACGCCGAGACCATCGGCATTGAACAGGTCGGTAAAGTCGCCGAGCTGGTCTCCCGCCATCGCGATGACGCAATAATAAGAGACGATCGTCTCGCGGCGCCAATCCTTCCTCGAGCCTTCCGCCTCGATGTCGCCCTGCAGATAGAGCGTCCGGGCCCGTGTCTGGGTCGGCCCGTGCCAGGCGGGGCCGAGGCCGGCGCCGTTCAGCGCGGCCTCGGTCTGCGCCGCATATTCGGCCCGCCGGTTCGAGTTGAAGATCACGGTGACGCCCGCCCGCCTTATTGCCGCCAACGCCTCGACAGCGCCAGGAACCGGCGCAACCCTCGCGGCCCCGGTTTGCTCCCACTGCGCCCAGCGCTGCGGGTCGTAGCGCCGGCCGGGGTGGAGGGCGTCATCATATTCGAAGCCGAGATTGAGCAAAGCGGTCTCGTCCACGTCGAGCACGACGGCCAACCGCCGATTTCCACTGCAATTGTAGAAAGAGGGCGCGGCCAGCGTCGCGTTCAGCCACATCACCACGCTGTAGCGTGGCGGATGCCGCGCCACGGCAAGCACATAGTCGCGAAACGCGCGATAGGCCTGGACGCTCGCCGCGCCGCCCTCGGCAGAGCCGTACAGCCATTGCATGCTGCCGGGCGGATTGGGTGGCGGCGGTGGCACCGGCGTCGGCTGGGCGGACGCCGCGCCCGCCAGCAACGCCGCCCCGGCCAGGGCAAGGCCGCGAAGGATCATACCGCTTCCCGCGGGCGGGTGAGCCGGAACTCGATCTTCTTCTCATAGGGCGCACCGAGGATCAGGCGCTTCACATAGATGCTGGGCAGATGGATGCAGTCAGGATCGAGGCTGCCGACGGGCACGATCTCCTCGACCTCGGCGACGCAGACCTTGCCGGCCGTCGCCATCGGCTGGTTGAAGTTGCGCGCAGTCTTGCGGAAGATGAGGTTGCCGCTCTCGTCCGCCTTCCAGCCCTTGATGATGGCGAGATCGGCGCGAATGCCGCGCTCCAGGATATAATCCTGGCCGTCGAAATTCTTCACTTCCTTGCCCTTGGCCACTTCGGTGCCGACACCGGTCTTGGTGTAGAAGCCGGGAATGCCGGCGCCGCCCGCGCGGCAGCGCTCGGCCAGTGTCCCTTGCGGGCAGAATTCCACCTCGAGCTCGCCGGACAGATATTGCCGCTCGAACTCCTTATTCTCTCCCACATAGGAGGAGATCATCTTCTTCACCTGGCGCGTGCGGAGCAGTTTGCCGAGCCCTTCCCCATCGATTCCGGCATTGTTGCTGGCGATGGTGAGATCCTTCACGCCGGAGGCCTGGATCGCGTCGATCAGCCGCTCCGGAATCCCGCACAGGCCGAACCCGCCCGCGCAGATCGTCATGCCGTCGAACAGCAAGCCCTCCAGCGCGGCGGCGGCGTCGGGATAGATTTTCTTCATGCGCGGGCTCCCTCTCGGGAAGAGCCGATAAGCGGCGCGGGCGAGTCCGGTCAATCATGTTGACAAGCAATCGACCAACCCGTACTTTGCTTTTCAAAGTTATTTGGAGACGTCCAATGGCTTCACAGCCCAGCCCCGACGATATCGCCTATATCCGACACCTCTCCGAAAGCGGGGCGCGGGCGCCTCTGATCGGCGGCCGCTTCACGGCCTTGTGGGGCTTCCTGCTGGTGATCGCCTATCTCGCCATGCACCTGGCCGTGACCGGCGTGATCGGCCCGCTGAACCTGATGGTCGGGATCATCTGGACCATTTTCGGCGTCCTTGGCGGGATCGGTCAGTCCCTGCTGGCCCGCAGCATCAAAGGGAAGCCCGGGGCCGGTTCTGCCGGCAATCTCGCCGTCCGGGCCGTTTGGACCGCGGCTGCCTTGTCGATCCTTGCCATGGTGGTGGGCACCGCCCTCATTTCCGACAAAACTGCTCCAGTCACGGGCCCCCACCCATGGGACTTCATCGTCCCCGTCGCCTTCGCGGTCTATGCCTGCGCCCAATGGGTTGGTGGCCAGCTAGCCGGGAACCGGATGCTGAAGCTCGCGGCCCTCGGCGCGGTGCTGATGGTCGCCCTGTTCACCGCGCTCAGCCGCTGGCCGGATCGCTATCTGCTGGTCGCCGCGGGCGTCGCGCTCACCGTGCTGATCCCGGGCTTGCTTCTGGTCCGCGCCGAACCCAAAGGCTGACGCATGGGTGACCTGAGTCCCTTCGACCACAATCAGATCGACGACGTCATCCATGGCCGCATCCGGCTGGGCGTCGTCGCCTATCTGTCGGCGGTGGACTCGGCCTTGTTCGGGGAGTTGCGCGACCAGGTCGGCGCCACCGACGGCAACCTGTCGGCGCACCTCAGGAAGCTGGAGGATGCCGGCTATGTCCAGGCGAACAAGAGCTTCGTGAACAGAAAACCCCAGACCCGCCTTTCGCTGACCGCGAATGGGCGCAAGGCCTGGGGCATCTGGCTCGATAGAATGGACGCGCTGCGCAAGGCAGCGGGGAACTAGCCCTTCAGCTTGGCGAGCACGCCCTGCAGCTGCATGGCATTGCCCATGTCGCCCTCGACCTTGAGCTTGCCCTGCATGAAGGCGGTCATGCCGTCGAGCTTGCCCTCGGACATGTCCTGCCAGTCCTGCCAGGCGACCTTCACCGTGGTGTCGGCGGGCCCGTCTTCCTCGGTCACGTCATTATTGGCGCCATCGAGCAGGACCACGCCCTTGTCGCCGAAGTCCAGCTTCACCTTCTTGCCGGGCAGCCAGGCATTGGCTTCCTTCAGCTTCGCGGCCATCTCGCTCTTTTCCATTTCGTCTCTCCCGGGAATTGCCCTGCGATCCTAGGTTACGCCTGTGTCACGTTCAAGCGTACATCGATGTCAGTAAGGCTCCGGCTTCCCATGCGACGCCGAAACTTTTAGGGGGCCGCGATGGACGCCGCGGAAGCAATCCACCAGAAATTCGTCGCGAAGGTCGGGAGCGGAAATCTCCCCCGCCGCGCCAGCACGCTCGCACCCGGCGATGTCGGCCTCGCCAATGAGAGCGTTGTCGAGCTCTTCTACAGCCAGGTGATGAGCCGCCAGCTCGACCGCCTCTCGCGCCGTCTGCAGGCGCGCGGCGAGGGCTTCTACACGATCGGCAGCTCGGGCCATGAGAACAATGCCGCGGTTGCCGAGGCGCTGCGGCTCTCCGACATGGCCTTCCTCCATTATCGTTCCAACGCCTTCCAGATCCACCGCTCGAAGAAGCTGCCCGGCCAGACCCCGGCCTGGGATATGCTCCTGAGTTTCGCGGCTTCCGCGGAGGACCCGATCTCTGGCGGGCGCCACAAGGTGATCGGCTCGAAGCCGCTCTTCATCCCGCCGCAGACCAGCACGATCGCCTCGCATCTGCCCAAGGCGGTCGGCGCGGCGTTCAGCATCGGCATCGCCCGGACGCTGAAACTGGACGACACGCCCCTCCCTCACGACGCAATCATCCTGGCGAGCTTCGGCGACGCCTCGGCCAATCATTCCACCGCGCAGGGCGCGATCAACTGCGCCGCCTGGGCCTCCTATCAGGGCACGCCGATGCCGCTCATCTTCCTCTGCGAGGACAATGGCATCGGCATCTCGACGAAGACGCCGGGCGGCTGGATCGGCGCCACGTTCAGCAGCCGCGCCGGGCTGGACTATGTCCATTGCAGCGGCCTCGACATGCTGGACGCCGTGCGCGGCGCGCGGGAAGCGGCCCACATCGCCCGCACCCGCCGGCGGCCGGTCTTTCTGCACATGGATACGGTCCGACTCTACGGCCATGCCGGCTCGGACGTGCAGACGGCCTATATGAGCAAGGCGCAGATCGAAGCGGACGAAGAGCGCGATCCTTTGGTCCACAGCGCCGCCTTGCTGATCGAGCAGGGCCTGTTGACCGGCGCTGAAATCCTCGACGCGTATAACGAGATGGAAGCGACGCTCGACCGCATCGCCGAGCAGGCGATCAAGCGGCCGAAGCTCACCACCAGCGCCGAGGTGATGGCCAGCATCATTCCGCCGAAGCGCGACCTCCCCATCGGCAACGCGCCCTCGCCCGAAGACCGGAGCGCACTCTTCGCCCGCGATGCCGGGATGATCGACAAGCCGCAGCATATGGCGCGCCTGATCAGCTGGACGCTCGCCGACCTGATGCTGAGCCACCAGGAGATCATCGTCGCCGGCGAGGATGTCGGGCCAAAGGGCGGCGTCTACAATTGCACCGCCAAGCTGCACGAGCGGTTCGGCTCGGCGCGGGTGATCAACACCTTGCTCGACGAACAGAGCATTCTCGGCCTTGGCATCGGCGCGGCGCATAATGGCCTGCTGCCGATCCCGGAGATCCAGTTCCTCGCCTATGTCCACAATGCCGAGGACCAGCTGCGCGGGGAGGCCGCGACGCTCAGCTTCTTTTCCAACGGCCAGTACACCAACCCGATGATCGTCCGGATCGCCGGGCTCGGCTACCAGAAGGGCTTTGGCGGCCATTTCCACAACGACAACAGCCTTGCCGTCTTCCGCGATATTCCCGGCCTGATCCTCGCCGTGCCGAGCAACGGCGCCGATGCGGTGGAGATGCTGCGGGAATGCGTCCGCCTCGCCCGCGAGGAGCAGCGCGTCATCGTCTTCGTCGAGCCGATCGCGCTCTACATGACCCGCGACCTGCACGAGAAAGACGACGCGCTCTGGACCGCCACTTATCCCGCGCCCGGCAACGCGAAGCCCGTGCGGCTCGGCGAGGTCGGCCTGCATGGCAAGGGCGAGGACCTCGCCATCGTCACCTACGGCAACGGCTATTATCTTTCGCGGCAGGCTGAAAAGCTCCTGGCGGACGACCACAAGGTGAAGACGCGGGTGATCGACCTGCGTTGGCTGGCGCCCTTGCCGGAAGAGGCCTTGCTCGAAGCGGTGAAGGGTTGCGAACGCGTCCTGGTCGTCGACGAATGCCGCAGGACCGGCTCGCAGAGCGAGGCCCTTATGGCCCTGTTCGCCGAGCGGATGCCGGCCACACCGACGGCGCGCCTGACCGCCGAGGACAGCTTCATTCCCCTGGGCCGCGCCGCGACGCTGACGCTGCCGAGCCGCGACTCGATCGTCGATGCCGCGCTGGAGCTGGTCCGTGGCTGAGAAGCTTGCCGCCCTCGTCGTCTGCCCGGGCCGGGGCACCTACGGCAAGAATGAGCTCGGCTATCTGGCGCGCTTCCATGCCGACAAGGCGGAGCTGGTCGCAATGGCGGATCGCCTGCGCGCCGAGCGGGGCCAGCCGACGATCAGCGAGCTGGACGGCGCCGAGCGCTACAGCCCCGGCCTGCACACGCGCGGCGACATCGCCTCGCCGCTCATCTTCACCGCCTCATACGCCGACTATCTGAGCATCGACCGCAACCGCTTCGACATTGCGGCGGTGACCGGCAATTCGATGGGCTGGTACACGACCCTCGCCTGCGCCGGCGCGGTCGATGCCGAGCATGGCTTCCGGATCATCGATGCCATGGGCCAGAACAGCCAGGCCGGCGAGCCGGGCGGGCAGGTTTTGCTCAGCCTGGTCGATGCGGACTGGCGGCCGGTGCCGGGGCTGCGTGAAGACGTACTATCGTTGGTCCAGGCGATCGACGCCCGATCCGGCGCATCCCTCTCCATCTCCATCGAGCTTGGCGGTATGATCGTGCTCGCCGGCAATGAGGCCGGGCTGGAAGCCGTGCTCAAGGAAGCGCCGCCGACCCCGGGGCGCGAGCCGATGCGGCTGGTCAATCACGGCCCGTTCCATAGCCACCTTATGCAGGGCTCGTCGGATCGCGCGCTGGCGCAGCTGCCAGCCACCTGGTTCGGCTCGCCGGACGTGCCGATGATCGACGGCCGCGGCCAGATCTGGCGGCCCCATGCGAGCGCATCCGCCGCGCTGCACCACTACACCTTCGTCACCCAGATTCTCGAAACCTACGACTTCACCCACGGCCTGCAGGTCGCGGTCAAGGAAGTTGCGCCCGACCGGATCATCCTGCTCGGCCCCGGCGACACGCTCGGTGGCGCAATCGCCCAAGCGTTGATCGCGATCCAGTGGCAGGGGATGCGCTCGAAGCAGGACTTCCAGGACGCCCAGACCTCCGCCGCGCCTTTGCTGCTCAGCATGGGCCGCGAGGACCAGCGCGCCGCGGTGGTCGCCTAAGGAAAAGGGCCGCAGCCTCGCGGCCACGGCCCTCTCCCTCGCAGGTCGAGAAGCTCAGAGCTTGTTGATCGCGCCCTTGATGTCGCCCTTCAGCTGCTGCGCCTTACCCTTCAGCTCCTGGCCGGCGCCTTCGCTGCGCGTATCGGGATCGTCGCTCTTCTGCTTGGCCTTGCCCAGCGCTTCGTTGACATTGCCTTTGATCTTGTCGGCGAACTCGCCCATGTCCGTGTCTCCTCCACTTTCGGCGCGACCGAACTGCCGCACCGAAGATACGGGAAACAAACGGCTTTAATACGAGTCCGTTCCGCGAGGATCAGCCGCGCTCGCCGGCCCTGCGCACGCGCTGGACGGCCGGCCTGCGTGGCGCGGCTGCGACGACGCGGGTTACCCGGGCAGTCATTACGACCCGGCGCACCGTGCGGCGCTCCGCCATCGCGCGGCCATGATGATCGCCGTGCCGGGCATGATGTTCCCGGCACCAGCGATGATCGCCGCCGTCGTCCGCCATGGGCGGCATCATATGGTCGGCCATCGCCATGTCGGCATGATGCCCGCGATGCTCGTCCCGCGCCCCATCATCGCGCACGACCTCGCGCCGGTCGTGCCGCCCGCGCTCGTAGAGCTGGATGCAACGGTCGGTCATCGTACGCGAGCAGGGCGGGTAATGCCGGCGCATTTCGCGCGGTCCATTGTCGGGGCCCTTGTCGGGCGGGCTGGCGCTCACCAGGCCAAGACCGGCGACGGCGGCGAACAGCAGCAGCTTCTTCATGAGCGGCCTCCTTCCACGCAATGGGACGTTAACCATAATGCGTTCCGCGCGGAGGGGAAGCGCCTATTGTTGCGGATCAGTCGCGCAAGGTCGCGCGGGTGTCCTTCAACGAGCGCATCTCCCAAGTGGCGACCAACACCAGGGTCGCGGTCGCGGCGACCGAGAGGATCAGCGGCGACAGCAGCCACGCGAAAGGCGTGAGCAAGGCCAACAGTCCAAGTCCGGCCAGGTGGGAAAGCGGGAAATGCCTGGCGGTGGTCCGCTTGAAGATCAGATTGCCGAACAGATAGAGCGCCGGCCCGCCAATCAGGCAGGCGATCTCCGCGATCCCGGCATGGCCGAGCGGATGGGCCAGCGCCATCTCGTCCGAGGCGGCGGTGACGATGATGCCGGCGACGATCGGGATATGGAAATAGGTATAGGCCAGTCGGGCCATGCGGCCGGGATCGGCATCCTCGGTCAACTGCCGCGCTGCCCGCTCCGCGCCGACATCAAAGTAGAGCCACCACATGGCCAGAGTGCAGGTGAAGGCGCTGGCGAAGGCGGCGATGGTCGCTGCGTCCCAGCTTGCGGCGCCGAACGCAGCCCCCGTCACCAGGATCGATTCGCCGAGCGCGATGATGATGAACAGGCCGCAGCGCTCCGAGAAATGATGGCCCTCGATGTCCCACACCCGTGTGTCCGTCGCGCCCAGCCCCGGCAGCCAGTAAGCCAGCATCGGCGCGCCGTTCAGGATGACGATTGCCCCACCCCAGAACGCCATGCGCATGGCCGTGGTTTCGGCCAGCAGGCCGGCGACCCAGAAGATCGTTTCGATCGCAGCCCACAGGGTGATCCGGACGAAGCCGACATAATTGGGGCGGTTATGCCGGGCGAGCGCGGCAAGCATGAAGAAGTGGCGGGTGAATCTGGTCGCGACATAGGCAGCGACAAAGATCGTCGCGCGGTTGCCGAACGCGCCGGGGAGGCTGATCGTCATGACGAGCGCCACGCCCATCAGGACAAAGAGGAGCAGCCGCACCTCAATGTTTCGGACATCGAGCCAATTGGTCACCCAGACGGTTTCGACCTACACCCACCAGACCGCGGCGAACAATATCCCGGCCTGCAGGAAACCTTGGAGATCGGGGTGCGCGATGATCGCATGGCTGAGCTGCGTAACCGCGAAGACGAAGACCAGATCGAAAAACAGCTCGACCGGGCCGACCCGCTCCTCCTGATGGGTCGAGCGGTCACGGAGCAGGTTGCGGCGGAACATGGCGCGATCTTGCCCGAGGCGCGCGCGGGCCGCAACGAAATGGAGGCCGTGGCAGCATATTCCGCCACGGCCTCCGCCTCATGCGATAATAAGAACGCCGATCAACGGTTTAGAGTTCGACGGCTCGCCGCAAACCGGCCTCAGATCAACCCGGCGAGCGGACTGGACGGATCGGCGTAGCGGCGCTGGCCCATGCGGCCGGCCAGGTAAGCGAGCCGGCCCGATTCGACCGCGAGCTTCATCGCCCGCGCCATGACGACGGGATCCTTCGCCTCGGCGATGGCGGTGTTCATCAATACGCCGTCGCAGCCGAGCTCCATCGCCACCGCCGCGTCGGAGGCGGTGCCGACGCCGGCATCGACCAGCACCGGCACGCCCGCACCCTCGACGATCAGGCGGATCGTCACCCGGTTCTGGATGCCGAGCCCGGAGCCGATCGGTGCGCCCAAAGGCATGATCGCAACCGCCCCGGCCTCCTCCAGCTGCTTCGCAGCGATCGGATCGTCCACGCAATAGACCATCGGCTTGAAGCCCTCTTTCACCAGGACCTCGGTCGCCTTCAGCGTCTCGCGCATGTCGGGGTAAAGCGTCTTCGCCTCGCCCAGCACCTCCAGCTTCACCAGGTCCCAGCCGCCCGCCTCGCGCGCCAGCCGCAGGGTACGGATCGCATCCTCGGCGGTGAAGCAGCCGGCAGTGTTCGGCAGATAGGTGATCTTCTTGGGGTCGATATAATCCGTGAGCAGGGGCTGGCCGGGATCGGAGATATTCACCCGCCGGACCGCAACGGTGACGATCTCAGCGCCCGACGCCGCGACTGCGGCCGCATTCTGCTCAAAATCCTTGTACTTTCCGGTGCCCACGATCAACCGCGAGGTGAAGGTCTTGCCGGCGACGCTCCAGGGGTCGCCCATTTCAGCCTCCCCCCACGAAGGTGACGATCTCAAAATCGTCACCGTCCTCGACCGGCACGTCGCCGAGCGTCGAGCGCGGCACAATCTCCAGATTGCGCTCGACCGCCACCTTTGTGGGTTCCAGCCCCAGTTCCAGCGCGAGTTCCGCCACCGTAATCCCACTGATCACCCGGCGTTGTTCGCCGTTGACCCTGATTGAAACCGTCTCTTCCAATTCAAACCCTTCGAGTCAGTTGGACCTGATCAGCCAAGCGTCATATAGAGCCGCGCCATGGCGGCGCTACCTCTCGTCTATGTCCTGAACGGCCCCAACCTCAACCTGCTCGGGATGCGGGAGCCGGAAATTTACGGCACCGAGACGCTGGACGACATTGCCGGGCGGCTCGAGGACAAGGCCAAAAGGCTCGGCGTCGCCATCGACATGCGCCAGTCCAATCATGAGGGTCACCTGATCGACTGGCTGCACGAGGCGCAGGCCCGGGACGCCAAAGCGGTGCTGCTGAATGCGGGCGCATTCTCTCACACCTCGCTGGCGCTCTACGACGCGATCCGCTCGATCCAGACGCCGGTGATCGAGGTGCATTTGTCCAACCCGGCGACGCGTGAGGCCTATCGTCACAAGTCCTATGTCGGGATGGCGGCGAAGGGCGTGATCGCGGGTTTTGGCGCAATCGGCTATGAGCTTGCTCTGGACGCCGCCGCCGGTCTCTGACAGGGAGCGCCACTTGATTCAGGGGTTAAGTGTATGAGCGACAAGAACGAGCCGATGCGCGTCGACACCGACATGGTGACGAAGCTCGCGAGGATGCTCGACGAGAACGACCTCAGCGAGATCGAGGTAGAGGATAATGGCCGCCGCATCGTGGTGAAGCGCAAGTTGCCCGGCGTTCCCATGGCCTATGCGCCGGCTCCTGCCCCCGCGGCCCCGGCCGCCGTCTCGGCGCCGGCCGCACCGCCCGCTGGCGCCGAAGCGAATCCCGGCAATCATCCGGGCGCGGTGACGTCGCCGATGGTCGGCACCGCCTATCTCTCCGCCGAGCCGGGCGCCGCGCCATTCATCGAGGTCGGCAAGCGCGTGAACGAGGGCGATACTCTTGTCATCATCGAGGCGATGAAGGTGATGAACACGATTCCCTCGCCCAAATCGGGCGTGGTGAAGGCGGTCCTGATCCAGAACGCTCAGCCCGTCGAATATGAGCAGCCGCTGGCGATCATCGAATAATGCCGATCGAAAAGGTCCTCATCGCCAATCGCGGCGAGATCGCCCTCCGCATCCACCGCGCCTGCCATGAGATGGGCATCAAGACCGTGGCGGTCCATTCGACCGCCGACACGGAGGCGATGCATGTACGGCTCGCGGACCAGGCGATCTGCATTGGGCCGCCGCCGGCGAGCGAATCCTATCTGAACATCCCGGCGATCATCTCGGCGGCCGAGATCAGCGGCGCAGACGCGATCCATCCGGGCTACGGCTTCCTTAGCGAGAATGCCCGCTTCGCCGAGATCGTCGAGACGCACGACATCATCTGGATCGGCCCGAAGCCCGAGCATATCCGCACGATGGGCGACAAGATCGAGGCGAAGCGCACCGCTGGCGCGCTCGGCCTGCCGCTCGTCCCCGGCTCGGACGGCGCGATCGACGATATCGGGGAAGCCAAACGGATTGCGGCCGAGGCCGGCTATCCGGTGATCATCAAGGCCGCCTCGGGCGGCGGCGGGCGCGGGATGAAAGTCGTCCAGTCGCCCGAAGAACTCGAAACCCAGATGCAGCAGGCGGGCAGCGAAGCGAAGGCCGCGTTCGGCGACGCGACCGTCTATCTGGAAAAATATCTCGGCAATCCGCGCCATATCGAAATCCAGGTGTTCGGCGACGGCAAGGGCAACGCGATCCACCTCGGCGAGCGCGACTGCTCGCTGCAGCGCCGCCACCAGAAGGTGCTCGAGGAAGCCCCCTCCCCGGTCCTGTCAGCGGAGGAGCGCGAGCGGATCGGCGGCATCTGCGCGAAGGCGATGGCCGACATGGGCTATCGCGGCGCGGGCACGATCGAATTCCTGTGGGAAGGCGGCGAATTCTACTTCATCGAGATGAACACCCGCCTGCAGGTGGAGCATCCGGTCACGGAAGCGATCACCGGGCTCGACCTGGTGCGCGAGCAGATCCGCATCGCCGACGGACATCCGCTGACGCTGCGCCAGCAGGACGTCAATTTCCGCGGCCATGCGATCGAATGCCGGATCAATGCCGAGGACCCGCGGACCTTCGCCCCCTCGCCGGGGCAGGTGAAGAGCTATCATGCCCCCGGCGGCATGAACGTCCGCGTCGATTCAGGGCTCTACGCCGGCTATCGTGTGCCGCCTTATTACGACTCGATGATCGCCAAGCTGATCGTTTACGGCACCACCCGTGCGGGCGCGATCCGCCGCCTGCGCCGCGCGCTCGAGGAGTTCGTGATCGAGGGGATGAAGACCACGATCCCGCTGCACCAGCGGCTGATCGAGGATCCGGAATTCCAGGCCGGCGACTATACCATCAAGTGGCTGGAGGAATGGCTGGCGAGGCAGGACGAGCAGGCCTAGACCGCCTCCAGCTCCATCTCTTCGATCTCGCCCGGCACCAGCCAGCGCAGCAGACCACCAAAGCGTTTGTCCTGATGGGCCTGGCTCGCATGCACCGCGTCGAGCACGGCTTCGCGCTCGGTCTTGCGCCATGGCCCGACGAGAGCCGACGTCCGGTAGCGATAGAGATGCCCGGCGTTGCCAGGGCTGATGAGTGGTTGACTGGCCATAGGCTGCGCGCCCCCCTTTGCGCCAAATGCACCAACGGGCTGATGGAGATTAAGTTCCATCGGCTGCCCGCCCTTCATGATCGACAGCCAGCCGCCCGCGCCTTATGAAGCGCGTGAGCGTTTCGGGGAGAGTTTCGAATGAGCTGGATTGCGTGGGCCGTCATCGGCGGCATCATCATCATCATGTTGCTCTGGGGCGTCGCCATTTATAACGGCCTCGTCCGGCTGCGCGCGCTCGTGAAGGAAGGCTTTAGCGGCATCACCGTGCAGCTCCGCCGCCGCGCCGATCTCATCCCCAATCTGGTCAGCACGGTCGAGGGCTATGCGACCCACGAACGCGAGACCCTGAACCAGGTGATCGCCCATCGCGGCGACGCAGTGAACGCCGGTGGCGTGGCCGCCACCGCCCAGGCCGACAATGCGATGACCGCGATGCTCGGCCGGCTGATCGCCGTCGCCGAGGCCTATCCGGACCTCAAGGCCAATCAGAACTTCCAGCAGCTGCAGAGTGAGCTGACCGAGATCGAGGATTCGCTGCAGAGCGCCCGGCGCTATTACAACGCCACGGTGCGCGATCTGAACACGCGCATCCAGTCCTTCCCCAACGTGCTGCTCGCCCGCCCGATGGGCTTCCACGAAGAGGAATTCTACACCGACACCGACGCCTCCATCCAGGTGGCGCCGAAGGTGCAGTTCGGCGCGCCGAAGGCGTAAGGTCATGACACTGACGAGGCCGCTGCTGGCGCTGCTGCTCGCGGCGCTGGCCCTGTTGGCGCCGGCATCGAGCGGGGCGGGCAAGCCGGTCTCGGACGACAGCTATGCCACGGACCAGGCCCCGGTCTCCGACGACGTACCGCTGGAGCCGGAGGCACCGCCGCCACCGCCGACCAGCACCGACGGCTTCGGCGATGGCGATTACAACGTCGCCGGGGAGCGCATCCTCTCCTATCGCAGCGACGTCGAAGTCGGCACGGATTCGACCCTGACCGTCACCGAGACGATCCGGGTCAATGCCGAGGGCCGCGATATCGTCCACGGCATCTACCGCGATTTCCCGATCCGCTACCCGCGCGGCAACCGCATCGTTCGGGTGACCTTCGATGTGCAGGGCGTCGAGCGGGACGGGCAGCCCGAACGCTACACAACCGAACGGGTCGGCAACGGCATCCGGGTCAAGATCGGCAATGCGGACACGAATGTCCCGCAGGGCCAGCACACTTATGTGTTGCGCTACACGACCAGCCGCCAGCTCGGTTTCTTCGACACATATGACGAACTCTACTGGAACGTGACCGGCAATGGCTGGCGCTTCCCGATCGACACGGCGGAGGTTCGAATCCACCTGCCGCAGGCGGTGCCGTTCGGGCCCGAGCGTGCTTTCTATACCGGCGCCCAGGGCTCCACCGCCCGCGATGCCGAAATCGTTTCCGAGCGGCCCGGCGAAATCGTGATCCGCACCATCGCGTCCCTCGGCCCCGAAGAGGGTCTTACTGTAGCAGTGCGCTGGCAGAAGGGCGTGGTCACGGCGCCGCCGCCACCCTCGAGCGCCCGGCTATGGTTCGAGAAATATGCGCCACCCATTGCCGCCATCTGGGCGCTGCTCGGGCTTGGCTTCTTCTATTATTACGCCTGGAAGAAAGCGGGACGCGGGCCGATCCCCGGCACCGTCGTGCCCTTGTTCCAGCCTCCGGACGGTCTCTCCGCAGCGGCTGTGCGCTACATCCGCCGCATGGGCTTCGACAATCGCTGCTTCGCCGCCGCGATCGTGGACAGCGGGGTGCACGGCAAGCTGCGCATGCAGGAGGGCGAGAAGGGCTTCTTCTCCCGCGCCAAGACCAGCCTGATCAAGACCGCGGAGCCGGACGACATGGCGGAGCCCGAGCGCCGCATGCTCGGCGCGCTGTTCGCGGGGGCCGACACGATCGAGATGGACAAGGCCAATCACGTCGCCTTCGGTGCGGCGCGCAAGGCGCTGCAGGAGAATTTGCAGGACGCCTATCTCGGAAAGACCTTTCTCAAGAATCTCGGCTGGGCCTGGGTCGGGATCATGTTCCTGCTCGCGGCCCTGCTGTTCACGGGGATGATGATCGCCTTGTCCGACATCTATGCGGGCGTCGGCGAGCGGGCGCTGCCAGCACTCGGCTTCGTCCTGATGATCGCCTCGATCGCGCTCGGCGTGAACTCGCGGGCGGCGAGCAAGACCGGCAGCTGGCTGCGCGGCGGCCTTGCCGTCCTGTTCGGCCTGGGCGGCGCGGTCTTCGTCGTCATGGCCTTCGTCCAGGCGGTGCAGAACGAGCCGGCAAGCGTCTGGCTCTGGATGCTGGTCCCGTTGCTGATCCTGCCGGTGGCGATTTCCGCCTTCGTCTGGATGGCCGCGCCAACGCAGGAGGGCCGGACGGTGATGGACCAGATCGCCGGCTTCGAGCGCTATCTCTCGATCACCGAAGAGAACCGCCTCGAGGTCCTGCATCCGCCCGAAAAGACGCCGGAGCTGTTCGAGCGCTTCCTGCCCTATGCGATCGCGCTTGGCGTCGAGAATAAATGGGCTGGCAAGTTCGCCTCCGTGCTCGCCGCGGCGGCGGCCGATCCCAATCGCCAGGGCAGCACGATGGGCTGGTATGTCGGTTCGACCAACGCCTGGTCCAATCCCAGCATGTTCGTGAGCACGGTCGGCGCCAGCCTGGCGAGCAGCGTCGCCTCCGCTTCGACTGCACCGGGATCGAGCAGCGGTTCGGGCGGCGGCGGCTTCTCCGGCGGCGGTGGGGGTGGCGGCGGCGGTGGCGGCTGGTAAGAGGCCGGCGCATCACCTTCAAAGGAACGTGGCCGGACCATGAAAGCGACCATCTACCACAATCCCAAATGCTCTACCTCGCGTCAGGTGCTCGAGATGCTCCGCGAGGCCGGCGCCGACGTGACCGTGATCGACTATCTGAAGACGCCGCCGTCCAAGGCGGAGTTGCGGCGCCTCTACGCCGAGGCCGGGCTCACCCCGAACCAGGGGCTGCGCATGCGGGAGGATGCGCCCAAGGCGCTCGCCGATGCGCCCGCGGACACCGTGCTCGACGCCATGGCGGCGCAGCCGATCCTGATCGAGCGTCCCCTGGTGGAGACGGAGAAAGGCGTCCGCCTCGCCCGCCCGAAGGAAAGGGTGTACGAGATTCTGTAACCTTTCCGGGCCATGGGAGCCCCGATGAAGACGGTCGCGGTCTACAGCCTCAAGGGCGGCGTGGGGAAAACCACGCTGGCGGTCAATCTCGCCTGGGCCTCCGCCACCCGCTCGGCGCGGCGCACCCTGCTCTGGGATCTCGATCCGCAAGCCGCGGCGACCTTCCTGCTCGGCGGCGACACACCCAAACGCAGCGACGCGCAGGCCGTCTTCGCCAAGGATGTCGATCCGGCGAAGCTGATCCGCCCGACCGGCACCGACCGGCTCAGCCTGCTCCCCGCCGACGCTTCGCTGCGCGGACTGGATCGCTTCCTGTTCGGCCTCGGCAAGAAGAAGCGTCTGCTGAAGCTGATCGAGGATGTCGGTCGGGATTATGACCGGGTTCTGCTCGATGCGCCGCCCGGTCTCACGGAGACGAGTGAGCAGGTATTGCGCGCCGCCGATCTGATCATCGTACCTGTGATCCCCTCCCCGCTCTCACGCCGTGCCCTGGACGAGGTGGTGACCTATCTGGACCGGCATGGCCTGAGGGGCGGCCCGATCCTCCCGGTGTTCAACATGGTGGACCGCCGCCGCTCTCTCCACCGCGCGGCGCTCGAAGCGGAACCGAACTGGCCGGTCATCCCAATGGCCAGCGCCTTCGAGGCGATGAGCGCGGCGGAACCGGGCACCGGCCGCCTGCCTCTCTCCTCCCCGGCGGCGCAGGCCTTGCTGTCGCTCTGGACCGGAATCGAAAAAAGGCTGACGCGCAAGTCCAAGTGAATTGACCCGACGGCCGCACGGGTGGATTCTGCCACCCATGAAGACGCTCGATCCCGATCTGCTGCTCCGGGCCTATTCGATCGGCGTCTTTCCCATGTCCGATGGCCGCCATGCCGAGGAGCTTTACTGGGTCGAGCCCCGCCACCGCGCGATCATCCCGCTCGACGGCTTCCACCTGTCGCAGTCGCTGCGCAAGACGCTCCGTTCCGGGCGCTTCCAGGTCACCCACGACACCGCCTTCGCCGAGATCATCCGGCTTTGCGCCGAGCGGCAGGACACCTGGATCAATGCGGAGATCGAGGCGAGCTACATCCGCCTGCACGAGGCCGGCCGCGCCCATTCGATCGAGGTCTGGCGCGAGGGGCGGCTGGTGGGCGGCCTTTACGGCGTCAGGTTGGGCGCGGCGTTTTTCGGGGAGTCGATGGTTTCGCTGGAACGCGACGCCTCGAAAGTCGCTCTGGCCTGGCTGGTGGCGCGGCTGATCGTGGGCAATTTCCAGCTGCTCGACTGCCAGTTCATGACCCCGCACCTCAAATCCATGGGCGCGGTCGAGATCGACCAGAAGGACTATCTGGCGCTGTTGGCGTCCGCGCTCGGCGGGGGCGCCGGTGCTGGCGCGGCGCCATTGCCCGGGGGCGCTTCCGCCGGCCCGGTCGAGTTCGACGCATTGGACCGGCTGCTTGCCGCTGGACCAGCGCGCGACACGGGCGCCGCTTCGCCGCCCTCCGGATGGGTCATCGCACAGCTCTTGGGCCAGACGTCGTAGATCGGGTGCTCGACCGTGTTGAGCGACGGCGTTTCCTTGTAGAGCCAGCCCGAAAAGACCCGCCGGAACTGGTTGTCCGCGCCGCGCACGTCGAGCTGGATGAAGGCCCCGGTCAGCTGCTGGATCTCCCAGGGCGCGGTCGTCTCGCAGGCGCGAAGGCGCACGATCGCGTCGCCGATGCGAACCGCCTGCCCCGGCCGCAGGGTCAGATCCCGTTCCTCGCCATTGCGCTTGTTAAGGAAGCCGATGACCGCGACGCGCTCCGCCATCGGCGTCGCGCCGGGCTCCATCTCGTTCACGGTCTGCGGGATGTCGACCGTCTGCTGGTTCTCGATGTCGGAATCGCGTTGGCGGTTGCCGTCGTCCGCGCCACGCGGCGAGCAGGCGGCCAGCGCGAGCATCATCGCGAGACCGGTGCCAGGCAGAGCGGCGCGCATCGGAATCAGTCGGGCGTCCACGCTTGATAGTCGCCACTCGCGGCCTGGCGTATGCCGCCTTTCTCCATCGCACCGGTCGGGCGATAGGCTCCGGCGGTGCCGGTCAGGTTCGGCGTTGCGGGCCGCAGGAATTTGGGCGGCGGCGGCAAGTCGTCGGGCAGGACGTCGATCTGCCGGGTCAGCCAGGCATACCATTCGGGCGGCACGCGGCTGACGTCGTTCGAGCCCGCATACATCACCCAGCGCCGGCCCTTGCCCTCGAAATAGCGATTGCCGAGCGCGTCCTCGCCGACCTTGGAGCCGTGGCGCGCGCTGAACAAAGCGGTGCCAAGCGTCGCGCCGTCCCACCAGGTGAACAGATTCTTGAAGAAACCCATGGTGGGTAGCGCCTAGCCCCGATGGGCCAAGGCGCGCAAGCGTCTCGTCCGGTTCAGGACGGTTCGACTTCCACCGCCAGCGGCCCCTTGCGCCCATCCGCGATGCGGGCGCGCAAGGGCTGGTCCGGCATCAGGTCGGAAAGACCGCCGCGGCGGACCGTCTCCATATGGACGAAGATGTCCTGGTCGTCGTCCTCGCGCTGCAGGAAGCCGTAGCCGCGCAGGCGGTTGAACCATTTGACCCTCACCGGCTCGAACGCCCCCGCCTCTTCGATCAGGCTGGACGGGTCGATCCGGTCGCCCTGCGGAGCGTGTGAGCGTATCGGCTCGGCGATGACGGCATGGCTGAGATCGATGTTCAACACCTTGCGCGCCTGCAGGCCCCGCTCCTGATGGGCGACCAGGCATTCCACCGTCGCGCCCTCCGGGAGGCTGCGCCGGTCATGCTCTTTCAGCACCGAGAAGTGGATGAGGATGTCACCCTCGGCCTCCTCGCTGACGATGAAGCCGAAGCCGCGCGTGGCATCGAACCATTTGATCGTGCCGGTGATCTGGACCAACGCCTCGCTGTGCGGCTCGACCGCCACGGCTTGCGGATGCGCGGCTAGGGCGCTCCCGGCCATCGAGGCATGTTCCCCCTCAACCCGCGCTTGTTGACGCGACGTCATGTACGCCTGACCCCCCTAGATCAGAAGGCGAAGGTATCACGGATTCCGCGTTTGTGAACCATGTGTGTTCAGCACGTGTCCGCGAGCGGGATTTCGCCCGGTTTCGCCGACACGATGCGGCGCACGATTTCGAGCGGATGGCCGGCGCGCAGCATCGCCGCAATGACCTTTTCCCGGGCCGGACGGTCGGTCTCCACGCCGGCGAACGGGCCGATCTTGCGCCGTTCCGCGAAGCGCAAGGCGGCGGCGAAGGCGCGCTCCTCGGCCGTCTCGAGGGCCTCGGCGCTGTCTTCCTCGCCGATGCCGGCGGCGCGCAGCGCCTGGCCGACCCGCCGCACCCCATAGCCGCGCCGGGTCAGCGCCCCGGCGCGGGCATTGGCGAAGGCTTTGTCATCGACATAGCCGAGCGCCGCCATCCGCTCGACCAAAGCCTCGATTGCGGGAGGCTGCGCGTCCTCCCAGCCCCGTTCCCGAAGCTTGCGGAGGAGGTAGGCGACGAGCTTCGCCCGGGTCGTGGCATAGCGCCCCGCATAGAAAAGTGCGGCCTGTTCAAGCGCTCGCGCGTTCAGCGGAGGCTTCACGCTTCTGCCACGATCATGACTCATCGCCTTGTTTGTGCCATAGTCGAGCCGGATTATGAACGCGCCTCGTCTCGTAGGGCGGATGCTGAACTTGAAAGACGGGACTCTGTGAGGCCCATGAAGAAGGATTCAGCCGAACGTGCTTGACCAAGACGGCCAGGTGAAGCCCCGCGCAACGGCGGCGCAGACCCTCGTCACGACTCCGACCGACGACGAGCTGCCGCGCCGCTATGCCGATTTCGCGACGATGACCGAAGCGCTCGATTATGTCGCGCAGGGCAAGAAAGGCATGAATTTCCACGACGCGCGGGCCACGTTGGCGCGCGTCTACACCTATGCCGAGCTGCGCGAGGACGCGATCCGCGCCGCGCACCGCATGAAAGCCCGCGGCATCCAGCCCGGCGCGCGCGTCGCACTGATCGCCGAGACAGCCGCCGAGTTCGTCGCCCTGTTCTACGGCGCCATGTATGCCGGCGTCTGGCCGGTGCCGCTGCCGCTGCCGACCTCGTTCGGCGGCAAGGAAGCCTATATCGACCAGCTGGCCGTGCAGTTGAACAGCTCCGACCCGGTGCTGCTGCTCTATCCGCCCGAACTGCCGATGGCGGGCGAAGCCGCCGCCGCCGCTGGCTTCAAATCCGAGGATTGGGCAAGCTTCTTCGCCGCCGACGCTCCCGCCTGCCCGCTCGACGCGCCCAAGGCGGACGACATCGCCTATCTGCAATATTCGAGCGGCTCGACCCGCTTCCCGCACGGCGTCGTCATCACCCACAAGGCATTGATGTCCAACCTCGCGGCCCATGCCGACAGCATGCATATCGGCCAGGGCGACCGGGGCGTGTCCTGGCTGCCATTCTACCACGACATGGGCCTGGTCGGCTGCATGATGTCGATGGTCGCGAACCAGATGTCGGTCGATTATCTCAAGACCGAGGATTTCGCCCGCCGCCCGCTCGCCTGGCTCGATCTCGTCACGCGCAACAAAGAGCAGACGATGAGCTACTCGCCGACCTTCGGCTACGACATCTGCGCGCGCCGGGTCTCCAGCCAGACTGACGTCGCCAACCGCTTCGATCTGTCGCGCTGGCGGGTCGCCGGCAATGGCGCCGACATGATCCGGCCGGACGTGATGCAGAGCTTCGTCGATACTTTTGCCCCGGCGGGCTTTGAGGCGAGCAGCTTCCTCCCCTCCTACGGCCTGGCCGAGGCGACGCTTGCCGTCACCGTCATGCCGCCGGGCGAGGGCATTGTGGTCGAATTGGTCGAGGAGACCCTGCTGGCCGGTGGTTCTGCCGGCGAGCGGAACCGGCCGCAGCGCTACCGCGCCGTGGTCAACTGCGGCAAGCCGGTCAAGGACATGGAGGTCGCGATCCGCGCCGACGACGACAGCGTGCTCGGGGAGCGAGAGGTCGGCAAGGTCTATTGCCGTGGCACCTCGGTCATGGTCGGCTATTTCCGCGACGAGGAGGCGACCGACGCCTGTCTAGACGCCAAAGGTTGGCTGGACACTGGCGACATGGGCTACATGTCGAACGGCTATCTCTACGTGGTCGGCCGTGCCAAGGACATGATCATCATCAACGGCAAGAACCACTGGCCGCAGGATATCGAATGGGCGGTGGAGCAGCTGCCGGGCTTCAAGGCCGGCGACATCGCGGCCTTCGCGATCACGACCCCCGGCGGCGAGGAAACGCCGGCGGTGCTCGTCCAGTGCCGCACTTCCGACATCGAGGAACGTGGCCGGCTGCGCGACGTGATCCGCGAGCGGGTCCGGGCGATCACCGGCATCAATTGCGTGATCGAGCTGGTGCCGCCGCGCTCGCTGCCGCGGACCAGTTCGGGCAAGCTTTCCCGCGCCAAGGCCCGCAATCTCTACTTGTCGGGCGAGATCCAGACCTACGATATCGCCGCCTGATACGTGGTTAATACGGGATTGGGTGCGAAGGGTGAGATAACCCTTCTCTAACGCTTGTTGGTTAAGCCTCCACCGCTGGAGTGCCATGACCGACAAGACGCTTCCAAAGCTGGACTGGCGCGTCGTTTTCAACCGCGCGGCTCCCCTTGGCGTAAGGGGTTGGGGACGCGTGCGCGCCG
Source organism: Allosphingosinicella sp. (assembly GCA_044225925.1). Taxonomy (GTDB): domain Bacteria; phylum Pseudomonadota; class Alphaproteobacteria; order Sphingomonadales; family Sphingomonadaceae; genus Allosphingosinicella. Next base: position 70,373 of record JBGAHY010000017.1, read on the forward strand.
CGCAACTGGTCGCGATGCGGCCGGCCATGGCCGTCGCCGCCTGGGGCCAGGCGTTCAACGCGCTCTTCATCGCCTATATGCTGTCGGGACGGGTATCGCCCTCGGCGCTTGGCCTGTGGCTGTTCTGCGTCTCCCTGTTGATGCTCTACTTCACCCAGCAGCAACGCAAACTGCGCGGCCGCGAAATCCATGCCTTGCCGCGCAAGACGATCAACCGCGCCGCTTATCACTCGGTCTTCATCGGGCTCGTCTGGGCTTTCCCGGCCCGCTACTTCTTCGAGCAGGCCGATCACGGCCAGCAGCTCGCCCTCTGCGTGATCACCGCGACGATGATGGCCGGCGCCGCCTTCGTCTTCTCGCCGATCCCGGCGGCGGCTGCCGCCTATGTCGTGATCATGGGCGTCGCTGCGGCGCGCATGCTGTCGACGCAGGAGAGCCTGCTGATCCTGCTGATCGCGCCGGTCTACACCGCCGCTTTGCTGGCAATGGTGCTGATCAACGGCCGCGCCTTCATGCAGCGCAAATTCCTCGACCTGGCGCTGGAGGAGCGGGAGCAGACGGTGAGCCTGCTGCTGCGCGAATATGAAAGCTCGGACGCCGACTGGCTCTGGCAGACCAACACCCAATTCTGCTTCGAGAATGTGTCCGCGCGCTTCGCCCGCGCCACCGGCCGCTCCATCGAGGAGCTGGAAGGCCACTCGCTCGTCGACTTCCTGAAGGCCGCGCCCCGCAACGATCAGACCACGCGCCGCGCCTATGCCGCCGCGATCGCCACGATCAACCGGCGCGAGAGCTTCAGCGAGGTCGCCTTGCTGCTTCCCTCTCCGGACGGCGAGACCCGGACGATCGAGCTTTCGGCGCAGCCGACCTTCAACAAGCAGGGCCGTTTCACCGGCTATCATGGCGTCGGCTCGGACGTCACCGCGGCGCGGCAGGCGGCCGACCGGATCGCCCATATGGCCCGGCACGACGCCCTAACCGGCCTGCCGAACCGCCTCCAACTCATGGACAATCTGGCCGCGGCCCTGAAACAGGCCAAAGCGCAAGGCACCCAATGCGCGATGTTGCTGGTCGATCTCGACCGCTTCAAGACGATCAACGACAGCCTCGGCCATGTCGCCGGCGATCATCTGCTGCAGCAGGTGTCGCGCAGCTTCGAGACGGTGATCTCCGACGAGATGACCGCCGGCCGGCTCGGCGGTGACGAATTCGCCATCGTCGTGCCGGAAGCGGAGAGCCGCGAGGAGCTGGAGCAGCTCTGCCTCGCCTTGATCAGCGCGCTGCAGGGCCCGTTCCTCTACCGCGAGCAGCGCCTGTTCGTCGGCGCTTCGGTCGGCGTCGCCTTCGGCCCGCGCGACGGCGACACGGTCGAGGAAATGATCCGCAATGCGGACCTCGCGCTGTACCGGGCGAAGGCCGGCTCCGGCAACGACATCCGCTTCTACGAGCCCGGCCTCCACGCCCGCGCCGAGGAGCGCCGCAAGCTGGAGCTGGCGCTGCGGAGCGCCATGGACGGTGGCGAATTCACCCTCGCCTATCAGCCGGTGGTCGCCGCCCAGTCGGGCGAGATCACCAGCTGCGAGGCGCTGCTGCGCTGGAACCATCCCGAGCTCGGCGCGGTCCCGCCCGCCAAGTTCATCCCGATCGCCGAGGAAACCGGCATGCTCGGGCGGATCGGCGAGTGGGTGCTGCGCCGCGCCTGCAAGGAAGCGGCAGACTGGCCCGAGGATGTCGGCGTCGCCGTCAACGTCAGCCCCCGCCAGTTGCGCGATCCGGGCTTCATCGTCACCCTCGTCTCGGCGCTGACCCAGGCGGGACTGGAGCCGAGCCGGCTCGAGCTTGAGGTCACCGAAAGCGTCTTCCTCGAGCTGACCGGCGCCACCCAGAAGGTGCTGCAACAGATACAGAGCCTTGGCGTGAAGCTCGCCATGGACGATTTCGGGACCGGCTATTCCTCGCTCGGCTATCTGCGCCGGGCCGATTTCGACACGCTGAAGATCGACCAGAGCTTCGTGCAATCCATCTCCGCCCAGGACCCGGAGAGCACCGCCATCATCCGCGCCGTGGTCGCGCTGGCCGGCAGCCTTGGCATGAAGACGGTCGCCGAAGGCGTCTCCACGATGGAGCAGCTCGGCATCGTCCGCGCGCTGGGCTGTGACAAGATCCAAGGCTATATCTTCTCCAAGCCGATCGCCGCCGAGACGGTGCGCGACCTGCTCGGCCATAACCGCATATTGGATGCCGCCTGACGCACACACCACCTTGCGCAGCCAAGGCTCCGCCGTTAGGAGGCCGGCTCCGGCGCTAGGAGTGTAGCTCAGCTGGTAGAGCATCGGTCTCCAAAACCGAGGGCCGGGGGTTCGAGCCCCTCCACTCCTGCCACCGCCTTCTTCGTTCGTCGGAATTCCCCTCCACTCCCGCCATTCTCCCCACGCGAAGTGTCGCCCGCAAAGGGCGGTCGAAGGGGTTTCCGGCGTTCCCTTGGTCGAGGTCTTTCCCGCTACTTGCGGGGACGGCTTCGCCTCGCTAGATACCAAACCCTATCCGAAAGCGGTGAAGGCACGCCGACCCTGGCAAGGGGCGGCGGAGAGCCCTTGCCCGGAACCTGAGAGAGCGTGACAGACAGCCATGGCATTCAACCCCGGCAAATTCCTGCGCGAAGTGCGCACCGAATCGGCGAAGATCGTCTGGCCGACCCGGCGGGAGACATTGATGACCGGCCTGATGGTCGTGATCATGACCAGCCTGCTCGCCATCTTCTTCTTCGCGGTGGACTCGGCGTTCAGCGCCCTCGTCCACTTCCTGCTGGGCCTGATCGGCTAAGCCAGACAATCGAAGGGCAATCACAAACCATGTCCCGCTGGTACATCATTCACGCTTATTCGGGCTTCGAGAACAAGGTCCGCGACGCGATCCTGGCCGAGGCCAACCGGCTCGCGCTCACCCCGCTCGTCGAGGCGGTCGAAGTCCCGACCGAGAAGGTCACCGAGGTCCGCCGCGGCAAGAAGGTCACGAGCGACCGCAAATTCTTCCCGGGCTATGTGCTCGCCAAGCTGGCGATGAACGACGACGTCTATCACCTCGTCAAGAACACGCCCAAGGTCACCGGCTTCCTCGGCTCCATGGGCAAGCCGCAGGCGATCAGCGACGCCGAGGCCGCCCGCATCCTCAACACCAAGGACGAGGCCGCGAAGGCCGAGCCCAAGGCGCGGATCAGCGTCGATTACGAGATCGGCGACGCGGTGAAGGTGCTCGACGGGCCGTTCGCGAGCTTCAACGGCGTCGTCGAGGAACTCGACTTCGAAAAGAGCCGCGTGAAGGTCAGCGTTTCCATCTTCGGCCGCGCAACGCCGGTGGAGCTGGAGTTCGAGCAGGTCGAGCGGGTCAAATAGCATCCGCCTTCGCCGAGGCTTCGGCGGACAAGGGTCGAGCGGGTCAAGTAAGGCCCACTTACTCAGAACGCATGAAGAGGCCGGGGCGAAAGCTCCGGCCTTTTTCGTGGCGAACCGCCGCGCCCGCCCGCCCTCCGCCACGCGACCATTGTCGCGCGACGTCGATCGGGCTCCGCTGCGCGGACCCGTCGGCCGGCGTGCGCCGACTCCGGCACCAGCTGGCGCGGCGCTGCGCGCCGGCTGCGCTATCGCCGGGCGGCTTCGCATGGGTGAGGTTATTCGCCGCCCACACCGTCTCAATGGTGAAAGGACGGGAGGACATATGCGGGCGGCGTGGACGCTGATCGGGATCGCCGGACTGGCCGCAGCAAGCGGGACGGCCCGTGCCGCAGCGCCGGCCACCATCCCCTCCCCGGCCGGCGCGCCTTTGTCGGTCAATCTCGGCCGCCTCGAACCATTGACCGATTTGGGGGGCCTGGCCGCCGTCGATCGCAGCCTTGCGAACCTTCTGGGCGGCGGCCTGCTGCCGGCTCCTGCCGCCGAGACCAACAATGATCGCTTCGGCATTCATGAGTCCGGCAACGCCCTGCGCTACCGCTTCGGCAACAATATTGCAGCCCTCAGCCTGATCGTCACCCGGCGCCTGCTGGCCCCCGCCGCGCTGCCGCGGCCGGGCTCGCGCCGGGCCCGTTTGCTGCTGCCGGTCTGGGAGCAAATGGCGTTCGGCTCCTGGTCCATTGGCGGCGGGGGCGGCGCCGGCGCGGGCAGCCGCGAGTCATGGCGCAGCGGCCTCTCGGTGATCCGGACGATCACGCCCCGCCTGTCGCTGGGCGCCGAGTTCAGCCACGAATCCGCGGACATTATCGACGGCCATTCCAACACCCGGCTCGGCGTCGGCGCGACCTACAGGCTGAGCGGGCCGCTCTCGCTGATGGTCTCGGGCGGGCCCTATGTGGAGCATCATGGGGGGACGGGCGTGAAGGCCTATGGGGGGCTTACGATTGCGTTTTGAGGGGGCGGCGGGCCTCCGTTAATTGTTATCGTCGCCGCTATGGTCCGATCCGTCATTGGTGCCGGTGTCCGGCCCGTCGCCTTCCGACGTCTGGGTGCTGGAGGTCAGGTTATATTCGCCCTGGAGGTTGCGGTAGACCACGACCTGCCAGACGGCGCCGCCCTCCAGGGTGATGGTGAGCCGGTAATTGATGCCGGCGACGGTCTGCTGCTGGGCGCTGTCGACGCTCTGCAGGGAGCCGCCCACCGCGCCGGCCGCGAAGGCGGCCGCGGCCTGGACGCCGTCATCGTCGGTGGCGACGGTGCGATAGCCGCCGAGCTGCATGGCAGCGGCGGGCACGGCGATGGTCAGCGCCAGGCCGGCGCCCGACAGAGCCAAGGAAAGGCGGCCCAAAGCGCGCAGGAGGTTTCTGGCCATGGTCTCACTCCTCGTTGCGCGCCCGTTTCACCGCCGGAATATTTCGCGCAAGACGCGGCTGGTGTCCACAGGAGACGAGAAGGAAGGTGCGGCTTCGCTAGAAGCTGCGCTGCAATCGGCTCAGCAGGCTCCGCGCCGGGCTGACGGCGTCCTCGGCGAAGCTGCCCTGATCCAGCCGGCTGACGCGGCCGTACAGTTCCTCGCTGGCGCGGATCAGCTCGACCGCGACTTCCGGGAGGCGCTGGAGGAGATCGAGGTCGGTGTCGGCGGCGGTGCCGAGGCGGCGCTCCGGCGTGTCGGCCTGGGTGCGGCTGAGCTCGCCGGCGGCGACCGCGCGCTGGGTGAGCAGCCAGGCGATGACGTGCATCAGCCTTGTGGTGACCTTCAGCGATTCGCAGGAGAAGCCGACCCTGTCGAGCGGGTCGAGCGCCAGCCTATCGTCGCGGCCGCCCGTGTCGAAATAGGAGCGCGCCTCGTCGGCGAGCACCATCGCCTCGACATAGAGCCCGTCGATGAGCCTGGGCGCCAGCTGGCCATCGCTCGTCATGGTCGAATAATCCCCCATGGGGCTGAAATGGCACAAGGTTCCGGCACCGCAAAACGGAAAAGAAGGTGAATCCCGTCCCGTTTCGGGCGGATGCGACGTAATGCGGAGCGCGAAGCCCGGGGTGCGCGTCAGGCGATGATGTTGGGGACGACCAGACCCTCGAGGATCTTGATCTCGTCCTTCAGGCGCAGCTTTCGTTTCTTGAGTCGGGCGAGCTGGACATCGTCGCTGGTGCTCTTGGCGCCGAGCGCCTCGATGGCGCTGTCGAGATCACGATGCTCGGTGCGCAGAACCGCGAGTCGCGATTCCGGATCCTGAGCGGCTGAGTGGTTCCCTTCCATTGGGTCTCCCTCGCTCCCTCTCACTTGAGGGGCACACCTTAAACCTTCGGCAAGGCGGCGTACATATGTGTTGGATCGACGTCCCCGGGGGAGACAAACGCCGCGGGGCGTGATTAGATCGGGTGCCCTAGTATGAGGAGAGCTTGATTATGCACCAGGCGCACGTCTCGGCCCTTCAGGCCAAGCATGCCGGTCTCGACGCCAGGATCATCGAGGAGAGCCAGCGGCCCATGCCCGACACGGCCACCCTCGCCAGGCTGAAGAAAGAAAAGCTCAAGGTGAAAGAGGAAATGGCGGGCCTGACGGAGCATTAGCGGCGCATCCGAGGCCATCCCCCACTGAGGGGAGAAGAGCCGCCCCGGCAGGATCCGGGGCGGCTTCTTGATTCTCTGGAGACCGAGAGCTCAGTCGTCGCGCGAGATGCGCTCGTTCTTCTCGTGGCGCTCCTGCGCCTCCACGGTCATCGTCGCGATCGGCCGGGCCTCGAGCCGGGCGAGGCTGATCGGCTCGCCGGTCACCTCACAGAAGCCGTAATCGCCGGCGTCGATGCGGCGGAGCGCCGAGTCGATCTTGGAGATGAGCTTGCGCTGCCGGTCGCGGGTGCGCAGGTGGATGCCCCAATCCGTCTCGCTCGACGCGCGGTCCGTGAGATCGGCCTCCTGGATCGGGCCGTTGGCGAGCGCCGCCATGGTCTCGCGGGACTCTTTGACGATGCTGTCCTTCCAGGCGAGCAGCTTGGTGCGGAAATACGCGAGCTGCTCGTCATTCATGAACTCTTCGTTGGCACTCGGCCGGTAACCCCCACCGACCTGGATATGCAAAGCGTCACTATGAAGCGTAGCCATTACCCCTCCACTCCCGTCTCTCCAACCATATGGCCGGAGGGTCGAAATCCGGGGTCTGAGGCGCCTGTTCTTGGCTGCATTTGAGCCTCCCACCCCGTGCCGGCCCTATACTGATCTTTTCTCACAGCACAAGTCATTCAAAGGGGGCCAAAAATCCTTTGGCCATCCATTTCGCACGGAACAGATGAACAGCAAATGAGTGCAGCGGTTGGGCATATCGGCCTGCCCGAATCGGCGCGCGGCAATGTTTCCGGCGCGGCCGTTAACCATGTCGCGCGAAAATCCACGGAGCCGCAAAGTTCACGGCCTCGGAGACTTTGTTCAACAATGGGACGGAACCCGCCAGAACCGTCCGAATCCGGGCCCCGACATGGTTAAATGCTTGCGCATAAACCGATCGTTTGCATCTGCTTGCTAGGCCGCATCGGCAAGAAATTCGGGTCTCGGCCCAATTTTCTCAACCGGACGGTTTGGAACAGGGAAGCGGTTATGTCTGTGAGAATGGCTCTGGCGAAACTCTGCGCTTGCACCTGCGGCGGCGCCATCATTGGCGGCAGCGCGGTCCACGTCGCGGAGGGCACGACCGCCCGGCAGCATGTGGCGATGGAGCGGACGGCCTCGTCCTCCCATGCCTCGCGTGGCGGCACTTCCTGGCAGCGGTCGACGACCGTGCGCCGTTCCACCTACCGGTCGGGCAGCCGGGTGGTCCGCCGCACCGTGCGCCGGATCGGCTGCGCGGCCCCGACCCAGACGGTCACCCGGACCATCATTCCCCCGATGTTCGCCCCGCCCCCGCCCCCGCCCGTTGCGGTCGCGTCGAGCGGCGGCTCCGGCGGCATGGTCGTGGTCGGCGGCTCCTCCGGCGGCTTCGGCTTCGGCGGCGGCTTCTTTGCCGGCGGTTTCTTTGGCGGCAGCTCCAGCTCGAGCGGCGGCACCAACATCACGATCGATAACCGCAACAGCAACCAAAACAGCAACGAGCAGGGCCAGAACCAGAACCAGAATCAAAACCAGAATCAGAACCAAAATCAGAATCAGAATCAGAACGAAAACCAGAACCAGAATCAGAACGGTTCCAGCTCGTCGAGCGGCTCGTCCAGCTACGGTTCTTCGAGCCACGGCTCCTCGAGCCACGGTTCGTCCAGCCATGGCAGTTCGAGCTCGACCAGCTCGGGCAACTCGACCAGCTCCGGCGCGTCGACCAGCTCGACCTCGACCAGCTCGGGCAACTCGACCAGCTCGGGTGCGAGCAGCGGTTCCTCGAGCTTCGGTTCGTCGGGCAGCTCGAGCAGCAGCTCCAGCTCGTCGTCGTCGAGCAGCTCGTCGAGCTCCAGCAGCAGCTCGAGCTCCTCGTCGAGCGGCGGTTCTTCGGGTTCGACCGGCGGCACGCATGTGCCGGCGCCGCCGATGATCCTGCTGTTCGGCGCCGCCGCGGCGACCCTCGTCGCCCGCAAGCGCCTCGGCAAGAAGCAGGCCGCCACCGCCTAGAGCCTGTTACGTGAGATCAGAAAGGCCCCGCCGGGACGACCGGCGGGGCCTTTTTCTTTGGCGAGTTCTGACGCCTCAGGCGTCCCGGAGGATCTTCTCGATCTCAGCGACCGGCGTATTGACAAGATCTTTAGCAAGCTCCGCGAGGAGGCGCTTCTCAAAGTCCCTGGGATAATGCTTCCGCAGTTCGCCGAGCGTCCGGGGTGGCGCCACGACGACGAGCTGATCGGTCTCGTTCTCCCGTGCCCACGCCGCCAACATGCCCGCCGTGCCAGCCGCGAACCTGTCCTCCGCCTGCTGGTGGAAGTCGGTCTCCTGATAGGCCGAGCGACCGGCACCGACGCTGGCAAAGGTTCGGCCGGGCCCGTCGCTCTTGATCTCACCATCCTTGGCGTCGGGATGATCCTGTTCGCCCTCGACGATCAGATTGGGAAATTCGGCATCGCCCTGATTGCGGAAGAAAAGCGACTTCTTGCCGTCGGCGACGAGGACGAAGCTGTTGTGGGGAAGTTGCATCTTGCGCTCCTTGTGGTGGGCTCATCTCTTGAACGCGGCGCGGGCGAACCTGGTTGCAGCGGCTCCCCTGCATCTTCATAGGCAGCCGCATGCGTATCCTCCTCACCAATGACGACGGCGTGAACGCGCCCGGCCTCAAGATCCTCGAAACGATCGCCGCCACCCTGTCCGACGATGTCTGGATCGTCGCGCCGAGCGAGGAGCAATCCGGCGCCGGCCATTCGCTGACCCTGACCCAGCCGATCCGCCTCCGGAAGCATGGCGAGCGCCGCTTCAGCGTCACCGGCACGCCGACCGACGCGGTGATGATGGGGCTCGCCAATATCCTGGCTGACCGGAAGCCGAACCTGATCCTCTCCGGCGTCAATCGCGGCGCCAATCTGGGCGAGGACGTCACCTATTCGGGCACCGTCTCCGCCGCCATGGAAGGGGCGCTGGCGGGCATCCCGTCGATCGCGCTCAGCCAGAGCTACTCGCGCGAAGGGATGGGCGACACGGTGCCCTTTGCCGCGGCCGAGGCCTGGGCGGAACGGGTGCTGGGGCCACTGCTCGCCGCGCCCTTCGCGCCGAAGACCCTGGTCAACATCAACTTCCCGGCGCTGCCGCCTGAAGAGGTGAAGGGCATCCGCGTCGTCCGCCAAGGCATCAGGGATTATGGTCGGCTCCGGATCGACCAGCGCACCGATCCGCGCGGCTACAATTACTACTGGTTCGGTCTCCGCCCGATCGCACACACGCCCGGGCATGCCACCGACCTGGAGGCGATCGCCGACGGCTATGTCGCGGTGACGCCGTTGCACCTCGATCTGACGCACGACGCGTCGATCGAGGCGCTGCGGGGCCTGTACGGCTAGAAGTCGAAGCTCAGCCGGCCATAGACGTAGCGGCCGTTGAAGCCGAACGGCGAATAGAAGGGGAAAGCGGTGACCCCGCTGGTGTTGAGCGCGGCCGGCACCTGATCCGGATAGACGTCGAACAGGTTGTCGGCGCCGACTGCGAGCCTGACGCCCTCCAGGATCCGGTAGCGCGCCTCGATATCGAACACGAACTTGTTGCCGGTAGTGAGATCGGCGGCGGCCGTGGCGCCGGGCTGCAGCACCGAGGCATAATAAGTGCCCCTGAGCGTGGCGCCGGCGCGGCCCCGCTGCCAATCCAGCGAGCCGATCACCTTGGTGTCCGGTGTCCCCTGCTCCAGCGTCAGGATGCGGGAGCGGGCGAAGAGCACGGGCGACGGGTTCAGCGTCGCCGTGTTGGTCGGCACGCGCAGCACATCGATGTCGTTGAAATTGGCGGCCAGGCCGAAGGTGAAGGTGCCGGCATTGGCGCTGCGCAGCCGGTAACTGGCGACCACGTCGAGGCCACGGGTGCGTGACTTGACGCCGTTGATGTAGAAGCGCGCCGCCTGCACCCCGAACGGCGCCAGGATCGCCGCCACCTGCGGGCTGAACGAGGCGGCGATATTCTCGGACAAAGCGAGCTGGTCGCGGATCGTGATCTGATAGGCGTCCACGGTCAGGCTGAACCCGCCGGAGCGGAAGACCCCGCCCAGCGAGAAATTGACCGACTTCTCCGGATCGAGATCCTGCGCGCCCAGGGCCCGCGCCACCGGGCTGCTCGCCGGATAGGTGCCGGTTTCGAGGATCAGCGGCGTCTGCACCACCGACGCGGTCGAGGTGAAATAGGATTGCTGGAGCGAGGGCGCGCGGAAGCCGGTCGAGACCGCGCCACGCAGGGCGAAATTGGGGGTGAAGTCATAGCGGGCGGAGAGCTTGCCGTTCACCGTCTCGCCGAAATCCGAATAATGCTCGGCGCGGCCGGCCACGCCGATCGCGAGCTGCTCGACGGGGCGGAATTCGAGATCGACATAGCCCGACAGATTCTCGCGATGACGCTGCAGCTCATTGGCGGGCTGGAAGCCGATGAAGCCCTGCGCGCCGCCGGTCAGCGCCGTATTCCCGCCGAGCGGGCCGCGATTGTAGGATTCGGGCTGGCCGGCCTCGATGCCATAGCCTTCGCGGCGATATTCCAGGCCCCAGGCGAGATTGACCCGCCCATTCCCCAGCGGCAGCTCGCGCGCCACGTCCAGGCCGGCGACGAGCTGATCGTAGATCAGGGCGCCGTCGTCGAAATCGGTCGGCGAGGCGGCGCCATAGGTCGAGTTCAGCGAATCCTTCGTGCGGAAATCGAGGCGGTTGCGGCCGTAGGAGACGCTGATGTCCGCATTCCAGCCGGCGACCTCCCCGCGCGCACCGAGCGCGAGGTTGAGATCGCGCGAGCGGACGGCGATCAGCGGCAGGAAGCCGTCAGGATAGAGCGCCGCGACATTGTTCACGTTGGTGCGGACACGCGGGAATGCCGCGCTCTCGCTGTCCCGGTGCTGATAGCCGGCCCAGCCGTAGAGCTGCCAGCCATCGCCGACCGGCACGCCGGCATTGACGAAGATCGTGCCCTGCTCGACCTCGGGATCGCCGAAGCGCGAGCGGACGATCAGCGGCGTGACCCGCGGGTCGATGTCGCCGCGGCTGGTCGGGTTGCGGTTCAGATATTCGCCCGAGATGGTGAGATAGCCCTCCTGGCCGATGCCGAAGCCGGCCCAGCCGGAGACGGTCGCGGTCTCGCCGTCGTGCGCGGTGCGGCTGGAGCGCGCCGCGTCGATGTCGGTAATGTACTGGCCATAGGTGACGCTCGCGCCGCCGCCGGAGCGCGCCTCGCGCAGGCGCAGGTTGATCACGCCGGCGATCGCGTCGGAGCCATATTGGGCGGAGGCGCCATCGCGCAGGACCTCGATCTGACCCAAGGCGACGCCGGGGATCGTGTTGAGATCGACCGCCGACGAGCCGCGCCCGACCGAGCCGTTCACGTTGACCAAGGCCGAGGCATGGGCTCGGACCCCGTTCACCAGCACCAGGGTCTGGTCGGGCGACAGCCCGCGCAGGGTGGCGGGGCGGATCGAATCGGTGCCATCCACCACGGAGGGCCGCGGGAAATCGATCGACGGCGCGACGGAGGACAGCGCCTCGGCAACCTCAGTCGTGCCCTGCTGGCTCAACGCCTCGCTGGTCAGCACATCGACAGGCGAGACGGTGTCGAG
>JBGAHY010000018.1:0-77718 GCA_044225925.1 Allosphingosinicella sp.
GGCGCCGGTTGCTGGTTGGCGCACCCGAAGAGCAGGATCGCAGCGACCGCGGCTGCGGCCGGCAGCAGTCTATTTAACACCGTGCATCCACTTCTTGATCACGGGCGACAGGATCAGGAGCACGACCCCAGCGCCGATCGTGTAGAGGCCGATGCTCTGATAGATGGCGGTATAGGTGTGGAGACTGACCTCCCGGTTGGTGACCTGCCCGCCGACCGTCTCAACACTTGCCGCCTGGGCAAGCAGGCCCGCCAGCGACTGAGCGACCGAGATGGACAGGAACCAGACGCCCATCATCAGACCGACCACCCGCGCGATCGAAAGCTTGGTGATCATCGACAGGCCGACCGGAGAGATGCACAATTCCGCCATCGAATGGATGAGGTAAAGCCCGGCCACCCACCAGATCGCGACTTTGAAGTCTGGCCCGGCAAAGGTCGAGCCCCAGACCAGGAACAGGAAGCCCGCGCCCACGCCCATCAGCGCGATCGCGAACTTGATCGGGATTGATGGTTCCAGACCGCGCTTCGCCAGTCTGGTCCACATGATGCTGAACAAAGGCGCCAGGATGACGATCGCGAACGGGTTGAAGAATTGGGTTTGCGGTGCGCTTACCGTGAACAGCCCGAAGACCGAAAGGTCGGTATTGCGATCCGCGAACAGCGTCAGAGAGGAGCCAGCCTGCTCGAACAGGGTCCAGAAGACGACGTTGAACACGATCAGCACGATCGCGGCCAGCATCATCTGGAACTCGGCCTTGTTGCCGACTTTCCAGGCGTAGAAGGGAATGCCGATCACGCACAGGATGAAGATGGCGTAGAGCAGCTTGTTCAGGAATGGCAGCGCCATGAACATGCCCCACAGGGTGGCGCCGGGCGCCGACTCTGGCGCATTCATGACGTTCACGAAGAGGAACCACACGACCGGAACGGCAAGCACCGCCCCGATCGTGACGAGCAGGGTGCGGTCCTTCTCCTGGCCGGCCGGAGGCTCGCCATAACCGCTGAGCCTGCCGCCATCGAACTGGATCAGCGCCCAGGAAATCAGCATGCCAATCGCAGCGAGGCCAAAGCCCGCCCACCAGCCGAGACCGGCCCAGCCGCCGATGCCGAGCGCAAGGATGGGGCACAGGATTTGCGAGAAGATCGAGCCGAGATTGATGCCCATGTAGAAGATGGTGAAGCCGGCATCGCGGCGTCGATCGCCCTGCTCGTAAAGCGAGCCGACGATGGTCGAAATGTTGGGCTTGAAGAAGCCGTTGCCGACGGTGACCAGCGACAGCGCGATCAGCATGAGCATGACGAAGAAGTTCGAACGCTCGCCCTTCGCCTCGAAGGAAGCGGAGGGGATCCTGCGCGCCTCGCTGGCGTCTGCATTCAGCAGGGAAATGGTGTGATCGTCATTGCCCCGAATGAGGAGGTTCTGACCGTTCGAGACGACGAATTGCTGGCGCGCATCGCCGACGCCCTGGTTGACCACTTCATAGCGCTGGCCATCAATCTCCGCATAGGGCGTTGCCGGCTGCCCGCCGAAGCAGAGCAGGAAATAGCCCAGCGACATCATGATCGCGCCGAGCTTCACGGACTTCTTTGAGCCCAGATACCGGTCGGCGATCAGGCCGCCCACGAGAGGGGTGAGATAAACGAGCGCGGTGAAGCCGCCGTAGAGGCCGTTCGCCGTATGGTCGCTGAACAGGAAATAATTGGTGAGGTAGAGCGTCAGCAGGGCCCGCATGCCGTAATAGCCGAACCGTTCCCACGCCTCCGTGGTGAACAATCGGGCGAGCTGGCGGGGATGGCCGAACCAGGTCTTTTCCGCGAGGGGGTTGACGTGACTGATGTCCGGCTCGCGCGGACTATCCGCGGTCGGTGTATCGACCATGCATTCGCTCCCTGAATTATGGCGCCGGTTATGCCCGGCTTTATGCGCGGCAACGTAGCGGCCAAATCGGGCTTGTGAAGCGGGATTGTGGCCGCCTCCCCCGCCTGTTAGCGCCGGGCGATGTTCAACGATCTCTCCTCCCCGCTCGCCCTCCTGCAAAGCCGGCGATCCGCCCGCCCCCGCGACCTCGTCGCCCCAGGCCCGGACGCCGCCGAATTACGGGAGATTTTGACCCTGGCGATGCGCGTGCCGGACCATGGCAAGCTCCATCCCTGGCGCTTCGTCCATGTGCCGCAGAATGAGCGCGCCGTGTTCGCGGAACTGCTCGATCGGGCCTATCGGGCGAACAATCCGGAGCCGGGCCGGCTGGAGCTGGAAGCGAACGAGCGCTTCGCCCGTCAGGCGCCGGAGTTGGTCGTCGCTCTGTTCAGCCCGACGGAAGGCCACAAGATTCCGGTCTGGGAGCAGGAACTCTCCTGCGGCGCGGCCTGCTTCAACCTGGAGCTGGCAGCTTTGGCCAGAGGGTATGCCGTGGGCTGGGTGACCGGCTGGGCGGCCTATTCCCCGACCGTCCTTGCCGCCTTCGGCGCGCCGCCGGAACGGATTGCCGGCTTCCTCTTCCTCGGCACGTCCGGTGCCGAGCTGGAGGAGCGGATGCGACCGGACTATGAAGAGGTCGTTTCGGTGTGGCGGCCCCACGAAACGCTTCCCCGGGCTATTACGTAGGGACCCGGACAGGGTGGGGGTGCTACAAACGCCTCAGTATTATCCCCTTGCGACAAGTAAGGCGATGTGCTAGATAATGGGGCATGACACAGAAAGCCCTCACGCTCCGCCAGTTTCAGGACCGCTTCCCGACTGAGGATAGCTGCCTCGATCACCTGTTTCAGGTTCGCTACGGACAGGGCTTCGATTGCCCGTCCTGCGGGCGCCCGGCCAAGTTCCACCGCGTGAAGGCTCGCCGCTCCTATGCGTGCCAGTGGTGCGCGTATCAGGTCTATCCGACCGCCGGCACGCCGTTTGACCGCACCCGCACGTCGCTCCGGGATTGGTTCTACGTCATGTTCCTGTTCACGACGACGCGGAACGGCGTTGCCGCCAAGCGCGTGGAGCGTGAGATCGGCGTGACCTACAAAACGGCGTGGCGCATGTGTCACGAAGTCCGCAAATACATGGCCTCGCTGGACAGCGACGATCCTCTGGGCGGCCCCGACGAGATCGTGCAGATCGACGAGACGATCATCGGCGGCAAGGTGAAGGGCAAAGGCCAGGGCCGCCACGTCGATAAGAAAACGGTCGTGCTCGGCATGTTGGAAGAGCGCGGCGAGCTGGTCACCCGCGTTGTTGCGGACGTGAAGCGCGACACCCTTTGGGATCATATCGAGCGGAACGTCCTGCCCGGCACCACCATCCACACTGACGAGCTTCGCTCCTATCGCGGCCTTCAGCTTCGCGGCTACCGGCACATGACCGTCAACCACAATCAGGGCGAATACGTCTCCGCTTTCGGCTGCTCAGTGAACGCGCTGGAAGGCTTCTGGGCCATGCTGAAACGCGGCATTCGTGGCACGCACATTCACGTCAGCGCGAAGCATCTTTCGAAGTATCTGGGCGAGTTTGAGTATCGCTACAACATGCGTCACGTTCCGCAGCTGATGCTTGATCGCCTGATGCACTCTTTCGTGCGCTAGGGGCCTCGCCCTTCACCATCGCACCTAGGAGGGCGTCGAAGCGGTCGTCGTTGGTCATCCCATTCCCATTCCTGACTGCACTGCATCCAATTCCATAAACTCGTCAGCCCCAACGCTGAATGAGTGGCAATAGACCCGGCAGATTACCGGCACTGTGCCCGTCATTAGCCGCACGAGCAACCACGCCTCTCGCTTTTCACTAATGCGAACACCGCCACGTCCGCCGATTCTTATCTCCGCGGGGTCCTGTAGCTGACCGGGGCCCATTGATACCGTAGCTGAGACGCGGTTGATGACTGGAGGTTCAAATTCGATGGAGTAGCGGACGAACGAATCCTTTTCAGCATCGGGAAATCGGACAATCTCGGCGTTGGTCAGCCCGTTGGCGAAAAACTGTCGGGTGAAGACGTGTTGAGGGTGATGGTAGGCGAAGTTGTTTCCGCGCCAGACCCCCTTTGCCTTCTCCGCCCGATAGGCTGCGAAAGGCGCGCTCAGTAGCGAATAGCCCGCCCACACCGCCAAGACGATGCCAAAGGCTTGTGCCCCATGAAGCCACGCCGACACCTGTCTAGCAGCCTCCGCTGGAGTGGCTGTTTGCAGGATAAGCCACGTCCCAACCAGGCCGAGTAAAAGTTGCAGTGCCTGCGAGTGGTTGAAGATCGGCTCGCGGAAGCACTTCCACGCCGCACCGCCGGATAGGCGGACGTATCGGCGTAACTGCGCCTTGCGAAGTGGCGTCATCGCCATGCCCCGTCTTATCCCGTTCCGCACCCGTTGCGGAGTCTTGGATATAGGCGTTCACTTTACTTGTCCCAAGGGGATAAGTGTGAAACGCCTTGACCCCGATGGTGTATTAGTACAGCATGACGCCATGAACAGCGACGACCGCCCCGTCTATCTCCGCCTGCGCGATAATATCGCCGCGATGATCCTCGATGGCCGCGTCCGGGATGGCGATCCGCTGCCCTCCGTTCGCAGCCTGGCCGCCGATTATGGCGCCAATCCGCTGACCGTCGCCAAGGCGTATCAGACCTTCCAGGAGGAGGGGCTGGTGCTGGTGAAGCGCGGGGTCGGCATGTTCGTCGCGCCGGGCGCCGCGGAGCAGCTCCGCACCACCGAGCGCAAGGACTTCCTCGAGAATCGCTGGCCGGGCATCGTCTCGCACATGCGCCGGCTCGGGCTCGACGCCGAAGATATGGTCGAGCGCGCCCTCGCCTGATTGTTCCGGAATCTTCCCGGCTCATCGACAAACCTGACAAACCGCGCGACGGGCGTTGTTGCCCCGAAACGAGTCGCGCCTGTATTTGATCTCCACCGGCAAGGGGCCGGGGGGAATGACCGACATGCATCCGCTTCGCGCCTTCATATTCTCGATGACCTGCGGGCTCGCGCTGTTGTTCACCGTGCGCGGCCTGATCGGCGCGATGCAGCCGGAGCCCGACCAGAGGATCGGCAGCGGCGAGATCCACGTCCCCACCGCCTAGAGCATCGCCGCGCGGCATCGCCCGCGCCGCCTTGATTTACCCGCCATCCTCGCGCACCATGGCCCCTGCGCCTGAAAAGGAGTTGGGGGATGCGCCTGTTAGGCTCGGCTAGCCTGTCGATCTTCTTGCTCGCGGGCTGCGCCAGCGGCTCCGAGGAGAGTATTTACGGCCCGCCCCCGCCGCCTCGCGATCTCGCTTATCGCTGTGCCGACGGCCACATGGCGCGGATCACCTATGCCAATGGGGGCTGGTTCGTGAAGGCGCGTGCCAGCCTGGTCTGGGACGGACGGACGATCGCCCTCCAGGCAAGCCCGCCCACTTACGGCCTGCGCTATGTCAGCGCCGACGACGCGGCCGATCCGGTCATGATCTGGCTGGCGCGGGGCGAGGAGGCCTGGATCACGGAGATAGCGCGCAATGCCCCTGCGGACGCGCCGGAACGCGAGGTCGCTCATTGCACGCGCCTCCGCGAGGGCGGCGAGGGCGATGCCGCAGAGGGCGCCGGCGAGGCCCACTGATCCCGACCTGTGTGGCGCATTTGCCGCACTCTTGGTCCCGTTCAGCGCCAGCGCATTGACTCAGTGCTGAAATTTTGGCCCTAGCACCCATCTCGGGGGCACGGGATTTACTGGGCGCGGAGCGGGTCGGGCGACGCAATGAAGAATTTTGGGGTGAGTTTGCTTTGCGGAGGCACGTTGTTGGCGGCCTTCGCGCCCTCGGCGGTGGCGCAGAATGCGGCGACGGCCTCCCCGCCTGCGCCCGCGCCATCCCCGCCGCCGGCCGTGCTGAGCAACCCGCAGCTGCGCGATTTCTCGCTGCAGCCGCGCCAGCGCATCGTCACCCAGCCCGTCCCGATCCAGACCCAGCCGCCGACGATCAGCGCGCCGCCGCCCGCCGCGCAGCCGCAGCAGCGCCCCGCGCAGACCCGGGCAACGCCCGCCCCGGCGCAGCGTCCCGCCGCCGACACGCGCCGCCCCGCGGCGCCAACCACGGCCCAGCCGGTGCAGCAGCAGCCGGCGACCCAGCCCGCGCCGGTCCCGGCGCCGGTCCAGAATACCGCCCCTACCCCCGCGCAGCCCGCGCCGGAGCAGCCGAAAGCCGAACCGAAGAACGAGCCCGTCCCGGTCAACGAAATCGGTGGCGGCTTCCCCTGGTATTATGGCGTGCCGGTAGCGCTGTTCGCGCTGCTGATCTTCGCCTTCCTCCGCCAACGCCGCCGCGCCCGTGCCATTCACGAAGCCGTGGCCTTCGCCGAGGAAGAGCATGCTGCCAGGACGGTGGCGGCTGCCCAGCCGAAACCGGAGCCCGAGCCGGCGGGGCCACGCCCCTGGCTGGAGCTGGAGCTGAAGGCCGAGCGACTCTCATCGACCGATGCCGAGAGCCTCGTCCAGTTCGAGCTCGAGATCGCCAATACCGGCCCCGAACCGGCCCGGAACCTCCGCATCGACGTCAAGATGTTCAACGCCGGCGAGCAGCAGGACCAGGAGATCGGCGCCTTCTTCACCACCGCCGGCCGGGAGAGCACCAAGTGCAATTTGCCCGGCATCCGCGCCGGCCAGACCGGCCAGATCAGGGGCGAGGTGGCGATGGCGCGGGATGACATGCGCGCCGTGATCCTCGACAACCGCTATCTCTTCATCCCGGTGATCGCGGTGAACGCCCTCTACGATTATGGCGACGGCCAGACCGGCCAGACCTCGAAATCCTATGTCGTCGGCCGCGAGCTGGAGCAGCCCGAGGGTGAGAAGAGCGAGAAGATGGGCGCCTTCCGCGTCGACCAGGGGCCCCGCGTCTGGCGCACGGTCGGCCAACGCCAGCACAAGCTCGCGCGGCGAGTCTGAAGCTCAGGCGCTCAGCGCCGCTTCGTCCACGGAATAGAGTACGTCCGCGCTGGCAGTGGCCGCTGCCTTCAGGCCTCGCGCCTCCGGGACCACCTGATCGAGATAGAAGCGTGCCGCCGCCCGCTTCATCGCCGCGAACGCCGGGTCGCCATCATAGCCTTCCAGAGCCGCGACCTGCCGCACCAGCAGCCATCCTGATACCGCCGTCGAGAGCATGGTCAGGAAGGGATAGGAGCCCGCCATCCGGTCGTCCGGCGCGGCGCCCAGGAGGTGCTGCGCCACCGTCTCGCAATCCGCGACCAGCATCATCAGCTCAGTCTCGCCGGCGGCATCCGCCTTCACCTCGTCGAGCAAGGCGGAGAGCACCGCCCCGCCCTCCATCGGCAGCTTGCGCCCGACAAGGTCCGCCGCCTGAATGCCGTTCGTGCCCTCGTAAATGGGCGAGATCCGCGCGTCGCGATAATGTTGGGCGGCGCCGGTTTCCTCGATGAAGCCCATGCCGCCATGGATCTGGACGCCGAGGCTGGTCACCTCGACGCCGACATCGGTGCCATAGGCCTTGACCAGAGGCGTCAGCAGGTCGGCGCGGGCGCGCGCCGCCGCATCGCCAAGGCCGGCGCGGTCCGTCTGGCCGGCGGTGTAATAGGTCAGCGCGCGGGCGGCCTGGGTCAGCGCCTTCATCCTGAGCAGCATCCGCCGGACATCGGGGAATTCGATGATCCTGGCCGGCCGCCCCTCGCGGCTGCCCTGCACCCGCTCGCCGGCGTAGGCCACGGCCTGCTGCATCGCCCGCTCGGCGATCGACACGCCCTGCAGGCCGACATTGAGGCGGGCATTGTTCATCATCGTGAACATCGCCGCCATGCCCTTATTCTCCTCGCCGATCAGCCAGCCGGTCGCGCCGCCATTGTCGCCATAGGCCATGACGCAGGTCGGCGAGGCGTGGATGCCGAGCTTGTGCTCGATCGACACGCAGCGGAGGTCGTTCGGGGTGCCGTCGGCCATGATCTTGGGCACGAGGAACAGCGAAATGCCGCGCGTGCCGGCCGGCGCATCGGGCAGGCGGGCGAGGACGAGGTGCACGATATTGTCGGCGAGGTCGTGGTCGCCGAAGGTGATGAAGATCTTCTGGCCGGTGATCCTGTAGCTGCCGTCGCCGGCCGGCTCTGCGCGGCTCTTCAGCGCCCCCACGTCGGAGCCGGCCTGCGGCTCGGTGAGATTCATCGTGCCAGTCCATTCGCCGGTGATGAGCTTGGGCAGCCAGGTCGTCTGCAGGTCGGGCGAGCCATGATGCTTCAGCGCCTCGACTGCGCCGGGGGTCAGCATCATGCAGAGCGAGAAGCCCATATTGGCCGAGCCCAGATCCTCCATGACGACGACGGCGAGGGTCAGCGGCAGGCCCTGTCCGCCAAATTCGGCGGGGCCGGCGATCGTCCCCCAACCGCCCTCGACATAGCCGTGATAGGCCTCTTTGAACCCCTCCGGCATGGTGACGCCCTCGGGCGACCAGCGCGCGCCGACCTCGTCGCCGATCCGGTTCAGCGGCGCGAACATGCCCGCAGCAAACTGGCCAGCGCCCTCGACGATCGCATCGACCATGTCGGGCGAGGCTTCCGCGAACTGATTGTGGCCTGCGAGTTCCTCCATGCCGACGATGTGGCGGATCAGGAATTTCTGCTCCTCGACGGGCGGGGCGTAGGTCATGGCTGGCTTTCGACGTTGCGCTGCTGGAACGGCGGCTATAGCGCGGCGGCGTGAACGCGCAAAACACGGCCATCCTCGCCTACGGGCCAGCGGCGATCGCCGAGGCGGCGCGGTTGATCCTGGCGGGCCAGCCGGTCGCCATGCCGACCGAGACGGTCTACGGCCTCGCCGCCGACGCCACGAACGGCGAGGCGGTCGCGCGGATCTACGAGGCAAAGGGCCGGCCAAGTTTCAACCCGCTCATCGTGCATGTGAGGGATTTGGCACAGGCCACTGAAATCGCTGCGTTCGATGACGATGCGCGAGCCCTGGCTGAGCGTTACTGTCCGGGCCCGCTGACCCTGGTTCTGCCGCTCCGCGACGATGCGCCCATCGCCTCGCTGGTGACGGCGGGTCTCCCGACTGTCGCGCTCCGCGTCCCCGCCCATCCGGCGATGCAGGCCTTGCTGGCGGCGGCGGACCGGCCCCTCGCTGCGCCCTCAGCCAATGCGAGCGGCCGGATCAGCCCGACCCGCGCCGAGCATGTCCTCGCCAGCCTTGGCGGCCGCATTCCCCTCATCGTCGATGCCGGCCAGACTGCGCATGGGCTGGAATCCACCATCGTCGCGCTGACCGGCGGGCCGCCACGGCTGCTGCGCCCTGGGCCGGTCGACCTTGGTCTCACCGTCGCCACCGATGGCAGGATCGAGGCGCCGGGCCAGCTCAGGAGCCATTATGCGCCTGACAAGCCGCTACGCCTCAACGCGTCCGACGCCGGCCCGGACGAATGGCTGATCGGCTTCGGCCCCGTGGCCGGCGACGCCACGCTCAGCCCTTCAGGCAATCTCATAGAAGCCGCCGCCAAATTGTTCGAAATGCTGCATGAAGCTGAAGCCGCGCCTGTCCCGAAGATCGCCATCGCGCCGATCCCGGAGGCCGGCCTGGGCGCCGCGATCAACGACCGCTTGCGCCGGGCGGCGGCGCCGCGATGAACTGGGACGACAATCTGACGGCGGAGCGCCCGACCTTCGTCACCCATCTCGAATGCTCGGCCACGGGCACGCGCTACGACCCCTATCAGCTTTACAACCTCTCGGAGGCCGGCAAGCCCTTGCTGGTCCGCTACGACCTCGAAGCCGCGCGACGCGCCCTGACCCGCGAGACATTGGCCGCGCGCCCGGCCGACATGTGGCGCTGGCGCGAGCTGCTGCCGGTGCGCGACCGCGCGCATATCGTCACCCTCGGGGAAGCCGCCACGCCGCTGGTGCGGCTCCCCAGCACGGAGCACCGGCTGGGGATCGCTGAGCTGATTGTGAAAGACGAGGGGCGCCTGCCGACCGGCTCGTTCAAGGCGCGCGGCATCGCCGTCGCGGTGTCGATGGCGAAGGCGCTGGGGGTCGGCAAGATCGTCATGCCGACCAACGGCAATGCCGGCGCGGCGCTTGCGGCCTATGCCGCGCGGGCCGGAATCAAGGCGCTGATTTTCTGCCCGTCGGACACACCGGAGATCAATCTGCACGAAATGGCCATACATGGCGCGCGCGTTGAGCGGATTGACGGCCTGATCGACGATTGCGGCGTGCTTGCCGCAGAAGCGGCGCGCCAGGACGGCTGGTTCGACATGTCGACCCTGAAGGAACCCTATCGGATCGAGGGCAAGAAGACGATGGGCCTGGAGCTTGCCGAGCAGCTCGGCTGGCGGCTGCCGGACGTCATCGTCTACCCGACTGGCGGCGGGACCGGACTGATCGGCATGTGGAAGGCCTTTGCCGAGCTGGAGGCGATCGGCCTGATCGGCCCCGAGCGGCCGCGCATGGTCGCCGTCCAGGCAGCGGGATGCGCGCCCATCGTCGAGGCGTGGCGGCGCGGCGGCGAGCATGCGCCGCGGTGGAACGACGCCGACACCATCGCCGCCGGGATCAGGGTGCCGCGCGCGATCGGCGACTTCCTCATCCTGCGCGCGGTCCGCGAAAGCGGCGGCTTCGCCATTGCGGTGTCGGACGAGGACATCCTGGCCGGGCGCGACGAGATTGCTCGGGAGGACGGTCTGCTCCTCTGCCCCGAGGGCGCAGCCACGCTCGCCGCCTGCGCCAAGGCACGCGCGGACGGCCTTGTGACTCCCTCGGATCGCGTCGTTCTGTTCAACTGCGCGAGCGGGCTGAAATACCCGCTGCCGGCACTGGCCTAGGCGGTCTCGTCAGCCTTCAGCCGCGCCTGGAAGCTCTTGCGCAATTTCTGCAGCTTGGGCGGGATGACGGCGAGGCAATAGGGGTTACGCTGGCCCTCGCCCTCCCAATAATCCTGATGATAATCCTCGGCCGGCCACCAGGTGCCCGGCTGCTCGATCGTGGTAACGATGGGCTGCGGCCAGCTCCCCGCCGCCCGTTCAATCCCGCGTCGCGCCGCTTCCTCCTGCGCCGCGTCGAGCGGGAAGATGGCCGAGCGATATTGGGTGCCGACGTCATTGCCCTGCCGGTTGAGCTGGGTCGGATCGTGCGTGGCGAAATGGATGTCGAGCAAATCGTCATAGGAGAGCTGCGCCGGGTCGAAGGTCACCCTTATCGCCTCGGCATGGCCGGTATCGCCGCCGCAAACCTCCTTGTAGGTCGGGCTGTCGACATGGCCGCCCACATAACCGCTCTCGACCGCGCTGACCCCGATCAGATCCTTGAACACCGCCTCGGTGCACCAGAAGCACCCGCCCGCCAGGATCGCCTGTTCTTCGGCCACGTCACGTCTCCTTGAAAGCTGTATCACCAAGATAGGTACGCAACCGTCACCTTCAAACCCGCGGCGTCCTCGCTTTCTGCAGCGTGAAGATGAAGGCGGCGCCGCCCTCGGGCCGGTTCTCGGCCCGGATTGCGCCGCCATGCGCCTCGACGATGGTCCGGCTGATCGGCAGGCCGAGGCCCATGCCCTCGCTCTTCGTGGTCATGAATTCCGAGAACAGGTTGTCCATATTCTCCGCCGGAATTCCGGGGCCGGTATCGGCGACCTCGATCTCGATCATCGGGCCGGCGCGCCGGGTGCTGATCGTCACCTCCCGCCGCTCGGACCCCACCATCGCCTCGACCGCGTTGCGCACGAGGTTGATCATCACCTGCTGGATCTGAATACGGTCTACCTTCACCCAGGCGGCCCTAGGATCGAGAATCAGATGATAGCCGACCCCGGCCGCCGCCTCGTCGAAGGCGAGCGCCCGGGCCTCCTCGATCAGATCGGGAAGATGCTCGGTCTGCACGCTGACCTTGCCGCGCGACACGAGGTCCCGCAGCCGGCGCAGTATCTCGCCGGCCCGTCGCGATGACGCCTCCGCGCCTTCCAGCGCCGCGAGCAGGATGTCGCGCGGGACATCGGGGCGCTCGGCGATGCGCTTGGTCCCACTCAGGAAATTGGTGATCGCAGCGAGGGGCTGGTTGAGCTCGTGCGCAAGGGTCGACGCCATCGTGCCCATCGCCGACAGCCGCGAGACGTGGATCAGCTCCGCCTGCATCCGCCTGATCTCGGCCTCCGTGCGGTTGCGCTCGGTCAGATCCTGCATCGCGCCTACCGCCCGGACGGCCCGGCCGTCCGCGTCGCGGATGATGAAGCCGCGGTCGAAAATATCGGCATAGCTGCCGTCATCGCGGCGGAAGCGATAGGTGTGCGACCAGCGATTCACCCCGCTCTCAATGGCCAGGTCCATGCTTTGCACGCGCGTGGCCCGCTCGTCAGGATGCAGGCGGTCGATCCACCAGTGGCCGGGCGTACGGCCGAGCGGCCCGCCCTCAACGCCGAGGACGATGGCGGCATTCTCGCCCCAGTCGATCGTGTCGGCGAGGAGGTCGCAATCCCAGATCGCGTCGTTGGTCGCCTGGGCGGCCAGACGATAGCGCTCCTCCGCCTCGCGCTGCGCCGCCTGCGCCTGTTCCTGCTCATGAACGTCCTCGGTCACGCCGTACCAGCGCAGGATGTTTCCCTCTTCGTCGAGCTGCGGCGCGGCCCGGACGCGGGCATAGCGATAGCTGCCGTCCCGGAGCAGCATGCGGAAGCGCGCATTGTATCTGTTACCGGTCGCAGCCGCCTCGGCCCAACGGCTCAGGACTTCGTGCGGGTCATCGGGATGGATCGACTCGACCGGGTCGTCCGCCTCGCCGGCCATCCCGGTCAGCTCCTGGAACCGGTCCGACAGGATCAGCCCGCTGCCGTCCGCCTCGGCGGTCCAGGCGATCTGCTGGCTCATCACCAGGGTGTTGCGATGGAGTTGCTCGCTTTCACGCAGGGCTTCCTCGGCCGCGCGCCGGGCGTCGTCGCTCCGCGCCTCTTCCTCGATATCCTCGGTCGTGCCGTACCAGCAGCGGACGACGCCATCCTCGTCCCGCGCAGCGATCGCCCGCGATCGGGTCCGCCGATATTCGCCAGCGACACCGAGCACCCGGAATTCCGCCGCATAGAATTCGGCCGTCGCGACGCAGTGCAGCCAATATTGCCTGGTGGGCTCGCGATCGTCCGGGTGAATGACGTCCAGCCAGCCGGCGCCGAGGCCGTCCTGCGGGCTCATCCCGGTCAGAACGAGAAAGGGCTCGTCGAGGAACAGCATGTTTCCATCGACGTCCGCGACCCAGACAAGGCGGCCGGCGAGGGAAGCTGAGAAGCGGTAGCGGCGCTCACTTTCGCGAAGGCGCACGAGATCCGCTTCGAGCCGCGCCTTCTCCGCCTCGAGGATCGCAATCCTCTCCTCCGACGGTGACGCGGGCAAATCTGCCATCAGCTATTGCGCTTCGTCGGTCGGGGCCTTGATGCCCGCCTCCAGCGCCAGCGTGAGGGCCTCGGCCAGGCTGGACGCGCCCAACCGGTCCATCATGTTGCCGCGGTGCATTTCGACGGTGCGCAACGAGATGCCGAGCGACTGCGCGATCTGCTTGTTGGACTGGCCGGCGACCAGCGCGGCCAGCACTTCCTTCTCGCGCGCGGTCAGCAAGGCGGCGCGCTCATGCGCCTCGCGCTTGCGCTTGCCGGTCGCGGCACGTTCCTCCAGCAGGTTGAAGGCCTGCTGGAAGCAGCCGAGCAGAGCCTGCTCGGCAAACGGCTTCTCGATGAAATCAACGGCGCCCAGCTTCATCGCACGGACCGCGATGGGCACTTCGCCATGGCCGGTCATCACGACCACCGGCCAGTCGATATTGCGCTCCTTCAGGGCCGCCATGACATGGAAACCGTCCATCTGCGGCATGCGCAAATCGAGCAGGATGCAGCCCGGATCCAGATCCGGCAACGCCTCGAGGAAGTCTGCACCGCTGCCATAAGGATGCGACCGGATCTCGGCGGCACCCAGCATGAAACTCAACGAACGGCGTACATCGCGGTCATCGTCGACCACGTAAACATAATGGGATTTCAGCGGAATGTCCTCGGCCAGTGTATCGATTGCCCTCATGCAACCCCCCATGGGTCCACAAGGACTGAATCGCAACTCTTTCTGATCTAAATCGAGTTAACGATTCCGATAAGGCGACAACGGGAATCGACGAAATATGCGATTCCCCGCAGGCGAACAGGATTCGCCGCAGTTCAGCAACGCTTCATCGACGGAGCGAACGGCCCGTTAACCGTTCCGGCCTCAAATTGACGGGGTTGGTTGCACCGCCTGCGGCGAATGGTCGCCGGGGAGGGATGAACGGAGACAACAACGCCGTGCAGCCTGTTGAGGCGAAAACAGAAATTACCTAGGTTTCAGGCTGTACCGGGGAAGGGCTTTCAATGTCAGTATCGCGTCGGACCGTTATCCAGGCTGGAGCCGCAGGCGCGGGGGCGCTTGTGCTGATGCCGTCTGTGCTCAAGGCGCAGATTGCCGAACCGGCTTACCGCGGACGCCCCGACCGTTATTCTGACGCGCCGCCGCGGCCTTATGCCAGCGCGCCGGCCACCGTCCGTCCCTATGCCGATCCGGTGATCGATCCGCGCCTCGTCGCGCGCGCCCGGGCTTCCTTCGACGCGCACCGCAATCAGGTGCGCTCGATCGATGTCGTGGGCATTGCCGATTTCTCGAAGGCGTCGGGCGAATCCCGTTTCTATCTGCTGGACACGAATTCCGGCCGGGTCACCCGCCATCTCGTCGCCCATGGCCGCGGCTCCGATCCGGAGCATACGGGTTTCCTGCAGCGTTTTTCGAACACCCCTGGTTCCGAAGCGACCTCATCGGGCGCCTATGTGACCTCCGAATTCTACCCGGGCCGCTATGGCCGCGCGATGCGCGTGCGCGGGCTCGACTACACGAACAGCAACGCCGAATCGCGGGCGATCGTGGTTCACTCCGCCTGGTATGCGGAGCCGCAGGTTGCAGCGATGCAGGGCCGGCTCGGCCGCAGCGAGGGCTGCTTCGCCTTCTCCTACCAGAGCCTCCAGGAAGTGCTCGGCCGCCTTGGCCCCGGCCATTTCCTCTACGCCGACCGGCTCGCCTAACTTAAGAGTCCCACGACTACGACGGGACGCGCCAGCGGACTGACCGCCGGCACGCCCTTGGTTTCGTGGGTTCTAGTTTCCGGTGCTGCTGCTGGCCACGGCCGTGGTGCGCGCCGCGCCGCCCCGGTTGAGAGCAACCCGCACCGGCGTATCACGACCATAGATGTCGTTATAACTCACGATATTGCCGTCGGTCGTCGCGGCGGCGGTGAAATAAGCGATATAGACCGGCACCGGAGCAGCCAGCGAAGTCGACTGGTTGCGGCCGGTATTGACCGCCTGGTCGATATCGGCGCGGTCCCAGCGGCCCGTGGGCGCGAGCAGCAGAGCAGCGAAGTCGCGCACATTCTGGGTGCGGATGCAGCCATGGCTGAAGGCGCGCACAGCCCGGCCGAACAGGGCCTGGGACGGCGTGTCGTGCAAATAGATGGCGTGCGGGTTGGGCATCTCGATCTTCACCCGGCCGAGCGCGTTGCGCGGCCCCGGCGGCTGGCGGACGCTGACCACGCCATTGGCGCCCCGCGTCACCTCATAGCCAGCGCCGAAGCTGGTCGTGCGGATGATGCTCTGCGGCACGTTCCAATAGGGATTGATGGTGACGGCTGTGATCCGGGCGCTGAGCTGCGGCGTCGGCGTGCGCACAGCGCCGACCACGGCGCGGTGGCGGGCGGTGACATGACCGTCGTCGATCAGGGCGGCGGTGAAGGCCGGCACGTTGACCAGCACGTGGCGCGTGCCGAGGTTGCGCGGCAGCCAGCGCCAGCGCTCCATGTTCACGCGGATCAGGTCGCGACGGGCGGTGTCGTCCGGTGCGGTGTTGGCGAGCGCGCGGCGGAGGCCGGCATATTGCGGATGAGTCGGCAGCAGCCCGTTCAGCGCGTCGGCGACGCCGCCGCCGGTGGTGACCTGGGCGAGCAATTGCTGCTTCGCCGCGTCGTTGATCCCGGCGTCGGGCATGAACCAGTCGACCCGGTTGCGGCCGCGCACCTGGCCGCCGCTCAGATCGGTGGCGAGCTGCAGGAAAATCTCGGTGGCGATCGGGCTCACCCGCGCGCGGTCGCCGGAATCAATCGCCTCCGCGAGACGCTCCGGCCCATAGGCGCCCGGGGAAATCCCCTCCGTGCCGATATTCTGGACATAGGTGAGCAGGTCGCGGGCGTCGTTCATGCGCCAGCTCGCCGCGGCCGGCTGCGGCGCGGCGGCGGGCGGCTGCTCCTGATCGAGTGCGGCGGCCTGGATGGCGCCCGGCATGGTCGGGGTGGCGAGCATGACGACAAGGGCGGCGTTACGAAGCGGTCTAATCATGGCGGCCTTTTAGCATGCGCCCCGCCCCACGCTAGCCGGATTTGCGGGATTCACGGTGAACGGCGGGCCGGCACGGGACGCGGATCCGCCAGCGCAACGGCTCAGGCGCGCTCACCGTCATGCGTCGTCCAGCCGAAATAGACGCCGCCAAGCGCGATCAGGCCGTGCAGCCAGACGTCCTTGGCGTAGAGCGGCAGCAGGCCGAAACCCGTCTGGACGCTGGGCAGCAGGCCGGCGACCGCGAGCAGGAAGTAGATCACCGCGACGCTGCGGGCATAGATGGTCGCGCCGCGCAGGGATCGCGCCGCGAGAACGCCCCACAGGCCGAAGAGCAGATGCACGACATTGTGCGCCGCATTCACGGGAAAGAGGCCGAACAGCATCGCGTCGCCGGTGCCGAGGATCGCGCCATGATGGGCCGGGGCGATCGCATTGTCGGCCAGGCTTGCACCGGCCTCGGGATGAGCGAGAAACGGCAGGAAGCCGGATATGCCGGCGAGGACGAAGAAAAGGCCGAGAAGAAGGGCGAACCGGCGCGTGCTCATGGCCCGAGCTTATTCAGCCCGCGCGCAAGAGTCATCCCAACCTTATCGGTCAGGCGGCGTTGGGGATCACGGCGTCCGGATCGTGCGCGGAGAGGAAGGCGCCGATCGCCTCCGCCGGCATGGCGGGCGCGTAGAGATGGCCCTGCACGCCGTCGCAGCCGGCCTCGAGCGCGATCTGCTCTTCCTCGCGGCTGGCAATGCCTTCGGCAACCACTTCCAGATCCATCGCATGGCCCAGCGTCACCGCGGCGCGGATGATCGCGACGCTCTGGTCGCGGGCGGCGGTGTCGATGAACGAGCGGTCCAGCTTGATCTTGTCGACCGGGAATTTGCGCAGGCAGGAGAGCGAGGAATAGCCGGTGCCGAAATCGTCGAGGACGATGCGGAAGCCGTCGCGGCGCAGTTCCTGGATGGTCGTGCCGCAAAGCGTGCCATGCTCGATGAACAGGCCCTCGGTAATCTCCAGCTCGAGCTGGGCCGGCCGGACCCCCTCCTCCTCGGCGATCCTGCGGAGCGACGCGGCGAAGCGTGGGGCGCGGAACTGCACCGCCGAGAGGTTCACGGCAATGGCGAGGTCCGGCCACTGCCGGGCCATCTTGCAGGCCTCGCGGAAGCTGTGCTGGCCGAGATCATCAATCACGCCGCATTCCTCGGCGATCGGAATGATCTCCGCCGGATTGACCTTGCCAAGCAACGGGTGATTCCAGCGCACCAGCCCCTCGAGCGTGATCACCTTGCCGCGGCCGTCGAAGATCGGCTGATAATGAAGGTCGAGCCCGCGGCCTGCGCTCAGCTCGGCCCGCAAGGTCGATTCGATCTGGTCGCGGCGCTGGACGTCGGCGTCCATCGCCTCGGTGAACAGGCGGAAGCAGTCGCGGCCCGCGGCCTTGGCGCGGTACATGGTGATGTCCGCCTTGCGCAGAAGCTCGGACGCCTCGGAAACTTCCTTGGTCGCGAAGACCGCGCCGATCGAGACGCCGACCCGCGCTTCGCGGTCGCCGATCAGGAACGGCTTGCGAATGACGGAGATGATCCGCTCGCAGAGCCGACGCACGTCGGCCTCGCCCTTCGGGCTGACCTGGACGATGGCGAATTCGTCGCCGCCGATGCGGGCGACCGTATCGGTCTCGCGCAGCAGCGAGCGCAGCCGCTCGCCGACTTCCTGGACGAGCTTGTCGCCGGCATTGTGACCGAGCGTGTCGTTGACCTGCTTGAAGCGGTCGAGATCGAGCATGAGCAAGGCGACCTGCTCGCCCGAGCGGCGGTACCGGGTCAGCGCCTGGGACAGACGGTCCTCGAGCAAAGCGCGGTTGGCGAGGCCGGTCAGCTGGTCGTGCAGGGCCTGATGCTGGGCATTGGCCTCGCGCGCCTCCAGCTCATCGACCAGATCGACCAACGACTTGTAGAGGAAGGACATGACGAGGATGACCGCGACAGCCGAGGTGAGCGCGATCGGCCAGATCGAGCCGAACAGCTCCAACTGGCTGTTGGTATTGTCCTTGATGATGCTGACGGTGGCGAAGTTCGTCAGGACGAGCGTCGCGACCGCGGCAGACACAATCGGCGGACCGATCTTTCGCGAATACCTCACTTAGGTCTCCCCCGGGGTGCGGAGGAAATACCATCTTACCAGTTAATAAATTGCTCAGGCGTCACAGGGGATTTGTGCTTAACGGGCGCGTGCGCCCTCACCCCTCTGCAATGGAGAAATCCACGCCTTGCGCCAGCGGCAGCTCGCGGCTGTAATTGATCGTGTTGGTCGCGCGCCGCATATAGGCCCGCCAGGCGTCCGAGCCGCTTTCCCGGCCCCCGCCCGTCTCCTTCTCGCCGCCGAACGCGCCGCCAATCTCCGCGCCCGAGGGTCCGATATTGACGTTGGCGATCCCGCAATCGGAGCCTGAAGCAGACAGGAATGTCTCCGCCTCGCGCAGGTCGGTGGTGAAGATGGACGAAGCGAGACCCTGCGGGACTGCGTTCTGCAGCCCGATCGCCTCGTCCATTGCAGAATAGCGCAAGACATAGAGGATCGGCGCGAAAGTCTCCTTGATCATCACCGCGCTCTGCGCGGGCATCTCGACCAGCGCCGGCCGGACGTAGCAGCCGGCGAGCGGTTCGCCGCCATGGACGACACCGCCCTGCCCCCGCGCCTCACCGAGCGCCACCTGCATTGCATCGACCGCGCCGGCATCGATCAGCGGCCCGACCAGGGTGCCGGACGCGAGCGGATCGCCGACCGGGGCGCGCGACCAGATCGTCTTCAGCCGCGGCACCAGCCGGTCGTAGACATCCTCATGAACGATCAGCCGCCGGAGCGTCGTGCAGCGCTGGCCGGCTGTCCCCATCGCGGCGAAGGCGATCGCGCGCTCGGCGAGGTCGAGATCGGCGCTCGGCGCAACGATCATCGCATTGTTGCCGCCCAGTTCCAGCAGACTCCGACCGAAGCGCGCGGCGACGCGCGGGCCGAGCTCGCGGCCCATCCGGGTCGAGCCGGTTGCCGAGATGAGCGGCACGCGCGCATCGTCGGCCAGCGCCTCGCCAACCTCACGGCCGCCCTGCACGACCTCCAGCAAGCCGGCGGGCGCGTCGCCGAAGCGGGCTGTCGCGCGGGCGAAATACTCCGCCACTTTCTCCGCGACGAGCGGCGTCTTCTCCGACGGCTTCCAGACCACGCTATCGCCGCAGACATAGGCAAGGCAGGCATTCCACGCCCAGACCGCCACCGGGAAGTTGAAGGCGGAAATCACGCCGACCACGCCCAGAGGATGCCAGGTCTCCATCATCCGGTGGCCGGGCCGCTCGGTGGCGATGGTGAGGCCGTAAAGCTGGCGGGAGAGGCCGACCGCGAAATCGCAAATGTCGATCATCTCCTGGACCTCGCCCAGGCCTTCGGAGAGGATCTTCCCACACTCGCGGCTCACCAGCCGGCCGAGTTCGTCCTTCTCCTCGCGCAGCACCTCGCCGAACAGGCGAACCAACTCGCCCCGGCGCGGCGGCGGCACCTGGCGCCAGGCAAGAAAGCCGTGGTGCGCCCGTCCGACCGCAGCCGCGACACCAGCCGCATCGGCGACCTCGACCCTGCCCAGCTCGGCGCCGTCGATCGGCGAAACGGACGCCAGCATCGTCATGCGAGCCGGGCGGTCAGCGCTTCGGCGGCGGCTGGATTGCGGACCTTGTCGCCGGCAATGAAGAAAGCGAACACCTCGCGCGGGGTCCGGGGCGGCGGGGCGTCGGAGACATAGTGGAGACCGGTGGGGCTTTCCCCCTTCGCCCAGCCTTTGGCAACCTCCGCCCAGCGGTCGAGCGCGGCCGGCGAGTAGCCGGCGGGCTCCGCCTCCTTCGCCTGCTGCAGCCGGGCATAGACGAAATCGGCGGTGAGATCGGCCATTTCAGGATAGATCTCGTGATCCGCGAAGACGATCGCGACATTGGACGCACGGGCCAGCGCTACGAACTCCTTGCTCTTGAAGCTTTCGTGCCGGACTTCGAGCCCATGCTGCAGCTTGATGCCCTCGCGGCTGGTCGGCAACAAAGCGAGGAATGCGCGGATCTCGTCGGCGTCGAACTTCTTGGTCGGCGCCAGCTGCCAGAGGATCGGGCCGAGCTTCTCGCCAAGCTCGGTGAAGCCCTGCGCGCAGAATTTGCCGATCGATTCCGCCGCCTCGCCCAAATTCTTGCGGTTGGTGCAGAAGCGCGAGGCCTTCAGCGCGAACTTGAAGCCCTCGGGGACGCTGTCCCGCCATTTGGCGAAGGTCGCCGGCGACATGGAGCTGTAATAGGTCGCGTTCACCTCGGTGGCGTTGAGCCGCGCGCCGACATGCTGCAGCTGCTTCGCCTTGGGGAGACCTTCGGGGTAAAAGGTCCCGCGCCAGGGATCGAAGTCCCAGCCGCCAATGCCGATATGGATGCCGCCCTCAGCTGGCATGAAGGCCGTCTGGAAAGCGCGCGTAATCGGCCTGGATCACAGTATCGATCTCAGCCCGACAGGCAGCATAGTCCGGATGATCCACGTCGATTCGGCCACAGGCGGGCGTTGTCCCGTCCTCAAGCCTCAGCAAGGCGATCGGGGCGGAGGCCGGGACGAGCTGGGAGCCGTGGCCGACGAGCAGGGTCGTCAGCACCCCGTAGAGCGAACCTTTGACGTTGGGGCGGCCGAGAATCGCCAGCCGATATTGGCCCTCTTCGCTGGTGACCAGATAGATATGCCCGGACATGTGCGGCATCGAGACCTGGCCGTGCTGGGCATGGGCATCGCCCCGCTCGCCCTCGGAGAAGACGAGGCAGGAGCAGGCAGGCTCCCAGCGTATCGTCGTCAGATAGGCGAACACGCCGGGATCGCCCCGGAAGACCGGTCGCAACGTCCAGTAGCGGCCCTCGAGCCAGCGCACCGCACCATGATTATAACCGCCGAGCGAGTCCGGCGCGGATTCGCTCGGGTGCGGCTGGGCGGCCGGCATGCCGCCGCGCAGCGAAGTGCCGAGCGCCTCCTCGAGGCGAATGACAGTGGCCAGCGTGAAGGAGCGGCGACCCGTCAGCGCCTTCTCCAGAGTGGAGATGCTGATGCGGGCGAGGTCGGCGAGCCCTTGGCGTGACATGCGACGCCGGGCGAGTTCCTCGCGAACCTTCTGCGCGATCTCCTCCGCGCGACGCTCGTCGAGCCAATCCCCGTTCAACACGCCTACGCCCCTCGCCAGTTCCGCACGAAACCGCACATATCCGCACGCATCTGCAATTGCCAGCCGCCTGCCGCCGTTTTGTGGCGGAACGCGGCCAAAGAATCGGGACAATGATCGTATAAATACGGTGAGACCGGGCATAATGGGCCAGCATCGAACGAATGGAGTCACTCAGATGCTCGCCCCGATCCCATGGTCCTTCCGCCGTCACCGGCCCGGTCCGACCCCGCTCCGCGCCGCCAAAAGCGCTGTGCGCTCGGGAGAATGAGCATGCGCTCGTCCGGCACCCTCTCCTCTCGGGAGTCCCCGGCACGCCGGATCGGCGTGATCCTCTCCATTGTGTTTCTTGCCTCGCTGGGGACGGTCGCGACCCTGACGAGCACGCGCGCCAGCGCCCAAAGCCAGACCGGCGCACAGGTCGACAGCACCCCGCTGCCCTTCTCCACCGGGCTCTGACCGCGGCTCGATCCCGCCGGCGTTGTCCGGCCCCTGCACAACTTCTGCACACCATGAATGTCTGCTGCTCACCGGGCACAGACCAACGCTGAACGCGCCTCTGCCATCAAGGTCCCCGACCAACGAAGGGGATCGATATGGACGAGCAGGCACCGCGGCGCGCAGTCCATGGCTGGAGCTTTCTCTTCAAGCTGATCGGCGCGCTGGTCCTGGCCGGGATCGCGCAAGCACTGTTCGTCTTCCAGCGCGGCGGCGCGACGATCGGCGGCTTTGCCCTGCTCCTGCTGCTCGCCGCCGCATTGCTCCGGCCCATGATGTGGCGCGACCGCCGCGCCCGGCTTGCCCTCACCGCCGCGGTCTTCTTCGCTTGCGTCCTTGCCGCCGATCCGGGCTTGCTCGCCCTTTTTCTCTACTGGACGATGCTGACCCTGGCGGCTCTCCTCCCGACCACGGCCCGTTTCGGCGACGGCTGGCGCTGGACGGCGCGCCTGGGCATCCACGGCTTGCTCAGTCCCTTCATGCCCTTTCGCGACCTCGGCCTGTTGCAGCGCACGCGCCGCCGGAAAAGGTCCAGCGGTGCCGGCCGGATCGTGGTGATGCTGGCCCTGCCGCTGCTCGGCACGCTCGTCTTCCTTGCTTTGTTCGCCGCCGCCAATCCGCTGATCGAGAATTTCCTGACCAGCATCGACGCGAGCCTGAGCACGCAGACGATCATCCGCCTGATCTTCGCTGGCGTCATCTTCCTCGCCGCCTGGAGCCTGTTGCGGCCGCCGCGCATCACCCTCCCCGATACCGGAATCACCGGGCCCGCGGCCGCAGCCGAGGCGCTGCCCGGCGTTACCGCGGCCTCAGTCATGCTCTCGCTCTGCGCCTTCAACATCCTGTTCGCGGTCCAGAACGGGCTCGACCTCGCCTTCCTGTGGAGCGGCGCGCCGCTGCCGGGCGACCTGACCCTCGCCGGCTACGCCCATCGCGGCGCCTATCCCCTGATAACCACCGCCTTGCTCGCCGGCCTGTTCGTGCTCGCCACGCTCCGCCCCGGTTCGGACACCGCCCGCTCGCGCGGCATCCGCCTGCTGGTGGTCCTCTGGATCGCGCAGAACCTTCTGCTGGTCGCCTCCACCATCTACCGGACCTTCGACTATATCGAATCCTACTCCCTGACCGAGCTGCGCATCGCCGCCTTGATCTGGATGGGGCTGGTCGCGGTCGGGCTGGTGCTGATCTGCTACCGGTTGCTGAGGAGCAGGAGCGCCGCCTGGCTGATCAACGCCAACATGCTTGCCGCCTTGCTCGTGCTTGGCGCCTGCACCTGCGTCGACCTCGGGCAGATGGCCGCGGCATGGAATGTCCGGCATGCCCGCGAAGTGGGCGGCCGCGGCGTCCAGCTGGACCTCTGCTACCTGAACCAGCTCGGCTCCTCCGCGCTCCTGCCCTTGCTCGAACTGGAGGCGCGGCCCAACCTCCCGGCGGAGCTGCGCGATCGCGTGCAGTGGCTGCGTGCCAGGGCTTTGCGCGACCTCTCCGACGCGCAAGCGGACTGGCACGGCTGGACTCTGCGCGGCGCCTACCGTCTCGCCGAAGCGCAGGCGAGTGCGGCTGCCCACAATCTTCCGGCGCCGGCCGTGAAGAACCGCCATTGCGACGGCCGCGAAGTCGTCCCGGAACCGCCCGCCCCGGCCTTGGTCCCGGTCGAAGCCGACGCCAATGCCATCGAGGCCAATGCCGCCGGGCCTGACGAGAATCGGGCCACCCCGCCTTTGACAGAGAATGAAGTCCGGTGAATGAGATGTACGCGATGAGCCACAAGATCCTGATCGTGGACGACGATCCGCACATCCGCCAGGTGCTCGCCTTTGCGCTCGGCAAAGCGGGGATGCAGACCACCGAGGCGAACGACGGCGAAGGCGCGCTCGAGGCGGTCGCCGCCCAGCGACCGGACCTGGTCGTGCTCGACATCAACATGCCGCGGATGAACGGGCTGGACGTGTGCCGGAAGTTGCGCGCGTCCGACGATCTGCCGATCCTCTTCCTCTCCTCCCGCGACGACGAGATCGACCGGGTGCTCGGGCTGGAGCTTGGCGGCGACGATTATGTCGTGAAGCCCTTCTCTCCCCGAGAGGTGGTCGCCCGGGTCAGCGCGATCCTGAAGCGCGGCGGCCGCGCGCTCGAGGAGGCCGGCGCGCTCCGCCCGGTCACGCACGGCAAGCTGCGGCTCGATCCGCAAAGCTGGGAGGCAGATTGGGACGGCATTGCCGTGTCGCTCACCGTCACCGAATTCCAGCTGCTGCTCCTCCTCGCCAGCCTCCCCTCCAAGGTGTTCAGCCGCGACGCGATCATCGACCGGCTGCACGGCCCGGGCTTCGCGATCACTGATCGTACGATTGATAGTCACATCCGTAACCTCCGCCAAAAATTCGCGGCCGCCGGCGGCGACGATCTGATCGAGACGCGGGCCGGGATCGGCTACCGGATCGGGCCCTGCCGGGGCGGCAGCGCTTGATCCGCCCGATCAAGGACTTTCTGAAGCGCCACTGGCCACGCCTGAGGCTGCGCACCATTCTCCTCATGACCTTTCTGTTCGTAGCCGCTCTGCCAGGCTTCGGCGCCGTGTTCCTGCGCGTTTACGAGAACACCTTGGTCCGCCAGACGGAGGCCGAGCTGATCGCCCAATCCATGGTGCTGGCTAGCACTTACAAGAGCTTCTGGGCCCCGGACGGCGGCATTGCCCCGCCCGATCAGCCGCTCAAGGCCGAGCGCCCCACCATCGATCTCAGCAGCCAGGACGTACTCGGCGAGCAGCCGGCCCCCACGCCGGCAGGCCCCGTCGACCCGCGTGCCGCCTCGGTGGCGGCGCGGCTCAATCCGATTGCCTCCGACACGGCGCGCACCACACTCGCCGCGATCCGCATTCTCGACCGGCAGGGCCGCGTGGTGCTGGGCCGAGACGATGTCGGCCTCAACTATGCGGCCCTGCCCGAGGTCCGTGATGCGCTGGCCGGGCGCACCGCGACCGTGCTTCGAGAACGCGGCGGCTATCAGGCCGTCTATTGGGGGGAATTCCTGAGCCGCGCGGCGGGCATCCGCGTCCATCATGTTCGCCCCGTCGTGCTGAACGGCCAGGTGATCGGCGCGGTGATGGTGTCGCGCAGCCCGCGCGGCCTGTTCCTTGGCATCTACCAGGACGGCGGCCGCATCCTGCTTGGTGTCGCGCTGATCTTCGGCACGTTGGTCGTCCTCGCCGGCTTGCTCTCCCGCGGCATCGCCCGGCCGATCGAGGCGCTTGGCGAGGCGACGCAGAAGGTGGCGCGCGGCGCGGTCACCGTGCCCGACCCGCCCGCCACCGCCGCGATCGAGATCCGCACCCTCTACGAGAATTTCGCCTCCATGGCCGAGCGAATCGAGCGCCGCTCCCGCTACCTGCGCGATTTCGCCGCGGCGGTGAGCCACGAGTTCAAGACGCCGATCGCGGGGATCAGCGGCGCGATCGAATTGCTGCAGGACCATGCGGGCACGATGAGCGAGGAAGAGCGGCGCCGCTTCCTCGCCAATGCCGCAGCGGATGCGACGCGGCTGTCGCTCCTGCTGGAACGCCTGCTGCACCTCGCCCGTGCGGATATGGCGGTGGCGGGTGAGGACGAGACGACGAACGTGGAGGTGACGCTCCGTGCCATTGCCGATGCAATGCGCGGCGAGCACTTCACGGTAGCCGTGGCCGCCGCGTCTGCTCTGCCACGAGCCGCCGCCGCGGCCGAGCTGATCGAGACCGTGCTCCAGATCCTCATCGAGAATAGCCGCCAGGCCGGCGCCACTGAAGTCCACATCGCCGCCGAACCACGCGGCGACCGGCTCGCGATCCGCGTCACTGACAATGGTGGTGGTATCCCAAACGCCGACCGCGAGCGCGTCTTCGACCCCTTCCACACCGGCCGCCGCGAGCAGGGCGGGACGGGGTTGGGGCTCTCCATCGCCAGGTCGTTACTGGCGTCCTGCGGGGGAACGATCAGCGCCCTGCCTGCGGACACAGGCGCGTGCTTCGAGGTCGAACTACCGATCGCTGCTTAGAAATGTCTCTTGGCAAAGGCACGACCGGAGCCGGATTTGAGATATTTCTCAAAGGCGAAAGCCTTTGCTCTGTCCTCAAAACCGATCTGGACAATCACCTTCCAAGGCCCACCAGCCGAGGTTTGGCGCGACTGGGATTCCGATAAACCGACGTTGTGCCTGCGCAGGCGGTCCTCAACATCCTCCGTACAGCCCACATAATGTCGCTCCCGGCTCGGGATGCTTTGCAAAACGTGGACATATTGCGTCATGATCGCCCGCCTCCGCCAAGGCTACGGCGGGGCAGCCTCCGCTTGCTTCGCCTTTAGCCCTCAACTGGCTCGCCAAGCCGAAGCTTGCGAAGCAAGCGAAGGCTGGCTGGGGCGGCAGGATTCGAACCTGCGAATGCCGGTACCAAAAACCGGTGCCTTACCACTTGGCGACGCCCCAGCAGGCGTGAAGCGCGGCCTTATAGCCAGCACGCCTCTTAAGGAAAGGGGGTCAGCCCAGCTCCTCGATCCAGTCGTGCGGATCGGCAGCCTGGCCGCGCTGGATGGCGACCAGGGACTGGCGGATGCGCTGGGTGACCGGGCCGACCGACTGGCCGCCGATCGCGAAGCCGCCTTCCGTGCCGGTGACGCTGCCAATCGCAGTGACGACCGCGGCGGTGCCGCAGGCGAAGGCCTCGGTCAGCCGGCCGCTCTCCGCGTCCGCGCGCCATTGCTCGATCGAATAGGGCTCCTCGCGCACGGTCAGGCCCATGCCGCGCGCCAGTGTGATGATCGAATCCCGGGTGATGCCGGCAAGGATCGTGCCGCCGAGCGGGGGCGTGGCGATCGAGCCGTCATCGAACACGAAGAAGATGTTCATGCCGCCCAGTTCCTCGACCCAGCGCCGCTCGATCGCGTCGAGGAAGACGACCTGGTCGCAACCGTTGCGGACCGCCTCGGCCTGGGCGACGAGGCTCGCCGCATAATTGCCGCCGCACTTGGCCGCGCCAGTGCCCCCGGGCGCGGCGCGCGTATATTCCCGGGTCACCCAGAGCGAAACGCTCGGCGCGCCCTTGAAGTAGGAGCCGACCGGCGAGGCCATCACGATATAGAGATAGCGCGCCGCCATCCGCATGCCGAGGAACGCCTCGCTCGCGAACATGAAGGGCCGCAGGTAGAGCGAGCCTTCCTCGCCAGGCGGGATCCAGCCGATATCGGTGCGGACCAGCTGGCGAACCGAATCGAGGAACAGTTCCTCTGGCAGTTCCGGCATGGCCAGCCGCCGGGCCGAAGCCTGGAAGCGGCGGGCATTGGCTTCCGGCCGGAACAGGGCCGCGCCGCCGCCGGGGCGGGCATAGGCTTTCAGCCCTTCGAAAATCTCCTGCGCGTAATGGAGCACGGACGAAGCCGGGCTCATGTCGATCGTCCGGCGCGCCGTGATCTTCGCGTCGTGCCAGCCAATGCCCTCGTCATATTGGGCGATCGCCATATGGTCGGTGAAGACCTTGCCGAAGCCCGGATCGACGAGCAGCTTCGCGCGCTCCTCCGGCGCGACAGGCGCCTGGTTGGGCTCGAGGGTAAAAAGCGAATCGGCGGTGGACATGGAGCCGGTCCCGGATGGCGCGTCCGCCAGAAGGAAACTGTCGGTCATGCTGAGGCGGATAGGACTGACCGAACGGACGGTCAATCTGTGCGCGCTACGACGTGCCCTCTTTGGGACGCGCTTCGGCGGCCATTTCCAGGCCGCGGCGGCGCGACGCGTCGAGCGTGCGCTGGAGGAGATCGAAGAGCGCGCGGTCTTCGTCGAGCACCTGCAGGCCCGCCTGCGTGGTGCCGCCGGGGCTGGCAACTCGCTGCGCCAGCCGGGCCGGGCCTTCGTCGGAGCCACGCGCCATGGCCGAGGCGCCCTCGACCATCGCCGCCGCCAGCCGCGCCGCCTGGTCTGGCTCAAGGCCGAGCGTCTCCGCGGCGGCGGCAAGGCCCTCGATGAAGCGGAAGAGAAACGCCGGACCGGCGCCAGTGAGATGCCCGGCCAATTGGAAGGCCTGTTCGCTGTCGAACCATTCGGCGTGGCCCAACGCAGCCATCAGCCCCGAGGTCATCGTCCTGGCAATCTGATCCCCGCTGTCGCTGTACAGGCAGACCACGCCCTTGCCGAGGCCGACCGGCAGGTTCGGCATCGCCTTGACGATCGTTCGCGGCGCCGGGAAGCGGGCGCGAAGCGAAGCCTGCTCGACGCCGGCGAGGATCGAGACCAGCAAGCTTTCCGGATCGAGGATCGGGGCAAGGCCCGGGGCCACGAGATCGAGTTGATAGGGCTTCATCGCCAGGACGACGACGGCTGGCACCTCATCTTCGGGAAAGTCGGTGAGCACGCGGACGGCGGCGGCGGCGCAAGGCCGGCCGCTCGGGCGAATGACGGTGACATGGGCCGGGTCGACGCCGGCGGCGAGCCAGCCTTCGAGCATCGCCGATCCCATATTCCCGCAGCCGACCAGCCACATCGGGCCGGAGAGGAAGAGATCGGCCATGTAGCCGACTAGGCCTCGCCCTGGGTCTCGATCAGGGCCGCGGCAATGGCCTCCTGGGGCGTCTTGTCGGCCCAGAGCACGAACTGGAAGACCGGGTAGAAGCGCTCGCATTCCTCGATCGCGGCCTCGACCAGGGTTTCGGCCTGCTGGAGACTGAGCGTGCCGGTCTCATCCCCGCTTTCGAGCAAGGCGGCATGGCGGAAGAGGACGAGGCCGGAGCTCGACCAGAGCTCGAAATGGCCGAGCCAGAGCTGCTCGTTGACCAGCCCGATCGTCTCGTAAGTGGCGGCGCGCTTGTCCTCGGGCACGCGGATGTCGGGCAGCGCGAGGAACTGGAGCACCTGATCTTCGGCACGCCAGATCGCGCGCAATTCATATTGCGTCCAGCTGCCCTGGAAGGAGGAGACGATCTCGTCCTCGCCGCCCCGTTCATAGGCCCAGCCCAAGGCGCTGAAATAGGTTTCGAGCATGTCGATCGGGGCGCTCGCCTCTCGCTCAAGCTCAAATTCGTCCATGTTCATCGCCGGTTGTCAGTCCTGATTTGTTCCAGTGGAATCTGCCCGCGCGGGCCCGAAAGCGCAAGCGCGCGCGGGAAAGGCGGTTAACAAAGCTGTGGATTGTAAGCCTTTCGTCACACAGCGGGACGGCTGGCGCCTTTCTTCGCGGAGGCCTTGGCGGGGGCCGCCTTGGCCGTCCCTTCCAGCGCGTCCAGGCGC
This sequence comes from Allosphingosinicella sp., assembly GCA_044225925.1. Taxonomy (GTDB): domain Bacteria; phylum Pseudomonadota; class Alphaproteobacteria; order Sphingomonadales; family Sphingomonadaceae; genus Allosphingosinicella. Next base: position 29,282 of record JBGAHY010000018.1, read on the forward strand.
GCCTTCAGCACCTCATTCTCCTCGCGCGCGGCGACGGCCATCGCCTTCACCGCCTCGAACTCCTCGCGGGAGACGAGATCGAGCCCGCCGATCCATGTGCGGGCGCGCTCGTGCATCGCCGCCTGTGCCTCGCGGGTCATCCCGGCGAGGGTGCCGGCGGCACCGTTCATCACCTTCACGAAATCGTCGAACAGGCGGTTCTGGGATTGCATCTTATGTCCTCAGCGGATGTCGGCGCTATTGCCGCCAGCGTCGATATTGATTGTCCGTTGCTCCGGTACAAGGGTCTCGGCGTTCGGATTGAGCCGGAGAATCTCGTAATTGAGCAAGCCTGCGAACATCAGCCAACCGAGATAGGGGTAGAGAAGCAATGCTGCGACGATCCTGATCCTCCACAAGATAAGGATCAGGCTCGCGGTCAGCACAATCATCGCGGCGATCATCCCCAACGCGAAGGTGACCTTGTGCATGCCGAAGAAGACCGGCGACCAGGCGAGATTGATCGCCAGCATCAGGCCGAACAATATGATCGCCCGCTCTCTTTTCCGCGCTCCCTTGGCATGCAACAGCATGGCGAGCGAGATGCCGATCAGGATGTAGAGGATCGTCCAGGCGACGCCGAACGCCCAGCCGGGCGGCATGAAGCCGGGCTTCCTCAGCGCGTCGAACCAGGGATTGGAATAGCCGGAATTGGAAAGAAAGCCGGACAAGGTGCCGAGCAGCACGATCGCCGGCACGGTGATGACCGCATAGCGCAGGAAGCTCATCCGAAGCTCGGACCTGGACGCGAGACCGCTCATCAAATTCCCTTACTCACTCAGCGGGCTGAGGTTCCGGATGGGGCCCGTTCAGCTGGCCTTCGAGCTTGCGGGTAACCGCGAGCGGCGAGCCCGTAAAGCGCGCGAGGCGGGAATAAAGCAATGGGATGAGGAAAAGCGTGATCAGGGTCGCGATCGAAACGCCGAAAACAATGACGACGCCGATCGCCTGACGCGCCGCCGCGCCGGCGCCGCCGGCAAGCATCAGCGGCACCGCGCCCGCGGCTGTGGCGATCGAGGTCATCAGGATTGGCCTCAGGCGCCGCCGCGCCGCCTCGCGCACCGCGGTGTCGATGTCGCGCCCGGCGTCGCGGAGCTGGTTGGCGAACTCGACGATCAGGATGCCGTTCTTGGCCGCGAGGCCGACCAGCATGACCAGGCCGACCTGACTGTAGAGGTTCATCGTCTGGCCCATGATCGCGAGGCCGATCACCCCGCCCGCCACGGCGAGCGGCACGGTGGTGATGATCACGCCTGGATGGACGAAGCTTTCGAACTGCGCGGCAAGCAGCAGGTAGACGATCAGGATGGTGAGCAGGAAGACGAAGTAGATCGAGCCGCCCGCCTCCTTGAACGACTGGCTCTCGCCGCGATAGCCGACGGCAAGCACCTCGGGCGATTGCGCCGCGGCATTTTCGAGGAAGGTCAGCGCCTGGCCGAGCGTATAGCCAGGCGCCAGGCCGCCGGAGAGGGTGATGGCGCGCAATTTGTTGTAGCGGCCGAGATCGCGCGCACCGGCCGTGCTCCGCGTGGTGACCAGATTGGAGAGCGGAACCAAAGTCCCCAGGCGGCTGCGGACGTAGATCTGGGCGAGATTGTCCTGCGTGGTGCGGGCATTCTGCTCGGCCTGGACGATGACCCGATATTCGCGGCCGCGATCGGTATAAGTGGTGACGCGGCGCGAGCCGAGCAGCGTCTGCAGCGCGTTCGACACGTCGGAGACCGACACGCCGAGATCGCCGGCGCGCGCCGTATCGACCTGGATGCGCAATTGCGGCTTGTTTTCCTTATAGTCGCTGTCGAGATTGACGATGCCGGGGTTGCTCGCTGCCGCAGCCAGGATGCGGTCGCGGACCCGGACGAGATCGGGATAGGTGGCGCCGGCGATCACGAAGTTGATCTGCTGGCCGCGCCCCCGGTTCAGCGAGTTTCTGACCTGCGCATTGCCGCGCACCGCCGCCACCTGGCTGATCTCTCGATTGACCGTGCCGGACACGTCGGCGGTGGTGACGCTGCGCTCCTCCCACGGCCTCAGGAAGATACTGAAGGCGCCGCTGTTGAAATCGTCGCTCTGCCCGAAGCCGCCCGGCACGCGCGTGATCAGCGACCGGACCGCGCCTTGGCCGACCATCGGCATCAGCCGCGCCTGCACCTGGTTCGTATACTGGTTCATCTGATCGAAGCTGGTGCCTTCCGGCGCCGTCATGGTCACCTGGATGATGCCGGCATCCTCGGCCGGGACCAGTTCCGAGCGCAATGTCATGAAGAGGAAGCCGGCGCCGGCGAGGAAGACGAGCACCACAGCGACTGGAATGAGCGGGCGGCGCAGCACGCGGTCGAGGCCGTTGGCATAGCGCGTCTCGATCGCCCGGAACCGGCGGTCGATCCAGGCGGCGAGCCGGCCCCTGTTCTCATGCTTCAGCAGCTTCGAGCAGAGCATCGGCGCGAGGCTGAGCGCGAAGAAGCCGGAAAAGGCGATGGCGCCGATCATCGCGGCGGCGAGCTCGCGGAACAGGAGGCCGGTCTGGCCGGCGATGAACATGATCGGCACGAACACCGCGCAGACCACCATGGTCGTCGAGATGATCGCGAACCCGACCTGGCGCGCGCCGCTGAACGCGGCGGCGAGCGGCGGCTCGCCCTCCTCGATCCGGTGATAGATATTCTCCAGCACCACGATCGCGTCATCGACGACGATGCCGATGGCGAGCACCATCGAGAGCAAGGTGAGCAGGTTGATCGAGAAGCCGCAGAGCCACAGCACGGCGAAGCTGGCGAGCAGGCAAAGCGGGACGGTGACAGCCGGTATCAGCGTCGCGCGCCAGCTGCCGAGGAAGAGATAGATGACCAGGACGACCAGCACCGCCGCTTCCGCCAGCGTGTGCCAGACGCCTTCGATCGCCCGGCTGATGAACTGGCTGTCGTCGGTGCCGACGACGATCGTCATGCCTTGCGGCAAGGTGCTCCGGACCTGATCGGCCATCCGCCGGGCGGCGTCGGCGACCGCGAGCGTGTTCGCGCCGGACTGGCGGACGATGCCGAGGCCGACTGCCGGGCTGCCGTTGAGGCGGAAGTTGGTATAGGGGTTTTCCGGCCCCTGCTCGACCCGCGCGACATCGCCCAGGCGCACCAGATAGCCGTCCGCGCCGCGGCCGACGACCAGGGTCCGGAACTGCTCTGGCGTTGAGAAAGGCCGCTCGACGCGCAGCGTCACATTCTGCTGCGCCTCCAGCCGGCCAGCCGGTAGCTCGACGTTCTGGCGGGTCAGCGCCGCCTCCACATCGGCGGGGGTCAGGCTGAAGCCGGCGAGCCGCTCGGGCTGCAACCAGATGCGCATGGAGGGCCGCGCCTCGCCGCCGATGAAGACCTGGGCGACACCGTCGATCGCGCTGAACCGGTCGGCGAGGTTGCGGTCAACCCAGTCGCTCAACTGCAGCGGCGTCCAGCCCGGCTTGGAGATGACCAGGAACATGATCGGGCTGGCATCGGCATCCACCTTGCGCACCACCGGCGGCTCGATCTCGTTCGGCAGCTGCGCCGCCGCGGCGCCCACCCGGTCGCGCACGTCATTGGCCGCGGAATCGATCGCCGTACCGGGCCTGAATTCCAGGGTGATCGTGGACTGGCCGTCCTGCGAGCGGGAAGTGATGGTCTGCAGGCCCGCAATGCCGGCGAGCTGATCCTCCAGCACCTCGGTGATCCGGGTCTCGACGACGTTGGCGGCGGCGCCGATATACTGGGTCTGCACCGAGACGACCGGCGGATCGACGTCGGGATATTCACGCACCGACAGGCCGAAAAAGCCGACGATCCCGACCACGGCCGCCAGCATCGCCAGCACCGCCGCGAAGACGGGCCGCTTTACCGAGAGATCAGAGAGCTGCACCCTTTATCCGCCGCGCCGGGCCTGCTGTCCGCCAGCTCCAGCCGGCCTGCCCTGACCCTGCAGGCGGACCTCCACGCCGTCGGTCACCTTGATGATGCCCTCGGTCACGACCTGCTGTCCCTGGCGGAGGCCGCCGGTGATCTCGACGCGGCCGTTGAGATGCGCGCCGGTCCTGACCTCAGTGCGGTGGACGCGATTGCCGGGCCCGACGACGAAGACGTAGCGATTGTCGCCCTCGCCGAGCACAGCCAGTTCCGGCACCGAGAGAGCCGTACGTGACGAACTCTGGATGGCGACGTTCATCATCATGCCCGGGCGCAACGCCCGATCGGGATTGGGCAGATGCGCACGCACCGTCACCGCCCTGGTATTCGGGTCAAGCACCGGATCGATGGTGCGGATCGTGCCGCTGAACGGCCGGTCCGGATAGGCGGCGGCGCGTGCCTGGATCGGCAGCCCCTCGCGGATCGCCGCCAGCATCGTTTCCGGCACGGTGAAATCGAGCTTGATCGTGGAGAGGTCGCTGACCGTCGCGATCTCCGTGCCCTGGCTGGCGATCGCGCCGACCGAGATATTGCGGAGCGAGACCCAGCCGGAGAAAGGCGCGCGGACGACCCGGTCGCCGATCTGCGCCTGCACCTGCTGCGCCTGCGCGCGGGCGGCGGCGGCGGCGGCGACCTGGGCGTCGTAGCTGGAGCGGGTGGCGAAACCGCGATTCTTGAGCTCGGAGACCCGCAGCAGCTGCTGATTGGCTTCGCGGGCGCGGGCATTGGCCTCGCTGAGCTGCGCGTTCTGCTCGGCCTGGCGGAGCACGGCGATAACCTGCCCCTGCCGCACGAAGGCGCCGTCGTCGAAGTTCAGGCGCACGATCCGCTCGGTGACCGGCGCGGCGAGGGTGACCTGCTCGTTCGCCCGGGCGGTGCCGATCGCCTCGATCCGGTCGACGAACTCCATCGGCGTCGCCGCCTCCGCCTTCACCAGAGGCGTCTGCCGCGCGCCGCCGCCCTGCTTGGCGTCACCGCCGCCGCAAGCCGCGACCAATATCGCGAGAAGGGGAATGATGAGCTGCCGGGCCACGCCTTACTCTCTAAGTCCTGCCGCGCCGGTCAATGCGCATATTTGGCGGCGTGTCGAGAGGGGGTTTGTGTCAAACTGTCTCAACTGGCTCGGCATTCCTGGCGCCGATCAGGAACTCCACATTGCCCTCCGGGCCGGTGATCGGGCTTCGCGTGACGCCCAGGACATGCCAGCCGCGGCCGCCGAGCCAGGCGGCGACTTCACCGCACACCCGCTCGTGGACGGCCTCGTCACGGACCACGCCGCCCTTGCCGATCTCGTGGCGCTCCGCCTCGAATTGCGGCTTGATCAGAGCGAGCAACCGACCGCCGGGCTTAGCGAAGCCGAGCGCGGCATCGAGCACCTTGGCCAAGCTGATGAAGCTTGCATCGCAGACGATGAGGTCGACCGGCTCGGTGACGATTGCGTCGGTCAGATAGCGCGCATTGGTCTTCTCGTGGACGATGACTCGCGGATCCTGCCTGAGGCCCCAGGCGAGCTGGTTGGTGCCGACATCCACCGCGAACACCTTCGCCGCGCCCCGCTGCAGCAGCACGTCCGTGAAGCCGCCGGTCGAGCTGCCCACGTCGAGGGCCACGGCGCCGGCCACGTCCCAGCCGAAATGGTCGAGCCCGTGCGCCAGCTTGACCCCGCCGCGCGAGACCCAGGGATGGTCCTTGCCTTTCACCTCGAGCGGACTGTCATCCGCCAGCGGCTGCCCGGCCTTCTCCACCTTGCGCTCGCCGGTAAAGACCAGGCCGGCGAGAATCAGCGCCTGCGCCTTGCTCCGGCTCTCGGCCAGGCCCCGGTCGACGAGGAGCTGATCGGCGCGGCTCTTGCTCATCGGCAAAGCCAAAGAGCGGAAATGCGCCGCGGATCAAGCCCCAAGGTAGAACTACGCTCTCGACGCGCGGGCCGGACTCGAGTCATAGGGAGGCAGCTCGAGAGCCAGAGGGGGCAAATCAGGTCGATCGAGCGGGGCCCTGCCGTTGATCCCCTTTTTCGGTGGGGCCCCAGCCCCTCTCCCGCCCATTTCGTCCAGGCTCAGGCCCGCGCGCCCGCCTCCAGGCCGGGGCTGTTGTGCCGCAGCGCCTTCAGCACCGTCTCGACGATCGCGTCCGCGTCGAGGCCGGCCTCGGCATATTGGAGCTCGGGCTTGTCCTGGTCCTGGAAGACGTCCGGCAGGCGCATCGTGCGCAGCTTCAGGCCGGCGTCGATCAGGCCGGCATCGCTCGCCAAAGTCAGGACATGCGCGCCGAGGCCGCCCACCGACGCCTCCTCGACCGTCACCGCGACCTCGTGGGTGGTCAGCAGCCGCCGGATCAGTTCCTCGTCGAGCGGCTTGGCGAAGCGCAGGTCGGCGACGGTGGCGGAAAGGCCCCTGCCCTCCAGAATGTCGGCGGCTTTCAGCGCCTCGGCGAGGCGGGTGCCCAGCGAGAGGATCGCGACCTTCTTGCCCTCGCGGACGATCCGGCCCTTGCCGATCTCCAGCTGCTCGGGAACCTCCGGGAGTGCCACGCCGGTGCCGTTGCCGCGCGGATAGCGGACCGCGATCGGGCCGCTGTCATGCAGCGCCATCGTGTGGGTCATGTGGACCAGTTCCGCTTCGTCGGCGGCGGCCATCACCACGAAATTGGGCAGGGTCGCGAGATAGGTGACGTCGAAGCTGCCGGCATGGGTCGCGCCGTCGGCGCCGACGAGACCCGCCCGGTCGATGGCGAAGCGCACCGGCAGGTTCTGGATCGCCACGTCGTGGACGACCTGGTCGTAGGCGCGCTGCAGGAAGGTCGAGTAGATGGCGCAGAAAGGCCGCATGCCCTGCGCCGCGAGGCCCGCCGCGAAGGTCACCGCATGCTGCTCGGCAATGCCGACGTCGAAGCTGCGCTCCGGAAAGGCCTTGGCGAAGCGGTCGACGCCGGTGCCGGACGGCATGGCGGCGGTGATCGCGACGATCGTCGGGTCGCGCTCGCCTTCCTTCACCAACTGGTCGCCGAACACATTCTGATAGGCTGGCGGGCCCGGGGGCGCCTTGGCCTGCGTGCCGGTGATCACGTCGAACTTCTGCACGCCATGATATTTGTCGGCCGCGGCTTCGGCCGGGGCATAGCCCTTGCCCTTCTTGGTCACGACATGGACCAGCATCGGCCCTTCCGCGGCGTCGCGGACATTCTCCAGGATCTTCACCAGCCGCTCGACATTGTGGCCGTCGACCGGGCCGACATAGTAGAAGCCGAGCTCCTCGAAGAGCGTGCCGCCGGTCCACAGGCCGCGCGAATATTCCTCCCAGCGCCGCGCCATGATGTGGAGGCGGCGCGGCAGCTTGCGGGCGATCTTCTGACCGATCCGGCGCAGCCCCAGATATTTGCGCGAGGAGACCAGCCGGGCGAGATAATGGGAGAGCCCGCCGACCGGCGGCGCGATCGACATGTCATTGTCGTTGAGGATGACGACCAGCCGGTTGCCGGCCGCCCCGGCATTGTTCATCGCCTCATAGGCCATGCCCGCCGACATGGCGCCGTCGCCGATCACCGCGATTGCCTTGCCGGGCTTGTCCGCCAGTTTGTTCGCGACCGCGAAGCCCAAAGCCGCCGAAATGGAAGTGGAGCTGTGCGCCGCACCGAACGGGTCGTATTCGCTCTCCGTCCGCTTCGTGAAGCCGGAGAGGCCGCCACCCATGCGGAGCGTCCGGATCCGGTCGCGGCGGCCGGTGACGATCTTGTGCGGATAGCATTGGTGGCCGACGTCCCAGACCAGCCGGTCGTTTGGCGTATCGAACACATAATGGAGCGCGACGGTCAGCTCGACGACGCCCAGCCCCGCACCCAGATGGCCGCCGGTGACCGAGACCGCCGAGATCGTCTCCGCGCGCAACTCCTCGGCAAGCTGGGGGAGCTGATCCTTGTCCAGTTTGCGGATGTCGGCAGGAAATTGGACCTGATCGAGCAACGGAGTCGGGGGACGATCACTCATTGCCGGGCCTGTAGCCCTCCAAGCCACTGATGTCGAATGTTGATGCCGTGCAGAGCCGGTGGAGGCGATGCTTATGGAATTGACGCGCCGCCACGCTGGCCGCAACCTGTCCTCCGCAGCAAGGGGGCCAGGGCATGTCGGCAAGCGTCTCACTCGGCGACCACTTCAAGCGGCTGTTCGATTTCAGAGGGCGGGAGGACCGCGCAAGCTTCTGGCCTTACGCGGCTCTCTCATTGATCATCACCATGATCGCGGGCGCGGTCAGCTTTGTGCCCATGATGATCCGCACCATGAATGCGATGCAGGATTTTGCGGCGCAGCACCCGGACCAGGCGACGGTCACGAGCGGGCCCGGGCATTATTCCATTTCGATCAATGGCAGTCACCCGGAACTCTTCCCCACGGGGTCATTTGCGCTTTTCGGCGCCATCACATTGGGGCTGGCGCTTCTGCTCATCGCTGCCGCCGTGGTCAGGCGACTGCACGATAGCGGAAGGTCGGGGCTCTGGGGGCTGATTCCCCTGCCCTTCCTTCTCTTTTCCGCAATCCAGATGCTGAGCCTGTTCGGGTCGTTCGGCGCGGCGACCCCACCCGACATGACGCTGTTCTTCTCGATATTCCTGAGCAACCTGCTCTATTTGAGCGCCCTGATCTGGCTGATCGTGTTGCTCGCTACGGCAAGCGACCCCGCACCCAACCGCTACGACGCGAGCGCCTGAAGCGAGATCAGGCCTGGTCGCTGCAATCCTCACAGCGCCCGCGCACTTCGATCACCGGGCGCTGGGCGGTGAAGCCCGCCGCCTTGGCCGCATCGCGAACGCCGCTCGTCAGCTTGTCATTGTCGATATGCTTGGCCTGCCCGCAATTGTCGCAGATCAGGAAGATGCAGTCGTGCAGGCAATCGGGATGGTCGTTGGCGATATAGGCGTTGGCGCTCTCCACCCGGCGGGCGAGATTGGCGCCGACGAACAGATCGAGGATGCGGTAGACGCTGTTCGCGGCAACCCGGCGGCTTTCGTTCTGCGAGACCTTCTCGGCGATGTCATAGGCGCTGGCCGGCTTGTCGAAGCTCGCCAGCGCGTTGAACACGGCGGAGCGCATTTGCGTCCACTGCTCGCCGGAACGCTCCATGGTCGCCTTGGCCGCCTCGACGAGGTCCTGGCCTGAGTGGGAATGATGCACATGAGCCATGTGCGACGATGTAATGTCTCAGGGGATGGGGAACAAGTGAAGAAGGGCGGGCAGCGCCGGTCAGATCACCGCGCGGCGATTGAGGGTGTGGCCGAGCGCGAGGAGCGACACGCCGAAGATCGAGTAGATGACCTCTTCCGGGCCGTGATGCAGGGTCAGCGAGCCGGCCATCGTCCCGAGGCCCAGCGCGCCGATCGCAGCCGGCAGCATGAAGCCATGGATGCGGATGCCGCTGCCGAGGCCGATCACGCCGAGGATGATCGCGAGGACAAGGCCGATTTCGTGGATGCGCGGATCGAGCAGCCCCCCCGCTGTGGAGAGGAACAGGACCAGCACCGACGTCCCGATGCAGTGGACGAGGCAAAGCCCCGACAGGCCAATGGCCAGCCGGTCGACCGTTCCTTGTCTGCTCAGGCTCGGAAACATCAGTGCGCGCGACTCCAGTGGTGCCTCCTATAGGCATTCCTCCCTCAAGTTACAATATAACATGCGCGGAACCGCAGGTTTTTCCACCCCGTTGGCAATCCGGCCACACTCGGCCATAGGCGCGGCCATGGCCATTGCCCTGTTCCAGCGCCCGTCCGAGCCTCACGCACGCCCCAAGGCGATCGAGCGGTGGCTGCTCTTCGTCGCCTGCCTCGTCTTCGCGATGGTGGTGGTCGGCGGGATCACCCGGCTCACCGAATCGGGCCTGTCGATCGTCCACTGGGATCCGCTTAGCGGCGCCATTCCGCCCATCGGCGACGCCGCCTGGCAGCAGGCGTTCGAGCAATACAAGGCCAGCCCGCAATATCTGCAGATCAACAGCGGCATGACGCTGGCGGACTTCAAGAGCATCTATTTCTGGGAGTTCGTGCACCGGCTGCTGGCGCGGCTGATCGGCCTGGCCTTCGCGCTCCCTCTGCTCTTCTTCTGGTGGAAGCGGGCGATCCCCAAGGGTTATGGCTGGAAGCTGGGCGGCATCCTCGCGCTCGGCGCGCTGCAGGGCGTGATCGGCTGGTGGATGGTCGCCTCCGGCCTCGTCGACCGGCCGGAGGTCAGCCATATCCGGCTCGCCATCCACCTGCTCACCGCCTTGCTGATCTTCGCCGCAATGCTGTGGGTGGCGGGCGACATGCGGGTGCTTGCCCGTGACCCGGCGGCGCCGCCGGCGCGCATGCCGTTGCTCGGCATCTGGGTGCTGTCGGCCTTGTTCCTTCAGTTCATGTTCGGCGCCTATGTGGCGGGGCTGGATGCGGGCAGGCAGTTCAACACCTGGCCCTTGATGCAGGGCGAGCTCTATCCGCGCGGCTATGAGTGGATGCAGCCCTGGCTGCGCAATTTCGTCGACAATCCGATCACCGTGCAGTTCGTCCATCGCTGGCTGGCCTGGCTGGTCGCGGCGCTGGCGGTGTGGCTTGGCGTCCGGACGTGGCTGCGCGGCTTCAAGGTCGAGGCGGCGATGGTGATCGGCGCGGTCGCGCTGCAGATCAATCTCGGCATCCTCACCCTGCTCTCCGGCGTACAGATCGACATCGCGGTCGCGCACCAGGGCATGGCGGTGCTGCTGCTCGGCGCGGTGCTCACCGCCATCCATGCGCTCTGGGAGCGACGCCCGATCGAGAACTTGGCGTGACGGATCTCGCGCGAGGCTCGATCGTCAGCGTCTATGCCGTCTTCGCGGACATGCAGGAGGCCTGCCGGATCGGCGGCCAAATGGTCGAGGAGAAGCTCGCGGCCTGCGTCAACGTGCTCGGCGAATGCCATTCCATCTATCGCTGGCAAGGCAAGGTCGAGGTCGCGACCGAGGCCGCCGCGATCTTCAAGGGACGGGCCGACAAGGCCGAGGCGCTGATGGCGCGGATCGCGGAGCTGCACAGCTATGACGTGCCGGCGATCACAATCTGGCCGGTCGAGACGGCGTGGCCGACTTACGCAGAATGGGTCGAGGCCGAAGGCTAGAGGCGGATCCGCCCAGTCCGCCTGTTGACGTCCATGCAGAGGATCATCGCCACCACCTGCCGCGCCCGCCCCTCGTCGAAACCGACCTCGACGGGATCCCCGGTGGGCTCGGCATAGGTGCCGAACAGCCGGTCCCAGACCGGCATGTCGCCGAAATTCCTGGCGTGGACGCCGCGCTGGTGGTGGTACATGTGCTGCTCCGGCCGCTGGATGAACCAGCCGGTCCAGCGTGGCGTGCGGATATTCCAGTGCTGGTAGAGCGCGATCGCGAAGCCGAGCACGCCGGCCAGGGCCGCCGCTTGCGGGGTGATGCCGAGCAGGACCGCGGCGAGGATCGTCATCGCCACCTGCACCGCGACGTCGATCGGGTGGAAGATCATCGCCGAGGCGATATCGACCCGGGCGACGCTGTGATGGAGCTGGTGGCCCAGCCGCCAGAGATTGTCGAAGCGGTGCTGGATGCGATGCGACCAGTAGGTGAAGAAGGTGGTGAGCACGACGGTCGGGACCGCCGCCCAAAGGCCCCAGCCGGCGAGATGCACGACCGGGAAAGCCGGCAGCCAGGGCAGGATGGCCAGCGGCAGCAGCGCATTCACCGCGAGCGTGACCAGGAGGGCGCCGATCCCGATGACGTGCCAATAGGGTATGCGCGGCATATCGCGTCCGGATGGCGCCGCCAGCTCGATGCCCATGAATGCAACGAAGATGATCGGTAGCGAAATCGCCGCCAGCGTTTCGAAGTCCATCGCATGCCTCCCCCGAAGCAGGCGCTTGTCTTATCCGATCGGGGCGGTCCCGGCCAGCAGCGTTTATCATCAAGGTATTATTTTACCACTCGCGAAACGCCCGCTTTTCCTTGACTTTCGGGGGCTTCTCCGCCAATTGGCCGCCAGCGAGCGGTCCCCTGTGGCCGCTTCATCCATTTCAAGAGGTCTAAAGCCCATGAAGGCGCTGATGAAGACCACGCGGTCGGCGAAGCCGCGCGAGGTCGAGAAGAAATGGCATCTGATCGATGCCGATGGCTTGGTGGTCGGGCGTCTCGCCTCGATCGTCGCCAACATCCTGCGCGGCAAGCACAAGCCGAGCTTCACCCCGCATGTCGATTGCGGCGACCATGTCGTCATCATCAACGCGGACAAGGTCAAGTTCACCGGCAAGAAGCTGGCCGACAAGATCTATTACAAGCACACCGGCTATGCCGGCGGCATCAAGGCGATCACTGCCGGCAAGGTGCTGGAGGGCCGCTTCCCGGAGCGCGTGCTCGAGAAGGCGATCGAGCGGATGATCCCGCGCGGTCCCCTCGGTCGCGACCAGATGCGCGCGCTGCATCTCTATAATGGCACCGAGCATCCGCACGGCGGCCAGAATCCGGAAACGCTCGACGTCGCGTCGATGAACCGCAAGAACAAGGTGGGCGCATAATGGCCGAGAAAGACAAGAAGTCCCTGGCCGATCTGGCCGCGCTGACCAGCGAGCCGGCCGAGGCCCCTGCCGCCGAAGCCGCCGCGCCCGAGGCCGAGGCTGTCGAAGAGACCGCCGCTCCCGAGGTTGATGCCGCCGAGACCGCCGAAGCTCCTGAAGCCGAGGCTGCCGCTCCTGAAGCCGACGCCCCCGAGGCCGAGGCCGAAGCCGCTGCTCCGGCCCGGGCCGCGCGCTCCGAAGGCGACGACCGCGGCGATCGCCGCCGTGGCCGCGACGAGGAGGTCAACAAGGACGGCGTCGATACGCAGGGCCCGCAGATCCAGGCCATCCTGCGCGAGCAACAGCTCGACAAGCAGGGCCGCGCCTACGCCACCGGCCGCCGCAAGGACGCGGTCGCCCGCGTCTGGCTGAAGCCCGGCACCGGCAAGATCATCGTCAACGGCCGCGACCAGGAGGTCTATTTCGCCCGCCCGACGCTGCGGCTGATCATCAACCAGGTGTTCAGCGTCGCCGATCGCGTCGGCCAGTATGACGTGGTCGCCACCGTCGTCGGCGGCGGCCTCTCCGGCCAGGCCGGTGCGGTTCGCCACGGCATCAGCCAGGCGCTGACCCGCTACGAGCCGGGCTTGCGCACCACGGTGAAGCGCGAGGGCTTCCTCACCCGCGACCCGCGCGTCGTCGAGCGCAAGAAGTACGGCCGCGCCAAGGCCCGCCGCAGCTTCCAGTTCTCGAAGCGCTAAGTTCCCACCCGCTTCCCCCTCCCGCATTGCGGGAGGGGATCAAGGGGTGGGCAAAAAGGGCGGTCCGGATTTCCGGGCCGCCTTTTTCTTTGCCCGGTGCCGGTGCTAGACGCGCGCCATGCCGATCGCCTTCACCCGCGCCGTCAGCCCGCGCCTCGCCGAGTGCGAGACGACGCAGGCGGAGCGTGTCGATGTGGCGCGCGCGGTCACGCAGCACGCAGCCTATGAGGAGGCCCTGCGGGACGCGGGGTTCGAGGTGCGACGCCTGGCCTCGCTCGACGATTTCCCGGACGGCGTCTTTGTTGAGGACACCGCGCTGCTGCTCGGCGATCATGCGGTGATCCTCCGCCCCGGCGCGGCTTCGCGCGACGGCGAGACCGACTCCACCGCCTTGGGGCTGACCAACAGCTTCGTCATTCACCGGCTCGACGCTGGCCATGTCGATGGCGGCGATGTGCTGCGGATCGCAGCGGACCCTCTACGTCGGCATTTCCAGCCGCACCGACCTTGCCGGCATACGCGCGCTTGGGGAGCTGGTCGCCCCGCTCGGCTATAGCGTCGTGCCGGTCCCGGTCGCCGGCGGGCTGCACCTCAAAAGCGCTGCGACCTGCGTGAACGACGTGCTGGTCCACAATCCGGCCTGGGTCTCCGCGGGGCAATTCCCAGGCACCGATCCGCTGCCCGTCGCCCCGGGCGAAGACCTGGGCGGCAACGTCCTGCTCGCCGGCGAGACTCTGCTCACCGCTGCCGACAGCCCGCACACCGCGGAGGCGCTCGCGGCGCGCGGCTTCCGCACCGTCACCCTCGACATCTCCGAAATGCGCAAGGCCGACGCCGCGCTCACCTGCATGAGCCTGATCGCCGAATAGGGTTCAGCCAGCCGGTATAATGGACGATGCCGCCGATCAGCGGGAAGCTGAGGCGGACGTCGAAATGGAAGCACCCCTCCGCCGCCCATTCCCGCGCAGCGATGCGCGGAGCGAGAAACAGCGGCAGGCGGACGCCGAACATGCTCCAGCGCTGGAGGTGCATGGCGAGCCCGTCCTTCGTGGGCGCGAGCGCGAAGCCGAAGCGCATCGGGCCAAACCGTTCCACGGCCAAGCCCCATTTCTTCGACAGTTCGCTCGAAAAGACGTGGCCGCCGAAATCGCGGGTCCAGCGCTCCTTGCTGTCCCGTTCAGCGAAGGCAACGTGGAGCGGATAATCACCCGCGGGCGGGAAGCCGGCGACCCAGCCCATCAGCCGGGCGAAGATGTTGCGGCCCCGTTCGACCCGCCCCTCCCCCGCCGCGCCGGCGTCGCCGTGCAGATCGTGGATCGCGCGAACGAGCGGCGGCAAGGCGGCGAAATGTGGGCCCATGATCCGTTCGTAGAGCACGGGGGGCAGGACTCGCTCCTCGATGCCATGCGCCAAAGAGAGGCCTTCGAAGGCGCCTTCGAACCGTTCGAGCGGGAGCAGCTGTTCGGGGCTATAGGCGCCCGGCTTCAGCCTCCCGGCGAACAGATCCTCGGCGAGCAGCATTGCCGCCAGCGTGGGGATTTCCGGGCCGTCGCCATCCACGGCCACCACGCTCCAGCGGCGCTCGATCGCCCGCCCCGCGTGCCGCCCGGTCAGGGTAACGGTCATTCCCGAACGATCTCCGCCCAGCCAGGCCGTCGCGCGCTGCAGCGGCAACAGGATTCCGACCAGTCCGCTGAGCGAGCGCACCCAGCCCCAGCGCACGGGCCAGCTCAGCAGCCAGAGCGGCCACATCTGGAAGGCCAGCTCATTGCCCGCGCGGAAGGTGACCGCCGGCCGCCCGGGCAGCAGCGGCGGCAGCAGATCGTGGTCCGGCACGTCGATCAGCGCAACGCGGCGGCGAATGGCATAAGGACCAGCGCGCATCTGCGGCTTGCGCAGCTCCTGCCAGCCATGGCCATCGCTCCAGCGGCCGCCCCGCCAGAGCCGCACCGGCCGGCCCACATAAGACAGGATGGCGCGGCTCACCGACGCGCCGGCGGTGATTTTGGCCGCGGCGCTGAGCGCGATCTCCACCTGATCGATCCGGTCCAGCCCCTCCGCCAGCCTGCGCGCCACCGCCCCGGTCAGCGCAGGCGCCGTGGACGCCCCGGCGATCACCGGTACGCCCGCGGCCCGCGCCCTTTTGTCCAGCGCGCCTATGCCCGACACGAAGTCCCGCGCGTCGGCCAGGTCGAAATAGGGCACGCCCATGTCGATGCAGGCTTGGGGGACGCCATAGCCGCTGTCCTGGAACGGCCCCGCGGCGTCGATCACCAGGTCCACCCGCGTCGCGGCCAGCAGCGGCGCCAATGCGCGCGCCCGATCCGCCACTATCCCTTCGGCGTTCGGCAGCCCCGCCGCAAAGGCGCGCGCCTTCTCGAGGTTGCGCCCGGCGACCAGCACCCGATGCCCGGCCGCCGCCAGCCGCCGGGACAGCCGCGCCCCGAACCCGCCATAGCCACCGATCACCAGGATGCGCTTCACTCATCCTCCCCGGCAGCCCCGGGCCTGTAGGCGACCACGCAGAAGGCGATGCCGCCGATCAATCCCTCCATGCCGAATATCATGAAAGCCGCGCCGTCGCTTTGGGCAAGCAGAGGAATGGGCAAGGCGCCGATCAAAGTCGCACAGGCGAGGACGGTGCCAGGCCGCGGCTCGC
The DNA here is from genome assembly GCA_044225925.1 of Allosphingosinicella sp. GTDB lineage: Bacteria > Pseudomonadota > Alphaproteobacteria > Sphingomonadales > Sphingomonadaceae > Allosphingosinicella. The sequence continues at coordinate 45,185 of JBGAHY010000018.1, forward strand.
CGTGACGGCTGAGCAGCATATGCAGCGGGACAGCCAGGAGGGCGACGTGCATCGCGGCAACGAACAGAGCGGCGATGAAAGCGAAGGCGCCGATCGCAAGGGCGCTGCCAAGCCCGCCGGGACTCCACGGCGCCACCACAAAGCACATGAACGCGACTCCTGCGACCACGGCCGGCGCGAGCGCTGCCATCGCGAAGGCCAGCGCATGATCCTCCCTTTCGATCATTGCTCGTCCTCCTTCATGTCGCGGAACATCGCGGTCTGGTGGATCAACGTGCCGAAGAGCGGGTGATCGAGCTTCAGCACGAAGGCGAAGAGGCCGTGCTTGCAGTCGATATGGCTGACCCGCATCCGCCCCGGCGCCAGCCAGCGCGGCAGGCGCAGCCTCATCCGGCCGAGTTGCAGGAAATAATGATCGCTGAGGAAATGCAGCGCGCCATCCGCGACCTCGACGCGAAGCGCGATGCCGACTCCGCGGCCAACATATTCCTCGAGGCCAGTCGGCCCGGCGAAGCGCTTGCTTGAATGGATCACCTGCGGGAAGCCGCGGCGGCGGCCGTATATGCGGGTCCAATATTGGCCCCCGCTGGCCGCATCCTCGGTGATGCTGACCAGGGCGGGTTGATCGGCGTCGCGGGTCAGGGGCAGCGGGCCGCCGATCAGCCGGCACAGCTGGGCGAGCAGCAGGCCGGCCAGGTTCATCCGGCATTCGACGATCTCGCCGGCATAAATGGCGGTGCGGCACTTGGCGACGCGTTTGCCGAAGCGCGCCCGGGTCGTTTCGGGCAGGGCCGCCCAGCCCGTCTCCCCAACCAGGGCGCGGAAGCGCAGATCGCAGAGCGTGTCGCTGGCGGCTGGAGCGCGCGCCGGGAACGGGATCACCTCGGCTCCCTTGTCCAGCAGCGGCTCCATCTTCGCCTCCTTCTCCGATTTCTGTACAAACAGAATTCTCTTCCCAAATAAAAAGGCGGCCTACTCCTTCGCCTTCCGGCCACGTCCGAAGCTGAGGAAATTCACCACTTTCGACCCCATGTTGATCAGGGACATGATCTTCTGCGGCGGGACGCCGAGCATCTGGTAGTACCAGCGGTTCAGCGTCTCGATGAACTTCTGCATCTCTGCGAGCCGCTCCCGTGCGACCTTGCTGACCTGCGGGTCGCCGTCCGCCTCGGCCATGCAGGCGCGGAGCGCGGCGGCGGCGGGGTCGATCTCCCTTTCCTTGCGGCCCTGGGCGATGCGGGTGACCATTTCGAACAAGTCGGTCTCCGCCTCATAATGGTCGCGCCGGTCGCCGAGCACCGGGACGCGGCGGATCAGCTTCCAGCTGATCAATTCCTTCAGGCTGTTGGAGACGTTGGACCGGGCGAGACCGAGCGTGTCGGCGACGTCCTCGGCGGTCAGCGGCCGCTCCGACAGATAAAGCAGCGCGTGGATCTGCGCGACCGACCGGTTCACGCCCCACTGATTGCCCATATCCCCCCAGTGCAGGATGAACCGCTCCACCGCCGGGGCCAGCTTACGCGACTCGATCGTTATTTCTGTCATGACAGAAATATCCGACATTTGAGGATCGGAGTCAAGGATGGCCTGATTGGTCCACATATAAGTCATCCCGGCGAAAGCCGGGATGACTCCTTCTTATTGGGTGCGTCGGTCCCCTAGCCCCGCTGCGCCAGCAGCGCCTCGGCCTGATCAAGCACGCGCCCGAAGGCCGTGACCAAGGCGCGGTAGGGCGCAGGCGTTGTCATATCGACGCCGGCGCGGCGCAGGATCTCCACCGGATAGTCCGACCCGCCGGCGCGCAGCGCGTCGAGATAACGGTCCCGCTCCGCGACGCCGCCATTCAGCACGCTCTGCGCGAAGGCGGTCGCGGCCGAGATCGAGGTCGCATACTGGAAGACGTAGAAGTTGCGGTAGAAGTGCGGGATGAACGCCCACTCGATCGCGTAGAGCGGGTCCATCTGCATGCCGCTGCCATGATATTTGCGCAGCAGCTCAAGGTAGAGGGCGGTGAAGCGCTCGCCGGAGAGACCCTCGCCTGCCTCCGCCATGTCGTGGATGCGCAGCTCGAACTCCGCGAACATGGTCTGGCGGAAGAAGGTGCCGCGGAACTGCTCCATCTGCTGGCCGAGATAGAAGAGCTTCTCCTCGTTCGTGCGGGCATGATCGAGCATATATTTGGCGAGCAGCTGCTCATTCATCGTCGAGGCGATCTCGGCAGTGAAGGTCGCATAGTCCGAGGTCTCGAAGGGCTGGCGCGACTTGGCCAGCAAAGTGTGGATCGCATGCCCCCATTCATGGGCATAGGTGGTGAGCCCCGAATAATCCTCGGCGAGGTTGAGCAGCAGATAGGGATGGGTGTCGTAGACGCCGCCATTCATATAGGCGCCCGAAGCCTTGCCCTGGCGCGGGAAGGGATCCATCCAGCGCGCCGCCGTGCCCTCCGCGAGCAGCCGGCCATATTCGGGGCCCAGCGGGCGCACCGCCTCCAGCGTGGTGGTGCGCATCTCGGCCAGGCTGAAATGCCGGTCGCTGGCCACGAGCGGCGGATAGATGTCGTAATAAGCGAGGTCCGGCAGGTTCAGCATGCGCTGCCGGAGCGCGAAATACCGGTGCAGCGTCGGCAGCCCTTCATTCGCGACCTGGACGAGGGTCCGATAGACGCTCTCCGGGAGATTGTCGCCGGAGAGCGCGGCCTCGAGGCTGTTCCGGTAGCGGCGCGAGCGCGCCTGGAACATGTCGCCGCGGACCTTGGCGGCGAGAGCCGCGCCGAGCGAGCTTTCGAATGGCTTGTAGCTCCCCCAGAAGCGGTCGAAGACCAGTTTACGGTCCGTGCGGTTGGGCGCGGTGCGGCTGTTGGTGTAGCCTTGGTCGTCGAGGCGCACCGTGCGGCCGGTGGAGAGCGTCACCTCGGGCCGCGGGATGTCGGAAGAAGCAAGCTGGTCGCGTATGTCGTTGGGGCCCTGCAGGACGCTGCCCGACGCGGCGAGCACGCGCTCCGATTCCTCGCTCAACGTATGCGGCGCGCGCCTGAGGATGTTGGCGAGATAGAAGCGGAACTTCGTCAGGCCCTGTTCCGTCGCGACATAGCGGTCGATGGTCTGCTGGCCGACGGTGAGGATTTCCGGCTCCACCCAGGCGGTGGCTTCGCCAAAGGCGGTGAACACGTCCTGCGCCTGCTGCTTGCGCTCCTGATTCGGGGCGACCCGCAAATCCTCATCCGCCTTGAGCGAGGCATAGACATAGAGCTTCAGCAGCTTGCGGGTCGTGTCGGAAATGCCCTGCAGCGCGGTGCGGAGCGACGCGGCGTCGCGGCCGAGCGTGCCCCGCAGCTGCGGAATGCGGGCGATCTCGGCCTGGATCGCACTCTTGTCCGCGGCCCAGGCCGCATCCGTGGCGTACAGATCGGTAAGGTCCCAGGCCGCGCCGCCAGCCGGGGCGGCGGCCTGCGCCAGAGCCTTGAGCGAGCCGCCTTTCACGAAAGCGAGCAAAGCCGCCCCGGTCAGCATCATGTCGCGCCGAGAAACTTCCATGTCGGTGAAATCCTTCTTCGGCCGCGCGCACGCGCGCAGCCTCGCCTTCGTCCCCGCCCTTGTTCTTCCCGCTGGCGCGGCGACTGGCAAGATGGGTTCGACGAAACGCTTCGCCGCTTCATGCGCCATCAACGATTTGCTGCTATGTGTCTGCGCATGCGTATGATTCTCCTTCTCGCCGCGCCGTTCCTTCTGGGCGGCTGCCTTGCCAGGACGGCGGTCGATATCGTCACCTTGCCCGTCAGGGCGGCAAGCGCCGGCGTCGATGCGCTGACCACCAGCCAAGCCGAGGCCGACCAGCGCCGCGGTCGCGAAATCCGCCAGGCCGAGGAGCGCGAAGGCCGCGCGGCCCGGCAGCGCGAACGCGAGGCCCGGCGGCACCGTGCCGACGCGCAGGAAAACGAGGCGGAAAATTCGCAGGCGCCGGCGGAGCCGCGCTTCAAATAAATGTTAAGACCGACCCGCTATCGAGCAAGCCATGGCGGGCCTTCGCAGGAAACTTGATCCTCAACTGGAGGAGGCGAATCGCCGCCCGTCCATCGGACGGCTGTTCGTGCAGGACTTCGCCCGGATCGACGACGAGCAATTGGAAAGCGCGGCCCGAGAAAGGCTTCGCGCGCTGCAGCATGTCCCGGGCTTTCTGCTCTGCGTGCATCTGGTCTGCGCCGCCGCCTTTCTGATCGGGCTCGGCAATCCGGCCAATCCGGATCCCACTGTGCTCGCGCCTGTCGGTGGCCTGATCCTGATCGACTTCGGTCTCTGGGCCTGGCTGCTGCGGCGCCCGATTTCGCGCTTCGCGCCCCACCAGGTGATTCGCGGGGCGACGCTTTACAGTCTTGCAATCTACGGGCTCTGGGGCGCCGCCTCACTCGCCGCAGTGCCGGGACATGCCGAAAGCGCCACCTTGCTCGATCTCGCCGTGGCGGGCGGCGTCTTCGCTCTGCCGATCGCCTTCCTCTCTTACCCGGCTTTGGTCACGCTCGGCTGCCTCGGCTTCGCGGCGAAATTCTATTTCCTGTCGCACGATCCGGCCGGCGCCATCGTGACCCTTTTGCTGTCGGTGCTGCTGATCCGGCTCAGCCTGAAACGCTCAGGCGATCATCTGGCACAACTGGTGCGACGGACGGCGATGGATTGGCATGCGCAGCGCGCCGCCCGTTTCATTGAAGAGTTCGAGCAGGCGGGCCGCGGCTGGTTCTGGGAAACCAGCGCCCGCGGCGCCCTCTCCTACGTCTCCGAACAACTCGCCGCCGATTTGAAGACACCGGCCGCTGACCTGATCGGCAAGAACTTCATCGACCTGATCGGCATCGACGACCGGCGCGGCGCGGAGCAGTCGGAGCGCACTCTGGGCTTCCATCTCTCCACCCGCCTGCCCTTCACCGACATCAATGTCCGCGCCAATACGGCGGCGGAAATCTGGTGGTCGCTGTCGGGCACGCCGAGCTTCGACGAATATGGCCGCTTCCTCGGCTTCCGCGGCATTGGCAGCGATCTCACCCAGCAGCGCCGCTCCGAGGAAGAGATCAATCGCCTCGCCAAATATGATTCGCTGACCAACCTGCCCAACCGCATGCTGATGCGGCGCACGCTCGACGAGACACTGCAGAAAAAGGGTGATGCGGCGGGCGGCGGCTGCGCCCTGTTCCTGATCGATCTCGACCGGTTCAAGAACGTCAACGACACGCTCGGTCACCCCGTCGGCGACGCGCTGCTGAAGCAGGTCGCGCAGCGGCTGACCTCGGTGATCGGCAAGGAAGGCCAGGTCGGCCGGCTCGGCGGCGACGAGTTCGAGGCGGTGTTGCCAGGCAAGCATGACGATGTCGCCCTCGGCGACCTCGCCAACCGCCTGATCCAGCAGGTCTCCATGCCCTATTTGATCGAGGGGCATAATATTTCGATCGGCGCCTCCGTCGGTATCGCGCTGGCGCCGTCAGAGGGCTGCTGCGCCGACGCTCTGATCCGCAATGCCGACCTCGCCCTCTACGCCGCCAAGTCGGCCGGGCGCGGGACCTATTGCTTCTTTGCGCCCGAGATGCACTCGGAGGCGCAGGACCGGCAGACGCTGGAAGCGGACCTCCGCAAGGCCATCGCCCGCGGCGAATTGCAGCTGCAATATCAGCCGGTGGTCAATGCCAAGACCGAGGAGCTTTCGGGTTTCGAGGCCTTGGTCCGCTGGCACCACCCGACCCGCGGCGTGGTCTCACCCGCTGTCTTCATTCCGCTCGCCGAGGAAGCCGGCCTGATCCTCTCGATCGGCGAATGGGTGCTGCGCACCGCCTGCCTCGAGGCGGCGAAATGGCCCGAGCATATCCGCGTCGCGGTCAATCTCTCGCCGATCCAGTTTGTCGAACCAAGCCTCCCGGCAACCATCATGTCCGCCGTCGCCAACGCCGACATCCAGCCGCGTCAGCTCGAGCTGGAGATCACCGAGGGTGTGTTCCTCGCCGAGAATGACGCGACCGACGACATGTTCGCCAAGCTCAAGAGCATCGGCGTCCGGCTGGCGCTCGACGATTTCGGCACCGGCTATTCGTCGCTCGGCTATTTGAAGAAGGCGCCGTTCGACAAGATCAAGATCGACCAGAGCTTCGTGCGAGGCGCCGCCAAGTCTGGCAGCCGCAACGCCGCCATCATCCGCGCCATCGTCACGCTCGCCGAGAGCCTGTCGATGGACACGACCGCCGAAGGCGCAGAAACCCATGACGAGCTGACCATGATCCGCGAGCTCGGCTGCTCGCACATCCAGGGCTATATTTTCGGCCGGCCGATGAACCCGGATGACGCGGGCCGGCTCGCCGCCGAGAACAAGGCGGTCAGCGCCGACGGCTTCCAGTTCAACCGGCCCCCGCGCCAGGGTCTCCTCAAAGTTGCGAGCCTGCAGTTCAACGGCATGTCGATGCCGGTCCGGGTGCGCAACATCTCAAGCGGCGGCGCACTGCTGGAATGCGATCGCATGCTGCCGGCGGAATCCCACGTCCAGCTCGACCTGCCGGGCTGCGGCAATCTCGGCGCCGAAGTGCGCTGGTCCGAAGCCAAACGGATGGGCATCCAGTTCGAAGACGAATTCGATCTCCGCCGGCTCGCTCCCGGCAAGAGCGCCGGCTTCGGTGCCAAGCTCGCCAAGGGCGCCGGCGGTTACAACAATTTGAAATATGCCGACGCGGCCGCCGACAAGCGCGCTCTGTCCAACGGCGACCTTCGGTACGGCAAAGGCGGCTAAGCCCAGCGCGCCCTTGCGGAGGCCTGAGGCCGCCGCTAGATCGGGCGCCGCGCGGGTGTAGCTCAATGGCAGAGCAGAAGCTTCCCAAGCTTACGACGAGGGTTCGATTCCCTTCACCCGCTCCACCGTTCCCGAACCTCTGACGGTCAGAATCGGTCGAGCAATCGATCGACGGTCTCGTCCCGCGTCCCGGATTTCTCGCCCTTGGCGCCGGCGGCGCGGTTGCCGGTCTCGCGCTCGAGCGCCTCCCTGATCTTCCCGATCTCCGCGTCGGTCAGATGCTCGATGCCGATGAAGGCGCCACGGGCCTTGCCCACCGCGCGCAACAATTCGTCGAGCTTGGCCTGCATGGCGGCGGCGTCGCGATTCTGGCTGTTCTGGATCAGGAACACCATCAGGAAGGTGACGATCGTCGTCGTCGTGTTGATGACCAGCTGCCAGGTGTCGGAATAGTGGAATAACGGGCCGGTCACGCCCCAGACCAGGATCAGCGCGAAGGCGATGACGAAGGCTACGGGCTGACCCGCGAATGAGGAAATCCTGCCAGCGAACCAGGTGAAGAAACGGTCCATCCTTCGCCTCCGTAACGAGCCGCTACAAAGCGCAAACTCTCGCCTTTGTTCCTAGATTTCCTGCCCGACCACTGGCATGCCGGCCGCCTGCAGCCGCGCCACCAGGTCGGACGCGCAGGCCTCCAGCGCGCCCTCGTCAGTGCTGCGGATCACGAAATTGGCGCCGGCCTTGCCCTCCTTGTAGAACGGGTAGGAGCCGATCTGGCAGCGTTCGTGCGCTGCTTCCGCTTCGCGGAGCAGCTCGGCGACCTCGCTCTCGGGCGCCCAGCAGCCGATCGTGCGCGAGAGCAAGGGCCGGCCGCCCTCGAGCTGGCCGGACAGGGCCTCGAGCATCAGGGTCGCGATATGCGGCACTCCCGCGAGGATGAAGATGTTGCCGAAGCGGATGCCCGGCGCGCCCGACATCCTGTTCTCGATCAGCTCGGCGCCCTCGGGCACCCGCGCCATGCGCAGCCGCGCTTCGGTGACGCCGCCGCGCGACGCATAATAACCCTCGAGGATCGCCCGCGCCTTGGGGTGGACGACGACCCCGACCCCCAAAGCAGCCGCGATCGCATCGACGGTGATGTCGTCATGCGTCGGCCCGATACCGCCGGTGGTGAACAGATAGTCGTTCCGTGCCCTGAGCGCGTTCACGCCCTCGCCGATCGCGGCCATGTCGTCGGCGACGACTCGCACCTCGGCGAGGCGGATTCCCTGCAGGTTCAGCCAGCTGGCGACCTGTGCGATATTGCGGTCCTGCGTCCGACCGGAGAGGATCTCGTCGCCGATCACCAGCAGGCCCGCCGTCCAGATCCGTTCGGAAGTCATAGTGACGCTCTACCGGCTCCGTCGGGCGCCGTCATGGGTGCAAATTTAAGACGGCCCCGCTATATCGTGCTGATGGACAACATTCTTCTCGATGCCGAAGCTGACATTGTCGGCCGGCACGGCCCGATCAAATTGCACGGCCCGGCGGGCTTTGCCGGCATGCGCGCGGCCGGCCGCTGTGCCGCCGAGATTCTCGACGCTCTGGTGCCGCACGTCGTGCCAGGCGTCACCACCGAGGAGATTGACGAGATCGTCTTCGCCGAGATGAAGGCGCGCGGCGCGATCCCGGCGACATTGGGCTATCGCGGTTATACGAAGAGCTGCTGCACCTCGATCAACCATGTGATTTGCCACGGTATTCCGGGCGACAAGGTTTTGAAGGACGGCGACATCGTCAACATCGACGTCACCCCGATCCTGGGCGGCTGGCATGGGGACACCAGCCGCATGTTCCTGGTCGGCGATGTCGGCATCAAGGCGCGGAAACTGGTCCAGGTCACCTATGAAGCGATGATGCTCGGCATCGCGCAGGCGAAGCCCGGCAACCGGCTGGGCGACGTCGCCCATGCCATCCAGTCTTATGCGGAGGGGCATCGCTACTCGGTGGTCCGCGATTTTTGCGGGCACGGCCTCGGGCGCGTTTTCCACGATGCGCCGGAGGTGGTCCATGCCGGCCGGCCGGGCACCGGCCCGGAGCTGCTGCCCGGCATGTTCTTCACGATCGAGCCGATGATCAACATCGGCAAGCCGACGGCCAAGGTGCTGGACGACGGCTGGACCGCGGTCACCCGCGACCGCAGCCTCTCGGCCCAGTTCGAGCACAGCATCGGCATCGCCGAGGATGGCTGCGAGATCTTCACGAAGAGCCCCAAGGGCTACGACGCGCCGCCTTACTGACCGGCCTTATTGCTGCGAAGCGGTCGAGACCCGGCGATAGGGGACGAAGTCGCCAAGGAAGACGACGCCGCTGAAGGTCTGCGAGCCCCGGTCGATCATCGTCACCGTATCCACATTGCAGAGCTGCGACGTGTACGTGCGGGTCACCATCGTGTCCCACTGCGTTAGCTCCGACGCGCCGTTCGCCGGCCGGTTCACATAGATCACGCTGCCCGCGTCATAGAGGATCGCGGTGCCGTCGATGATCCTCGAGCCATGGATGCGGTGCAGGTCGATGCAATGGACCGGCTCTCCGGCCACGCGCCCCTGGAGCGCCTGGGCGAGCTGAGCCTCGGGATCCTGCTGTTTGGCCTGCGCGACACCGCCCAGCATGAGCGTGCCGGCGAGAAGGGTGATAAGCTTGCGCATGTTCGGCCTCACTTTCCAAACGACTCCGGGAAGAGCCACAATCAACAAGGCGCCTGAACGCGCGCTGACCTTCGCGGGCGCCGCGCCCTTCCCTCTCATATAGTGCAGAACGCCGCCCGTTGCGAGGGCCGGCTTCCCGCTTGCGCGGCCCCCGCCCTCCGCTATGCTGCGGCGCAGCAGAGACAGGAGTCGCCGGTGAAAAAGGTCGAGGCCGTCATCAAGCCGTTCAAGCTCGACGAGGTGAAGGAGGCGCTGCACGAGATCGGGGTCAGCGGCATCACCTATGTCGAGGCCAAGGGCTTTGGTCGGCAGAAAGGCCATACCGAGCTTTATCGGGGCGCCGAATATGTCGTCGATTTTCTGCCCAAGCTGCGCCTCGAAGTGGTCGTTGAGGACGCGCTCGTCGAGCGGGTCGTCGAGGCGATCGCCAATGCGGCGCGCACCGGCCGGATCGGCGACGGCAAGATCTTCGTGACCAACGTCGAGGAAGCGATCCGCATCCGCACCGGCGAACGCGGCGCGGACGCGATCTGACGACCGCATCTTTGCACTTGGGCGTCGGCGCCGACTGACGCTAGATCAGCATATGGTCGACGATCCCCGCCTCGCCTCCATGTCGCCGGGGGAGCTCCGGCAGGCGATGCAGACGCTCGGCTATCGCACGCAGGCGGACCTGGCCGCGGCGATCGGGGTCAGCCGGCCGGCGGTCAGCCTCTGGCTCGACGGCAAGGTCGGCGTGCCGCGGCCCGTCGCGATGCTCCTGCGCATGCTGATCGCGGCCCAAAGACGGGCTTTCTAGGCGCCCGCCCCATTCGCCCACGTGAAATATTCACCCGAGGCCCCGCGCCGCTGGACGGTTGGCCCGCGCCTTGAAATGGAGACCGCGTGACGCGGCGCGGCGATTCTCGCCGCCGGAGAGCGAAGGGCAGATCATGGCGAACCAGGCGAACGCGATTCTGAAGACGATCAAGGACGAGCGGATCGAATGGGTCGACCTTCGATTTACCGACCCCAAGGGCAAGTGGCAGCATCTCACCATGTGTTCTGGCGTGCTCGGCGAGGATGAGCTGACCGACGGCCTGATGTTCGATGGCTCCTCCATCGAAGGCTGGAAGGCGATCAACGAGTCGGACATGATCCTCAAGCCGGACCTCGACGCCTGGTATATCGATCCGTTCAGCGCCACGCCGATGGGCATCCTCTTCTGCGACATCGTCGATCCGGGCACTGGCGAGCTCTACGCCCGCGACCCGCGCTCCACCGCCAAGCGCGCCGAGGCCTACCTCAAGGCGACTGGCATCGGCGACACCGTCTATGTCGGCCCCGAGGCCGAATTCTTCATGTTCGACGATGTCCGCTTCGAGGATGGTTATGCCGCCTCGGGCTTCTCGATCGACGATATCGAGCTGCCGACCAACACCGCCACCAAATATGAGGGCGGCAATCTCGGCCACCGGCCGCGCGCCAAGGGCGGCTATTTCCCGGTTGCGCCGGTGGACAGCGCCGTCGACATCCGCGGCGAAATGGTCTCGACGATGATCGAGATGGGCCTGCCGATGGACAAGCACCATCACGAGGTCGCCGCCGCCCAGCACGAACTGGGCCTCACCTTCGGCACGCTGGTCACCACCGCCGACCGGATGCAGATCTACAAATATGTCGTGCACATGGTCGCCGCCGCCTACGGCAAGACCGCGACCTTCATGCCGAAGCCGATCAAGGCGGACAACGGCTCGGGCATGCACACGCACATCTCGATCTGGAAGGAGGGCAAGCCGCTCTTCGCCGGCAATGGCTATGCCGGCCTTTCCGAGATGTGCCTTTATTTCATCGGCGGCGTGATCAAGCACGCCAAGGCGCTGAACGCCTTCACCAACCCGACGACGAACAGCTACAAACGCCTCGTCCCGGGGTTCGAGGCGCCGGTGCTGCTCGCTTATTCCAGCCGCAACCGCTCCGCCTCGTGCCGGATCCCTTATGGCGCGGGCGAGAAGGCGAAGCGCGTCGAGTTCCGCTTCCCCGACGCGATGGCCAATCCCTATCTCTGCTACGCGGCTTTGATGATGGCTGGCCTCGACGGCATCCAGAACCGCATCCATCCGGGCGATCCGATGGACAAGAACCTCTACGATCTGCCGCCGCAGGAGCTGGTCAACGTGCCGACCGTCTGCGGCAGCCTGCGCGAGGCGCTGCTCGCGCTCGACGCCGACCGCGCCTTCCTGACCAAGGGCGACGTGTTCAGCGACGACCAGATCGACGCTTACATGGAGATCAAATGGGCCGAGCAGCTCCGCTGGGAGACCACGCCGAGCCCGGCCGAATATGACATGTATTACAGCGCCTGACGGCTTCGGCGATTGTGCCTGAAGGGGCGGCTCCGCCGACGGGGCCGCCCTTTTTCTTAAGCAATCGGAAGGACTCGACTGCGATCATGGGCGGCATGCACGTACGCGCCTCGATCCTTGCCTTGAGTCTAATTCTCGCAGGCTGCGCCCGCTGGGCGCCGCAACATGGGCCGGGACGCGCCCGGCTCAGCCATGCCTGTCCCGTGCAACGGGCGCCGCTCGTTACGGTATTCGGGGATGCGGGTGTCCGGGCCGTCTATCATTTCGCGGCCGGCGGCGCATCGCATGACGAGCTTGGGGCCTTCATCCACATGGCCGACACCGGCGGCTTCAACGTCGTCCCGGTCATGGTGGAGATGAATGGTACCGACACGTTGATCGTCCAGGGCATGACGGTGCTGCGCGATCAAGCGGCCGTGGACCGTGACTTCGAAAACGCCTGCGCCCTGCGACAGCGGCACATCTATCTCAGCCACGTCCGCCACAATCCGGCCGAGCCGACGGGCAGCCTTCGCGTCCGCTAATCCTCCAGGATCAGGCTGTGCCGCTTGGTGTCGCGCATCCGCCAATAGACGATCAGCGACAAGGCGATCATCGCGGTGACGTACCAGTAGAAGAGGCGCTCCACCCCCGCCTGCTTGAGCCCCAGCGCCACATATTCCGCCGTCCCGCCGAACAAGGCGTTGGCGATCGCGTACGGCAAGGCGACGCCGAGCGCGCGGATATGCGCGGGGAACAGCTCCGCCTTCACCACCGCATTGATCGAGGTGTAGCCGGTCACGATCAGCAAGGCCGCGAAGACGAGCAGGAAGGCGACAAAGGGGCTCTGCACAGCCTCCAGCAACATGAAGATCGGGACGCTGAGCAGCATGCCAGCAATGCCGAAGCCGACCATCAAGGGCTTGCGGCCCACCCGATCCGAAATGTGCCCCGCCAAGGGCTGCAGGCAGACGAACAGGAAGAGCGCCCCGGCCATGATCAGGCTCACCGTGGTCTCCGGCAGGTGCGCGGTGTTGACCAGGAATTTCTGCATGTACGTCGTGTAGGCGTAGAAGGCCAAGGTCCCGCCGGCGGTCAGCGCCATGACCAGGAACGCCTCCTTGGGATGGTCGCGGAACAGGTTGAGGGTGCTCGACTTCGGCGTGTCCGACGCCTTGGCATTCTCGAAGCTCTGCGTCTCCGCGAGCCGGCGGCGGAGGTAGAAGACGATCACCGCCAGCAGCGCCCCGATCGCGAACGGGATCCGCCACCCCCAGGCATAAAGCTCCTCGCGGGTCAGCAGCATCTGCAGGATCAGCTGCACCGCGAGCGCTACGAGCTGGCCCGAGATCAGGGTCACATATTGGAAGCTGGAGAAGAAGCCGCGGCGTTTCTCGCCAGCCATCTCGCTCAGATAGGTCGCGCTCGCGCCATATTCGCCGCCGACGCTGAGCCCCTGCAGCATCCGCGCGAGCACCAGGATTGCAGGCGCCAACCACCCGATCTGGGCATGGCCCGGCACGATCGCGATCATCAGCGAGCCGACGCACATCAGGCTGACCGAGAGCGTCAGGCCCGCCTTGCGCCCCTTGCGGTCGGCATAGATCCCCATCAGCCAGGCGCCGATCGGCCGCATCACGAACCCGACCGCGAAGATCAAGGCCGTGTTCAGCAGCTGTGCGGTCAGGTTGCCCCTGGGGAAGAAGCTCTGCGCGAAATAGATGCCGAAGATGGAATAGACGTACCAGTCATACCATTCGACCAGATTGCCGGCCGAGCCCCCGATGATATTTCTGAGGCGGTGACGGCGGACATCCTGGCTCATGCGGCGCTCCTTCGGCGCGCAACGTGCCGCCTTCGGAGCCTGCCGTCGAGGGGTCTAGTGGATGGTGATCTCGCCCGGGTCTTCGGCGGTGAGCAGGTTGATCATCCGCTCGATCTGCCGCCAGCGGCAGAAATGCACGACGTTGCCGAGCCCGCGGCTGTGGTTCGCCCGGGCCGCCGCTTCGAACGCGGCATGCTCGCCAAATTGCGAGATCAGTTCCGCCGCCTCGGCTGCTGCCGTGGCGTCGGGAAGGTGCACGTGGTGCTGCACAACTTTCCTCAGTTCTTTTGTTCTTGGGTCTGCGTCTAGCAGAGGGTCGTTGCCAAAGCCGTGACGGGGATCGTCAACGGGGCGTAAACCCTCTTGCGGGAAGTACGCCGCCACTGCCATGGGAGGCGCATGGCCGCCCAATCCAACGCGCCGCTTGCCGGCGGTTTCCTCCTCTGCATTTCGCTGCTCGCCGGCGCGCTGATCGGTATCTTTCTCGGCCAGCCGAGCATCGGCTTCCTCGTCGGCGCCGGCCTTGGCCTGACGAGCGCGGTCACGATCTGGCTGCTGGACAGCAAGCGCCGCCGGCGCGGCTGATCAGCCGATCCGCCGTCCCGCCCAGACGACGCGGCCGACAACCTCCACCGCCGCGGGATCGCAGTCCGGCCAACCCGGATAGGCTGGATTGTCCGAGCGGACCGACAGCGTCCGCGCCGCAGGGTTCAGCGCGAGCCGCTTGACCACGAGCGCACCCTCGATCCGCAGCACATAGATGCCATCGCGCAGCCGGGCCCCCGCATCGCCTCGGTCGACGAGAATGTCGTCGCCGTCCGTCAGCGTCGGCACCATCGAATCGCCGGCGACGCGGATGATCGAGAGCTGCTCCGGCGCGCCCCGCGCCACCCGCCTGAGCCAGGCGGGATCGAAGGCGATATGCCCCGCCTGCCGCTCGTCGCCGTCCAGCGCGCCCGCCCCCGCCGCCGCATCCACCGCCAGCCGGGGCACCGGCCTTAGCCCAGGTCCGGGTTCCGCCGCCGGCGCGCCGAGCAGCGCCTCCTGCACCCCGAAATAGCGGGCGAGGATGCGCCGATCCCCTTCGGCCAGACGCCGCGGCGTGCCGCGCTTGATGAACTGCTGGATGTAGGCGGCGTTGCGGCCGAGCAGGCGGGACAGGCCGGCATAGTCCTCCCCACGCTCCTCGATCAGGCGCGCCAGCGCCACCCTGCCCTCGGTCTCAACCATAGCGGCAATATAGAGATAGGATTTTTCCTAGACAAGTAGGAAATATCCTTTGATTGAATGGAACAGAAAGCGAACATTGATTCGGGAGGATGGCATGCAGCTGATACGGCGTATCGAGCGATTTCTGGAACAGGCGGACATGAAGCCGACCCGCTTCGGGCGCGAGGCAGTCGGCGATCCCCGGCTCATCTCCGACATGAAGAATGGCCGCGAGCTGCGCGACCAGACCATCGCCCGCATCCAGGCCTGGCTGGACGAGGAGGAGCGCAAATCATGCTACTGACCGCCGCCGGCGCCGAGCTCAGGCGCGCACTGGGTGTCGTCTTTGTCGGGCTCGGGGCGGCGGTGACTTTCGAATCCCTGACCAGCCGGCGTTGGGCCAGCATCACCTTTGCGGGCGAGCGCCACAAGCTCGTGCTCCGCCTGCCCGGGCCAGGCGCACAGGCCGCGGTCGATGCCTTTCTCGACGGCCTGGCGGACCGGGAGTTCGCGCTGCGCGGCCATATCGTCGCCGACATCGAGGCGACCGGTATTGAGCGCGACGGCGACGGCCAGCTGCGCCTCACGCTGGAGGCGCTGACCGTGGAGGATGACTAAGCCTAGGCCGAACGGGCGGCGAGGCGCTGCAGGCTGGCGATCGCGCTTTGCAGGCGATCGTCGGCCGGCTCGGGAGCCTGCGGCGGTTCCGGCGCTTGGGGGAAAACCTGCGGCGGCTCCGGAGCCTCCGGAAAGACCTGCGGGGCAGCCGCGGCCGGCGGCGCGAGGTCGATCATCTTGCGCTTGGCGAGGCCCTGCTCCAGCCTTTCCATCAAGCCCGCAATGGTCGTCGGCATTTCCCTCGGTGTGGCAGCCACCGGAACCGGGTCGGACTCGGGTGCGGGCACCGGGACGAAGTCCGGTTCGGGCGGCAATTCGAGCACCGGCTCAGACTCCGCTTCCGGCGCCGCAAGGACGATGGGCTTGGGTTCCGGCTCGGGTTCTGACGCCTCGAGGACGATGGGCTCAGCCACGGCCACAGGCTCTGGCTCGAGCTCCGGCTCCTGCTTGAATGCGGTTTCGGGCTCGGGCGCGACGCCGAAGGCCGGCGGCGCGGGTTCCGCTTTGTCGAGCCAGACCGGCACCTCGGCGCGCGGCGCGCGCGGCGGGGCCGGCTCGCCAAGATCACGTGCGGCTGAGATCGGACGCGGCGCCGGTGCGTCGGGATGGCCGTCGCGGCGGCGAACGCGCGGCCCTTCCGGGCTTTCCTCGCGCGGCTCGACCGCATTGAGCCCGCTCCGGTCGAACAGGCGCAGGGTCAGCATGACCAGGCCAAAAACGATCGCCGCGCCGCCCACGGCGAGCGCGACGCGGGCAGTGAGCCCGAGCGGCGGCTGGGCGGCGTGAATGATGGTGGGCAGGCCGGTGGCGACGATGGCGCGCGACAGGATGTCCTGCGGAATCGCGAAGGCCGCGAAGGCCGCGGCGAGCGCGGACAGGCCGGCAACCGGCAGATCGAGCGCATTGCGGCCACCGCCGCGGAACAGGAAATTGGGAAGCTTCGCAGCCATCAGAGTGCCTTGCCGGTAAGCCGTTGGTAAACCGGGCCATAACGGGAAATGTTTGACGACCAGTTACGTTCTCGCTCGACGAAGCGGCGCGCGGTGTCGCGGCGCTTGTCCCATTCGCCGCGCCGCTCGAACAGATCCGCAAGTGCATCGGCGAGCGCGCCGGGGTCGTCCGCAGGGAAGAGCGTGCCGGTCACCTCGTCTTCGATCAGCTCGCGATGTCCGCCGACATTGGAGGCGGCGACCAGTTTGCGCTGCGCCATTGCCTCGAGCGGCTTGAGCGGCGTCACCAGCTCGGTCAGGCGCATCGCCTTCCTTGGATAAGCGAGGATGTCGATCAGGGCGTAATAGCGCTCGACCTCCTCATGCGGCACACGGCCAATGAAGCGGATCCGGTCCCTGGCCGGCGACGCTTCGGCCTGCGCCTTCAGCGCGTCCTCCATCGGCCCGCCACCGACCAGCAGCAGCTGCGCCTTCGGGCGGCGCGCAAGCAGGCGCGGCATGGCGGCGATCAGATCGTCCAGCCCCTCATAATCGTAGAAGGAACCGATGAAGCCCACCGTGTCCGCATCCTCCAGTCCCAGGCTCTTCTGGAATGGCAGATCGGTGGCAAGCGGGGTGCCGAACAATTCCATATCGACGCCGTTCGGGGAGACGATGATCTTCTCCGCGTCGATGCCGCGGCGAATCAGATCCTGCCTGAGGCCCTCGCAGATCACCGCCACCGCATCGGCCCGGCGGGCCGCATAAGTCTCGATCAGCCGGGTCAGCCGGTAGCGGGCCGAGCCTTCGCGGCCCGTCCCGTTGCCGACCGACGCATCCTCCCAGAAGGCGCGGATCTCGTAGACCAGCGGCAGGCCGCGCCGCTTCGCGACCGGCAGGGCCGCAAGCGCAGTCAGCACCGGGCTGTGCGCGTGGAGCTGGTCCGGCTGCCATTCCTCCACCAGCCGGTCGAGCCGGTCGGACAAAGCCCTGATCTCGCGCCACTCGCCGAGCGGCGCCGCGGCGGGCTCGGGCTTCTCGGTGCGGTAAAAGGTGATGCCGTCGACGACTTCCGGGTCCGGGCCGTCCAGCCCGTGCCGCGCGCCGGTCAGGCAGGCGACCTCCCAGCCCATCGCCAGCTGCGCCTTGACGATGGCGCGGGTGCGGAAGGTGTAGCCGCTGTGCAGAGGCAGGCTGTGGTCGAGGATGTGAAGGATGCGCATCGCACCCCGGTCTTTGCCACGATAGACTTAACCGTCCGTCAACCGCGCCGCGCCTAGGGGGCGTCATGGCCCGAACCCATCTGCTCGTCTCCGCCCTTCTCGCCGTCACCTTGCTGGGCGGCGGCCCGGGACAGGCTCAATCCGGCGACAACCCGTTCACCGTCGTGGAGTCCGGCAGGAGCTACGGCTCGCTCCAGGACGCGGTCAACGCGATCGGCGAGGGCCAGGGCACGATCCGCATCGCCTCAGGCCGTTACCGCGACTGCGCCGTCCAGGAAGCCGGCACGATCACCTTTTCTGCGGCGGTGCCGGGCGAGGTCGTGTTCGACGGCGGCATGTGCGAGGAGAAAGCGGCTTTGGTGCTGCGCGGCCATGGTGCGCGCGTGGAGGGCCTGACCTTCACCCATATGCGCGTGCCCGACGGCAACGGCGCCGGCATCCGCATCGAGCAAGGCGACCTCGTCGTCTCGGAATCCATGTTCGTCGACGGCCAGTGCGGCATCCTCTCGGCCGAGGACCGGAACAGCACGATCACGATCGACCATTCGACCTTCAGCCAGCTCGGCAAACATCCGGACGGCAATGGCGCGCACGGCGTCTATATCGGCCATTATGGCCGGGCGATCGTCACCAACTCCCGCTTCGAGCGCGGCACCGGCGGCCATTATCTGAAGATCCGCGCGCCACGCGTCGAGATCACCGGCAACAGCTTCGACGACAGCCATGGCCAGGACACGAATTACATGATCGACCTGCCGGAGGGCGCGGTCGGCCGGATCGCCAACAACACGTTCGTGCAGGGCACCGGCAAGGAAAACTACTCGACCTTCATCGCGGTCCATGCCGAGGAGGGCGACAATCCCTCCGCTGGCCTCACCATCGAGGACAATACCGCCTGGCTCGTCCCGACCTTCGCCTGGAGCACGACCTTCGTCGGTGACTGGAGCGGCGAGGAACTGGTGGTGCGCAACAACCGGCTGGCCTCGGGGATCACCCCCTACGCGCGGCACTAGCCAGCGAGGCGCGAGCCCAGCCGCTCGGCGAAATATTCCAGATTGGCGACGCGGCGCAGCAAGGCGCTGTCGGTGATCCGTTCGGGCCGGAAGAAGCGGCGCATGACGGGGAAGTCCAGGTCCACCACCCGGCCAAGCCATTCCGGCGTCAGCAGCCCGCCATGCTCGTCCGCCATCGGCCCCATCCGGCGCCGGATCGCATAGCTCTTCTGGCGCAGCCAGGCCGGGCGGATGCGGGTGTTATATTCGCTCCAGCGATGCGCCCGATTGGGCGGCTCGGCGAAATTGTGGCCATAGGCCGAGGGCTGCGCGGCCAATTCCGGATCGATCGCGTGGATCAATGCGGCCTCGAACCGGCCCACATTCTTGAGCGGAAGCGGCAGCGTCATCGCTTCGGCGACGACGCGGTGATCGAGGAAGGGCATGAGGTAGGCGCCGAACCGCGCCTCGTTGCTGATCTCCCGGCCGAAGAAGGGCCGGCAGCGGAAGCGCGGGTAGATTTGCTCGATCAGGGTGCGCGGCAGCGGACCCCGCACCCCTTCCCGGCCCAGTGTCGCGAGGATCTTGTCCTCCAGCCCGCGCAGGAACACGCGCTCGTCGAACGCCTCGGTGAGGTCGCCTTTCGTGTAGCGGGCGAAGAAGGTCCGCGCGACCGCGGCGGCGCTCATCCGCCGATTCGGCAGATAGAAGAAGTTCCGGAAGATCTCGCCACAGCCGCCCGAGGCGGACATCGCCCCGCCGGCATGGCGCGCCGCGCGGGCTGCGGCATTGGCGCCGCTTTCGAACAACTCGCCGAAATTGGGCAAAGCGTCGTAGCTCTGGAAATTGGCCTCGACCTGCGCTGCAAATTCGTCCGGCGCGATCTCCCGCGCGCCTTTGTCGATCCACTCGACCTCGAAACCCAAAGCTCCGCCGATCGCTTTTGCGATGGCGACATCCTCGCTCCCCGGACCGCCATAGACATAGAGGTTCGGCGCGGAACCCGCTTCACGCAGCAGGGCGAGCAGCAGCCGCGAGTCCAGGCCGCCGGAAAGAGGGCAGAAGATGCGGTCTCCGTAATGCTCGACATGCGGCCGGACGATCGCGGCCAAGGCGGCGCGCTGCCGTTCGATCCGCTCGGCAAGCGGCATTTCGACCCCGGCTTCTGGCAGGGGCTTGGCGAGTTCATGAACGACGGACCCGGCTTCGGTCAGCTCGATCAGCCGTTCGGGCCCAAGCGTCTTCAGCTCGGCGAAGATGGTGTCGTTGCCGGTCGGGACGACGTTGAAGGCATATTCGTAGACGCCCTGCGGGTCGAACGAGAGGCGCGGCAGGGCCTGAGTCGCGGCGAGCAGGGAAGTCGAGAAGATGCGGCGATCCGCATCATGGAAAAGCTGGAAGGCGGCGAAATAGTCGGTGAAGAGAAAGGTCCGGCCGGCCCTGCGCACCAACGCGACGAAATGGCCGCCCATCCGGCTCCAATCCGGCTTCGGCAGGTCCGCCATGCCGAGCAGGGCCCGCAGCGCCTCGCGGCCCATCTTTCCATCGCAGGTCAGGGTCCCGGCGACCGCGACGAGATCGTCCCCCTCGGCGAGCAAGGTCTCGGGACCGCCGAGGATGTAGGGCGCGTGCAGCAGCCGCCAGCCCGGCAGGGTGTGCTCGGTGCAATTGCTGAAACCGTGCCGGGCGAATTGGGCGCGGGCCTCGGTAAGGGCGGCCTCGGCAAAGGCGCCATCGCGCGTCTGGACGAGGAAGAGGCCGGCCATCGTCTTGCTCTAGCCGCGCAGGCTTAACGACCCGTCAACCGCGATCTCCTATCAGGCAGGCCTTCGCAGGCAGGTAGCGGACGAATGATCGACAATTTCGCCTTGGGGCTGACGCACGCATTGATGCTGCTTGCCGCCTGGCGCCTGCTGTCCCGGGCGGACCTCGACGAGGACGGCGCGACCGGCCCGAAGCGCTGGTGGCCGCGCAAGGATGCGTGATCTCGTCTTCATCGGGTTCATCGCGGCCCTGCTGCTGCTTGCCGTGCGCCGCCCGTTCCTGTTCGCTTTGGCCTATATCTACGTCGACACCGTCTCCCCGCAGCGCCTCTCCTATCACCTGTTGAACTCCATCCCGCTGTCGATGATCGTCGCGGCGCTGGCGGTCGGAGGCTGGATGGTTGTCGACAAGAAGGACAAATTGTCCTTCTCGGCGCGGCAGGGGCTGATCATTCTGCTGCTCGCTTATGCCGGCGTCACCACCTTCAACGCCGACTTCCCGGTGGACGCGGCGGAGAAATGGGATTCGGTGTGGAAGGCCCTGGCCTTCGCGGTCTTCCTGCCCTTCACGTTGCGGACCAAGCTCCGGATCGAGGCGGTGGTGCTCTTCCTCCTCCTCTCCGCAGCGTCGATCATCATCGTCGGCGGACTCAAGACCGCGATGTCGGGCGGGGGCTATGGCGTGCTCAACCTGATGGTCGACAACAATAGCGGCCTCTACGAGAGCAGCACCATCTCGACGATCGCGATCGCCCTGATCCCGATCATCCTGTGGCTGGCGAAGTTCGGCACGATCTTCCCGTCCGACTGGCGGGTGAAATGGTTTGCCGGCGCGCTGATCTTCGCCTGTCTCCTGATGCCGATCGGCACCGAGGCGCGCACCGGCCTGATCTGCATCGGCCTGCTCGGCGTCCTGCTGCTGCGCGACATGAAGCGGCGGCTGCTCTTCATCGGCGCGGCCTGCGCGCTCGGCGCGGCGGCGATTCCCTTCCTGCCCTCTTCCTTCACCAACCGGATGGAGACGATCCAGGGCTTTGCCGGGGATGAATCCGCCAATACGCGCCTCGCCGTCTGGGGCTATACGTGGAATTATGCCCTGACCCACCCGTTCGGCGGCGGCTTCGGGGCCTATCGCGGCAACCGCATCGAGGTCCGCACCGTCAGCGAGCAAAGCAATGGCGACGTCAGCGTCGTCACCGCCCAGGCCGAGGCCGACGAGGGCCGCGCCTATCACAGCGCTTATTTCGAGATGCTCGGGGAGCAGGGCTTCCCCGGCCTTTTGCTCTGGCTGCTGATCCAGGGGTCGGGGCTCGTCCGGATGGAGATCATCCGCCGCCGCTATCGGCGAGAGACCGGCGAATGGGCCTGGGTCGCGCCGTTGGCGACCGCACTCCAGAATTTCCAGATCATTTATCTGGTCGGCGCGATCTTCGTCGGCATCGCCTACCAGCCCTTCGCCCTGCTGATGCTCGGCACCCAGATCGGCCTCGATTGCTGGCTCGCCCGCAATGGCGGCGGCCGCATGGCGGGCAAAGCCAACCCCATCCGCCCGGCCGACACGCCGGCCTCGCAGCCGGTCTGATGGCGACCGCGCCGGAGCCGCGCGCGGACCTGCCCGCGCTGACCGGAATCAGGGGCGTCGCCGCCTGGTTCGTGGTGCTCTACCATGTCCGCCTCGGCGCGGTCTCCGCGCTGCCGCCGCCGGTCGTCGCCGTGCTTAGCAAAGGCTATCTCGCCGTCGACCTCTTCTTCATGCTCTCCGGCTTCGTGCTATGGCTCAATTATGCCGGCCGGTTGCGCGGCGGCGGGATTGGCGAGGCCGCGACCTTCCTCGCCCGCCGGATCGCGCGAATCTGGCCGCTCCACGTCGTCATGCTCGCCGGCGCCGTCGCCTTCGTGCTGGCGACCGCCGCCGCCGGGCGGCCGCCGTCCGATCATTATCCCTGGGGCGAGCTGCCGCTGCACCTTGCCCTGATGCAGAATTGGGGGCTGACCAGCGCGCTCAGCTGGAACGACCCGGCCTGGTCGATCAGCTGCGAGTTCGCGGCCTATCTGCTCTTCCCCCTGCTCGCGGTCGCGGCCGACTGGCGGAAGCTTGGCACGACGGCACTCTGCGCTTTCTTGCTGCTCCTCGCCGGCGCCTTGTGCGCGATCATGTGGGCTGGCAGCGCGACCAGCCTCGGCGTGGACATCCCGCATTTCGGCCTGCCACGCGCCCTGATCGAGTTCACCATGGGCACGATCCTCTGCGCCCTCTGGACACAGGTCCGGGAGAAGCCGCGTGCGCTGGCCGGGGCCCTGGGCGCGCTGGCGGCGTTCCTGACCGCCTGGGCGGCCGGCGTGCCCGAGACGCTCGCGGTCCCGCTCGCCTTCGCCGCCTTGCTGCTCGTCGTTGCGCTGACCGCGGCAAGCCCGCGCAACCCGCTCGGCTGGCGTCCGATCCATTATCTCGGCGAGATCAGCTACTCGACCTATCTCGGCCATTTCCTGTTCTTCATCGCCTTCAAGCTGGCCTTCGTCACCGACGGCACGAACGTGCCGCTGCCCCTGATCGGCCTGTTCCTGGTGATGATGCTGGCAGCCTCGATGACGCTCTACCATCTGGTCGAGAAGCCGGCGCAGCGCGGCCTTAACCGGGCCTTCGATCGTCTGTTGCGCAAGCGCCGGCGGGGGGAGCCTTCGCCGGCCGGCCAATAATCGCTTCTTAACGCCTCCGGCCTACAAGCCGGCCTTGGGCCTTTAGCTTAATTGCCAGAGCAGACCGCAGATTACGGTCAGGTGGAGGTAAAAGTCCTCCGGGGCCCACCAGCCTCCGCTAAAGCTCCGGCTGGCAAGCCAGCTTGAGCCTCGGAGCGGAGGCTGCCCGCCGAAGCCTTGGCGAAGGCGGGCGGAACTTCACACCCCGTCACGCCTTTACCACCCGATGACGGGCCGGCTTCGCTATGTGGATGACAGCCTGCCCGGCATCACGCGCCGGCGGCAGGGCCGCTACTGGCAATATTTCGACGCCGACGGAAAGCGCGTTTCTGACCGGGACGAGATCGACCGGCTGAACGCCATCGGCCTGCCCCCGGCCTATCGCGACGCCTGGTTCAGCCCTGACCCGCAGGGACACATCCAGGCGATCGGCTATGACGACAAGGGCCGGAAGCAATATCGCTACCACCCCGATTTCCGTGAGAAGCAGGAAGCGGCGAAATATGACCGCTGCCGCGACTTCGGCATGGTGCTCCCGAAGCTCCGGCGGCGGGTCGAGGCCGACCTCCGCAAACGCAAGCTCAGCCGGGACACGGTCGTCGCGGCGGTGGTGCGGCTGCTCGACAGCGGCCGGATCCGCGTCGGCAACGAGGCCTATGCCCAGGCCAACAAGAGTTATGGCGCGACCACCTTGCGGAGCCGCCACGCCAAGGTCGCCGGCCGAACCGTGAAGATGCGCTTCCGGGCGAAGAGCGGGATCGAACGCGAGCTGAAGATCACCGACGCGACGCTGAGCCGCATCGTGAAGCGCTGCCAGGACCTGCCCGGCCAGCATCTCTTCCAATATCTGGACGAGGCGGGCGACCCGCACCCGGTCACCTCCACCGACGTCAACGACTATATCCGCACGGCGACCGGCGAGGATTTCACCGCCAAGCATTTCCGCACCTGGAGCGCGAGCGTGATCGCTTTCTCCCAGATCTGCGCAGCCGGCGAGGAGGGCGTCGGCCTCAAGGCGCTGCTGGAACCGGTCGCCGAGGCTTTAGGCAACACGCCGGCGATCAGCCGCAAATCCTATGTCCACCCCAGGATCGTCGCGGCGGTGAAGGACGCCCCGTCCCGACGGCTTTCCTTGCATTGTCCGCGCGCCTCGAAATATCTGTCGAGCGCCGAGCGCTGGCTGATCGCCTTTCTCGGCCGCAGGACGGGCAGGAAACGCAAGGCGGCTTAGACATGAACGAGAATGCGCCAATCAGCGTCCAGGCCGGCCAGCTCTGGAGCGACGTCAGCCATTGGTTCGCCACCCACACGATCCAGATCCTGATCGGCCTCGGCGCCGGGCTGGTCATCTTCATCGTGCTCTACGGCCTCAAATGGGTGGGCGTGCGCATCTGCGGGTCCGATCCGACGCAGACCCACTGGCGGACGATCATCGGCCGGGTGCTGGCGCGGACCCGCCTCTGGTTCATGGCAGCGGCGGCGGCGCGCCTCGTCGTCGGCTATGCCGATGCGCCCCTGCTTTTCCACGACACCGTGAACGCCATCTTCGTGGTCATCGCCACCCTGCAGGTGGCGCTCTGGGCGCGCGAGATCGTCCTCGGCGTGATCGAGCATCGCGCCGGCGGGCTGGAGCAATCGAGCAGCCTCGGCAGCGCGATGGACATCATCCGCCTGCTCGTCACGGTCGCGATCTTCGCCATCGCCACCATCGTCATTCTCGACAATCTGGGGGTGAACGTCACCGGCCTGGTCGCCGGCCTCGGCATTGGCGGCATCGCCATCGGCCTGGCCGCCAAGGGCATCTTCGACGACCTCTTCTCGGCCCTGTCGATCATCTTCGACAAGCCGTTCCGCCGCGGCGATTCGATCCGCTGGGATACGACCTCCGGCACGGTCGAGCAGATCGGCCTCAAATCGACCCGGGTCCGCTCGACGACCGGCGAGGAGGTGATCGTTTCCAACACCAATTTGCTGAACAAGGAGCTGCACAACATGCAGCGGCTGAACCGGCGCCGGATCGTCCAGGTTTTCGGCGTCGTCTATCAGACCGCGCCCGACGTCTGCGCGCGCATCCCGGCCATGGTGAAGGAGGTGGTGGAATCGGTCGGCAAGTGCCAGCTCGTCCGCTGCGGCATGACCGGCTACGGCGCCTCGAGCCTCGATTTCGGGCTGGAATTCGATGTGAAGTCGGAGGTCTGGCAGACAGTGTTCGAGGCCCGCCACCAGGTGCTGGTCGCGCTGCTGACGCGTTTCAATGCGGAAGGGATCGAGTTCGCCTACCCGACCCAGACCAGCTTCACCGCCGCGCCGGACGGGACCTTCATCCTGCCCTATCCGGTGGAGGAGCCCGGTCCCGCACCCGCAGCAAAGCCACGGACACGGCGTAAGAGCGGCGATACCAGCGCCAGCGGCTGAGCCGGGCGCGGAAACTCTTCGGCCGGGCGAAGGCGATCAGGCCAAAGCCGAGCGTCCGGGCCAACTCCCGCCAGATTGAGGAGCCGCACGCGGCGATCTCCTCCTTGTAGGTCCGCCCCCTCACCTCTTCGACAAGCAGGGTCTCACTCCCGGTAAAGGCGGCGGCAAGCTCGCCGGGCCGCGGTCGGTAGCCAGTGTCGATCGGATCGGCATGGTAAGGAAAGCTGGACGGCACCGTGGCGAGGATCAGCCCGCCGGGCCCGACTACCTCTTCGCAAGCGGCAGTCACCGCATCGCGGTTCGCGACATGCTCCAGCATGTTGGCGATGAGCAGACTGCGGAACCCCTGCGCTTTCAGCGCGGCGCGGACGGCCGGATCCATGATGTCGCCCACGACATCGACACCGTCCGCCGGCTTGAGGTCGCTGTGAACGATCTTCACGCCCGCAGCGCGTAACGGCGCGAACAGCTCCCGCTCGATATGCGGCTTGGTCGCTTCCCGGAACGCCCGCGTCGAGGATCCGAGATTGAGCAGGGGCGAAATCTCGCCCTGGGCCAGCAGGATTTCCCTGAGCCGGATCGCCTCGGCCTCGAACATGCCCGAAAATGAGCCACGCCCCTGACGGGTTCGTCAAGGGCGCGGCATTTGGAACGCTTTTACTCGATCAAAAAATGGGGGCAGTTCCTCGTCGCCCATCCGCCAATAACGCAGGCGGATACGGGGGGAAGCGGGAGGGTCGGAACTGCCCCCATCGTCTGCCTTAGGCAGCCTCAGGGAGACCTTGCGCCTTCAGCATCATCTTCCAATTCTCGATCGTGATCGCGCCGGTATATTCGCGCTGCATCTCGTCGGTCAGGACCTCGATCATCTGGCAATCCTCGGCGAATATCTCGATCACGCCGAACACGCCGCCGCGCTTGCGATACTTGGCGGAGAAGCCGTAGCGGTCGCAAAGCGCGTAGATCTCGGCCTCGCTCTTCGCCGTGGCGATCGCCATATGCGTTGCGCTGTGGCGATGCGGCGCGACGCGAACGCCGATCGCATCGGCATCGCCCGCGGCCGCATGCAGCTCGGTGCCGCGGGGATAGATTTCGATGATGGTGCCGCGGTCGTCGCCGGAAAGCGCGACCCAGCTGCCGGCGGTCACCGACGGAAATGGCAGCGCCTCACCGCCCCAGACTTCGGCGAAGAATTGCGCCATGCGCTGGGGATTGTCGGCTTCGATGGAGAGGTGAAACAACATGAGGGGGCTCCTTGAAAGTTGGTCAGCTGGCGGCAGGCCGGAAGGCCTGGCGGATCAGATTGGCGAGGAAGACGAGCACGCCGGCCATCCACAGCATCGAGCCGACCATGACCGGCACGGGCTGCTGATTGAACATTGCGAGGGCGATGCCGACCGGGAAGATGATCGCGGCCGGGGCGGCCAGAATGAAGTGCAGGCCGGCGAGTCTGCTCGCGCCCATCGCCGGGTAAAGGCGGTAGACGATGCCGAACAAGGCGAGCGACGCCCAGCCGACGAGGTTGATGTGGGCATGGACCGGCGCCAGCGCGAAGTCCTCCCGGCTGCCCATCCAGATGCCCAGCCCGACGCCGCAGGTGAGCATGATCGCGGCGAGCAGCAGGAATTTGAGATCGACATTCTTCACGAGGGACGCCTTCGAAATTCGTTTCGGAGGCGGCGTTAGGCGCAGGGCGGCACGGAGGCCCGCGCGGATCGACGAAGCAGGACGAGGACTCGACGCGTCGACAAAGACGACGGATCGGGCGACGAATTATCCCTCACCCTCCCACCGCTTCGCGGCGGGCCCCTCCCTCTCCCCAAATGGGAGAGGGGACTGGCGCGCGACACCCCCTCTCCCGTCCCGGGGAGAGGGAGGGGCCCGCGCCGCGTCAGCGGCGTGGGAGGGTGAGGGCTAGAACCCGACGTCCTCCAGGCTCAGCAGGGTCGCATTCCCGCCGGCGCTGGTCGTGTCCGTGCTGGTTACCCGCTCGGCGAAGAAGCGCGGCAGATAATGCGGGCCGCCGGCCTTCGGGCCGGTGCCGCTCTGGCCCTCGCCGCCGAAGGGCTGGGAGCCGACGATCGCGCCGATCATCGAGCGGTTGACGTAGAGATTGCCGACCGTGCCATTCTCCTCGACGGTCTCGGCGGCGCGGGCGATTCGGCTGTGCAGGCCCATGGTGAGGCCGAAGCCGGAGCTGTTCACGCGCTTCACCGTCTCGACCAGTTCGCCGCCCTTCCAGGTGGTGACGTGGAGCAAGGGGCCGAACCATTCCTCTTTCAGGTCCTCGATCCGGTCGATGCGGATCAGGGTGGGCGGGACGAACAGGCCCTCGGCCGGCACGGGAATGGACTTCAGGATACGGTCCTTCATCGCCTCACGTCGGCCCATGAGCTTGTCGTAGCTCGGCTGGTCGATCACCGGGCCGACATCGGTCTGCGGCAGTGCCGGATCGCCGACGATGAGGCTGTCCATCGCCCCCATCAGCATCTCCAGCGTCCGCTCCGCGACCTCCTCCTGCAGCACCAGCAGCCGCAGTGCCGAGCAGCGCTGGCCCGCAGACCGGAAGGCCGAGGTGACCACGTCCTGCACCACCTGCTCGGGCAGAGCCGTGCTGTCGACGATCATCGCGTTGATCCCGCCCGTCTCCGCGATCAGCGGGATGATGTTGCGATGATCGTCGGCGACCAAGGTGCGGGCGATGGTCTTGGCGGTCGCGGTCGAGCCGGTGAAGGCGACGCCGGCGATGCGCACGTCCTCCATCAGTTTCTGGCCAAGATCGCGGCGACCGGCGGCGAGGATCAAGGCATCCTCGGGAATGCCCGCCGCATGGGCGAGACCGACGGCATAAGCGGCGATCTCCGGCGTCTGCGAGGCGGGCTTGGCGACGACCGCATTGCCGGCCGCAAGCGCGGCGGTGACCTGGCCGAGGAAGATGGCGAGCGGGAAATTCCAGGGCGCGATGCAGACGAAGACGCCGCGGCCTTCCATACGCAGCACGTTGCGCTCGCCCGTCGGCCCAGGCAGCTCGAACGGCTGCAAATGGTTGCGCGCCTGATTGGCGTAGTAGCGGCAGAAATCGACCGCTTCGCGCACTTCGGCGAGCGCGTCGGGAATGGTCTTCTTCGCCTCCTGCACGCAGATCCGCATCAGCATGTCGCGGTCCTGCTCGAGCAGGTCGGCGAGCTTGTCGAGACACTGGGCGCGCTCCTCGATGGAGCGGCGCGACCAGATGTCGAAGCCGCCAAGCGCTCGGGTCACCAGCGCCTCGGCGGGATCGCTCGGCGTCGGCGAGAAACTGAGCGGCGGCGCGACCGCCTTGGCGACCCGCTCCAGCTCCGGGCGGTCGTTCAGGTCGAGGCCTTGGCTGTTCCCGCGCGTGGGCACGAACAAATCCCTGGGCAGCGGGATCGAGGGATGGCGGGTGCCGCCCACCGCGGCGATCTTCTCGACCGGATCGGCGAGCAGGTCCTCGTCGGTGAGGGTCTCGTCGGCGAGCTGGTGGACGAAGGAGCTGTTCGCGCCATTCTCCAGCAGGCGGCGAACGAGATAGGCGAGCAGGTCGCGATGGCCGCCGACCGGCGCGTAGATGCGGGTGTGGTAGCCCTGCTCGCGGACCAGGCCCTCGTAGAGCCCCTCGCCCATGCCGTGCAGGCGCTGGAACTCGAAATCGCGGCTGTCGCCGGCCCATTCGAGCAGGGTCGCGACGGTCAGCGCATTGTGGGTCGCGAAGGCCGGCCAGATATTTTTCGCGTCCAGCATGTCGCGCGCGCAGGCGAGATAGGAGACGTCGGTCGCAGCCTTGCGGGTGAAGAGCGGATAGTCGCTGAGGCCCTGCTCCTGGGTCCGCTTGATCTCCGTGTCCCAATAGGCGCCCTTGACCAGTCGCGCCGCGATCCGCCGCCCGGTCTTCGCGCCGATCGCGTCCGCCCAGGCGATGGTCGGCCGGGCGCGCTTGCCATAGGCCTGGATCGCCATGCCGAGCCCGTCCCAGCCCTTCAGCGCGGGGAGGCCAGCCACCGTGGCGATGATGTCCAGGCTCATCTCCAGCCGCTCGGTTTCCTCGGCGTCGATGGTGAAGGGGATGCCGAAACCCGCCGCCAGCGTCGCCAGCGCCTCGACCTTCTCGATCAGGGCTGGCACGCAGCGTTCGTACTGCGCGACCTCGTAGCGGGGGTGCAGCGCGGAGAGCTTGACCGAGATCGAGTGCCCTGCTGCCGGCACCTGCCCCACGGCGCGGATCGCGTCCTCGTAGGACTGGTAGTAACGGTCGGCGTCCGGGAAGGTCCGCGCCGCCTCGCCCAGCATGTCGAAGCTGGCCGTGAACCCGCGATTCTCTTTCTTGCGCATCCGCGCGATTGCTTCCTCGATGGTGCGGCCCATCACGAAAATCTCGCCCATCATCCGCATCGCCGCGCCGACGCCGGTGCGAACGAACGGCTCGCCCGCGCGCGCCATCAGTCGCTTCAGCGCGCTGGCATGCTCGCTGTCGCTGGTCAGCGCCCGGCCGATGACCAGGCCCCAGGTCGCGGTGTTGACCAGGGTCGAGTTGGCCTTGCCCTTGTGCGAGCGCCAGTCGCCCTCGCCGAGCTTGTCGGCGATCAGGCTGTCGGCGGTGTCGGGATCGGGCACGCGCAGGAACGCCTCGGCGAGGCTCAGCAGCGCCACGCCCTCCTGCGTGTTGAGCCGATATTCCTGGAGGAACTGGTTTACCCAACCGCGCGACTGCGCGTCGCGCAATTCCGTCAGCATGGCCTGAGCCCGCCTTTCGACCCGGGCGCGCGAATCACTGTCCAGCGCTGCGCGCTGCAAAAGCGGCCTCAGCACCTCCGGCTCGGGGGCGCGAAGCAGGCGGCGGATTTCGGTGCGCGCGGTTGCCGTAGCGTCCGCCATGTCATTCTCTCCGAGGGCTTGTCTGCGGCCGGGGGCCGGCCCTATGCCGAGGGCCGATAACGGCAGAAACGGGGAGGCTCAATGCCGGTCGCGACTATCGAGGAGATCCGGGGGCGGGTCGGCAGCGAGATCGGGTTGTCCGACTGGATCCTGATCGATCAGGCCAGGATCGACGCCTTCGCCGACATCACCGAGGATCATCAATTCATCCACGTCGATCCGGAGCGCGCCGCAAAGACGCCATTCCGCGGCACCGTGGCACACGGCTTCCTGACCCTCTCTCTGCTGAGCCGGATGGCCGAGGGGGTCATGCTGCGGCCGGAGAGCCTGCGCATGGCGGTCAATTACGGCTTCGACAAAGTCCGGTTCATGGCGCCCGTGAAGTCCGGCAAGCGCGTGCGCGGCCGCTTCAAAATGCTCTCAGCCGAGGAAAAGCGCGCCAACCAGTGGCAAATCACGTACGAAGTTACGGTCGAGATCGAGGACGAGGAGAAGCCCGCTTTGATCGCCGACTGGATCGGCTACATGTTCATCTAGTTTACCCCCTCTCCCGCTTGCGGGAGAGGGTTGGGGTGAGGGTCTGAGCGCAAGCAAGGCTTCCACCTCTGAAAAGAAAGAAGAAGACCCTCACCCTGCCCTCTCCCGCTAGCGGGAGAGGAGATGAAAGGACCAGGATATGTCCACCCGCGAAGCCGTCATCGTCTCCACTGCCCGCACGCCGATCGGCCGGGCCTATAAAGGCGCGTTCAACGCGACCCCATCCCCGACTCTGGCCGCGCATGCGATCCGCGCCGCGGTGGAGCGCGCCGGCATCGACCCGGCCGAGGTGGACGACGTGATCATCGGCGCCGCCTTGCAGCAGGGCGTGCAGGCGACGATCGGCCGCACGGCTGCGTTGCGGGCAGGTCTTTCCGTGACCGTCGCCGGTATGTCGATCGACCGGCAGTGCGCTTCGGGCCTGATGGCCATCGCCACCGCCGCCAAGCAGGTGATCGTCGACCGCATGCCGGTCTGCGTGGCCGGCGGCGTCGAATCGATCTCCATGGTGCAGACGCCGGAAATGCGGCTCGGCGGCGATCCCGAGCTCGTGGCGATGCACAAGGACGTCTACATGCCGATGATCGGCACTGCCGAGGTCGTGGCGAAGCGCTACAATATCAGCCGCGCCGCGATGGACGAATATGCGCTCCAGTCGCAGCAGCGCACCGCCGCCGCCCAGGCCGCCGGCAGGTTCGACGACGAGATCGTCTCCTGCGACGCCACCATGGCGGTGAAGGACAAGGCGACCGGCGAGGTCACCAAGCATGAGGTTACGATCGCCAAGGACGAGGGCAACCGCCCGGACACGACGCTGGAAGGCCTGGCCTCGCTGCAGCCGGTCATGGGCCCGGACGCGACGATCACCGCCGGTAATGCCAGCCAGCTCTCCGACGGCGCCTCGGCCTGCGTCGTGATGGAAGCGGGCCTCGCCGCCCAACGCGGCCTCACGCCGCTCGGCCGCTATGTCGGCATGGCGGTGGCGGGCACGGAGCCCGACGAAATGGGCATCGGCCCGGTCTTCGCGGTGCCGAAACTGCTCGACCGGTTCGGCCTCAAGATCGACGATATCGGGCTTTGGGAGCTGAACGAGGCCTTCGCGGTGCAGGTCCTCTATTGCCGCGACACGCTCGGCATCCCGAACGACCGGCTCAACGTCGATGGCGGCGCGATCTCGATCGGCCATCCCTATGGCATGTCGGGCGCCCGCCTCACCGGCCATGCGCTGATCGAGGGCAAACGCCGCGGCGTGAAATATGTCGTCGTCACGATGTGCGTCGGCGGCGGCATGGGAGCCGCGGGGCTGTTCGAGGTGTTGTAACGGGATGAACGCGGCCGCCTTCTCGGTGCTTCCCCTGAAGCGTTACGCCGAGTTTCACGGCCGCTCCACCCGCGGGGAGCTCGCCGCTTTCTACGTGCTCGTGATCATCACCAATGTGGTGATCGGCTATCTCGGCGTCGCGATCGGTTTCGAGGCCCAGCAATGGGTGCAATCGGGGCTGAGCCTCCTTTTGCTCTGCCCGACTGCCGCCTTGGGGGTGCGACGCCTGCACGACAGCGGGTGGAGCGGCTGGTGGTTGATGCTGGGTCTGCCGGCCACGGCGGTCGGGACCTGGGAGTTCTTTTCACGCCCCGGCCCGTGGTCGAGGCCGATCCATCTCGAGTT
>JBGAHY010000057.1:0-8034 GCA_044225925.1 Allosphingosinicella sp.
GTCAGTCCCTCACCCTCCCAAAGCTGTCGCGTTGGGCCCCTCCCTCTCCCCGAAACGGGAGAGGGAATATTGCCGTAACGAGTCCAATCGCTTCTTAACCATATTCGTATTAGCCTCTCAGCCATGGGACAGGTGGTCAGCTTCGAGAATCATGCGCTCGCCAATTTGCGGGCGCGGGTTGCCGCGGCTGAAGAGGCCAATCAGGATCTGATCGCCTTCGCGCGCGGCCATTCGGGCGCGGTCGCCTCGATTCACGAAGCGGTGCTCGCCGCGGTCGAGACGGAGGGGCTCGATCATCTCCTTCATGTCGTCACCCAGGAATGGCCGCAGATCCTCGGCCTCGATGCGGTGGCGGTCGCATTGGTCGCCGGCGATACCGGCGTGCGCGCCGATGCTTCGGGCCTGCAATTCGTCGATGCGAAGCTGATCCAGAAATCGATCAAGGGCTTCGACGGCGTGCTGCTCCGCGGCTGCGAGCGGGGCCATCCTCTGTTCGGGCCGGCCTGCGAACTGATCCGCGCCGAGGCCCTGATCCGTCTGACCAGCGAGCCGCCTTTGCCCAGCGGCCTGCTCGCTTTGGGCCAGCGTGGGCCGCAAAGCTTCGACACCCGCCACGGCTCGGAGCTGCTCATCTTCCTTGGCCGGGTGCTGACCCGCTGCATGGGCCGGTGGCTGATCCCCTAGACCCCGCGCTTCACGCCGCCGCCGCCATTGCCGCGCGCTGGCACGATCACCTGACCCGCGAGCGCCGCCGCTCCGAACATACCGTCCGCGCCTATGTTGCGACCGCGCATAGGCTGATCGGCTTCCTCGCTGGGCATCTCGGCGGGCCCGTGGATGCGGACGCCCTGGCGGCGCTCCGCCCCGCTGACCTGCGCGCCTATCTCGGCATGCGGCGTGGGGGTGGCCTCGGCAACAACAGCGCGGCGCGGGAATTGTCGGCGGTGCGCGCCTTCCTCCTCTTCGCCGCGACGGAAAGCGGGCGCGAGGCGGCCATTCCCCGGCTCAAGGGCCCGAAGAAGCCGCGCGCGGTCCCGCGCCCGATCTCACCCGACGAGGCGGTGGCGTTGGCCGCAGAGGCGGCAGACGATGCCGACGAGCCCTGGATCGCCGCTCGCGACCTCGCGGTCCTGACCTTGCTCTACGGTTCGGGCCTGCGCGTCGCCGAGGCACTCGGCCTGACCGGCGCGGCGCTTCCGCTCGGCGAGGCGATGCTGGTCACCGGCAAGCGCAACAAGACCCGGGTCGTACCCCTCCTGCCCACGGTGAAGCAGGCGATCGAGGATTATCTGAAGCTCTGCCCATGGTCGTCAGGCCGCGACGAACCTTTGTTCCGGGGCGCGCGTGGCGGCCCGCTCCGCGGTGAAATCGTGCGGCGCGCCGTTCGCAAGGCCCGACGCGCATTAGGCCTCCCGGAGCGCACCACCCCGCACGCCTTACGCCACAGCTTCGCGACGCATCTGCTCGGCCGGGGCGCGGACCTTCGCGCGCTGCAGGAATTGCTGGGCCATGCCAGTTTGAGCTCGACCCAGATCTACACCGCTGTGGACGCTGCGCATCTGCTGGACGTCTATCGCCACGCCCACCCGCGGGCCTAGCGCGCGCGCCTGTTCCGGGTCAGCTGGCGCCAGAGATACCAGCCGACCGCGATCACCACGATGCCGGTCGTCAGCGGCGCCGCGACTTCCTCGATCCGTTCGAAGCCGGCGCCCAGCGCATAGCCGCCGCTTGCCAGCGCTGCGCTCCAGATCAGGGTGCCGAGCGTCGACCAGAGCAGGTAGCGCGCCACCGGCATGCGCAATATGCCCGGCGGGATCGAGATGAAGGTCCTGAACGCCGGGATCATCCGGCCGACGAAGACGATGCCCGCCCCGTGGCGCTCGAAATGGCCCTGCACCTTCTCGACATCGCGCCAGTCCATCGTGAGCCAGCGGCCATGGCGGTCGATGAAGCGGCGAAACCGTTCCGGGCTGATCGCGCGCGCGATCAGATACCAGAGGAAATTGCCGAGCATCGACCCGGCGGTCGCGAAGACGATCACCCCCGCCAGCCCCAGCGGCCCCTGCGCCGCGCGCATCCCGGCAAGTGGCAGGACCACCTCGGAAGGGATGGGCGGGAACATCGTCTCGAGCAGGGTCAGCAGGAAGACCCCGGCATAGCCGCCCCAGTCGATCAGCTGGATCACCCAATCGTACACGCCACAATGCCCCCGTCATTCCGGTGAAAGCCGGAATCTCATTTCCTCCAGTGGGCGTTGGCTGAAAAGGCAAAGAGATTCCAGCGTGCGCTGGAATGACGTGCCGTCAGGCGTAGCTGATGATCTCGAACTCGATCCCGTCCCAGTCCATGAAATAGAAGCGGCGGCCCGGCTCGTAATCGTCGTGGCTGAAGGGCGTGAGGCCGGCGGCGATGACGCGCTGCTCGACCGCGTCGAGATCCTCGACCTGGATGCCGACATGGTTGAGCGGCACGCCTTTCTCCCAGCCGCGGTCCTCGTCCTGGCCGGGCTGATTGTAGACGGCGAGATAATTCTCTTCGTCCCCGACGTGGATGACGCGGCCGCCATTGCGGGCCGGGCCCTGCCAGCGGATGTGCCACCCGAACAGATCCTGGAACAATTGCGCCGAGCGCTCGGGCTGGCTGACGGTGAGATTCACATGCTCGATGAAGCCGGTGGGCATGACGTTATCCTTTCGATTCGGGTCATGCTTGCGGCA
Source organism: Allosphingosinicella sp. (assembly GCA_044225925.1). Taxonomy (GTDB): domain Bacteria; phylum Pseudomonadota; class Alphaproteobacteria; order Sphingomonadales; family Sphingomonadaceae; genus Allosphingosinicella. The sequence goes on from JBGAHY010000057.1 coordinate 2,718, forward strand.
TCTACAACCTCAAGTTAGGTTGAGATCAAGGTCAATTTTCAGGAGAGAGAATGTGCGCGGCAACGAGCTTCTGGCGATTGGCGAGCTGGCGGCGCGGACGGGCCTCAGCGTCTCCGCGATCCGCTTCTACGAGGAGAAGGGGCTGGTCCAGGCTCTGCGGACATCGGGTGGCCAGCGCCGCTTCCTGCGCTCCGACATCCGTCGCCTGTCCTTCGCTTTGATCGCCCAGCAGATCGGCTGCACCCTGCCCGAAATCGGCGCCGAGCTGGCCAAATTGCCGCAGGGCCGCACGCCCACCCAGGCCGACTGGCGGCGAATCAGCAATGGCTTTTCCAGGTTGCTCGACCGCCGGATCGCCGCGCTGCAGCGGATGCGTGACACGCTCGACGGCTGCATCGGCTGCGGCTGCCTCTCGCTGAAGAAATGCGGCCTCTACAACCGCGACGACCGCGCCGCGCGGACGGGCACCGGGCCAAGATACGCGCTTGGGGTGCGGTGGAACGCGTTCGACTGAACCCAACACGTCATTCCAGCGAAAGCTGGAATCTCCCTGCCTTTGCGGCGGTTCGATCAGAAAAGTGAGATTCCAGCTTTCGCTGGAATGACGAATTACGACCGCCCGAGCTTCGCTTCGATCGCGTCCCAGATTTTCGCCGGCGTATCCGTCCCGTTGAACCGGTCGATGGCGACGATGCCGGTGGGGGAGGTGACGTTGATCTCGGTCAGCCATTCGCCGCCGATCACGTCGATGCCGACGAACAGCAGCCCGCGCCGCTTCAGCTCCGGGGCCAGTGCCGCGCAGATTTCCTCCTCGCGCGCGGTCAGTTCGGTCTTCGCCGCCTTGCCGCCGACCGCGAGGTTGGAGCGGATCTCGCCCTCGCCGGGGATGCGGTTGACCGCGCCGACCACCTCGCCGTCCACCAATACGATGCGCTTGTCGCCCGCCGCGACGCCGGGAAGGAAGGCCTGCAGCATGTGCGGCTCGCGATAGGCGGTGTTGAACACCTCGATCAGCGAGGAGAGATTCTGGCCGTCCGCGCCGATCTTGAAGATCGCCTTGCCGCCATTGCCGTGCAGCGGCTTGACGACGATTTCCTTATGCTCGGCCAGGAACTTGCGGGCGACGCCGACCGAGCGGGTGACCGCGGTCGGCGGCATGAAGCGCGCATAATCGAGCACCCAGACCTTCTCCGGCGCGTTGCGGACGCTGGCCGGGTCGTTGACCACCAGCGTCTCCCCCTGGATGCGCTCGAGCAAATGGGTGGCGGTGATGTAGCCGAGGTCGAAGGGCGGATCCTGGCGCATCAGCACGACATCCACGTCGCGGCCGAGATCGAGGATCTCAGGGTCGCCGGCGCTGTAATGGTCGCCCTTCACGCGCTGGACATTGACCGGCCGGGCCATGGTCCACAGCCGGCCGTCCATCCAGCTCAGATCCTCGGCGGCATAATGGAAGATGCGGTGCCCGCGGGCCTGCGCGCCGAGCATGATCGCGAAGCTGGAATCGCCATCGATGTTGATCGATTCCAGCGGGTCCATCTGGACGGCGACGTTCAGGCTCATGCCGCTCACTTAGGTGCGCGCGCGGCGTCTGTCACCCATGCCAGACATTGACCATGTGCCGCGGCCAGCGGCGCGGGACCATGAAGATGGCGTCGATCCGGATCGCGTCGTCCGGTTTGGCGAAGCGCGGCGCCAGCGCCTCCGCCGCGCGGGCGACCCGGCGCAGGCGATACTCGTCGAGCGACATGGCGGCGTCCGCCTCGGTGGCCCGCGCCTTCACCTCGATGAAGGCGACGACCTTGCCGCGCCGCGCCACGAGATCGACTTCGCCGACCGGCGTCCGGGCGCGCATGGCGAGGATGTGCCAGCCATGGAAGCGGAGCCACCAGGCCGCGAGCCGCTCGGCCCGCCGCCCGCCACGCTCGGCCCGCTGGCGCTTCATGGGACAAGCCCCTCCCCTTCAGGGGAGGGGTTGGGGTGGGGCCTGTTTTGACGAATGCCGCATCTTTGACATTCCCCACCCCCGTCCCTTCCCCTGAAGGGGAGGGGCTCAAGGAGGGCAGACCGATCCAGGCTGCTCACTTCAGCTGCTGCGCGCGCTCATAAACGGCGCGCTTGGGCAGGCCGAGCCGGGCGGCGACCTCCGCCGCGGCGCGGGAGGGGGAGAGAGTGGCCATCGCCTCCCGGAGCGCGGCGTCCATATCCGCATCGCTCGCAGCCTCGGCTTCCCCCGGGGGACCGACGATGATCACGATCTCGCCCTTGGGCGGGGCGTTTGCGTAGCGTGCCGCCAGTTCGGAGAGGGCGCCGGTCACCGTTTCCTCGAAGCGCTTGCTAATCTCGCGCGCCACCGCCGCCTCGCGGTCGCCGAGACCTTCGCGCAAGGCGGCAAGCGCCGCCGCCAGCCGCGGCCCGCTCTCGTAGAAAGCCAAAGTCCCCCGGAACGTCGCCGCTTCCGCGATCGCCGACGCACGCGCACCCGGCTTGGCGGGGAGGAACCCGAAAAAAGCGAAACGGTCGGTCGGCAGCCCGGCGAGGGTCAAAGCCGAGATCACCGCGCTCGGCCCGGGGATCGTCGTCACCGTGATTCCCGCCGCCCTGGCGTCACGAACCAATTTGAAGCCCGGATCGGAGATGAGCGGCGTCCCGGCATCGGAGACCAAAGCCACCGCCTCGCCCGCCATCCGCGCGATCAGGCCGGGCCGCACCTTGTCCGCATTGTGATCGTGATAAGGCTGCATCGGCCGCTTCACCCCGATATGGTGGAGCAGCTTGGCGGTGACCCGGCTGTCTTCCACCGCGATCAGATCGGCGCGCGCCAGCGTCTCCGCGGCGCGCGGAGAGAGATCGGAGAGATTGCCGATCGGGGTCGCCACGATATAGAGGCCGGGTTCGAGCTTGCCGTTCATGGGGACTGAAATCATGGCATCGCTGTCCTATCGCCCGCAACCCGCTGTGTCGCTGTTCCGTTGGCTGGGCCTCGCCTTGATGGCGGCAGTGATCGCCGGCTGCGTGCCGCGCGCGACTCGCCCGACCACGCAATTGCCGACCGAGCCGGTGCTCAGGCCCGAGGAGCCGCGCGTCAATCCGCGCCTCCCCGCCGACGAGACCCGCAACCGCGTCGCCGTATTGGTGCCGCTCACCGGCCGCGACGCCGCGCTTGGCCAGTCCATCCTCAACGCCGCCAATCTCGCCCTGCTCGACTCGGGCGGCGACCGCATCCGGATCACCGCCTACGACACCGCCGCTGCCGGCGGCGCGGTGCGCGCGGCGAACGAGGCGATTGCGGAGGGCAGCGGCCTGATCCTCGGCCCCCTGCTCGCCGAGGACGTGCGCGCGGTCGCCCCGATCGCGCGGGACAACGCCGTGCCGGTCATCGCTTTCTCCAATGATACCTCCGTCGCCGGCAATGGCGTCTTCCTGATGGGCTTCACCCCCGGCCAGTCGATCGCCCGGGTGGTGAATTTCGCTCGCGAGCGCGGCGCGCAGAGCTTCGGCGCCCTGGTCCCGGCCAATGTCTATGGCGAGCGCGCCGCCCAGGCGATGACCCGCGCGGTCGAGGGCGCCAGCGCCCGCCTGATCGGCATCCAGACCTTCGATCCGAGCGCGGCGGGCGTCCGTGGCGCCTCGACCCGCCTGCTGGGGCAAGGCACGCCCGACGCGGTGCTGCTCGCCGACGTGCCGCGTGTGGTCCTGCCCGCCGTGCCGGTGGTCCGCGCCGCCGCGCCGGCGCCGCGCCTGCTCGCCACCGAGCGTTGGGCGAGCGAGGCCAATATCGGCGCCAATGTCGCCCTGCGCGGCGCCTGGTTCGCCGCCCCGTCCGACACCGTCTACACCCAGTTCCGCACCCGTTACCGCGCCCGCTACAATTCGGCGCCCTTCCGGCTCGCCTCGATGGGCTATGACGCGGTGCTGCTCACTGTCCGGGTGGCGGCGAACTGGCAGGTGCGGCGGACCTTCCCGATCCGCGAGCTGCGCGACCCGCAGGGTTTCTCCGGCGTCGACGGCGCCTTCCGCTTCGGCCGCGACGGCGTCGCCGACCGGGCGCTGGAGGTGCGGGAAGTGACCGCGGCGGGCTCGAACGTGGTCTCGCCCGCGCCGCGCGGGTTCAACTGACGATCTGGGCGAGGATCCCGTCCAGTAACAGCATGCCGCGCGGGGTGACGCGGAGGCGGTCGGGCGTGCGCTCCAGCAGGCCCTGCCCGGCCAGTGTCTCGACCGCAGCCAGGTTGAGACCCTCCGGGCTATAGGGGATGCCCTCGGCAAGGCGGAGGCCCATCAGCAGGGCCTCGACGCGCTGCTCCGCCGGCGCGATCTCGGTTTCCTCGACGATGCCGTGGCCGTTGCGGGCGAGCGCGCCCAGCCAGTTCTCCGGCTTCTTGTGCCGCTGTGTCGCGAGGCCGCCTCGCCGCCCGTGCGCGCCCGGGCCGATGCCGGCGTAGCTCCGGTAACGCCAGTAAGCGAGATTGTGCCGGCTCTCCTCGCCCGGCCGGGCGTGGTTGGAGATCTCATAAGCCGGCAGCCCGGCCGCGCCGGTCAGCGCCTGGGTCAGCTCATAGAGCGTGGCGCTTTCATCCGGGTCGGCGGGGACCAGTTCGCCCTTGGCGGCGAGCGCGGCGAAGCGCGTGCCGGGTTCGATGGTCAGCTGGTAGAGCGAGAGATGGTCCGTGCCGAAGCCGAGCGCCCGCGCCAGCTCCGCCGCCCAGGCGTCCGCGCTCTGGCCGGGCAAAGCGTAGATCAGGTCGAAGCTTACCCGGTCGAACACCGACTGGGCGGTGCCGAGCGCCATCAGTCCCTCGTCCACGTCATGCGCGCGGCCGAGGAAATGCAGCGCCCGATCGTCCAGCGATTGCAGCCCGAGCGACACTCGATTCACCCCGGCGTGGGCAAGATCGGCGAAGCGCGCCGCCTCGACCGACGAGGGATTGGCCTCCAGCGTGATCTCGATACCGTCCGTGAACCCCCAATGCCGCTCCGCCGCGCCCAGCAAAGCCTCGACCGTCGCCGGCGGCATCAGCGACGGCGTGCCGCCGCCGAAGAAGATCGAGGTCAGCCGCCGTCCGGGCGTCTGCGCCGCCTCATAAGCAAGATCGGTAAGCAACGCCTCGCGCCACGCCGCCTGATCCACCTGCTCCCGGACATGCGAGTTGAAGTCGCAATAGGGGCATTTGGAAACGCAGAACGGCCAGTGGACGTAGAGAGCCAGCTCCCTCTCCCCGCTTGCGGGGAGAGGGCCGGGGAGAGGGGGAGTCGTACGAGGTGTCCCCGACTTCCCCTTTCCCAACCCTCTCCCCTGAAGGGGAGAGGACTTAAT
>JBGAHY010000019.1:0-72839 GCA_044225925.1 Allosphingosinicella sp.
AAGGGCATCCGCGTCGTCCGCCAAGGCATCAGGGATTATGGTCGGCTCCGGATCGACCAGCGCACCGATCCGCGCGGCTACAATTACTACTGGTTCGGTCTCCGCCCGATCGCACACACGCCCGGGCATGCCACCGACCTAGAGGCGATCGCCGATGGCTATGTCGCGGTGACGCCGCTGCACCTCGATCTGACGCATGACGCGTCGCTGGTCCGCCTCGGCAATCTCTATTCCGGCTGAAGGCTAGGAAAATCGAGCGATTGGCACTATGTGGCGCGCTCCCATGGACACAATCGAACTCCCAGCCCCGCCCAAGGTCGGCATGGTCTCGCTCGGCTGCCCGAAGGCACTGGTCGATTCCGAGCGGATCCTGACCAAGCTGCGCGCCGACGGCTATCAGATGTCGCCCGATTATGCGGGCGCGGACGTCGTGCTGGTCAACACCTGCGGCTTTCTCGACAGCGCCAAGGAAGAGAGCCTCGGCGCGATCGGCGAGGCGATTGCCGAGAATGGCCGCGTGATCGTCACCGGCTGCATGGGCAAGGAAGCGGAGATGATCCGCGCGCGCTTCCCCGAAGTGCTCGCGATCACCGGCGCGGCGCAATATGAGGATGTCGTCGGCGCGGTCCATGTCGCGGCGCCGATCCCGCCCAGCGCCTATCTGAACCTGGTGCCTGATGCGGGGCTGAAGCTCACGCCGCGGCACTATAGCTATTTGAAGATTTCCGAGGGCTGCAATCATCGCTGCGCCTTCTGCATCATTCCGAGCCTGCGCGGCGACCTGGTCAGCCGACGCCCCGACGCGATCCTGCGCGAGGCGGAGAAACTGGTCGCGGCGGGGACGAAGGAATTGCTGGTCATCAGCCAGGACACCTCGGCTTATGGCGTGGACCTGAAGCATGCGTCCTGGCCCTGGAAAGGCGGCGAGGTGCGGGCGCATATGACCGATCTCGCCCGCGAGCTTGGCAAGCTCGGCGCCTGGGTGCGGCTCCACTACGTCTATCCTTATCCGCATGTGGACAAGGTCGTGCCGTTGATGGCCGAGGGGCTGGTCCTCCCCTATCTCGACATCCCCTTCCAGCATGCGAGCCCGACGGTGCTGAAGGCGATGAAGCGCCCGGCCAATGAGGCGAAGGTGCTGGAGCGGATTCGCGGCTGGCGCGAAATCTGCCCGGACATCGCCATCCGCTCGACCTTCATCGTCGGCTTCCCCGGCGAGACGGACGCGGATTTCGAATACCTCCTGCAATGGCTGGACGAGGCGCAGCTCGACCGCGTCGGCGCGTTCAAGTTCGAACCGGTGACCGGCGCCGCGGCGAACGACCTGCCAGGCGTGGTGCCGGAAGAGGTGAAGCAGGAGCGCTACGCCCGCTTCATGGAGAAGACCGCCGCCATCTCCGCCGCCAAGCTGGAGGCGAAGATCGGCCGGACGCTCGACGTGATCATCGACGCGGTCGACCCGGAAGGCGGCGCCACCGGCCGCTCCAAGGCCGATGCGCCGGAGATTGACGGCGAGGTCCATTTGCGCGACGCCGGTCATCTGGAACAGGGCGACATCGTCCAGGTCCTGATCGAGGATGCCGACGAGCATGACCTGTTCGGAGTGCCAGCCGCGAGCTGACGATCAACGGGCGACAGCGCCCCCCGCCCGGACCCCAGAATGAGCGAGGCCCAAGCCCCGTCCCGCCCCCGCCTCGGTGCCCTCGACAGCTTTCGCGGGCTGACCGTCGCAGGCATGATCATCGTCAACACCGCCGGGTCGGACACCTATATCTGGTGGCCGCTCGATCATGCCGCCTGGCACGGCTTCACACCGACCGACTTCGTCTTCCCGGCCTTTCTCTGCGCGATGGGCGTCGCGCTTGGCTTGTCCTTCCCGCGCGTCACGGACGCAAAGCTCTGGCGCCGCGTCGCGTGGCGCGTGTTCGCATTGATCGCGATCGGCTTTGCGTGGCGGTTGCTTGTGCAGGGGAGCCTCGGACAATGGGGCATGGAGAATTTTCGGCTGCTTGGCGTGTTCCAGCGCCTCGGCCTCTGCTTCGGGCTCGCGGCGAGCTTCGCGATCCTCACCGCGCGCCGCATGCCGGACGGCAAGAAACGGCTCAATCCCACGGCGATCCTCGTCGCCATCATCGTGCTGGTGCTCGGCTATTGGGCGGTGATGGCGTTTGGCGGAGATTATACGCCCGAGGGCAATCTCGCCGGATGGATCGACCGGGCCGTGCTCGGCACGAACCATATGTGGCGGGCGGGCACGGACGCCGCCGGCAACGTGGTGTACGATCCCGAGGGGCTGCTCTCCACCTTGCCGGCCACTGCCAATGTGCTGTTCGGCCTGCTGGCCGCATTGGCCTGGCAACGCTGGCGCGACCGCTCGACCTTGTGGATCGCGCTGGCCGGTGTCGCGCTCACTTTGCTCGGCCTCGCGCTTGCGCCCTATTTCCCGCTCAACAAGCGGATCTGGACGAGCAGCTTCGTGCTGCTGACGACAGGCCTCTCCGCCTTGCTCTTCGCCTTCTGCATCGTCGCGACGAAGAGCGCGGCGGTCCGCCGCCTGCTCACGCCCTTCGATATCTTCGGGATGAACGCGATCCTCGCTTATATGGTCTCCTTGCTCATTGGCCTGGGTGGGATGCGGCTTGGCTACCAAGCCGCCAGCTTCAACGCGATCGATGGCGTGATCCACGCCCCCTATGTCTCATCGTTCCTCTACGCGCTGGTAGTCTTGCTCATCACGCTGGCGCTCATGATCCCGCTGCATCGGCGCGGGATTCATCTGCGTCTGTAAATTGGGGCCACCAGCGGCTAAGGCCACGCCATGATCGATCTCAAAGCCTTGCTGAAGCCCGATCAGGGCCAGCCCGCCATCCCGCTCCACCTCGTCGACAAGAAGGGGTTCGAAGCCTGGCTGAAGGACCAGCCGGCGCGCATCCGCAAGGCGGTCGAGGCGCAGGCATTCAAGGGCGAGGGCTTCCAGCTCGCCATCCTCCCCGGGGAGCGCGACGAATGGGCGGCGGTGCTTGGCGTGGCCAACGCCGAGGCACTGAGCCCCTGGTGCCTCGCCAAAGCGGCGGAGAGCCTGCCTGAAGGGACGTATCGCGTCGCGGGCCAAAGCCCGGGGCCGGCGGTGCTTGGCTGGTTGCTCGGCCAGTATCGCTTCGAGCGCTACAAGAAAGAGCCGTCGGCCAAGGGCGCGCGGGTGCTGCTGACCGACGAGCCGGCGCGGATCGACGAGGCGGTGCTGCAGGTCGAAGCGACGTTCCTGGTCCGCGACCTGGTCAATATCCCGGCCGGCGATCTCGGCCCGGCGGAGCTGGAGCTGGCGGTGCTGGCGCTCGCGGACGAGAGCGGCGCCAAGGTGAGTGTCACAGCCGGCGCAGACCTTCGCGAGGGCTATCCGATGGTCGCCGCGGTCGGTGCAGCGGCAATACCTTCCCGCGAGCCGCGGCTGATCGAGCTGGAGCATGGCGACCAGCGCCATCCGAAGATCGCGATCGTCGGCAAGGGCGTCTGCTTCGATTCGGGCGGGCTCGACCTCAAGCCGTCCGCCGGCATGCGGCTGATGAAGAAGGATATGGGCGGTGCGGCCCATGCGCTCGGCCTCGCCCGCCTGATCATCAAGGCGCGACTGCCGGTGCGGCTGCACCTGATCATCCCGGCGGTGGAGAATGCGGTCTCCGGCGCCGCCTTCCGCCCCGGCGATATCTTGAAGAGCCGCAACGGGCTGACGGTCGAGGTGGGCAATACCGATGCGGAGGGGCGGCTGATCCTCGGCGACGCTTTGACCCGCGCGCTGGAGCTGGCTCCGGAACTGATCATCGACTTCGCCACCCTGACCGGGGCGGCGCGGGTTGCATTGGGGCCGGACCTTCCTGCCCTGTTCGCCAATGACGAGGCTTTGGCCGAAGGCCTGCTCGCCGCCGGAACGCAAGTCTCGGACCCGCTCTGGCGGATGCCGCTCTGGGAGCCTTATGCGGAAATGCTGGCCTCGGATGTCGCGGACCTCGGCAATATGGCCGACGCGCCCATGGCCGGGGCCGTGACGGCAGCCCTGTTCCTGCAGAAATTCGTGCCGTCGGGGACACCCTGGGCGCATCTCGATACCTTTGCCTGGCGCAGCGGCGCCAAGCCCGGCAGGCCCAAGGGCGGCGACGCTCTGGGCCTGCGTGCAGCTTGGGAAATGCTCAAGTCGCGCTATGCAACGTGACCCGCCGCTCCCTTTTTAAGACAGAATCGCAACAAAAGTGCGTCCGGTTGGTTCTTGCTCCGTAACGTCGATCAAGTTTTTTGGAGCAGTAACCGTGGCAGACCAAGCCCTTGGCAGCTGGATGCGCACCCTGATCGCTTATGTGCGCTCCGGCGAACCCGACCTCACCAACCGCCAGATGGCCTTGATGCTGCTGGTGTATCTGACCCCCGGGCCGCACACCGTGCGGGGCCTCGCCGAAAGGCTTGGCGTTTCGAAGCCGGTCATCACGCGCGCCTTGAATACCTTGGGTGCGCTCGGCTATCTGCGGCGCGTTCGCGATGAGAGCGATCGACGTAACGTCTTCGTCGCGAAGACCGGCAATGGACAGGACTTCCTTGAAGGCTTCGAACGGAATCTCGAACAGGCCGGGAGTGGCCAAGGGGCAGGCAGCGAAGGTGGAAACCGGGGCGGCGGCGGCAGGTCCGCCGGCGAACGGACCCTCCTCTTCCAGAACGGATGAGTGGTTCCGGCTGACCGGGCCGTCGCTGACGCTCGACCCGCGCATCCACGCTTTTCGCGACGACATCGCCGATATCGGCCTCGCCGGCCAGGTGCTGGCCCCCCATTATGCGCGGCCGCTGGTGCGCGGCTGCGGCGCGCGGGCCGCGACCATCCATTCCGCCCCAAAGGATGACAGCCCGGCGATCACCGAATTGCTCCCCGGCGAGGAGTTCGCGGTGCTGGAATATGCAGGCGGCTGGGCCTGGGGCTATGGCCGCGCCGACCATGTCACCGGCTATGTGGAGGCGATCGCGCTCGCCGAACCGACCGCCGCCACCCATATCGTCTGCGAGAAATGCGCGCCGGTCGCGCCGGACGCGAAGGTCACCTCGACGATCATCGCGCAGCTGCCGATGGGCGCGCGGCTGCATGGCGAGGAATGCGGCGCCTGCCTGACCACTGAATATGGCTGCGTCAGCCTCTCCCACCTGCGCCCGATCGGCGACCGCGAACCGGATCCGGTGCGCAGCGCCGAGCGGCTGATGGGCGCGCCCTACCGCTCCGGGGGACGGACGCTTGACGGAATTGACGGGCCGGGACTGATCCAGCTCGCGCTCAGCCTGGCGGGCCTCCCCGCTCCGCATTTCGCCGACCAGCAGCGCCGGCTCGGCAGCGAGGTTCCGGACCTCGCCCCCTCACGCCGCGGCGACCTCGTCTTCGGCGAGGAAGGCGGCTGTGGGATGATGATCGACGATCTGCTGATGATCCATGCGAGCAAGGCGGCCGGCAAGGTCACCGTCGCGCCGGCGGCCAGCCTGGGAAGCCTCATTAGACGACGCCTCTGAGGCCATTGCATTCCACCGCCGCGACGATAGTCTTCGCCCCGCTCTAATCCGGGGGGATAAGGCGATGGGTAAGGTGATCGGGGTGAGAACCCCCGGCTGGTTTCGTCTGCTGGCTGTACTCGGCCTCGCGTGGAACGCTTACGGCGTCTACATGTATCTGTTGAGCGTCGGCATGATCCGCGGTGCGGCTCCCGCGGCTGCGCCGCCGGCGCAGGCCGTGCCCGCCTGGGTGACCGGTGTCTTCGCCGTCGCGGTGTTCGCCGGTCTGCTCGGCTCGCTGCTGATGGTCGCGGGCAAGAGGCTTGCCTGCATCTTCTTCGTCCTCTCCTTCGTCGCGGTGGTCGCGCAGATGGTCTGGGTCGCCTTCATCAGCAATGCGCGCGCGGTGGAGGGCATGAAGGCGCTGATCATGCCGGGAACCATCACTTTGGTCGCTTTGCTGCTGATGCTGGTCGCCGCGAAGGGCGCGGCGAAATACTGGCTGGACTAGGGTAGTTCGCCCCGGGCGCGCCTGATCGCGCGCCAGCGTTCGACATTGGCGTTGTGCTCCGCGAGCGTGTTGGCGAAGACGTGGCCGCCCGTGCCGTCGGCGACGAAATAGAGCGCCGGGGTCGGCGCCGGATCGAGCACTGCGGCGATCGACGCGCGGCCGGGATTGGCGATCGGGCCCTGCGGCAGGCCGCTGATGACATAGGTATTGTAGCCGTTGCGCGCGTGCAGCTCGGAGGCGAGGATGCGGCGGCCGAGCGGGCGGCCCTGGGTCACTGGGTAGATGACGGTGGGATCTGCCTGCAGCGGCATGTGCTGGCGCAGGCGGTTCGAATAGACGCCGGCGACGATACGGCGCTCTTCGGCCTTGGCGGTCTCCTTCTCGACGATCGAGGCGAGGATGATCGCCTCGCGCGGGCTCGACACGGCGATGCCTGGCCGCCGCCGCGCCCAGAGCCGGGCCAGTTCCTGCGTCATCGCAGCCTGCATCCGCGCGAGCACCGCCGCCCGGGTCTCGCCCCGTTGATAGGAATAGGTGCTCGGCAGGACGCTCCCTTCCTCGGGAACGGGGACGTCGCCGGTCAGATCGGAGGCATTCATCAACCGCTCGCGCACGAGCACGGACGGCAAGCCCTCCGGGATCACCACGAGCTGCGGGGTCATGCGGCCATGCTGCAGCAGGTCGAGGATCCGGGCCGGGCTCGCGCCCGCGGGGATCGTCGTCGTGCCCGCCTGGATCGGGTCGCGCGAGCCGAAGAGCCTCGCGAACAGCCGGAAGCCGCCGGCGCTGCGGATCACATGCGCCTCGGCCAGCTGGTCGGCGACCTGGCTCACGCTGGTGCCCTGCGAGATGACGATCCGGGTCGGTTGCGACGACGGCCCCGGCCCGAGCCAGAGCAGCCAGACGGACAGGAACGCCGCGAGCAGGAGCGCCACGGGCACGAAGATCAGGACACGCCGTTTCGTGAACAGGCGGCGCATGACGGGATGGCCCCTTAGATCGCCTTCATCACCAGGCTGGCATTGGTGCCGCCGAAGCCGAAGCTGTTGTTCAGCACCGCCTTCACCTCCCGCCGCTTCGCGACATGCGGCACGAGATCGACGCCTTCGGTGCCCTCGTCCGGATTGTCGAGATTGAGCGTCGGCGGCACGATCTGGTCGCGGATCGCGAGGATGCAGAAGATCGCCTCGACCGCGCCGGCGCCGCCGAGCAGATGCCCGATCGCGGACTTGGTCGAGCTCATCGAGACCTTGCCGATCGCATTGCCGAACAGGCGTTTGACGGCGGCCAGCTCGATCGTGTCGGCCATGGTCGAAGTGCCGTGGGCGTTGATATAATCGATGTCGGCCGGAACCATGCCCGCCTTCTTCAGCGCCATTTCCATCGAGCGATAGGCTCCGAAGCCATCCGGATGCGGCGCGGTGACGTGATAGGCGTCGCCCGACAGGCCATAGCCCACCACCTCGCAGTAGATTTTCGCGCCGCGCGCCTTCGCATGCTCATATTCCTCGAGCACGACGACGCCGGCGCCCTCGCCCATGACGAAGCCGTCGCGGTCCTTGTCATAAGGGCGGCTCGCCTGTTCGGGGCGGTCATTGTAGCTCATGTTCAGCGCCCGGGCCTGGGCGAAGCCCGCAATGCCGATCGGGCAGATCGTCGCTTCCGCGCCACCCGCCAGCATGATGTCGGCATCGTCGTCGCGGATCATCCGCGCCGCGTCGCCGATCGAATGGGCGCCGGTGGAGCAGGCGGTGACGACGGCGTGGTTCGGCCCCATCAGGCCGTATTTGATGCTCACCTGGCCCGAGATCAGGTTGATCAGCCGGCCATGGACGAAGTGCGGGGAGACGCGGCCAGGCCCTTTCTCGGCCAGCAACAGGCTCTCGCTCTCGATGCCAGGCAGACCGCCAATGCCGGAGCCGATCGACACGCCGGCGCGCAGCTTCGTCGCCTCGTCCATCTCGGTCAGGCCCGCATCCTCCAGCGCCTGGCCGGCGGCGTCGAGGCCGTAGACGATGAACGGATCGACCTGCCGCTGGATCTTGTGATCGACGCGCTTGGCCGGATCGAAGCCATATTCGTGATCGGCCGGCTTCACCTCGCAGGCGATCGTGCATTTCTGGTCACTGGCGTCGAACCTGGTGATCGGCCCGGCGCCGCTCTTCCCGGCGATCAGGTTCCGCCAGCTCGTCTCGACGTCCGCGCCCAGAGGCGTAACGAGACCCAGACCGGTAACAACGACGCGGCGCATTGGCGCACTCCCTAAAAACTCATTGTCCAGAATGACAAAGCGGCTCCCCGAGCTAAGGCGGGGAGCCGCTTTTTCAATAGATCGGCTCGACCGCCGCCCGTGGGCGGGCGCCCTTCAAAGGCGCTCAGGCCTTGTTCTGGTCGATATAGTCGATCGCGTCCTTGACGGTGGTGATCTTCTCGGCGGCGTCGTCAGGGATCTCGACCCCGAATTCCTCCTCGAAAGCCATCACGAGCTCGACGATGTCGAGGCTGTCCGCGCCCAGATCGTCGATGAAGCTCGCCTCTTCGGTGACCTTGTCGGCCTCGACGCCGAGATGCTCGACAACGATCTTCTTAACGCGGTCGGAAGTCTCGCTCATATTCCACCTTTCCCTAGCGGTGTTCTTTGTCGGGGAAAGCCCTAGCCGCTCCCAAGGCCGTTAGGCAAGTGTGGAAGCCGTGCAGGAACGACTCATGCTTAACGCTTCCTTGTCACCTCCTGCGCCATCAGCGCCTCATGTACAGGCAGATGCGAAGCGGCGAATGGCTCACCGCGCACCGCGTTCGCGCGGCCGGGGCCGTTTCGCTCGCCCTCGCCTGCCTCTCGATCCTCTATCTGCTGGTCACCGCGCATGGCACCCTGGACGCCTGGGGACGACCGCTGGGCACCGACTTTTCGGACGTGTGGACGGCGGGACAGATGGCGCTGGACGGGCGCGCGCCGGCGGCCTGGGACTGGGCTCAGCATTATCAGGTGCAGCAGGCGGCGCATGGCGACCCGCACGTGCCCTTCTACGGCTGGCATTATCCGCCGCCTTTCCTGCTGCTCGCCTCCCTGCTCGCATTGCTGCCCTTTGTCGCGGCCTTGTTCGTCTGGCAGGCGGCGTCGCTCTGGGCGGCGCTGAAGGTCTTCCGCGCACTCCTGCCCGGCCGGACCGCCTTGCTCGCCACGCTCGGCGCGCCGGTCGTCTTGATCTGCGTGACCCACGGCCAGAACGCCTTCCTGACCGCGGCTTTGCTCGGCGGCGGCCTGCTGCTGCTCGATAAGAAGCCGCTGCTTGCCGGCCTGCTGTTCGGCTGCCTGATCTACAAACCGCAATTCGGGCTGGCGATTCCGCTGCTGTTGCTGGCCGGTCTCCATGTCCGCGCGATCCTCGGCGCCTGCGCCTCGGCGGCGGCCTTGACCGGGGCGACGCTCGTCATCTGGGGCTGGCCCGTCTGGCAGGCCTTTCTCGACTCGCTGCCGCTGACCCGCCAGGTGATCATCGAGCAGGGCGAGACCGGCTGGCACAAGATCCAGAGCCCCTTCGCGATGGTGCGGATGTGGGGCGGCTCGGTGCCCTTCGCCTACGCGGTGCAGGGCGCGGTGACGGTGGCGGCCTTGGGCGCGGTGCTATGGCTGACCCGCGCGGCCCGGCCGCATCTGCGCGCGGCCGCGGTCTGCGCCGCCGCCTTGCTCTCAACGCCTTATGTGCTGGACTACGACCTCGTCATCCTCGGCCTCGGCGCCGCCTTCCTCGTCGCGGACGGGATCGAGCGCGGGTTCCTGCCCTGGGAGAAGAGCCTGCTTGCCTTGGTCTGGCTCGCGCCCCTGCTCGCGCGGCCGCTGGCGGAAGCGACCCTGCTGCCGCTCGGCCAGGCGAGCATCATGATCCTCCTCGGGCTCGCGGTGAGGCGCGCGCTCGCGGACGGGACGCGGGCGCTGCCTGCCGGGGCAGCACCCTCAGCGCCCTAGGAGGCGTGGGCGTATTGCGCGGAGAGCGTCTGCGCCATCGCGATGAAGGCGATGTAATTGCCAATCCGCATGCCGAGTTCGCCGTCCAGCGGCCGGCCGCCGGCCACGCGCTCGAGCTCCGCCCGGTGACGCGCGGCGAAGGACCGTCCGGTCTCGCTGTTCATCTGGTTGTTCTCGGCGGCCATCATCAGCGCCCGGTCTGACAGGATCACCTCGTCCAGCGCCTGAACCTGGATCCCCTGGCTGGACAACGCCTGCCGGATGCCGGTCGCGCCGGCCGCGCTCATCGAGAACATGCCCGCCAGCCGTTTCTTGTCCGGCGACCAGGACAGTTCGTCGGCGCAGGCATCAACCGCCGCGATCAGGGCCTGCGCGCGCGGATCCTCCTGGGAGGCCTGCTCCATCGCCGCCTGGACAACACCCTGCCTTTGCTCGGGCGACAGCCTGTTGCGGACGCAGTCGAGGCCGGCCGGCATCGCCGACTGGCCGTTAGCCTCGGCGGACTCAACCGCGTTGGCCGGCTGCTCGGACTGGGCCTGCGGGCCGGCTGTATTCGCGGCGGCGGCGACGTTGTTCGCTGGCGCCTTGTTGCAGGCCGCCAGCACGGCCACGACACTGAGAGTGAGGAGCTTCATCTTCATAGCATTGCCATCCCGCCATTCACGTGAAGCGTCTGTCCTGTCACGTAACCGGCCTCGCGGCTAGCCAGATAGACCGCCGCAGCGGCGATATCCTCGCCTTTGCCGAGATCGCCGACCGGTATGCGGCCAAGCAGGGCCTCCTTCTGCGCCTCGGGGAGCTCGTCCGTCATCGCCGAGCGGATGAAGCCGGGGGCGATGCAGTTGACGGTGATCCCGCGCGATCCGACCTCCTGCGCCAGCGCCTTGGACATGCCGATGATCCCGGCCTTGGAGGCGGCGTAATTGGCCTGACCGGGATTGCCGGTCACGCCGACCACAGAGGTGATCGAAATGATCCGGCCGAAGCGGGCGCGCATCATCGGCTTCATCGCGGCGCGGGCGAGGCGGAAGGCGGCTTCGAGGTTGATGCGGATCACATCCGTCCACTCGTCATCCTTCATCCGCATCGCCAGATTGTCGCGGGTGACCCCGGCATTGTTGATCAGGATATCGAGCTGGCCGAGCGCCTCGACCGCCTGCGGCACCAGCGCATCGACCGCGGCGCCATCGGAGAGATTGCAGGGGAGCGCGACATGATCGCCGCCAAGCTCCGCGCGAAAGGCTTCCAGCTTCTCCACATTGGAGCCGGAGACGGCGAGCCGGGCGCCCTGCGCCGCCAGCCCCTTCGCGATCGCCGAGCCGATCCCGCCCGAGGCGCCGGTCACCAAAGCGGTCATGCCAGTGAGGTCGAACATCTTATTCTCCTTCGTCGGCAAAGGCCGTTGCCAGCCGCGACCGGTGCTTTGCAAGCCCCGTTTCGCGCTGATAGGCTCAGGGCCGAGGGGAGGACGAATGATCGATCGGCGTCAACTTGTGATCGGCGGCCTGGCGGGGCTGCTCAGTCCGGCCCTGGCCGGCGCCCAGCAGGGCGGCCCTCGGCCGGGAGGCGGCGCCCCCGCACCTGCCGGCAACCCCAATGCCGGCGGCAATCGTGCGAACAGCGCCCAGAATCTTCCGGGCGGCCAGAACAGCGAGATCGGCAGCCGTCTCGGCGGACAGGGCAACCAGGGCGGCATGCAACGGGAGCAGATGCCGAATCCCGAGCGGCCGCAGCCGCCGCGGATCAGCGCTTTGATCCTCAGCCAGAGCTACCAAAGTACGCCCGGCCTGGCCCTCGCCAATACCAATCGCGACGCGGCTCTGATGGCGCGCGCCTTTCAGCAGCTCCGCTTCGACGCGGTCACCGTGCAGACGGATGGCGGCGCGACCGAGACGATGGCGCGGATCGCCGCCTATCTGCGGACGGTCGACGCCAACACGATCGCCTTGCTCTACATGGCTGGCCATGGCGTGGAGATTGCCGGCGAGAATCTGCTGCTGCTCGAAGGCGCGACTTCGTTTCTCAGCCTGCAGACCCTGGTGCAATTGCTGCAGCGGCGCGCGGGCGTGACGGTGCTGTTTCTCGACGCCTGTCGGAACAACCCTTTCGGCAATGTCGCCGCCGCCGTGGCCGGCCGCAGTCTGACCCGAACGATCGTCGTCCAGGACGGCAGCGATATCCGCATTCAGACGGTGGGCCTGGACGAGCTTCGGGGGGCGCCGGCGGAGACCCTGGGCCGGCTGCGCGCCTTCGCGCTGCAGGGCAGCCAGATCAAGATCGTCTTCTCGACCGACCCGGCCAATGTGGCCTTCGACGGGGCGCGGCCGACGAGCCGGAACAGCCCCTTCGCCGAATCCCTCGCCCGCCGCATCCGCCAGCCGCTCAGCCTCGACGACATCGTCGCGCTGACCACCGGCGACGTGGTGCGCGCCACCCGGCGCATGCAATCGCCCTGGTCGCAGGGATCGATCGACCGCCCGATCTTCCTGTCGGGACGTGGGAGGCGCGTGCAGACACCCTATCGTTAGCGTCGAAGCGTGAGATAGGCACCTAGTCCGGAATTTGGTTCACGCGGAGGCGCGGAGACGCGGAGGGGCGATAGTCATTGACCACTCGTCGAACGCCCTCCTTCAGCGTAGCTCCACCGAAATTGATGAGCAGCCCTACGGGCTGGCCGGTCAGGCGCAGATAGGTAAGCAACTGCTTGCCTTGCGCAGCATGCAGTTGATCGACCGATTTGATCTCCACGATCAGACGGTCGTCGACGAGCAAATCGATGCGGAAGGCCCCGTCGAAGCGCAACCCTTCGAACTCGATATCGACGGGCCGCTGTCGCGCCACGGCGTAACCCATCTCGATGAGCTTGCCCGCGAGGACAGTCTCATAAACGGATTCGATCAGACCTGGTCCGAGTTGCCGATGAAGCCGTAACGCGACATCAAGAACGTCTCCGCTGACATTCCCAATGTCTTTCACCCGCATACCTCCGCGTCTTCGCGTCTCCGCGCGAATATTATATTTGTTTTACGAGCGCGTCGATGTCTTCCATCGAGATCACGCTCGTCACCTCAACCTCCGGTGCGCTGCGCTTGACCATC
The DNA here is from genome assembly GCA_044225925.1 of Allosphingosinicella sp. Lineage (GTDB taxonomy): Bacteria > Pseudomonadota > Alphaproteobacteria > Sphingomonadales > Sphingomonadaceae > Allosphingosinicella. Next base: position 13,091 of record JBGAHY010000019.1, read on the forward strand.
GGGCCCAGCACTTTCCCGCCGAACTCGACGAAATGGGTCACGCCGGCGGCGGCCATGGCGGTGACGCTTTCGCGCCAGCGGACCATGCCCGTAACCTGCTCGACCAGCAGCTCGCGGATCGTGTCCGGGCTGTCCACCGGCGCGGCGGTGACGTTGGCGTAGAGCGAGACCGCCGGCGGCGCCATCTCGACCCCGGCCAACGCCTCCTGCATCGCGTCAGCCGCCGGTTTCATGAGCGGGCAATGGAACGGCGCCGAGACCGGCAGCAGGATCGCCCGCTTGGCGCCTTTCTCCTTGGCGATCTCCAGCGCGCGCTCGATCGCCGCCTTGTGGCCGGAGATGACGACCTGGGACGGGTCATTGTCGTTGGCGACGGTGCAGATTTGGCCCTGGGCGGCCGCCTCGCAGACGGCTTGGGCGATGGCGAGATCGGCGCCGAGCAGGGCGGCCATGGCCCCCTCGCCCACCGGAACGGCGGCCTGCATCGCCTGGCCGCGCTTCTTCAGGAGGCGTGCGGTGGTGGCGAGGTCGAACGTGCCGGCGGCGCAAAGGGCAGAATATTCGCCAAGACTGTGGCCGGCGACGAAATCCGCCTTGGACTGAAGATCAAGACCGGTCGCACGGAAGGTGGCCACGGCATTGGCCATGATCGCAGGCTGGGCATTTTCGGTGAGCGTCAGCTCTTCCGCCGGGCCCTCCGCCATCAGCCGGGCAAGGTTCTGCCCAAGCGCCTCATCCACTTCCTCGAAGACCGCGCGGGCATCCTTGCTGGCTTCCGCCAGCACTTTGCCCATGCCGACCGCCTGGCTGCCCTGTCCCGGGAAAATGAATGCGCGCATTTGGAGTCTCCTGTTCGGGCGGGCTGTTAGGCAGCGGTCCGCGCCTGCGCAAGCGGAGCGTTCGGCGCTCCGCCGGGTTCCGCCTTCAGCGCTTCGTGGCCAACCAGATGATGTGGCGCGGCCCCTTGCCATTCTGCCGGGCACGGACCGCCACTTCCTCCACCGCGAAGCCCGCCGAGCCCAACCGCCTTGCGAACGCCTTGTCCTCCGCCGCCGACCAGATTGCGAGGATGCCGCCGGGCTTCAAGGCCGCCTTGGCCGCGGCCAGCCCGGAATGGGAGTAGAGCCCGTCATTGCCAGCGCGGGTCAGGCCGTCCGGGCCATTGTCGACATCGAGCAGGATGGCGTCATAGGCGCCTCGCCCGGCGTCGATCACGTCGCCGACATCGCCAACGATCAGCCGCGCGCGCGGATCGTCGAGGCAGCCCGCGGTCAGCGACGCCATCGGCCCGCGCGCCCAGTCGATGATCTTGGGCACCAGTTCGGCGACCGTCACCCGGGCATCCCTGCCCAATGCGGCCAACGCAGCCCGGAGGGTGAAACCCATGCCATAGCCGCCGATCAGCAGATGCGGCGCCTTGCGCTGGCCAAGCCTTTCGCAGGTCATGACCGCGAGCGCTTCTTCCGAGCCGCTCATCCGGCTGTTCATCAGCTCGTTGCGGTCCAGCACGATCATATAATCTTCGCCGCGGCGGAACAGCCGCAGCGGCTCTCCGCCGGGGACGTCTGCTGTATCAATCAGTTCGCGCGGGACCATGCGCGCCTCCATGACGCCGATCGACCATTTGTCGAGTCCCGGAGCGCGGCCGCGCGCTCAGGCGATGGCCGCTCCGAACAATTTCCCGATGCCGGCGGTGAGGGCCATCGCTAGGACGCCCCAGAAGGTCACCCGCGCCACCGAACGGCCGACCGGAGCGCCGCCGGCACGCGCCCCCAGATAGCCGAGAATGGCCAGACAGACGATCGAGACGGCCGCGACGATCGGAACCAGCTGAGCCTGCGGCGCGAAGGGAACCACCAGCAAGGGAGCCGCCGCTCCGGTGCTGAAAGTGACGGCAGACGCCAAAGCGGCCTGCAGGGGCCGGGCGGTCGTGATCTCCGAAATTCCCAGCTCGTCGCGCGCATGGGCGCCGAGCGCATCCCTGGCCATCAGCTCGTCCGCGACCTGCAGCGCGAGCGCGGGATCGAGGCCGCGCTCCACATAGATATTCGCCAGTTCCTCGCGCTCCAGCTCCGGCTGGCCGGCCAGCTCCGCTTTTTCCCGCGCGAGATCGGCGCGTTCGGTATCGGCTTGCGAGCTGACCGAGACATATTCGCCGGCCGCCATCGACATCGCGCCAGCCACAAGCGCGGCGACACCGGCGACGAGGACAGCGGAACGCGATGCCTCGGCGGCGGCGACGCCGACGATCAGGCTGCCGGTCGAGACGATCCCGTCATTCGCCCCCATGACCGCCGCTCTCAGCCAGCCGATGCGGGCAACGGAATGCCTTTCCCTGTGGGTCGCTCTGGACATCTTATTCCCCTCCTGAATGGAGACTCCGGCGCGCAGGCTTGCATGAAGTGAGCGGAAAGGCTGCACGAAAAGGCGCGAGCCGGCCGCCGGGCTTGCTTTTTCCCCCGCTTTCGGCCACATGCCCGCCATCCGGGGCGAAGGCTTAGGCTTTCGGCCCCGGTCTTACTTTGAGACGACAGCCGGAGGGGCGTCCGCAATGGGCGACGTCAGCGATCGGCCAAGAGAAGGAACAGCGCCACATGCCGCTCTACGAGCATGTCTTTTTGGCGCGTCAGGACCTGGCCCAGGCCCAGGTGGACGCGCTGGCGGAAACCGCCACCAAGATCATCGAGGACAATGGCGGCAAGGTCACCCGGACCGAAACCTGGGGCCTGCGCAACATTGCCTATCGCATCCAGAAGAACCGCAAGGCGCATTATGTCGCCCTCGACTTCGACGCGCCCGCCCCGGTGGTCGCCGAGCTGGAGCGCCAGACCCAGATCAACGAGGACGTGATCCGCTACCTCACCATCAAGGTGGACGAGCATGAGCAGGGTCCCTCCGCGATGATGCGCCGTGGCGACCGCGACAAGCGCCGCGACGACGAGCGTGGGGATCGCGGCGACCGCGGGGATCGTGGCCCCCGTCGCGACCGCGACGATTACGAACGCTAAGCGAAGGGAAGAGACACGATGGCACGCCCATTTTTCCGCCGCCGCAAGTCCTGCCCCTTCTCCGGCAAGGATGCGCCGCGCATCGATTACAAGGACGTCCGCCTGCTGCAGGGCTTCGTCTCCGAGCGGGGCAAGATCGTCCCGAGCCGCATCACTGCGGTCTCCACCAAGAAGCAGCGTGAGCTGGCGAAGGCGATCAAGCGCTCCCGCCATCTCGGCCTGCTTCCCTATGTCGTGAAATAAGGAGCCAGGGACATGGATGTTATCCTGCTCGAGAGGATCGAGAAGCTCGGCACCATCGGCGACGTGGTCAAGGTGAAGAACGGCTATGCCCGCAACTTCCTCCTGCCGCGTGGCAAGGCGCTCCGGGCCAATGAGTCCAACCGCAAGGTCTTCGAAGCCAATCGCGCGACGATCGAGGCGACCAATGCCGAGCGCCGCAGCGGCGCCGAGACCGAAGCGAAGAAGATCGACGGCGCGAAGGTGCAGCTGATCCGCCAGGCTTCGAACACCGGCCAGCTCTACGGCTCGGTTTCCGCCCGCGACCTCGCGGAAGCGCTGGAAGCCGCCGGTCACAAGGTCGCGAAGAACCAGATCGTCCTCGACAAGCCGATCAAGGCGATCGGCGTCCGGGAGGTGAAGATCCAGCTTCACCCGGAAGTCGCGGTCACGGTCACCGTCAACGTCGCGCGTTCGCCCGAAGAGGCCGAGCTGCAGGCGCAGGGCAAGGACGTGATGGCCGAGATGTTCGAGAAGGACGTCGCCGGCTTCACCGAGGAGTTCGATCCGAACGCCGAGCCGGGCGAGATCGCCGCGGAGCCGGCCGAGGAAGCGGCTCCAGCCGAGACGGTTGCTGCCGAAGAAGCTCCGGCGGCCGAAGGCGAGACGGCCGAAGAGGCCTGAACGCCCCGCATCTGAAGATTGAAGAAGGCCGTCAGTTCGCTGGCGGCCTTTTTCTTTGCTAGGCCGCGACAATGATCGAAACTCCAGAATGGCTACCGCTCGAGTTCGATCCGGCGACGGATCAGGTGACCTGGCTGCGGCTGAGCGCTACCGATTATAAGGAAGCGAGCTTCCTCGACTTCCGCATGGTGCAGCCGCAGTCCGAAATCAGGCATTCGCCCTGGCCGGACGTGCCTGCCGATGCGCGGCGCGACGCCCAGTATATCTTTCACATCGGCAATGTCGGCTCGACCCTGATCTCGCGGCTGCTCGACGAGCTGCCGGAAGTGTTCGCGGTGCGCGAGCCGCAACTGCTCCGCCAACTCGGCACGGACGCCGACTTTGGCACGGTGGCCGCCTTGCTTTCGCGCACCTGGCAGCCCTCGCAGCGCGCCAATGTCAAGGCGACGAGCTTCACAAGCGAGCTTGCCGACAGACTGCTCTTGCCCGGTTCCAGGGCCCTGTTCCTCTATGCGACGCCGGGCGCGTATCTTGCCGGCATCCTGGCGGGACAGAATAGCTGGCAGACGCTGACGGCGCTGAGCGATATCCGTCTCGCGCGGCTGGAGGGCCGTTGCCCCGGGCTCACGGCTGATCCCGGCACAATGCATGACGGCCTCAAGGCCGCGCTCGGCTGGGCCTGCGAGATGACCTCGCTCGAACGCGCAGCGGCCGCACTTCCGGCCGAAAGCGTGCTTTGGCTGGATTTCGACGCGTTCCTCGCCGATCCGGTTCGCCATTTCACGAAGATCGCGGGGCATTTCGGCATCGACGTTTCGCCGCCGCTGGCCGGAGCGATCGCCGACGGACCGCTGATGCGCCGCTATTCCAAGGCGCTGGACTATGAATTCAGCCCCCGGGCCCGACGCGAGACACTTGCGGACGCCCGCTTCCGGCACGGCCGCGCCATTGAGGACGGGCTGGACTGGCTCAGAGGGCTGGCAAGCCGCTATCCTGCCGTCGCGCAGGCGATTCGGCGCGCGCAGGGGGAAGCGTGATGTTCAGGGAAATCGAGCTGCTCTCGCCGCACCAGGTGGCCGAGCTCCAGCGGATCGCCGCGTCGGCCAATTTCGTCGACGGCCGGATCAGCAACCCGAATTCCCAGGTGAAGAAGAATCTCCAGTTGCACGACGACAACGCTCTCCAGCGATCCTCGGAGCTGCTGCTTCAGGCGCTGATGGCGCACGAGGATTTTCGCAACTTCGCCTTCCCCGTCGCCATCACCCCACCGCTGATGACTCGTTACACAAGGGGAATGCGCTACGGAGCGCATCCGGACGCCGCCTTTATCCACCTCCCCAATCTGAGCGTGCGCTCCGATCTCAGCTGCACGGTCTTCCTGAGCGATCCGGCAAGCTACGAGGGCGGTGCGCTTTGCATCCATCTCGGCACCCGCGATGTCCGCTTCAAGGGAAGGCCGGGCACCGCAATCGTCTACCCCTCGAACCAGCTTCACGAGGTGGAGGAGGTGACCGCGGGCGAACGGCTGGTCGCCATTGCCTTCATCCAGAGCCAGGTCTTCGAAACCTATCACCGCGAGCTGCTCTACGAGCTTAATGAGGTGGCCGCGCTCGAGGGACTGAAAATGTCCACCGAGAATTTCAGCCGGCTGCAATTGATCCAGCAGAACCTTCTGCGGCTGTGGAGCGGCTAAGGCTGAATTAGCGGATCGAGTCCAGCTCCACGCCTTTCGTCTCCCGCGCCAGCAAGGCGCTCACCCCGCTGATCAGGCAGGCCACGGCAACATAGATCGCGACCGGCAGCGCCGAGCCATATTCCTTGTAAAGCCAGACCGCGACGATCGGCGCCAGCGAGCCGGCGAAGATGGCGGTCAACTGATAGGCGATCGAGGCGCCCGAATAGCGGATGCGGGTGGGGAAGAGCTCGGCGATCATCGCGGCCTGGGGCCCGTACATGGCGCCGTGCAGGACGAGACCGACGACCAGCGCCAGGATGATCGCGCCGTTGCTGCCACTCCCCAGCAAGGGAAACATCGCGAAGCTCCAGCCGGCGAGGCCGAGCGCGCCGAAGGCATAGACCCAGCGCCGGCCGATCCGGTCGGAGAGATGGCCGAACAGGGGAATGGCGACGAATTGCACCGCCGCGCCGATCAGCAAGGCGTTCAGCGCCAGCGCCCGGCTCTCGCCGCCCACATCGACCAGGAAGGTCAATGAGAAGGCCGTCAGGATATAATAAGAAATATTCTCGCCGACCCGGAGGCCCGCGCCCAGCACCACCGCCTTGGGCCGTTCGCGCAGCACGTCCAGCGCCGGCAGCTTCGGGGGAGCCTCCGCCTCGGCCAGGGCCTCTTCGAACATCCGGCTCTCCTCGACCCGGTTGCGGATGTACCAGCCGACCGCGACCAACAGGACGGAGAGCAGGAAAGGAACGCGCCAGCCCCAGCTCAGGAAATCCTCATTGCTCTGCACCTGCGCCATTACCGCCAGGACGCCGGCCGCGAGCAGATTGCCCGCCGCCACGCCCGCCTGTGGCCAGCTCGCCCAGAAGCCGCGGCGCGCGGCATTGCCATGCTCGGCCGCCATCAGCACCGCCCCGCCCCATTCGCCGCCGACCGCGAACCCCTGGACGAGCCTGAGGACGATCAGCCCGATCGGCGCCCAGATGCCGATCTGCGCATAGCCCGGCAAAAGCCCGATCAGCATGGTCGCCACGCCCATCAGGATGAGGCTCAGCATCAGCAATTTCTTGCGCCCGATCCGGTCGCCATAATGGCCGAAGACGATGCCGCCGATCGGCCGCGCGACAAAGCCGACCGCATAGGTGCCGAAGGCGAGCAGGGTGCCGGTGAATGGGTCGGCCTGCGGGAAGAAGACGTGGCTGAAGACCAAAGCGGCGGCGGAGCCGTAGAGGAAGAAATCATACCATTCGATGGTGGTGCCGATCAGGCTGGCCGCGATCACGCGGCGCAGCGGCGTCCTTTGGGTCTCTGCCATTCCTCTCCTCCGATCAGGCACCGCTGCAGCGCCAGGTGCCGGTCAGCTCGACGCGGGCACCCGTTCGGCGATTGGTCGCGGTCAGCCGCGCGGGCCAGCGGTCGTCGCCGGTGCCGCCCGGATCGTTCATGTCGGTGCGTCCGATGCTGATGCTGAACTGGCCGTCGGTGACGAAGGTGCCGGTCGCGCTCGCCCGGCTCGGCTGGGTGAAGCGGATCAGGCCGTTCTCGACCTTGGCGATCCCGCCGCCGCCTTGTGCGGCGAACAGTCGGTGGCCGTCATTCGAGAAATCACAGCGTGGCGGATCCGGCAGGCCGGCGCCACGCAGGTCGGCGCCGGTCAGCGCCTGCGGCCTGGCGCTGATCTGGGTGTCCGCCGCCTTCGGCTCCTCCTTCGGCTGCGACAGGCGCTCGAGCTGATTGGCGTCGACCTTCGCCCCGCCGCTGCTGCCGCCGCCACTACAGGCGGCGAGGGCGAGCAACACGGTAAGGACAGCCGGGCGCATCAATAACCCATCAACGCCAGCACCTCGCGGCGGCTGCGCTCGTCGTCGCGGAACACGCCCATCATCCGGCTGGTGGTCATCATGACGTCGGGCGTGGAGACGCCGCGCGCGGTCATGCAGGCATGGGTCGCCTCGATCACCACCGCCACGCCCTGCGGCTTCAGATGCTCCCAGATCGTGTCGGCGACCTGGGCGGTGAGCCGCTCCTGCACCTGCAGTCGCCGGGCGAAACCGTGCAGCACGCGGGCGAGCTTGGAGATGCCCACAACCCGGTCGTTCGGCAGATAGGCGATCGCCGCCTTGCCGATGATCGGCGCGAGATGATGCTCGCAATGCGACTGGAAAGGGATGTCCTTGAGCAGCACGATCTCGTCATAGCCGCCCACCTCTTCGAAGGTGCGGCTGAGATGATGGGCCGGATCCTCGCCATAGCCGCGCGCATATTCGCGCCAGGCCCGCGCCACCCGCTTCGGCGTGTCCATCAGGCCCTCGCGCGCGGGGTCGTCACCCGCCCAGCGGATCAGCGTCCTGACCGCCTCCTGCACCTCCATAGGCACCTTGATCTTGCCGGGGGCGTCCACCAGGTCGCCATCCTCCGGATCGGCTTCGCTCATCCGCGATACTCCTTCAGCGGACGCATATAGCGCGGCAGACGAAAGCGCCTAGCCCAGCGGTTGATCTAGCGCCGCGGCGTGCAGCGCCGGCCGCGATTGTGCGGATCGGCTTGCGGCCCGCTATCGCCGTCGGAGCAATTGGTCGGGCGTGCCTCATGGCCCGGGCGGACGCGGCCGCGATCCTTGGGCGCGGCATTGTCGAGCGGATCCCATTGCTGATCCTCGGTCACGCGCGTGGCGCAGGCACTGGCGCCGGCCACCGAAACGCCGGCGACCGCGATCAGGAAGGAGCGCCTGCTGACGTTGCGAACTGCCTTCATCACTCTCTCCCAACTGGCCTGCCAACCATAGCCCGAAGGGCGGCGGCTGGTGACCCCGACAGGATTCGAACCTGTGGCCTACTGATTAGGAATCAGTCGCTCTATCCTGCTGAGCTACGGGGCCGCCGCCGTGGGCGCGGTTTGGCGCATGCGCCGGTTGCGGTCAATTCGCGTGCCCGGTCTCACGGCTTTTTAACCACTTACCCCGTAGAAACCATGGGCCGAGGAGACCGGACTCCATGCCTGATATTCCAATGCCGACCCGTACCCAGAAGCGAGCCCAATGGCAGGAATCGCCGTGGACCGATTATGGCGAGCGCATCTTCCTGCTGCTCCTGTTTGGCTGGTTCGTCTCGCGCGTCGCGCCGAGCGTCGTCAATCATCCCTATAATGCGCTGATCCTCGCCTCGGAGAGCTTCACCGCGATCCTGGTGATGGTGCGCCGGCCCGGGCCGATGTCGGTCTCCCTCTATGCCTGGCTGATCGCGATCGCCGGGACCTGCATGCCGCTCTGCGTCTATCCGGCGCCGGTGGACGACTGGCTGCCTCCGGAAGTGCCAGCGCTCATGATGCTTTGCGGCCTATTCTTCAGTCTCGGTGCGAAAGCGTTCCTCCGCCGCAGCTTCGGCATCGTCGCCGCCAACCGCAAGGTGCAGCGCGGCGGCCCGTACCGGATCGTGCGCCACCCGATGTATTCGGGCTATGTGATCACCCAGCTGGGCTTCTTCTTCCTGAACCCGTCTTTGTGGAACGCGTCCGTCTATGTCGCCTCCTGGTTCGCGATGGTGCTGCGGATCGAGGAGGAGGAGAAGTTCCTCTCCCAGGATCAGGCCTATCGCGATTACAAAGAGGACGTGCGCTGGCGCCTGCTCCCCGGCTTCTACTGAGTTGAGCCGCGCCTAATTCTCCGCTTCCGGTTCGATAACCGGGAAGGGCAAGGGCGCGACCGGAATGCCCTCGTCACGCAACTCATCCGCCTGCTCCGGCGTCGCCTGGCCATGGATGGCGCGAGCTTCACTCTCGCCAAGATGGATCGCCCGCGCCTCGTCCGCGAAGCGCGGGCCGACATGCTCGCTCGATTCCAGCATCTTCTTCTGGGCGTCGGCCAGCGCGCCGAGCAGCCTCTTCATCTCCGCCGGCGGCAGGCCATCGGCCTGATTGCCCTTGGCGCCAACCGCCGGCGCCATGGGCGCCTTGTCGATCTCGGTGGAACCGCAGAGCGGGCAGGAGACCAGACCGCGGACCCGCTGGCCCTCATAGTCGTCGCTGGAGCCGAACCAGGCTTCGAAGACATGGCCTTGGGGGACGCATTTCAAATCGAAGATGATCATTGGGTGGGCAGCCCGCCGGGCTGTTCAGCCGTCTCCGGGGGAGACGGCGACCCAATGATCCGGACGTGCTCCGGCTGCGGGATCGGGCGGCGGTGCCAGATGGCGGGGAGCCGGCTACGGACTTCCTCAACGGCGGCCTGATCCACGTCCGCGTAGCCGAGACCAGGCCCCTGCCTGCCCAAGTCGAGCAGCACCTTGCCCCAGGGATCGACGACCAGGCTGTGCCCATAGGTCACCCGCCCGTCCTCATGCTGCCCGACCTGGGCCGCGGCGACGACGTAACAGCCCGCCTCGATCGCGCGGGCGCGCATCAGCACATGCCAATGCGCGTCGCCGGTCGGCACGGTGAAGGCAGCAGGGATGGTAAGAATATTGGCGCCCTCGTTGGTCAAAGCCGCATAAAGGCCGGCGAAGCGCAGGTCGTAGCAGATGGAGAGGCCGAGCGCGCCCACCGGCGTCTCGACCACCACAGACCGGCCGCCGCGCTCATAAGCCGCAGATTCCCGCCAGCTTTCGCCGGTCGGCAGATCGACATCGAACAGGTGAATCTTGTCATAGGTCGCGCGGATCTCGCCGGCATCGTCGATCACAAAGCCGCGATTGACCAGCTTGTCGCCGCTCTCGGCCAGCAACGCGAGCGAGCCGAGATGGACCCAGAGGCCAGCTTCCTTCGCCGCCGCGCGGACCGCCGCCAGCACCGGATCGTCCGACTGGTGGTGCAGGTGCCTGACCGCCCGCGCCCGGTCCTTGTCGAGCAGGCCGCTCATCTCGGGCGTGAAGAGCATCGCCGCCCCACCGGCCGCCGCCTCGTGGACCCGCGCGACAAGGCGTTCAGCGTTCTTATCCGGATCGATCCCGGTCTGCGCCTGGAAGAGCGCGATTCTCATGCCGCCAGCATCCGATCGAGCTTGCCTTCATCGTCGAGCGCATGGAGATCGTCGCAGCCGCCGACATGAACGCCGTCGATGAAGATTTGCGGGAAGGTGGACCGGCCGCTGGCGCGCTCGATCATCTCGGCCTTTTTCGGCCCGCCGAGCGAGAGGTCATGCTCCTCATAAGCGACGCCCTTGCCGTCGAGCAGCCGCTTGGCGGCGCTGCAATAGCCGCAGAACATCCTGGTGTAGATCTCGACGCGGGCCATTCTCTTCTCCTCGTGAGAAACGTGGGGATGCGAGCCGTCCCTTGTCAATCGCCGGCTTTCACCACCCGCGCCCAACAGAGGATCTCGATCCGCGCCGCGCCCGCCCGCCGGAGCGCGCCCGCGCAGGCATTGGCGGTGGCGCCGCTGGTATAGACGTCATCGATCAGCAGGACGGTCCTGCCCTTCACCGCCGCTTTCTTGTCCTTGTCGACGCGGAAGGCGCCACGCACCGCGTCGCGCCGCTCACGCGGGCCCATGCCGCGCAGCGGCGGCGTCCGCTTGACGCGGCGGATGAGGTCGAGCCTCGTCTCCAGCCCGGCCCGGCTGGCGAGCGCGGTCGCGATCAGGGCGGACTGGTTGTAGCCGCGCCGCCAGATCCGCCAGCGGTGCAGCGGCACCGGCGCGACGATCGTCCCCCCGCCCGTATCGAGATGCCGCGCCATGAACCGCGCCATCGTCTCGGCAATGCCCGGACGGCCGCCATATTTGAGCTTCAGCGCCACCTCGCGGGAAATGTCGCCATAGGCGACGGCGGCGCGGAGCCGGTCATAGGCCGGCGGTTCGGCAAGGCAGGCGCCGCAGAGCGCATCCGCCCCCGAGCCATAATCGAACGGCAAGGCGCAGCGGGCGCAACAGGGGTCGCCGAGGAAGGTCAATGCGGACCAGCAGGCCAGGCAGAAGCGGTGCGGCGCCTCGGTCACCGCGCCGCAGCCGGGGCAGCGCGGCGGGAGCGCGAAATCGAGGACGGGTCTCAGCGCCCTCCCGGCCCAGGCGACCGCAGCATGCATGTCGCGCAGAGTAGCCCGCGCGCGGTTGACAGCCAAGCCAATCCCGCCCATTTGCCCCGCGGCGGCCCGATGGCGGAGTGGTTACGCAGAGGACTGCAAATCCTTGCACGCCGGTTCGATTCCGGCTCGGGCCTCCAGCCTTTCTCTCAGGCGAGAAACACCGGATCGGCGACAATCCGCCCATCCACCAGGTCGGCGATGCCGGGCCTGAAGGGGATAAGGGCTTTCTTGCCGTCGGCGCGCTCGATCTCGAGCAGGTCGCCCGCGCCAAAATTCTCGACCGAAGCGACGGTGCCGAGCGCCGCCCCGGCCGCGTCCACGCAGGCGAGGCCGATCAGGTCGGCATGATAATATTCGCCCTCGGCCAGCGGCGGGAGCGCGTCGCGCGGAACGGTGAGGAGGGTGCCGCGCAGCGCCTCGGCGGCGCTGCGGTCGGCGATTTCAGCGAAGCGGGCGATCGCGCCGGCGCTGCCGGGCTTTACCGATTTCAGGGTGAGCACATGCTCGCCCGCATGGAAGCTCTTGTGGCGCTTCAGGCTGTCGACGCCCTCCGCGAATAACTTCAGGCGCACCTCGCCGCTTATGCCATGCGCGCCGGCAATAGCGGCGAGGGTCACCCGATCCGACAAGTCTACTCGGCCTTCTCGGCGCCTTCCGCCGGGGCGGCCTCTTCGCTGCCCTCGGCCGGAGCCGAAGCGGACACGCCCTCATTGGCGGCCTCGTCGGCCGGCGTGGCGTCGCCGTCGGTCGCTTCGGCGGCCGGAGCCTCCTCGGCGGCGGCTTCCTCGGCGGGGGCTTCGGCTTCCGGAGCCGAAGCCTCCTCAGCAGCCGGAGCCTCTTCAGCGGCTGCTTCCTCGGCGGGAGCTTCCTCAGCGGCGGGGGCCTCCTCGGCCAGCGCCTCGACGACGAGCGATTCCTCGGTCTCGGACGTGGCGGCCTCGACAGCCTCGGCCATCACTTCGACGGTCTCGGCCTGCTGCTCCTCGGCGGCGGGAGCCTCCTCGACGGCCGGCGCGGCGGCGGCTTCGGCGGCGTCGGCCTCCTTCTTCGCCCGCTCCTCGACGCGCTCCAGGGCCTTCTCGCCCGGCTTGCCCTTGTTCGGGTTGTTGCGGGCCGGCCGCTCCTTGATGCCGGCGGCATCGAGGAAGCGCAGCACGCGGTCCGACGGCTGCGCGCCGACCGAGAGCCAGTGACGGATGCGGTCCGCATCCAGCTTCACGCGCTCTTCGCTGCCCTTGGGCAGGAGCGGATTGTAGCTGCCGACGCGCTCGATAAACTTGCCGTCGCGCGCATTGCGGGCGTCAGCCACAACGATCTTGTAATAAGGCCGCTTCTTCGCGCCGCCCCGGCTGAGCCTGATTGCAACTGCCATTTTAAGTCTTCCTTTCTGAGTGTTACGTCTATTTCTTGAACTTGCCTGGAATATTGAACGGGGCGCCGCCTTGGCCGCCCGGCAGGCCCGGAAGCCCGCCCGGCGGCATCCCGCCGCCCGGGCCGCCGAGGCCGCCCAAACCACCGGCGCCGCCCATGCCGCCACCGCCGCCGAACATCGCGCCCAGCTTGGCGAGGCCGCCCATTTTCTTGATCTTCTTCATGGCCGTGGCCATTTCCTGGTGCATCTTCAGGAGGCGGTTCACCTCCTGCACGGTGGTGCCCGAGCCCTTGGCGACGCGGATCTTGCGCTTGGCGTTGAGCAGGTCCGGCTTGGCGCGCTCCTTCGGGGTCATCGAGCCGATGATCGCATCGAGCCGGCCGAGCACATTGCCCTCCAGCACGCCGGACTCATTCACCTGATTCTTGATCTTGTTCATGCCGGGCAGCATCCCGGCCAGCGCCCCGAGGCCGCCCATCTTCTGCATCTGGCGCAGCTGGCCGCGCAGGTCGTTGAGGTCGAACTGCCCCTTCGCCATCTTCTTGGCGAGGGCCTCGGCCTCTTCGACCTCGATCGTCTCCTGCGCGCGCTCGACGAGGCTGACGACGTCGCCCATGCCGAGGATGCGGCCGCCGACCCGCTCCGGGTGGAAAGGCTCGAGCTTGTCGATCGCCTCGCCGGTGCCGGCGAACTTGATCGGCTTGCCGGTGACGGCGCGCATCGACAGCGCCGCGCCGCCGCGAGCATCGCCATCCATCCGGGTCAGGATCACGCCGGTCAGCGGGACCTGGTCCGTGAAGCTCTTGGCGACGTTGACCGCGTCCTGGCCGGTCATCGAATCGGCGACGAGCAGCACTTCGTCGGGCGACGAGGCCTCGGCGACCGCCTTCATCTCGTCCATCAGCGCCTGATCGACATGGAGGCGGCCCGCCGTGTCGAGCAGCAGCACGTCATAGCCCTGCAGCTTCGCGGCGTTGAGCGCGCGACGCGCGATCTCGACCGGCTGCTGGCCCGGGACGATCGGCAGGGTCGCGACCTCGGCCTGGCGGCCGAGCACGGCGAGCTGCTCCTGCGCGGCCGGGCGAGCGACGTCGAGCGACGCCATCAGGACCTTCTTGCGGTCCTTCTCGGTCAGGCGCTTGGCGAGCTTGGCGGTGGTGGTGGTCTTACCGGACCCCTGCAGGCCGACCATCATGATGATGGCGGGCGGGGTGACGCCGATGTTCAGCTCGGACTGCTCGGCCCCAAGCATCTCGACGAGCGCATCGTGGACGATCTTGACGACCTGCTGGCCGGGCGTGACCGAGCGCAGCACCTGCTGGCCGACCGCCTGCTCGGTCGCCTTGTCGACGAACTCGCGGACGACCGGGAGCGCGACATCGGCTTCGAGCAGGGCGATCCGGACCTCGCGCATCGCCTCGCGCACGTCGCCTTCGCTCAGCGCGCCGCGGCCACGCAGCCGGTCGAACACACCGCTCAGGCGATCGCTCAGGCTCTCGAACATCAGTCGCTTCTCCAGGCGCGCCAAACGAAAAACGCCGGCGGGCGAAACCTCGCCGGCCAGCGTGCGTCATCTGACGCTTCGACACTCACCCGTCATCGGGATGGCGGGCAGATAGCGCCGGAGGCGGAGAAACGCAACCGGCCGCCGTCTTTCCTCATGAAATTCGCGGTCAGGGCGGGATTCAATCGTGAATGATGCTGACTGCTGTCCCCGGATTGGCTGCGGCGATCCGGACGGTCGCGCCCAATTGCCTGGCCAGCGCCGAGACGATGCCCGTGCCGAGGCCCGGCCGGGCGTCGGCCGGGTCGGCGGGCATGCCGATGCCCGTGTCCCGCACCGACAATGTCCAGGCGGTCCCGTCCGAGCGGTAGTCGACCATGATCTTGCCATGGCGATGACGCGGAAAGGCATGCTTCAGGGCATTGATCACCAATTCGGTGACGATCAGGCCGAGGCTGGTTGAAATATCCGCGCGCGCCATGCTCCCGTCGACCTTGACCTCCAGCGACAGCTGATCGTCATCGCGGATCATCGAGGCGCCGATACTGGCGCACAGGTCCTTGAAATAGGCGTGCAGGGCGACATCCCCGAGCCGGGTGTTGGCCAGCTGGCGCTGCATGGTGGCGATCGACATCACCCGGTTGCGGGCATCCCGCAGGTGGCCCCGGGCATGTTCGGAGCGGACCTTCCTGGCGCTCTGCATGAGCACGCTGGCAATGATCTGAAGGCTGTTGGCGACACGATGCTGGAGCTCCTGGAGCAATATCTCCTTTTCGCGCAGCAGATCGGCCGAGAGCTTCTCGGTGACCCGCATCGCCGTCACATCTGCGATCGAAACGATCAGGCGGACATTGTCCGGATCGCCATGTTCGAGCCGGCGGGCATTGATCACCAGCTGGCAGGTCACGCGTCCCGGGCGCTCAAGATCCATTTCATAGGCATCGATTTCGGCGAACCCCGCCGCGGTGGCCGTAAGCAGCGAGTGGAGTTGCGCGGTGTTCCACTCGCCACCGCCGAGCGTGGTCAGCGATATACCGGCGACGGGTTCGCCGATGTCGAACGCAGCGCAAAAGGAATCGCTGGCCGCAACGACGCGAAGCGCCCCGTCGAGCAGCAGCAGCGGGGTATTGGAAGACGCGATCAATGCCATGGCCAAGCTGTCGCCGGCCGCGGCGCGATCCGTAATCGGGGTATCCATGTCGGGTCCTATGCGGGCCTCTCGCGAAGCGAAAGAAGCCCGGCAGCGCCGCCATAGCACGGTTACGGCTACGAACCTATTCTCGCCGGGACGGCGACCGCCGTTCACCTCCGCGCCAGCTTCGCGGCGTTAGAGCGCCGCCCTGTTTCGGGGCGAGTCGCATGCACAGGCCGATCTTTCACGATCCGACGGGCCGCCGCGGGCGGTGGACCGGGTGGTCCCTGATCTTCCTCGTGCTGGTCGTGATCGCCGCCGTGTCCGCCCTCGCCTTCACCGTCTTCGACATGCCAGTGCCGCCGCCCTTGCCGCTGCGCATGGAGCAGGCGCGGCTGCATGCGCTGGCCGATCGGATCGCGGCGCCGCACCGCAGTCTCCGCCTCGTCCATCATGCCTGGCTGCCCAAGCACGCGCTTGCACCGCATAATGGCCATCAGCTCGTCACCGGCTTCTACGTGCCGTGGGACGATACCAGCTCCGCCTCCTTCGCCGCCCATGTCGGCGAGATGGACTGGGTCGTGCCCGCCGCCGCCTCGATCACCGGCCCGGACCACCGCTTCATCGCCGACCCGGATCCGCGCTTCGACGCGATCATGAGCGGCGCCACGCACCGGCCGGCCGTGATCCCGATGGTGCAGAATGCGCTGGGCAGCCAGTGGGACGCCCCCAACCTCGCGGCTTTGCTTCACGATCCCGCCACATCCGCCCGCCTGCTCGAGGCCTGCGAGCGCCTGGTCGAGCTGCGCCACGGCTCCGGCATCGCCTTCGACTTCGAGAATCTGCCGCGGGAAGCCCTCCCCGATTATCTGCGCTTCCTCGACGCCGCCAACCGGCGCTTCGGCCAGCGCGGCTGGATCGTCACCGCCGCGGTGCCGGTCGGCGATCCCGACTGGAACCTCGCCGCCTTCGCCCGGGTCACGGACCGGCTCTTCCTGATGCTCTACGACCAGCATTGGGCGACCGGCGATCCCGGCCCGATCGCCTCGCAGGACTGGTTCGTCCAGCGGCTGCAGGAGGCGATCCGCCAGATCGGCCCGGACAAGGCGATCGCGACCATCGCCAATTACGGCTATGATTGGGCCCCCGGCCATACCGCCGAGGCGCTCTCGATCGAGGAGGCCTGGCTCTCCGCCCACGACAGCCAGTCGCCGATCCGCTTCGATGCGGCCAGCGGCAACGCCACCTTCGACTATGAAGAGGACGGCGTCGCCCACCACGTCTGGATGCTCGACGCCGCGAGTGGCTGGAACCAGCTCCGCGCCGCCCATCTGGAAGGAGTCGCCGGGGTCGCACTCTGGCGGCTTGGCAGCGAGGATCCCGGCCTGTGGCGGGAGCTCGGCACGTTCGCGAACCAGAGCGCGCCGCCCGATCTCTCGTCCATCGCCAGCTCGACCAACGTCGACGTCGAGGGCAGCGGCGAGATCTTGCGGATCGGCGCGACACCGACGCTCGGCCACCGCAATGTCAGCGCGGACGCCTCCGGCCTGATCCGCAGCGAGAATTATGACAGCCTCCCGACGCCATTTGAGGTGCAGCGCACCGGCTATCATCCAGGCCTGGTCGCCCTGACCTTCGACGACGGGCCCGATCCCGACTGGACGCCCGCGATCCTCGACATCTTGAGGGCCAAGCACGTCCCCGCCACTTTCTTCGTGATCGGCGACAATGTGCTCGGCCAGGAGAGCCTGCTGCGGCGGATCGTCGCCGACGGTCACGAGATCGGCAATCACAGCTACACCCACCCGAATTTCGCGACCCTGTCGGATGGCGAGACCCTGTTCGAGCTGAACACGACCGAGCGGCTGATCGAGGCTTATTCCGGCCATGGCACCCGCCTGTTCCGCGCGCCCTATTTTGGCGACGCCGAGCCGACCACGGCGGACGAGCTCGGCCCAGCTCTGGCCGCGCAGAATGACGGCTATGTCAATGTCGGCCTGCACGTCGATCCGGACGACTGGGCGCTGCCCGGCACCGATGCGATCGTGCAGCGGACCCTCGCCGGGGTGGAGGCCGGCAATGCAGAGCGCTCCGGCCAGATCGTGCTGCTCCACGACGGTGGCGGCGACCGGCAGCAGACGATCGAGGCCTTGCCGCGGATCATCGACCAGCTGCGGGCGCGGGGCTATCGCTTCGTGCCGGTCTCGGAGCTTGCCGGGCTGACCCATGCCCAGGTGATGCCCGAGGTGCAGGGCGCCGATCTGGTCGCGGTGCGGGTCGACGTTGCCATCTTCAGCACCTTGGCCTGGATCAACCGCATCCTCGCGGCGCTCTTCACCCTCGCCATCGCCCTTGGCCTCGCCCGGGCCATCAGCCTCACCTGGCTGGCGGCGCGCGGCAAGCCGGAGCCGTCGCCCCCCTTCCCGGACGAGGGCAAGCTCATCTCGGTGCTGATTCCCGCCTGGAACGAGGCGAAGGTGATCGAGGCGTCGGTGCGCCGCGTGCTGGCGAGCCAGCAGGCGCGGCTGGAGGTCATCGTCATCGACGACGGCTCGACCGACGAGACCAGCGCCATCGTCGCGGCCGCCTTCGCGCATGACCCGCGCGTGCAGCTTCTCACGCTCGCCAATGGCGGCAAGGCGGCGGCGCTGAACCGCGGCATCGCTCTGGCCAAGGGCGACATCATCGTCGCGCTCGACGCCGACACGCAGTTCGAGCCGCTGACCATCGCCCGCCTCGCCCGCTGGTTCGCGGACGAGAAGGTCGGCGCGGTCGCCGGCTATGCCAAGGTCGGCAACCGGGTGAACCTCGTCACCCGCTGGCAGGCCGTGGAATATGTGACCGCGCAGAATCTGGAGCGGCGAGCGCTCGCCCATCTCGACGCGATCATGGTCGTGCCGGGCGCCGTGGGCGCCTGGCGGCGGCAGGCGCTGGCGGATGTTGGCGGTTTCCCGGTCGACACATTGGCGGAGGACCAGGATCTCACCATCGCCGTCCAGCGCGCCGGCTGGCGGGTCGCCAACGATATCGAGGCGGTGGCCTGGACCGAGGCGCCGCAAAGCTTCGGCGCGCTCGCCAGGCAGCGCTTCCGCTGGGCGTTCGGGACACTGCAATGCCTCTGGAAGCACCGCCGGACCTTGCGTGACGGCAAGCCGCGCGGTCTTGCCAGGGTCGGCATGCCGCAGGCCTGGACCTTCCAGATGCTGTTCTCGCTCATCTCGCCGATGATCGATCTCGCCCTCATCTTCAGCATCGTCATGACCTGGGGCCGCGTCTCCCAGCATGGCTGGGCGCAGACCCATACGGACCTCGGCAAGATGGCCTTCTTCTGGGGCCTGTTCGTGACCGTCGACCTGATCTGCGGCTGGATCGCCTTCCGCATGGACAAGCGTGAAAAGCGCTTCCCCGGCCTGCTGCTGATCGCCCAGCGCTTCGTCTACCGCCAGCTCATGTACTGGGTGGTGATCAAGGCCGTCTCCGCCGCGATCCGCGGGCGCTGGGTCGGCTGGGGCAAATTGGAGCGGACTGGGCGGGCCGAGGCACCGGCGACCGCCTGATCCGCCCGGCAGAGGTGGACGGAGACGCCCGCCCCTCCTAGATGCGGCGGCAATGACGCAGCGCTTCATCAAGATGCACGGGCTCGGCAACGATTTCGTGATCCTCGACGCCCGGGAGGGCGCCGTGGCGATGGATGCGGCGCGGGCGCGGGCGATTGCCGACCGGCGCACCGGCGTCGGCTGCGACCAGGTGATCCTGCTGGAGCCGTCCGATGTCGCGGACGTCCGGATGCGGATCTGGAATGCGGATGGCGGCGAGGTCGAGAGTTGCGGCAATGCCTGCCGCTGCGTCGTCTTGCTCGAAGGCGGCAGCACGACGATCGAGACCAAAGGCGGCATCGTCACCGGCGATCCTGGCGGGGTCGATATGGGCGCGCCGAGATTCGGCTGGGACGACATCCCGCTCGCTTATCCGATGGACACGGCCACGATGCCGGTCGCCTGGGGCGACCTGCAGGCGCCGGCCGCGGTCAATGTCGGCAACCCGCACGTCATCTTTTTCGTGCCCCTCGCGGACGCGGTCGGGCTCGCCGGGATCGGGCCGGTGATCGAGACCGACCCGCTCTTCCCCGAGCGGGTGAACGTCAACGTCGCCTCGATCGAGGATGGCGCGATCCGGCTTCACGTCTGGGAGCGCGGGGCCGGCCTGACCCTCGCCTGCGGCACGGGCGCCTGCGCGACCGCGGTCGCGGCGATCCGGCGCAAGCTCGTCGACAGCCCCGTCGCGGTGCATCTGCCCGGCGGAACGCTCACCATTGCATGGGAGCCGGGCGGGACGATCCGGATGCAAGGCCCGGCCACCCGCGTCTTTTCGGGCGAGATGGAGCTGTGAGCGGCCCGGAGGTCATCACCCTCGGCTGCCGCCTCAACATGGCCGAGAGCGAGGCGATGCGGGCGCTGGCCGGCGGCGAGGACGATCTGATCATCGTCAACAGCTGCGCGGTCACCAATGAAGCCGTCCGCCAGACCCGCCAGGCCATCCGCCGGGCCAAGCGCGCCCGGCCCGAGGCGCGGGTGATCGTGACGGGTTGCGCGGCGCAGGTGGAGCCGGAGGTGTTTGCCCGCATGCCCGAGGTGAGCCGGGTGCTGGGGAATCGAGAGAAGTTCAGCCCCACGTCATTCCAGCGAAAGCTGGAATCTCCCTTCTTTTCTGAAGGTAAAGAGATTCCAGCTTTCGCTGGAATGACGGACGAAGCGGAGATCCGTGTCTCCGACATCATGGCCGTCCGTGAGACCGCGCCGCATCTCCTCACAGGCTTCGCCGAGCGTTCCCGCGCCTTCGTCGAAGTGCAGAATGGCTGCGACCATCGCTGCACCTTTTGCATCATCCCTTATGGCCGCGGAAACAGCCGCTCCGTGCCGGCCGGGTTGGTGGTTGAGCGGATCAAGGCGCTGGTGGACGAGGGCTTCAACGAGGTCGTGCTGACCGGAGTGGACGTCACCTCCTACGGCCCGGACCTCCCCGGGAGCCCGAGCCTTGGCCAGCTGATCGAGCGCATCCTGACGCACGTGCCAGACCTGCCGCGGCTGCGCCTCTCCTCGCTCGACTGTATCGAGATGGACGAGCGCCTGTTCGATCTCGCGACCGGCGAAGCGCGCTTCATGCCGCACCTCCATATGAGCTTCCAAGCCGGCGATGACATGGTGCTGAAGCGGATGAAGCGCCGGCATAGCCGCGCCGATGCCGTGGAGACGGTCGCGCGGCTGAAGGCGAAAAGACCGGAGATCGCGATCGGCGCCGACCTGATCGCCGGCTTCCCCACCGAGACGGACGAGATGGCCGAAAATTCGCTGCGCCTGGTTGAGGAATGCAACATCGTGATGGGCCACATCTTCCCCTTCTCGCCGAAGCGTGGCACGCCCGCTGCACGCATGCCCCAGGTTTCTCCCGCCATCGCCAAGGACCGTGCCCGCCGCCTGCGGGAGGCCTGCGCGCGGCAAAGGAATTTGTGGCTCAAAAGCCTGATAGGAACGAAGCAGAGAGTGCTGTTGGAAAAAGAGAATTTTGGTCACGCCGAGAATTTCGCGCCGGTTCGCCTGGCCTCGGTCAGACAGGTCGGGGCGATCGTCGCGCTGTCTGTGATCGGCATCGAAGGCGGCATGCTGACCGGAGTACCCGCATGAGCGAGGGCTCCTGGCTCGAGCGCATGCGCGCCGGCTTCCGCAAGACTTCGGACCGGCTCGGCGACAATCTCTCGGGCCTGTTCACCAAAGCCAGCCTCGACGCGCAGACGCTCGACGAGATCGAGGAGGCGCTGATCGCCTCGGACCTCGGCCCGGCCACGGCGGCCAAGGTCCGCGAGCGGCTCGCCCGCGAAAAGTTCGAAAAGGGCCTGACCGAGGAGGCGGTGCGCGGCGTGGTCGCGGAGGAACTGGAGAAGATCCTGAAGCCTGTCGCCGAACCGCTTGAGATTGACGCCTTCCCGCGCCCGCAGGTGATCCTCGTCGTCGGGGTCAACGGCTCCGGCAAGACCACCACCATCGCCAAGCTCGCCCATTTGTTCGAGGAGCAGGATTATTCCGTGCTGCTCGCGGCCGGCGACACGTTCCGCGCGGCGGCGATCGAGCAGCTCAAGATCTGGGCGGACCGCGCCGGCGTGCCCATCATCGCCGGGGCGGAAGGCTCGGACAGCTCGGCCCTCGTCTATGACGGCGTCAAGAGGGCGACCGCCGAGGGGATTGACGTGCTGATCGTCGACACGGCTGGGCGGCTCCAGAACAAGAAGGACCTGATGGACGAGCTGGCCAAGATTCGGCGGGTGCTCGGCCGCCTCAATCCGAAGGCACCGCATGACGTGGTGCTCGTGCTCGATGCCACGACTGGCCAGAACGCGCTTTCCCAGATCGAGGTGTTCAAGGAGGTGGCGGGCGTCACCGGCCTGGTCATGACCAAGCTGGACGGCACCGCGCGGGGCGGCGTGCTGGTCGCGGCGGCGGAGAAATATGGCCTCCCGATCCACGCTATCGGCGTCGGCGAGGGGATGGACGACCTCCGCCCCTTCGATCCCGCCCTTGCCGCGCGCGCCATCGCGGGGTCCGCAGCATGAGCGACGCTGCCGCGAATACCGCCCGCAAGCCCGGTCTCGGCGCGACCCTGCTGATCGACTATGGGCCGCTGCTGCTCTTCTTCGTGACGAACTTCGCAGCGCCGGTGCCGCACGCGGCCAAGATCTACTGGGCGACCGGCGTCTTCATGGCGGCGATGATCGCGGCGATGGCCTTCTCCATCACCCGCTACCGCAAGATCTCCCCGATGCTCTGGTTCTCGGGCGCAATGGTGCTGGTCTTCGGCGGCCTCACGCTCTGGCTGCAGGACGAGACCTTCATCAAGATCAAGCCGACCATCTATTATCTGACCGTCGCGGGGCTGCTCTTCTTCGGCCTCCGCACCGGGCGGAACTTCCTGAAGCTGGTGCTCGGCACCGCCTATCCGGGCCTGCGCGAGAGGGGCTGGACGCTGCTGACCCGCAACTGGATCGGCTATTTCCTGGTCATGGCGGTGCTCAACGAAGCCATCTGGCGGCTGACCAGCACCGACACCTGGGTGGCGTTCAAGCTCTGGTTCTTCATCCCAGCCACCTTCCTGTTCGCCGTCGCCAATGTGCCGATGCTGCTCCGCCACGGCCTGGGCGACGAGAAACCCGAAATCCCTGACCTCCCGCCAGAATGAGCGCGACGCGATGACCACCGCTTTGTCCATCAAGGGCCTGACCAAGACCTATGCCACTGGCGTCGAGGCGCTGAAGCCGGTCGATCTCGACATCGAGAAAGGCGAGATTTTCGCTCTGCTGGGCCCGAACGGCGCCGGCAAGACGACGATGATCTCGATCATCTGCGGCATCGTCCGGCCGAGCACCGGCACGGTGACGGTCGAGGGCTTCGACATCGGCCGCGACTATAAGGAGACGCGGAGGCGCATCGGGCTGGTGCCACAGGAGCTGACCACCGACGCGTTCGAAACCGTCTGGTCGACCGTCAGCTTCTCCCGCGGCCTGTTCGGCTACCCGGCCAGTCCCGCTCATATCGAGAAGGTGCTCCGCGACCTCTCCCTTTGGGAGAAGAAGGACGCGAAGATGATGGAGCTGTCCGGCGGCATGAAGCGGCGGGTGATGATCGCCAAGGCGCTCTCTCACGAGCCGGACATCTTGTTCCTCGACGAGCCGACGGCCGGCGTCGATGTCGAGCTGCGCCGCGATATGTGGGAGCTGGTCCGGCAGCTGCGCGAGAGCGGCGTCACCATCATCCTCACCACCCATTATATCGAGGAGGCCGAGGAGATGGCCGACCGGGTGGGCGTGATCCGCAAGGGGGAGTTGATCCTGGTCGAGGAGAAGAAGGCGCTGATGCGCAAGCTCGGCCGAAAGGAGCTGACGCTCAACCTGACCGACGTGATGGAGACGGTCCCGGCCGAGCTGGCCGAGTGGAACCTGACCCTCCAGGCGGACGGCCATGAGTTGCTCTACGTCTTCGACGCCAATGCTGAGCGAACCGGCGTCCCCTCCTTGCTCCGGCGGATGAGCGACCTCGGCATCGGCTTCAAGGATCTGCACACGCGGCAAAGCTCGCTGGAGGAGATTTTCGTGAGCCTGGTCCACCAGCAGCGCGAGGAGACAGCGGCATGAGCGGCTTCAACCGCCACGGGGTCTGGGCGATCTACCGGTTCGAGATGGCGCGCTGGATCCGCACCGTCTGGCAGAGCCTGGTGACCCCGGTGATCACCACCTCGCTTTACTTCGTCGTGTTCGGCGCGGCGATCGGCTCGCGCATGACCGAGGTGGACGGCGTCCCCTATGGCGCGTTCATCGTACCCGGCCTGATCATGCTTTCCCTGTTCACGCAGAGCATCTTCAACGCCAGCTTCGGCATCTTCTTCCCGAAATTCACGGGCACGATCTACGAACTGCTCTCGGCACCGGTCTCCCCGCTCGAAACGGTGATCGGCTATGTCGGCGCGGCGGCGACCAAGTCGATCGTGCTTGGGCTCGTCATCCTCGGGACAGCCGCCTTTTTCGTCCCGATCCAGGTCCTCCATCCCTTCTGGATGGCGGCGTTCCTGATCATGATCGCGACGACCTTCTGCCTGTTCGGCTTCATCATCGGCATCTGGGGGAAGAATTTCGAGCAGATCCAGTTCATCCCGATGCTGATCGTGACCCCCCTCACCTTCCTCGGCGGCGCCTTCTACTCGGTGAACATGCTGCACGAGCCGTGGCGAACGGTCACCCACTTCAACCCGGTCGTCTATCTGATCGAGGGCTTTCGCTGGAGCTTCTACGGCACCACCGACATCGGCGTCGGCATCAGCCTCGCCGCGACCGTCGGCTTCATGCTCGCCTGCATGGGCGCGGTCTGGTGGATCTTCCGCACGGGCTACCGTCTGAAGACCTAGGCGGACAGCGCCGACGCTGCCGGGGCCGTGCCTGTATCAGGCGTGTTCGAACGCCTCCTGATCCGCGCGAGAGACCCCCTCGCCGTCCAGGTTCTGCGCGACGAACTCCCAGTTGATGACATTGCCGAGCACGGTCTCCGCGAAGCGCGGGCGCTCGTTGCGATAGTCGATATAATAGGCATGCTCCCACACATCGAGCGTGAGCAGCGGCTTCATCCCCTCGTAAACCACAGGCGTATCGGCATCATGCAGCGAGGTGATCTTCAGCGCGCCGCCGTCCAGCACGAGCCAGGCCCAGCCGTTGGAGAAATGGCCGACCGCCTCCTCCTTAAGTTTCGTGAGCATCGCGTCGGTGCCCCCGAACGCATCGTCGATCAGGCGGGCGAGACCGCCTTCTGGCCGCTGCCCTTCGGGCGGGGCGAGACATTGCCAGAAGAAGCTGTGATTCCAGTGCTGCGCGGCATTGTTGAAGACGGCTTGGGCACCCTTGGCCTTCGCGTCGCGGATGATGTCGCTCAACGAGCCTTCGAGGCCCTTGTCGGCGACGAAGCCGTTGAGCTTGTCGACGTAGGCCTTGTGATGCTTGCCGTGATGATCATCGAAGGTCTCGGCGGACATGTACTCGCCCAGCGCATCCTTGGCGAAGGGCAGGTCGGGAAGCGTGAAAGTCATGGAAACCGGTCTCCTGCGCGGACCAGGACGGCCCGCGCAGGTCTAACCAACAGGGAGCCTCGACGTTCCGTCCATCAGCGGTTGATGACGCGGAAGCGGGTCAGTTCGAGGCGCGGCTCGCGCCAGTTCGGCGCCATCTGGCTGGCGGCGGTATAATCGCGATAGGCGGCGCTGATATTACCCAGCGTCTCGTTCGCGATCGCCCGGCCATAATGGGCGATGGCCGGCCGCGTCGTGTTGCGGTCCAGCGCCATGGTGAACAGGTTCTGCGCCTCGGCCGCATTCTCGCGCCGCAGCAGCGCAGCGCCCTTGTTGAGGTAGGCCTCGGGTTGGTTCGCATCCATCGCGATCGCGCGGTCAAAATCATTGATCGCCTCATCGACCCGGCCGAGCCGCAGGCGCAGGATGCCGCGGTTCACATGGGTCGCGACCGTGTCGTAGGTCGTCATCGTCTCATGCAGCAGCGCATCGTCGCAGTTACGGATGTCGCGGACCTCAGGCGTGCCGGGGCTGTCCGCGGCCTCATAGCACAGGCGCGCATTGCTGTTGCCGAGCACCACGATCGAAGCGCTGGCCGGCGTAGCAAAGGCACAGGCGGCGATGCATGCCGCAGCGCCGAGCAGATATTTATGGTTCAACATGATCGCGACTCCCTCTTCAAAGACAGCCCACCAAGGGCAGCTCCGAGCGCAGGGAGGCACAGGCGGCCGCGATGGCGCGCGTCCCGGGAGCAGCCCAGGTTCGTTCTACGCCCAATATAACGAATCCGGTCCGGTTTTTCGACGAAACGCTTCGTCGATGCCGGCGAGGCTCAGCCGGCGGCTTCCAGATGGTCGCCGGCGATCCAGGCGCGGCCAGCCTCAAGCCGCGCGATTTCGCGCCTGGCCATAAAGCTGACCAGCAGGGAATCCGTCCGCGCGCCGCGCTCGAACACCGCAATCCGCCCGTCGATGCCGGCGGCCGCGGCCGCCTGCGCGCGGAGCGCCGCCCAGCGCACCCGCTCGCTCGGATGGGCTGCGGCGAAATTGCGGAGCAGATCCTCGCCCTCCTCCCCCCCATAATGCGCGGCCAGCGCCAGCATCGGCTCCAGCGAGGTCCGGGTCATGATCCCGTCGATCGTCTGCTTCTCCAGATCGAAGCGATATTGATCGCGGAACACGCTGCTGTGTGAGGTTTCGAGGATGTTGATGCTGACCGACATGGCGTCGGCGGGCAGCTGCAAATGGATGTCCTTATGGGCGCGGTAGAGCATCACCTTGCCCTGCTCGAGCCGCGCCTTCTCGACGAAGCGCAGGTCCACATGCTCGCCCGGATAACCGACGACCGAGCCATAATCGTATTCGTAATAGTCCGACCAATAGCCGGGGCCGAGATAGCCGACGGTGAGGAAGGAGAAATTGTGATCGTGCGGCAGCCCGTAGAGGAAGGGATCCGGCCCCGAATGGCGGACCACGCTGTCCTTCAGCGCCGGCCAGAAATTGGCCCGCAGCGCGAACCGCGAGCCCGGGCGGCTGTGAAGCATGACCACCTGCGCGGAATATTGATTGTCCTTGAGCTGGCCGGCGCAACGCTGCTTCAGCTCCGCCATCATCAAGTCCGCCAGAAAGTTCCGGTCATTGGCGAGCTTGCGCAAGTGGATGCCCCAGGACGCGAAATTGTCCTCGTCCTCGCTGTCGAAGGGGCCGGACTCCAGCAACTCGACCAGCTCGGCCAGCTCCAGTTTTTCATCAGTCGGGCAATCGATCACGCGCGGCATTGGGTATCCTCCGGCGCGTCGTCATCCGCGAAGAACAGGTCGAGCGTCTGACGCGCGGCGGCGCGGACTTCGGGGTGCGGATCGGCGTCGGCCATGCGCGCGAGATGCGGGTGTGCGGCCTCCGCATCGAGCGCCAGCAATTCGCGCATCACATGCCAGCGCGTGTAGAAATGCGGACTGGCCAGAGCCGCCTCGATCAGCGGCACCGCATCCTCCCGCTCCATCGTTCGGAGCATCGACACCATCATCTGGATGCGTGACGCCTCCTCGTCGGTGCTGCTGGCGCCGACAAAGGCCAGGGTCCGGCTGTCATATTCAGCGGAGAGCGGCGCCGCCTCCGGCCGCACCGCGGCGTGGAAGTAGAGGACGTCCGAGGTGGCATGCTCCATCACGAAGCTCTGGCTGCGGCCATCGAGCACCAGCTCCTCGCCGTCGCGGACTTTCCGGCGTTCGACGAGGCGGCACTTGCCGGCGCGGGCGGCGACAAAATCATGGCCGAGTGGCGGCGCCTCCCAGAAGGAAAGCGTCGCATCGCCGGCCTTCACGAAGCGGAACAGGCCGGTCGTGCCGGTGAAGGTGATCGAGCTGGCGCCCTGCGCACTCATCTTCTTCGTCGCAAGCATCTCGACGCCGGCAAGGCCGAGCGAGATGGAAAGATCGCGGTGGTGGAAGAGAAGCAGCCCCGCCTGCGCATCACTCGAAACGGGGAGCAGCGGCGGCCGGAAGAAGGGATCGGCGCGGGAGCCGTGGATCATCGCGGCCAGCAACGCGACAATGTCGTCCTCGCGGTCGAGAAAGGTGCGGGCGGCATCGAGGACGGACGCCGCCTCGGGCGGCTGGGGCAGTGCCGCCAACCTCGCCTCCAGATGGGTCATCAACGGATGGTTGCCCCAGATCCGGGACACGGCGTCCACGGCATCGCGCGAACGCTGCTGCGCGTCGCGGTCGGCAAGCCAGGCGGCAAGCGCTGCGCCGGCAATCATCGGGTCAAGTCCTTCTCCGCTTCCGCGCGGAGTGTGTCAGTCATCGGCGCTGATGCCCAGCCCCTGGCTGCGGAAAGCGAAAGGGACGGGAGCGCATAACGCTCCCGCCCCTCGCCAAGCGCAGTTCAGGGTCCGAACGTCAGAGGCCGATGACGACCGCGACGAGGATCCCGAGGCACAAAGGCCCGAAAACCTCTTTCTGCTTGACCGAGCCGTGCATGCCGACGCTGGTGTTGAGCTCCGGAATGGCGGCGATATCGATCTTCTTCTTCATCATCGTTCCCCTCTGAAATTTGTCGACCCCCGACAAAGGAGGAAAGGCCTGGGCCTCTGCGGTTCGGCCAAAAACCGCCGGCGGCTTGGTTGCTTCCTTCGTGACCGGGCAAAAATAAGCCCTGACCTTCCGGAAACCCGCACGGGACGATGCCCATGCCTTTCCCGATCCATTAGTCCCGGGAAGTTCGTAAACATGTCGTTAGGGATAATATTTTTTTCACTTTTTTAATAAACTTCTGATTAATCATGATTTTTTGCGCACTTGAGCAGCCAGCCGGGCTGGGGCACCAAGGGGTATGGACAGAGCGACGCAAAATAGCGGCACCGGAGCGGTGCGGGCCGGCCAGGAATTCGACGCCGGCGCGCTCGAAAGCTGGCTGGCGGCGCAGGTCGCGGATTATGCCGGCCCGCTGACAATCGAGCAGTTCAAGGGCGGCCAGTCCAATCCGACCTACAAGCTGATCACGCCCGGCCGATCCTATGTGCTGCGGCGCAAGCCGCCTGGGAAATTGCTCCCCGGCGCGCATGCGATCGAGCGTGAATATCGCGTCATCACCGCGCTCGGGAAGCAGGGTTTTCCCGTCGCGAAAAGCTATGGGCTTTGCGAAGACCCTGCAGTGATCGGCACCGCCTTCTACGTGATGGAGATGGTCGAAGGCCGGATCTTCTGGGACACGTCCTTCCCCGAAATCGAGCGGGCGCAGCGGCCAGCCTATTTCGACGCGATGAATGCGACCATGGCCCAGCTGCACCTGATAGACCCGGAGGCCGCGGGCCTTGGCGATTACGGGAAGCCCGGCAATTATTTCGCCCGGCAGATCGCGCGCTGGTCGAAGCAATATGTCGAGGATGTCGAGGCTGGACGGGTGCCGGCGATGGACCGGCTCGTCGAATGGCTGCCGGCCAACATCCCGCCGGACGAACCGCAGCCGCGGGTCATCCATGGCGATTTCCGCTGCGACAATATGATCTTCCACACGGTCGAGCCGCGGGTGCTGGCGGTGCTCGACTGGGAATTGTCGACGCTCGGTCATCCGCTCGCCGACTTCACCTATTCGCTGATGATGTACCGGATGCCCGCCGGCCTCACGACGGGTCTGGTGGGACTCGACCTCGCCGCTTTGAACATCCCCAGCGAGGGGGATTATGTCGCGGCCTATTGCCGGCGGACCGGCCGCGACGGCATTCCGGACCTCGATTTCTACATGGCCTTCAATCTCTTCCGGCTCGCCGGCATCGTCCATGGCATCAAAGGCCGGGTGGTGCGCGGGACCGCGACCTCCGCCCATGCCAGCCAGATGGCGGCCTCGCTGGAGACGCTCGCCAACCTCTCCTGGGCGGAAGCGGTGAAGGCCGGCGCGCGCTGAGGCGCCGATCGGCCCTCCCCCTTTTCCCCCTCCCCCTTTGGCTCTATCCCTTCAGGCCGGAGGGGCGTTGATGGCGGATGCGGGCAATGCCGGACGGGTGACGCTGAAGCGGGCGATTGCGCAGATCGGCTGGATCAGGCTGGCGCTGACGGTGATGTTCCTTGCCGCAGGTCTGCTGCTCGCCCGTTATTCCTGGGAGCTTCCGCTCGCGGCGGATGCAGAGCGGGCGCTGTACGACCTCAGGTTCAAGAGCAACGCCAACACCGCGAATGGCGAGGACCCGCGCATCACGCTCGTCGTCTACAATGATGAAACGCTCGAGGGGCTTCGCAAGCGTTCGCCTCTGGACCGTCGCACGCTGGCGCGCGCCCTTGTCGCTCTGGATCGTCTGGGCGCGCGCGCGATCGGCATCGATATCCTGATCGACCAGGTGCAGGATGAGGATGCCGAACTGGTCGCCGCGTTCCAGCAGATGCATACGCCGACCTACCTTGGGTTCACCACCAATGCGGCAAGCCCGGTCCAGATGGAGCCGCAGCAGGAAGCATTCCTCAGGGCGTTTCTCGCGGCCGTCGGCCCCGGAACCCGGCTTCGCCCCGCCAGTATCAAGCTGGAGGCGGATACGGACGGCGTCATGCGGCGCTGGCCGGCGCGCGACAGTCGGCTGCCGACAATCCTCGCCAACGCAATGACTGACGAGCATCCGGAATTTCGCACGTACAGGGGGAGCATCGATTACCGGCTCCCGGCGAACGGGGTTCCACCCTTCCCGAAGATTTCCATTGAGGCACTCGCCGCAATTGGCGCGCCTGACCTTCCCGCGGACGCGCGAGCCGCACTGGACGCGGGTTTCCGCGATGCCGTCAGGGGCCGCTACATCCTGATCGGCGGCGACATCAGGGACCTCGACGATTTCCAGACGCCAATGACCCGCTTCGACCAAGGCCGCTACACCAAGGGCCTGGAGGTCCACGCGCAGATGCTGGCGCAGCAGCTGGATGGGCGAACGCGCAGCCCGATCTCTCCCGCCCTGCTCTGGCTCGCTGCGATCATCCTAATCGTCGGCGGCGGTCTGACCGGCGCCTTCGATCTGTCCGGATGGCGCCTCGCGATCGTGCTCGTCATCCAGATTGTCGCGATCGCGTGGCTGCCATTCCTGCTGCACGGCATGAACGTCGAGACGATCGACCTCCCCGCCTTCGGGTGGGGCGGCGGCTGGTTGCTCGCCTTTATCGGCGTTAGTGCGGCCGCGCGGGCGGTGGGTTCGGAGCAGAAGCGTTTCGCCCAGTCCGCGCTCGGCAAATATCTCCCGCCTGATGTGGCGCAGGAGATCATGCGCAATCCTGAGTTGCTCGCACTGCATGGCGAGCAGGCCGAAATCTACGCGTTGTTCACCGACCTGGAGGGCTTCACCAAGCTCAGCCATGCGATCACGCCGGAGACCCTCTCGAAGCTGCTCAACCGCTATCTGGACCTGATGAGCGACATCGTCCTCAAACATGGCGGGACGCTCGACAAGTTCGTCGGCGACGCGCTGGTGACCTTCTGGGGCGCGCCGATCGCACGCGCGGACGATGCCGACCGGGCGGTGCGCGCCGGGCGGGAAATGTTCGAGGCGGGCGAGCGCTTCCGCGACATGGCGGCCGAGATCGCCGGCAATGACGTACCGCCGATCGGCGTGACGCGCGTCGGCCTGCACCGGGGCGAGGCCGTGGTCGGCAATTTCGGCGGCGAGGGCCGCATTCAATATACTGCGCTTGGCGATGCGATGAATACCGCGGCGCGGCTTGAATCCGCGAACAAGGCGCTGAAGACGACGATGCTGGTCAGCGACGAAGCGAAGCGGGAAAGCACGCTGGATTACTTCCGCCCGATGGGCCGGATCGTCCTGTCCGGCCGCGCCACGCCGGTCATGGTCTGGGAGCCTGTGCCCGACATGGAACGCACCTTCGTCGGGCAACTGAACGAGGTGTGGGAACGGTTCGACGCCGGGGACAGAGAGGCGCTCGTTCAGCTTGAAGCAATTGCCGCCGACCATAAGGAGGATGCGGCGCTGCAATATTTCGTCTATAGATGCCGCGAGGTCGGTTCTGGAGGTCACTTTGTCCTTGGGTCAAAATAACCGTTTCGCGCGCCGCGCGCTGATCGCCATATTTCTGCTTTCCACGGCCGGCAGCGCCGCCGCCAACGTGCTCGTCGTGCGCTCGACCAATCCGTCCTATCGCGCCGGCCAGTCGCTGCCCGACAATGCGCAGATCAGGCTCGGCGCCGGCGAGCAGATCATGGTGCTCGCCAATGGCGGCACCCGCACCTTCCGCGGCCCTGGCACCTTCTCGCCCAATACGCGGGTGGCCAACGCCACCGTCAACAATGGCGGCCGCATCGCCCGCGTCGGTGCGGTGCGCGACGCCGGCATCATCCCGCGCGGCCCGACCATCTGGCACGTCGATGTCACGCAGAGCGGCACCTTCTGCCTCGCCAGCGCCGCCAACGTGATGCTCTGGCGGCCCGATGCGAGCGCGCCCGGCCGGTTCACGATCACGGGCCCGGGCGGCGCGCGGACAGTCAACTGGCGGACGAACGAGCCGACCATCGCCTGGCCCGGCGGCGCGCCGGCCAATGGCGCGACCTATACGATCACCCAGCCAGGGGTCGCGGTGCCGGTCACCATCACCTTCCGGTTGCTGACCAGCCAGCCGCACGACGTGTTGGGCGTCGCCCAGGCGCTGATCGCCAATGGCTGCGAGGGCCAGCTCGACGTGCTGGTGGACAGCCAGCCGCAGACCGCCACGAACTGATCCCCGGATCGGGGGCGCGGCGAGATGGTCCTGACCCGGCTGCTGCTGCACCTCGCCATCTTCCTGCTGCTGTGCGCGGCCGTCATGGTGAAGCGGCCGATTCTCGCGCGCAGCCTGATCGGCGGCGTGGGCGCGCTCTGGCTGGTGCAGGCCTTGCTCACCGGCGATGTCACCGACGCCATCCTCGGCGGCATGCTCACATTGCTGGCTGCGGCGGTGGTCGGGCGCCGGCTCTGGCGCGACCGGGCGGTGCGCTTCACCCCCGACGAACAGCATATGATGGACCGTCTGTTCGACGGCCTGCCGCGTGGCCGCGCCCGGCATCTGGTCGATCAGGGCGTCTGGATCTCAGGGCGGGCCGGGGACAGCCTGACCCGCGAAGGCGAGCCGGTCGACCATCTCTATTACCTCGCCGAGGGCGACGCGAAGGTGATGTGCGATGGCGTCGAGGTCGGCCATTGCACCGCCGGCGATCTGATCGGCGAGCTCACCGTGCTCTCCGGCGAGACCGCAACGGCGACCGTCATCCTCACCCGCCCCTCGCGCTTCTGGTGTGCGCCGGCGGAGGACCTCAGACCCTATGTCGAGGCGCATGAGGATATCCGCCGCGCGATCGAGCATGGCTTCGCGACCGTGCTCAAGGCGAAATTGCGCGCCTCCAACCGCACCATCGCGGAGGCGGCGCGCGCGGGCAGCCCGGCCTGACGGCGTAGCGCCTTCTCGCCACATTCTTTTTCGCATAAGCTTGGCGTGGGGAACGACTTGGGGGTCGCCATGCGCACAGCACTTTTCTCCTTCCTGCTCGCCGCCGGGTCTGGCACGGCCATGGCGCAGGCGCCGCAATCATCGCCTGTGACCGGTCAGGAAATTCGATCACCGTTCGGCATTCAGCAGACCATCGTCGTCACCGGCGACCGGATGGCGGATTACCGCCGCAGGCTCGCCGAATGCCTGGCCCGCCACTGCCCGCCGAACGAGGATATCGACGCCACGACCGCGCTCGCGGGCGCATTGTTCGTGGCCGGCGAATATCGCGAGGCGCGGACCCTGCTGCTGGCTTCGATCGGGCGCAACCGGCGCGAGGCGGAGCATTATCCTGTGCCGGTCTCGGATCTCTATCGCGCCAATGCCCTCGTCGCCCGCCACCTCGGCTTCGACGAGGATGCGCGGCTATCGACCTGGGAAATCCTGCATGCCCTCCAGCGCGGCATTCCGGCCGAGGATGGCCGTCATTTCACGGCAAGGCTGGAGGTCATCGAATCGCTGATCGCCTTCGGCCAATATTATCAGGCACGGGACGAGCTTCGCGAGCTTTCCAGCCGGGCCCGCGCCGCCGGCCGTGACGACGTGGTCGCGACGGCGCAGATGCGCGGGCTCTGGCTCGAATATGTCCAGGCGCCGGAAAGCAACGACATCGTCCGGGAGCTGGTCACCCTGTCCGCCTCGCCGGATGCGCGGCGCTCCACCGCCGCCAAGATGCTGCTCATCCGCATCTACAGCGCGCGCGGGCAGACCCGGCAGGCCAATGCCCTGATCGCGCAACTCGGCGCGACCGGAACGCGCAGGCGGCTGCTCGCGGCGCCGGACTTTTCGCTCGCCCAGCAGGACAATCTCGGCACTTCGGCCGGGAATGCCGAGACGATGCAGAACACAGCCAACAGGCCGGCGCCGCCTCCAGGGCAGGAATCCTTCCAGACCCAGCTCATGGGGGCGAACCTGCCCGACCGCATGACGGACATTTACGATCAGCTGATCGACGTCGGTTTCCGCATCCGGCCGGACGGCACCGTCGCGGACGTGCAGATCGTCAACCGCCGGGGCCAGCCCGGCTGGGCGCCGCCCCTGCTCCGCTCCATTACCGGCCGCCGCTACGCCATCGCGCCGGACGGCAGCGAAACCTACCGGGTCGAACGCTACACCTACACGGCCGAGCGGCGCACGCAGGGCCTGAGCGGCACCCGGATCAGCAACCGTTCGCCCCGCGGGCGCGTCGAATATCGCGAGCTCAGCGAGACGTCGATCCCAGCCGCCCAACCGACCGGTTCGCCCTGACCCTTAACCCCAAGGCCTTTTTCGCCTACGCCTTGAGGAGGAATACCGGGGGTTGCCATGCTCACTGCACTTTCCTCGCTCCTGATGGCCATGTCCGGCACAACTGCCGCGCAACCGCAGCCGCAACAACCGCCGCCCGGCGTGTCGCAGACTGTCGTCGTCGTGGGCGACCGCCTCGCGGATTTGCGGCGGCGGCTGGCCGCCTGCCTCGCCCGCCGCTGTCCGACGAACGAGGATATCGACGCCACGACCGCGCTGGCCGAATTGCTGTTCGACACCGGCGACTATCGGGGTGCGCGCAGCGCCCTCCTCGCCTCGATCGGGCGCAACCGTCGTCATGCGGCGCAATATCCGGAGCCGGTTTCGGAACTCTATCGCGCCAATGCGATGGTCGCGCGCCACCTCGGCTTCGATGCGGACGCCAGGTTCTCGACCTGGGAAATCCTGCACTCGCTCCAGCGCGGTATCCCCGTGGAGGATGCGCGGCATTTTACCGCCAGGCTCGAGGTCATCGAATCGCTGATCGCGTTCGGCGAATATGTGCAGGCGCGGGACCAGCTGCGCGCGCTAGCGAGCCGCGCGCGAGCCGCCGGACGCGACGACGTCGTCGCGGCGACGGAGCTGCGCGAGATCTGGCTCCATTACATTCAGGACCCGCATGGCGACGGGGTTGTCCGGGAGCTCACCGCCTTGTCCGCCTCGGCGAACGGCTACCGTTCGATCGGCGCCCGGATGCTGCTTGTCCGCATTTACAATGCGCGAGGGCAGACGAGGCAGGCCGACGCCCTGATTGCCCAAATCGCCGGCAGGGGCACGCACCGGCAGCTGCTCTTCGCGCCTGACTATCAGCTCGTCCAATCGGACAACGTGGAGGCGCGGGCTGCAAATGGCCGGGCGATCATGCGAGCACTTGAGGGTGGCGGCCCGCCAATGCTGGTGGACAATCTCACCGACCGCCTGACTGACATCTACGATCAGCTGATCGACGTCGCCTTCCGCATCCGGCCGGACGGAACCGTCGCGGACGTGCAGATCGTCAACAACCGGGGCGCGCCGGGCTGGGCGCCGCCTTTGATCCGGTCCATCTCGGGCCGCCGCTACGCCGTGTCGCGCGATGGCAGCGAGACCTACCGGGTCGAGCGCTATTCCTATACGGCCGAGCGGCGCACGGAGGGCTTGACCTCCACGCATATCAGCAACCGTTCGCCGCGCGGGCGGGTGGAGTACCGGGAACTCAGCGAGACCAACATCCCGACCGGGCACCCGAGCGGTTCGCTCTAGAACGAAGCCCGGATCACTTCCGCCGGATCACTAGGTTCCGGATCTCGGTCATGTCCTCCATCGCGAATCGTATGCCTTCGCGGCCGAGGCCGCTATCCTTGACGCCACCATAGGGCATGTTGTCGACGCGGTAGCTGGGCACGTCGTTGATCACGACGCCGCCCACGTCGAGCCGGTCCCAGGCGTCGAACATCTGGAAGAGATCGCGGGTGAAGATGCCCGCCTGCAGGCCGAACTTGCTGTCGTTCACGATCTCCAGAGCATGGTTGAAGTCGTCGAATTTGATCAGGAAAGCGACAGGGCCGAAGGCTTCCTCGACGTTCAGCTTGGTGGCGAAATCGACATTCTCCAGCAGGGTCGCCTCGAGCATCGCGCCCTCGCGCTTGCCGCCGCAGAGCAGGGTCGCGCCCTTGGCGATCGCTTCCTGGATCCACCCGTCGAGCCGCTTCGCCTCGCCTTCCGAGATCATGGGGCCAATGAAGACGTTGCGGTCCTTCGGGTCGCCGGAGACCAGGGTCTTCGTCTTCGCGACCAGCATGTCGCGGAACCGGTCATAGACGTCGGCGTGGATCAGGATGCGCTGGACGCCGATGCAGGACTGGCCCGACTGGTAGAAGGCGCCGAAGATCGTCCGCTCCATCGCGTCCTGCAGGTCGGCATCGCGGTCGATAATCACCGCGGCATTGCCGCCAAGCTCCAGCACCACCTTCTTCTTGCCGGCCTTGGCCTTGAGGTCCCAGCCGACGCCGGGCGAACCGGTGAAGCTCAGCAATTTCAGCCGCTCGTCGGTGGTGAAGAGGTCCGCGCCCTCGCGATGCGCCGGCAGGATCGAGAAGGCGCCCTTGGGCAGGTCCGTCTCGGCCAGCACCTCGCCCATGATGATCGCGCCGAGCGGCGTGCGTGACGCCGGCTTCATCACGAACGGGCAGCCGACGGCGAGCGCCGGCGCGATCTTGTGGGCGGCAAGGTTGAGCGGGAAGTTGAACGGCGACACGAACGAGCAGGGCCCGATCGGCACGCGCTTCCAGATGCCCTGATAGCCTTTGGCGCGCGGGCTGATGTCGAGAGGCTGCACCTCGCCGGTCATCCGCACGCTTTCCTCGGCCGCGATGCGGAAGGTGTCGATCAGCCGGGTGACCTCGCCTTCCGAATCCTTGATCGGCTTCCCGGCCTCCACGCAGAGTGCATAAGCCAGCTCGTCGAAGCGCTCGCGGAAGCGGTCGACGCAATGCTGCAGCACTGCCTGGCGCTGATAGGAGGGCAGCCGCGCCATCGGCTCCGCCGCTTCGACCGCGCCCTGGATGCCGGCATCGATCGTCGCCGCATCCGCCTGCGCCACCCGGAAGGCGACCTCGCCCGTATATTTGTCGGTGACCTCCAGGTCGGCGTTGGGCTGCTTCGCCTCGTTGTTGAGGTAGAGCGGGTAAATATCTTTGAGCTTGATCATTGAAGCCTCTGTCGTAGGCGCCAGGGTAGAGACTGTCGATGTAACGTGAAGAGCAACTCAGCGACGCGCCGATCAGCTACCTCGTTGCTCGGCAGACCGATCTGCTTTGTACGAATCGCAGCGAGTTGGGACGCGACCTCGCTTACGGGCGCTTCGCGATACAACGTCAAATAGATGGGCAGCACGTAGTGATCATACTCGTCCTCGGCGCCGGGGTTGCCAGCCATGCCGATCGGATCCCATTCTTTCATCAACGTCCTGCTGATCGCGCACAGCTCAGCACAGACATTGTTGTCGAAATGGTCGAGGGAGGTCACAGCTTCGCGCTCAGCGCCTTGATGTCCTTGTTGAGGATCTGATCGTTCTCGGAATAATCGACCGGGCAGTCGATCAGGTGGACGCCGGGCGTGCTCAGGCAGGTCTGCAAGATCTCCCGCAGGCTCTCGGCGCTGTCCACGCGATGGCCGATCGCGCCATAGCTCTCCGCATATTTGACGAAATCGGGATTGCCGTAGGTGAGGCCGAAATCCTTGAAGCCCATATTGGCCTGCTTCCAGCGAATCATGCCGTAGGCGTCGTCGCGCAGGATCAGGATGGTGATGTCGAGCTTCAGGCGGACCGCGGTCTCCATCTCCTGGCTGTTCATCATGAAGCCGCCATCGCCGCAGATCGCCATCACCTTGCGGTCGGGATGGACCATCTTGGAGGCCATCGCGCTTGGCAGGCCGGCGCCCATCGTCGCCAGCGCGTTGTCGAGCAGCACCGTGTTGGGCGCCCGCGCCGGGTAATTGCGGGCGAACCAGATCTTGTAGACGCCATTGTCGAGGCAGATGATGCCGTCGCCCGGCATCGCCTCGCGCACCCGCTCGACCAGGCAGGGCGGGAAGATCGGGAAACGCTCGTCGCCGCAGAGCGAGGCGGTGTGCGCCACTTCGGCCCGTCGCGCGGCCAGCATCTTCTCGAAATTCCAGGTGGCGGAGGGGACGATGTCCTCCTTGATCTGCCAGATGGCGTTGGCGATGTCGCCGATCACCTCGATCTGCGGGAAATAGACCGGATCGACCGAGGCGGTGTTCGTGCTGACGTGGATCACCTCGGTGCCGCCCCGCTGCATGAAGAAGGGCGGCTTCTCGATCACATCGTGGCCGATATTGACGATGACGTCGGCGGCCTCGATCGCCTTGTGGCAGAAGTCGCCCGCCGACAAAGCCGCGCAGCCGAGGAATTTCGGATGCGCCTCGTCGATCACGCCCTTGCCGAGTTGGGTGGTGATGAAGGGGATGCCGGTCTTCTCGATGAACTGGAGCAGCTGCCGGCTGGTCATCTTGCGGTTGGCGCCAGCGCCGATGACCAGAATCGGCGAGCGGGCGCCTTCCAGCCTGGTAACCGCGGCGCGCACCGACTTCTCGTCGGCGAGCGGACGGCGGACGAGGCTGCGCTTCAGCGGCGTCGAATCGGTCTGCTCCTCGGCGATGTCCTCGGGGAATTCGATATGCGTCGCGCCCGGCTTCTCCTCTTCGGCGAGGCGGAACGCTTCCCGGATTCGGCTCGGGATATTGTCGGCGCTGGCCAGCTGATGGGAGAATTTGGTGACCGGCCCCATCATCTCGACAACATCGATGATCTGGAACCGGCCCTGCTTGGACTTCTTGATCGGCTTCTGGCCGGTGATCATCAGAATCGGCATGCCGCCGAGCTGCGCATAAGCGGCGGCGGTGACGAAATTGGTGGCGCCCGGCCCGAGCGTCGCGACGCAAACGCCGGTCTTGCCGGTGTGCCGGCCATAAGTCGCGGCCATGAAGCCGGCGCCCTGCTCGTGGCGGGTGAGGATCAGCTTGATCGACGTCGAGCGCGAGAGGCTGTCGAGAAAGTCCAGATTCTCCTCGCCGGGCACGCCGAAAACATATTCGACGCCCTCTTCCTCGAGGCAGTGGATGAAAAGGTCAGAGGCCTTGGTCATGTCGCGCACGCTCCGATCTTTGGTCTGAACGCTGGGTGGCGGCGCAAGGCCGGGGCCGAGGCCCCTCGCTCCCGCCGAAAACGACGCTCTACCGGGCTTTGTTTCGGCTGTCACCAAGGCCTTGCGCGGCGTCTTTGCACCTTGCATGGAAAGGACCGCTGGCCCATAGTCACAAGACTTCTTTTGCCGAAGCAGGGCGGCGTGGAGGACAGATGGGGGGCAGCCGCAAAGTCGCGATCGGTCTAGGGACCCTGGGGGCGCTTGCCCTTCTTGCCCTGTTTCTGTTTCTGAGGCCCGTCGACGCCCAGGCCCTGCAGCCGGCCGTCACGGTCGCGCCCGGCAACTTTGTCGGCGTGGCCACCTGCGGCGGCACCACCTGCCACGGACGCAGCCAGGGCGACGGCCCCCACGTCCGCCAGGACGAGATCATGCTCTGGCAGGACCCGGCGACCCCGGCCGGCGCACATAGCCGCGCTTATGCGGTGCTGCGCGAGCCCCGCTCCCGTGCCATTGCCGAGCGGCTCGGGATCGGCGAAGCGACCGGAGCGCCGATGTGTCTCGGCTGCCATGCCACCCCCGCCGGCCCGCGCGGCGTCCGCTTCCAGACCACTGACGGGGTCGGCTGCGAATCCTGCCACGGCCCCGCCTCGGGCTGGCTGACCAGCCATTATGCTGTCGGCGGCACCCACGCCTCCAACGTCCGCAACGGCCTCGTCCCGCTCGACAATGCGCAGGCCCGCGCCGACCGCTGCCTCAACTGCCATTTCGGCTCGTCGACCGACAATCAGTTCGTCACCCACCGGATCATGGCCGCAGGCCATCCAAGGATCAGCTTCGAGCTCGATCTCTTCACGACCCTGCAGCAGCATTATACGGTCGACGACGATTACCGGCAGCGCGGCAAGAATCTGGCCACCGGCACTCAGGTCTGGGCGACCGGCCAGGCGATGGCGCTGGAGCGTTCGCTCTCGCTGTTCGTCCTGCCCTCACGCGGCACCGAGGGCATCTTCCCGGAATTTTATTTCTTCGACTGCCACTCCTGCCACCGGCAGATTTCGGACGATCCGCGCTTCCGGCCCGGCGCCGTGGCCAATCCGGGCCGGCCGATCCCGCCGGGCATGCCGCCTTATAATGACGAGAACATGATCATGCTCTCGGCGGCCGCACGCGTCGTGGCCCCGGGCCTGGGGGCGCAGTTCGACCGCGACAGCCGCGCCTTCCACGCTGCGATGGACGATGGCCGCCAGGCCGCGATCGCCGCTGCCGGCCGGCTCCGCGCCACCTTGCGCCAGCTCAGCAACGCCTTCGCCAGCGCCGACATGGGCCGCAACACCACGTTCGCGATCATCGACACGATCACCAGCGAGGCGATTCGCGACCGCTTCACCGATTATGCCGGCTCGGTTCAGGCGGTGATGGCGACCGACACCCTGCTCTCGGCCCTGGTCAGTGGCGGCGCAATCCCGTTGGCGACCGCCAATTCGATTCGGGTGGATATCAACGGCGCCTATCGGGCCGTGCATGATCCCAATGCTTATGATCCGGGAGGTTTCCGGGCCAGTCTCGGCCGCGCCGCGGCTGCCATCAGACGGTTGAGATAATGCGTAAACTGAAGCGTACCACATCGACGATTGTTATCGCCGCACTGACCTCGGCTTCCCTTGCCTCTTGCGGAGGCGGCGGCGCAACCCAGGCGACCAGCGCGCCGCAGCCGCCGACGCCGCAGCCCGTCACCGCCGTCTTCCAGACTCCGCAGCAGGAAAATCTCACCGTCGCCGACATCCAGCGAATCATCTCGCAGGGCGTCGGCGAAGCGCAGGCCCAAGGCCGCCCGTCCGGCTTCGTCGTGATCGACCGGGTCGGCAACGTGCTCGCCGTCTTCGTAATGAACGGCACCAACCTGACCCTGCGGACGCCCCCCGCGGCCAATGGCCAGAATGCCGATCTCCAGAATCTGAATCTGCCGGCGCCGGCGGCTCTGGCCGGCGGCATCTCCAAGACGCTGACCGCGGCTTATTTCTCGTCCATGGGCGCGGCTTTCTCCAGTCGCACCGCGAACGACATCGTCCAGGAAACCTTCCCGCCGTCGGCGACCACGCGCGGGCTGGAGAGTGGGCCGTTGTTCAGCGTCCAGTTCAGCCAGCTGCCCTGTTCGGACGTGTCGTCCCGCTACCCGAATCGCGCCGGCACGCATCGCGGCCCGCTCGGCGTCGGTGCCGATCCCGGCGCCTTCCCGCTCTACAAGAACGGCGTCGTGGTTGGCGCAGTCGGCGTGATCGGGGACGGCGTCTACGGCTTCGACACCGAATATACGGACAATGACCACGACCCCGAGGAAACGATCGCGCTGGCCGCGACCACCGGCTTCGAGCCGGCGCCGGAGATCCGGGCGAACCGGTTCAGCGTTGATGGCACCCTGCTGCGCTATTCCGACGCCACGACCGCCGATTTCCGCAGCAATCCGGCCAGCGCGCCCTCCTTCGCCTCGATCAACGGCGTGGTCGGCAACCTCGTCGGCGTGCCCGGCTACAACGCCAATGTGATCGTCGCCGGCACCGCCTACGGCACGGAAGCCTCCGGCATCCGCCCCGCGCAGGGCGCGGAATTCCCCGGCATTCCCGAAGCCTGGGTTCTCTCCGACGGCCTTGGCAACCAGCGTTATCCGGTGATTGCGGGGACCGACGCCGCAGCGGTCGGCACGCCGCTCAGCGCCGCCGAGGTCCGCAACCTGCTCGAACAGGCCTTCCTGGTCCAGCGCGCCGCGCGCGCCCAGCTGCGCTATCCGCTCGACAATCGGGCCCAGAACACGATCGTCGTCGTCGACACCTACGGCACGATCCTCGGCCTGATCCGCGGGCCGGACGCCTTGGTCGACGCCATCGACGCGGTGCCGCAGAAGGCGCGGACCACCGCCTTCTTCTCGAACAGCCAGGCGGCGGCTGACCTGCTGGCCAATCCGCGGCCGGGCGTCCCCGCTTATGTCGGCGCGGTCCGGACGTTCCTGAACGATCCCACGGCCCTGACCGGCGCCACCGCCTTCTCGCTCCGCGCGATCGGCAATCTCTCGCGGCCCTGGTTCCCGGACGGCGAGGTCGGGCGGCCGCCGGGCCCGCTCTCGGTGCCGTTCGACCGCTTCAGCATCTTCTCGACCGGGCTGCAGTCCAACCTGATCAATCAGGATATCCGGGATCACGTGAATTTCATTCTCGGGATTAATGGCGCGGACGTGCCGCAGACCTGCACCGGTTCGCCGGTCACGCCGACGGGCAGCAACCGGATCCGGAACGGCATCACCCTGTTTGCGGGCGGCGTGCCCATCTATCGCGGCAACCAGCTGGTCGGGGCCATCGCCGCGTCGGGCGACGGCACGGACCAGAGCGACATGATCGCCTTCCTTGGCCTCTATAATGCCGGCCAGCTGCCGGGCGCGACGATCGGCCATGCCGATCCATCGCGCCGCTCCGACCGGATCGACATCCCGGTGGGCCCGACCAGCACGCGCCTTCGCTATGTCCTGTGTCCGTTCAACCCGTTCGTCGGGTCGAGCGAACAGAATGTCTGTCAGGGAAAATGACGGTTGCGGCCGCCCTCCTGTCGCTGATGGCGTCAGCCGGCGCGCCGGGAGGCGCTGTGTCTCCCGCGTCTGTCGGGCTCCGGCCCGCGGCGGCGGACGCGGCGACGGATTTCCATCTGGCCAGTCTCTCCACCAATATCGATCTCACCGCCCTGCAGGACGCGCCGCCGCGCGACGCACCGGCCTTCGGGGGCCAGCCGGTCACGAACCAGCCGCTGCCGGCGGAAGAGCCGCGCGCGCAACCGACCCCGCCGAGCCAGGAGAATCAGGTCGAGGGCCGCCGCCGACCGGACAATCATGAGACCCTGCCGGAGCCGGTCGATCAGTATAATCCGGGTGCGATCCGACAGCCGGAGCCGGAAGCCTTTTCGATCGACCATATCGGCATCCCCGACCGCTGGCGCCTGATCGACACGCTCGGCATCGTGCGCCAGCGCTGGTACGATCCCTACAACCAGAACATCCTGAAGGGCGATCGGCCGCTTTGCCTGCCCACCGACGAAGAGCAGGCGCGCCGCCGCGAAGCCGGCATCGCCCGCTGCGCCACGCCGCGCTTCCTCGGCCTGCAGAGCCCGGACTGGTATTTCCAGGCCAGCGCCATTTCCGACACGGTGATCGAGCCGCGCAGCTTCCCGATCCCGGGCGGCGTGCAGACCACCGGAAATGCCGACGAGAATGACGTCTTCGGCCGCAACAACAGCATCGTCGCGGCGCAGACCTTCATCTTCTCCGCCGCTCTCATCAAGGGCTTCACCACCTTCCGGCCGCCTGAAGTCCAATATCGCGTTACGCTCGCCTTTCAGGCCAATTATGTCGACGTGCCCGAACGGCGGGTGCTGGACGTGCGGCCGACACAGGGGTCCAACCGCTTCGACTATGCGCTCGGCGTCCAGGAAGCCTTCTTCGACTATGATTTCGGACCGACCTCCAGCCGGTTCGATTTCTACACCATCCGCGTCGGCATCCAGGAATTCAACTTCGATTTCCGCGGCTTCCTGTTCCAAGACAACCAGCTCGGCGTGCGCCTGTTCGGCAATCGCGACAACAATCGCTGGCAGTGGAATCTGCAGGCGATCTGGCGGCTGGAGAAGGACACCAATTCAGGCCTCAACAATGTGCTCCAATCCCCGCGCGACGACTGGGTCCTGAATGCCAATGTCTTCCGCCAGGATTTCCCGTTCGTC
This sequence comes from Allosphingosinicella sp., assembly GCA_044225925.1. Taxonomy (GTDB): domain Bacteria; phylum Pseudomonadota; class Alphaproteobacteria; order Sphingomonadales; family Sphingomonadaceae; genus Allosphingosinicella. Next base: position 56,998 of record JBGAHY010000019.1, read on the forward strand.
GGCCTGACCAGCGAACTGAGCCTGACCTGGAACATCAACCGCGAGCGCAACGAGATCAAGGTCGACGACAATGGCTTCCCGGTGCGTCCGGCCCTGTTCGGCAACCTGCGGTCGCGCAGCTATGACGCTTTCTATATCGGCTACGGCGTGGACGGGCATATCGGCCGCATGAACCTGACCGGCTTTGCCTACGGCCTGTTCGGCTCGGACCGCCAGAACGTGTTCACGGGGCGCAATGCCCGCATCCAGGCCTTCTTCGCGGCGGTCGAGCCCAGCATCGACTTCGACTGGATCCGCATCCGCGGCTCCGCCCTCTATTCCAGCGGCGACGGCAACCCGTTCGACAATGTCGAACATGGCTTCGACAGCATTTTCCAGAACCCGATCTTCGCCGGCGCCGACACCAGCTACTGGATCCGCCAGGTCGTGCCCTTCGCCGGCGGCGCCCGCGCTGTCCAGTTCACCGGCCGCAACAGCCTGCTGATCGACCTGCGCTCCTCGAAGGAGCAGGGCCAGTCCAATTTCGTCAATCCCGGCACAATGCTGCTCGGTGCCGGCGCGGATTTCGATATCACGTCGCGGCTGCGCCTCTCGACCAATGTCAGCCATATCTGGATGGAAAACACGACGGTGATTCAGCGGCTGCGCCAGCAAGGCACGGTGCGGCGCGACATCGGCTGGGACCTCAGCGCCGCGATCGTCTACCGGCCGCTGGCCATCCAGAACATCGTCTTCCGCCTGTCCGGCGCGCTGCTGCAGCCGGGCCAGGGCTTCCGCGATCTTTTCACCGACGAGCAGCGGGACAGGCGGTCTTATTCCGTCCTGTTCAACGCGATCCTGACCTATTGAGGAGCTGATGGGGCTGCAACGACTTGGACGCTGGATGATCGTAGTGGCGGCTCTCGTGGCCGCCTCCGTCTTCGGCGCGTCCCAGGTCGGCGCCTCGGAAGGCGAGAAGGCCGTCGTTCGCGACTACAGCCTGGTCCGCGCCGCCCCCGCCCCGCGCACCCAGGAAGCGACGGACGCCGACGCGAAGAGCCAGGGCTGCGTCTCGTGCCATACCGGCAGCGACGCCCACACCATGCACCGCTCGCCCGCCGTCGTGCTGGGCTGCGTCGATTGCCATGGCGGCAATCCGCGCATCACCCGCCCCGCCGGCAGCGAGCAGAACACGCCGGTCTATTTCGCCGCGCAGGAGCGCGCCCATGTGCTGCCGCGCTTCCCCGGCGCCTGGCATTTCCCGTCGAGCGCCAACCCGCAGCGCACCTATGCCTTGCTGAACCGCGAGGCGCCGGAATTCATCCGCTTCACCAACCCGTCCGATTATCGCGTGGCCCGCGACAGCTGCGGCGCCTGCCATATCGAGGTGATCGAGGCGGCCGAGCGCTCGCTCATGGCCACCGGCGCGATGCTGTGGGGCGGCGCCGCCTATAATAACGGCATCCTGCCCTTCAAGAATTACATCATCGGCGAGGCCTATACCCGCGCCGGCGAGCCGGCCCTGATCACCTCCCCGCTCGCCAGCACCGGCATGACGCCGCAGCAGCAGGCGCGCGGTGTGATTGCCGCAATGTATCCGCTACCCACCTGGCACGTCACGCCGCCGGCGGACAATTTCCGGGTGTTCGAGCGCGGGGGCCGCAACATCGGCACCCAGTTCGCCGAGATCGGCCTGCCCAACCCGACCGGCATCGTCCAGCGCCTCGAGGAGCCGGGCCGGCCGGACCTCCGCCAGTCGAACCGCGGCCCCGGCACCGGCCTTCGCGTCGCGATCCCGGTGCTCAACATCCACAAGACCCGCCTCAACGACCCGTACATGTGGTTCATGGGCACGAACGACCAGCAGGGCGACTATCGCCATTCCGGCTGCGCCGGCTGCCATGTCGTCTATGCGAACGACCGCGAGCCGCGGCATTCGATGACCTATTCGCAATATGGCCGCGACGGCCAGACCGCGACGGTCGACCCGACGATCGCCAGCCTGCGCCAGGGCCAGCACCGTGTCGGCGAGGAAGCGGAGGCCGCAGGCGGCGAGCGCCGCCGTGAAGGCGCAAGCGAGACCACAGGCGAAGCCCCGGCGGATTCCAATCACGCCTCGGTCGCCGAGACCGGCCACCCGATCCGCCACGTCTTCACCCGCGCGATCCCGACCTCGCAGTGCATGGTCTGCCACATGCACCAGCCGAACATCTTCCTGAATTCCTATCTCGGCTACACGATGTGGGACTATGAGTCCGATGCCGACCTGATGTGGCCGGGACCTGAGAACCGCCTCCCCGCGCGCAATGCGGCCGAGGAAGAGCGCTTCCGCCATCAGCATTATCCCACCATGGCGGAGAACGCCGAGACGCTGGAGCGCAACCCGGAAGGCGCCTCGCCGCGCGGGCTCTGGTCCAGCACCGAGTTCCTGCGCGAGGTCTATGACCGGGTGAACCCGCTCGCGCGCACCACCCAGTTCGCCGACTATCACGGCCATGGCTGGAACTTCCGCGGCATCTTCCGCCGCGACCGCGAGGGCAATCTGCTCGACGAGCGCGGCCAGATCATCCCACCCGGCGACCCGCAGACCTTCCGCCGCCAGGGAGAAGGAGAGTTCGTCCCCGCCGGCGTCAATCCCGGCCGGGCCGTCCATATGATGGACATCCATGCCGAGGTCGGGCTGCAATGCGCGGACTGCCACTTCAGCCAGGACGCGCATGGCAACGGCTTCATCTATGGCGAGGTCGCGAACGCGATCGAGATCGGCTGCCGCGACTGCCACGGCACCTCGCGCGAGCTCGCGAACCTGCGCACCTCGGGCCCGGCCGCGCCGACCCATGGCAGAAATCTCGAGCTGATCCGCAACGAGGATGGCCGCCGCCGCTTCGAGTGGATGAATTGCGAGCTCGCCAGGGAGGAAGTTTCCAACCTGCGCTGCCCGTCGCCGGACCGGCGCATCCTCGTCCAGCGCTCGATCGTCGATCCGAGCCTCAGCTGGGCGGTCCAGCAAGTGAACGATTCAGTGGATGCGAACCTGCCGCCCTGCGGCGAGCCCGGTTCGCGGACGCCCGGTCCCTGCTTCAACATGCGCTCGGCCCGCGCCAAGCTGATGTCGCGCAACGCTGCGGAAACCGGCCGTTATGCGTTCGGCCCGGGCGTGCCCGAGACCGAGCTCGCCCACCCGACCAACGAAATGGCCTGCTTCACCTGCCACCTGAGCTGGACGACCAGCTGCGGCGGCTGTCACCTCCCGATCGAAGCGAACAACCGTACGGTTGAGCATCACTTCGAGGGTGAGCCGGAGACGAGAAACTTCGCGACCTACAACCCACAGGTCGCCCGCGAGGACATGTTCCAGCTCGGCCGGCATATGACGAGCAAGGGCAACGAGATCGCACCGATCCGTTCGACCTCGGCGCTGGTGCTATCGTCTACAAACGTCAATCGAGAGCGGATCTATATCCAACAGCCGCCCATCTCGGCCCCGGGCTTCTCGAGCCAGGCCTTCGCGCCGCACTTCCCGCACACGGTGCGCACGACCGAGACGAAGCAGTGCACCGACTGCCATGTGAGCCAGCAGAACGACAACAATGCGATCATGGCGCAGCTGCTGCTGCAGGGCACGAACTTCGTGAATTTCATGGGTCTGCACTCCTGGGTCGGCCTCGACGGCGGCTTCGAGGCGGTGCGCGTCACCGAATGGGACGAGCCGCAGGCTGTCATCGGCTCGTACCTCCAGCGCTATGCTTATCCGGACTATTACCGGATGCATGTCGACCAGAACCATCGCGAGCTGATCAACTGGACCCGCGGCCATGTGGTCGACAGGCACTTCTCCGGCGAGAGCCGCCCGCTCGAGCAATTCTACAACATCGTGCAGGGCACGCCCGACCGGGTCGGCTGCCTGCAGAATCGCGGCGAATATATGTTCGTGGCGCAGGGCTCGGGCGGCTTCCGCGTCTACGACATCGCCTCGATCGCCAACAAAGGCTTCTCGGAGCGGATCATCACCGCGCCGGTCTCGCGGATCGGCCAGGACACCCATGTCGCCTCGCGCAACGCGACCTGCATGGCGCTACCGACCAACCAGCCGATCCGGCCCGACCGCAATGAGGCGATGGCCAACACGCCGCGCGTCCAGGCGGACGGCTCCACCATCTCCCTGCTCGAGGAGAATCAGGAGCAGCGCTTCCACCCGATCTACAATTATGCGTTCATCACCGACGCCGAAGAGGGGTTGATCGTCGTCAACATCGACACGATGGCGGACGGCGAGCCGCGCAACAATCACCTGCGCCGCGCCACCTTCACCAATGGGGCGAATGCGTGGAACGAGAATGGTGCGCTGACCGGCGCGCGGCACATCACCATGGCCGGTCATTATGCCTACATCACCGCCAATGCCGGCCTGGTCGTGCTCGACCTCGACAATCCGCTGAACCCGCGCGTCACCGCGACGATCCCGCTGAACGACGCGCGGGCGACCGCGCTGCAATTCCGCTATCTCTGGGTCACCGATGCCGAGGGGCTGAAGCTGTTCGACGTCACGCATATGGACCGCCCGGTGGCAGTACCCTCGGCGACCGTACCCTTCACGGATGCACGCCGCGTCTACCTGGCCCGCACCTATGCCTATGTCGCCGCCGGCGCCGAGGGCATGGTGATCGTCAACATCACCCGGCCCGAGCATCCCGCGATCTTCTGGCGGATGCCGAACCTCGCCTTCTGGAACAACCAAACGCCGGACACGCAGGACGTGACCGTCGCCTCCACCAACGCCTCGCTTTTCGCCTATGTCGCCGACGGGCGGAACGGAATGAAGGTCTTCCAGCTGTTCAGCCCAGAGACCAATCCCGGCTTCTACGGCTTCTCGCCGCGGCCGGTGCCGGAGCTGATCGCCTGGGCAAGGACGCCGAGCCGCGCCTTCTCGGTCAACAAGGGCCTCGACCGCGACCGCGCCGTCGACGAGACCGGGGGGCAGATCGCCGTCTTCGGGCGCCTGGGCTCGCGGCCCTTCAACCGCAGCGAGATGGAGCGCCTGTTCCTCAACAGCCGCGGCATCCCCTACCAGGTCACGGACACGGGCTCGATGTCCGACTGGGTGCGATAGCGGGCGCCGGCGCGCCGACCGGGAACCTTATTCCGGTTTGCAGCGCTTGGCAGGGCGCGGGCCGTCCGGTTCGCCTGTGCGTCTGGCGGAGCCCGTTCCATGTTCGAAGGCCAGGTAGCGATCGTAACCGGCGGTGAATCGGGGATCGGCGCCGCATCCGCTGTTGCGCTGGCGAGGGCGGGAGCGCGGGTCGGCATCACCTATTTCGAGGATCGCGAGGCCGCCGAGGCGGTCTGCGCGCGGATTGGCCAGGACCGCGCCGTGGCCGTCCGGACCGACGTCGCCGACGAAAGCGCTGTCGAGCGGCTCTTCGCGGCAGTCGAGGAGGCATTCGGCACTGCGACCCTGCTGGTCAATTCCGCCGGGGTCAACATGAGCGGGGTGGAGCTCGCCGACATGGCGCTCGCGCAGTTCGACCGGATCGTGCGCGCCGATCTTTACGGCCCTTTCCTGATCTGCCGGCGCTTCGTGCGGGCGCTGGAGACCGCTGCAGGCAAGGGACGCATCGTCAACATTTCCTCGATCCACGAACATGCGCCGCGCCCGGGCGGCGTCGCTTATGATTCAGCCAAGGGCGGGCTTTCGCAACTGACGGCGACGCTCGCGCTCGAACTGGCGCCCAGGGGAATCGCTGTCAACGCCATCGCCCCCGGGATGATCCTCACGCCGATGAACGCGCGCGCGGTGGAAGACCCGACCTATCGGGCGAAGCTTGAGGCCAATATTCCCTGGGGTCGGGCAGGCCGGCCCGAGGAAGTGGCCGCGCTGGCCTGCTTCCTGCTTTCCGGGGCAGCCGACTATATTACCGGCGCCACGGTCACGATCGACGGCGCGCTCTCGCTGACCGTTGCGCAGGGAGCCTGACGCTTGGCCGCCTACACGATCGTGCAACTCGACGACGTTACGCTCGCCGCGGCGGCGCCGCTCGACGGCATGGATCTGATGAGCCCCTTCGTCTGGTGCGAGGGCGACCGCTACCGGATCATGGTCAGGGGTGTGCCACGCCCGCTGCTCGCCACCAGCCCGACGGGGATCATCTGGTGCGGCGACAGCACGGACGGCCTTGCCTTCCGCATGGACGACAGACCCGCAATCGTCCCCGGTCCCGATCCGCTCGATGCGGGTGGCTGCGAGGATCCAACCGTGCTGATCGGCGCCCGGAAGAATTATCTCGTCTTCTACACCGGGGTCGACGCGGCGCGAGAACAGGGTGCGCTGCTGCTCGCCGAGGGGCCGGACATGAACCGGCTGACCAAGCAGGCGGTGACGCTCAAGGCGCCGCCCGGCGCCGGCAATATCAAGGAGGCGACGCTGGCCCAGACCAGCAAGGGAGACTGGCGGCTGTTCTACGAATATGCCGCGCACGACGCCTCGCGCATCGGCCTTGCGACCGGGCCTACGCCCGACGGGCCCTGGACGGTCGTCGACGACCCCTTCGGGATCCGCGATGACAGCTGGGACAATTGGCATTTGTCGACGGGCCCGATCATGGCCATCGGCGACGCCGACCCGGTCATGTTCTACAATGGCGCGACCCATGACGCGCGCTGGCGGATCGGCTGGATCAGCTTCGATCGCGACTATTCCAGAGTCACCGGCCGCGGCCTCGAGCCGCTCGTCGTGCCGCCGCCGGCCGAAACCCGCACCGACACCGACATCGCGTTCGCCGCCTCAGCCGTGGTGGAGAACGGCCTGGTCTCACTCTATTTCTCGGTGGAAGACCGCAAGCTGCGACGGGCGAGGGTCAGGCGCTACGGCCAGTAACCCGGGGTGCGCGGGAAACTGTCCCTGCGTCGGCGGGCGAGCCCCGGTCGCTAGCCGGCCGCGCGTTCCTCGTTGAGCATGCGAATCAGGCCCTGGCGCCTGGGATTGAAGCGGGCCAGCACTTCATGGTCCTCGACGGACTCGAAATGCGTGATCAGCCCCTCCCCGTTCCAGTAATGGAGCGCGAAATAGGGACGGTCGGCGACGATCATCGCCCGTTCGTCCGGATGCTCGGCGTCCATCTTTTCCATGTCGAGCGCAACGAGGGGCGCGGTCGAAGGGCAGACGATCAGGTTGGTCCCGGCCCAGCGCGTCGTGATTGGGCGATGGAGGTGGCCGCAGGTCATGGCGATGATGTTCGGGCTGGCCTCGACGATCGCCCGTAGCCGGCGCACCCAGCGCGCTTCCGGATTCTCCGTCATCCAGGACAGGCCCGTGGCGATGGGCGGATGGTGGAGGACGAGCAATGTCGGCCGCTCCGGCGCCTCGGCAAGCCGGGCCTTCAGCCAGCTGGCGCGGCCCTCGTCGAAGCCGCCGCCATGCCGCCCGGTCTCCAGCGTGTCGAGCACGATGACCCGCACGGACAGATCCTCGATTGTGTATTGGACATAGCCGTCCACGTCCGCAGTGTCGGGAAAGACCTCACGGAAGACCGCGCGATTATCGTGGTTGCCCATGACCGGCAGGACCGGGAACGGGAGGTCGGCGATCGCCGCCCTGAACCGTTCATAGGATTCGCGGTCGTCGCCGTCGTCGGCAATGTCGCCGGTGACCAGCAGCAGGTCAGGCCGCGGCGACAGGGCGGCCAGCGTCCGCACCGTCTGGTTGAGCCGCTGCTGATTATACTCGTCGGGATTGCCCCGGTCGAACCCCAGGTGAAGATCGGTGATCTGGGCGATCAGCACGTTTACGGCCTGCGCGCACCCGGCGGCGAGTTCGCGACGGTCGGCTCCCACGGACGTCCACGCACACGGTCGCGCAGCCCCTGCGTCGGCACCCCCTGCGCACGATTGTCCGCGCTGCCGCCCGCCGGGATGTGATAATCGTGGCACATCGCGCAGGTGGAAGGCACGGGCAGGTTCGTCCGCTCGCCGCCATGGCAGGTCTGACAGCTGGCGAGGTTCGGCAACATCACGTCGCTGGAGCTGCTCGACGCATTGGCGTTGTGACAGCTTAGGCACCCTGCCGACCCTTCCAGCCGCCGTTCGCCCGGCCGCTGCACGATCTGGTGCGGACGGTGATCGAACCAGCCGTGGAAGATGTAGCGGCTGGTGAACTGGACCGGCGCAATCCGGTAGTTGAGCGTGCCCGGCGGCGGCGCCTGGACGACGTGGCATTCCGAGCAGGTGCCGTTGTCGCCGGTGAAGATCGCCTGGATCGCCCGCTCGCCGCGATTGGCGGTGTCGGCCTGGGCGCGGGCGAACTGCACCGCCGCGCGGATCTGGTTGGCGTCGCCGGGGCGCGCGCGGCCGCCGGGGCTGAGCTCAGGCGGGAAGGCCGGACCGCCGGCGCGGTAGAGGCCGCGAATGTCGGCGATCACCTGCGCCGGATCGCCGTGGCGGAGCGTGCGCAAGGTGCCGCCGATCCGGTCGAAGGCAAGATCGTGGCAGGCAGCGCAATTGCGCGCCATGTCGACCGGCTGGAAGCGAGCGCCGTCGCCGGTCGGCGTATGGCAGCTGGCGCATTCGAGCTGCTGGCCGAGCCCGTTCGCCCGCGCCGCCTGGGCGACGCCGTTCGTGCCGCTGAGATGGAGCGCGTGCGGGAATTTGAGGTTGCTCATTTCCAGCGGATGCTGGTTGAGCGCGACCCTCTGATATTGCGGCTGGCCGTTATCCCAGCGGGTCAGCACCAAAGGTTGGAATTCCGGATGATGCCCCGCTGAGAAGTCGGACGCGGGGCCGAGCCGGGTCTGCGGCAGGCGGCTGCGCAAATCGGTATGGCAGTCGGCGCAGAATTGCTGCGGCGTCGGCGTCATGCGCTGCGGGCCTTCATGCTCGGTATGGCATTCGACGCAACGGCCGGTGGTTTGCCCGACCGTGTCGCGAATCGATTGCTGGAAGCCGCGGAGGCCGGCGAGCTGCGGCGCCGCCCGCTGCATCTGCGCGAGCGGAGCATGGTCATGGACGTTGGTGTGGCAGGCCTTGCAGGCATTGTCCTGCACCGGCTGGAAAGGCTGGACGTGGCAGGCCTGGCAATTGGACGTCAGCGCAGCGTGCGCGCTGGAGAGATCACCGCTGCTCCACATCTGATCGGCGTGGAAGCCGGCCATCGCCATCCGGTCGGCATTGCCGCGATTCTGGTAAAAGGAGACGATCGGCCAGACGAGGAAGAGGGCGAGGACGAGCACCGTCAGCACCCAGGAGATGGTGCGCTTGCCCGGCATCACGCTCTGCAGCGCGAAGCGGCGCGTGTCGAAGCGGTCGTCCTGCTCGGCGACGTCCTCGTCGGCGCGCTGGATATCGATCGGCACGTCCTCGCTGCCGATTTCGGGCGGCAGGACGCGTAGCAGGAAGGGACCGACCTTCACGGCGCCGCCGGTGGTCAGGTTGATCTGGCCGAACTGGGTGACGCTGCCGTCAATCTCGACGGTCAGGCCGGCCTCGGCGGAGACGCCAATCTTGGTGGCGGAGACCAGCTCCAGCGTCGCATGGTGCAGGGCGACCGCGAGGTCGTTCAGCCGGATGTCGCAATCGGGATCGCGGCCGACCTTCAGCAGGTCGTCATTGACCCGGGACGTGCGGACGATCTCGCGGCCATCGGCGCTGCGGGAGATATTTCGAAGCAGGAACGCCATGCTCTACTTCCCCCTCAGCCCCAGTAGAAGAAAACGCTGACGATATGCGCGGTCAGCGCGGCGAGCAGCACGAATGTCAGCGGAACGTGCACGAACAACCAGACTTCGAGCAAGGCCCGTCGACGGATATAACCGCGCAGCCGCTGCAGCGAGGCAGCTTTCTTCTCGAGCAGGCCCACGACCTGTTCGATCGCCTGCTGCTCCTTGCCTGACGCCTGGTCCTGCCGTTCCCGCATATATTGGAGAGCCGCCGCGTTGCCGCAGCGCGGATAGGAACCGGAAAGGCGGCGCCAGACGCCACCGCCGAACGGATCCTCGCCGAGCGAGCCGAGGACGACGGCGCTGTCCTCGTCGGAGAGCGGCTGGGCGGATATCTGGATCTGCTTGTCGAGGCCGTTCACCGCCTCGATCATCTGCGGCCCGGTCATTTCCGAACGGCTGTCGGAGAGGCCCTGCGGCAGGATCGCGTAGACGGAAATGCCATAGAGGCCGGAGAGGATCACCAGGATCATCAGCGCCCAGGCGAGCGTGTGGACATTCCAGCCGAACTGGAAACCGGTGTGCAGCGTCCCGATGACGATCAGCGAGAGGCCGAGATAGACATGGGCGCTGGTCCACGCCTTCAGCGACCAGCGGCCGCGCGTCATTGCGCGCTTGCGGATGCCGAGCAGGGAAAGCCAGAAGATCAGCAGCGCGCCGATCGTTCCCAACGTATAGCCGAGCCAGGAGCCGCCGTTCGGACGCGGCGTGACGTCCGTGAACATGTAGACGACGATGAAGAAGAGCGACAGGAACGTCGCGATCTTGAACCAGCGATAGCGGCGATAGCGCAGGAAACTCTCATGCGCCGTCGGATCGCCAAGGTCGGTTCTGTTCAGCCCCCTGCTAGCCACCCTCGCTCAGCCCCCCTTGCCCATCCTCGATACGGTGAGGAACTCTTCCGGAGATACTCGTATAGCTGCACCCGTCGGGCAAGCGCGAACGCAAGCCGGCCCCCCCTCGATACCAGAACACATGTCACATTTGATCGCTTTTTTTGGAGTCTCCGAACTTACCTTGCCGTCGGTCCATTTATGGTCGGGTTCGCCGGGGCCCGGGCCCTTGCCGAAAAACAGCCAGGAGAAGAGACTCGGCTTCTTCGGCGGCGGTTTTGCCATGCGAATCACACCGTAAGGGCAATTGCGCTGGCAATTGCCGCAGCCGATGCAGGTGTCGTTGATATAGACCTCGCCGTCCTGCCCACGGTTGATCGCATTGGGCGGACAATCGGCCATACAGTGCGGATGCTCGCAATGCCGGCAGGAGGTCGGCACGTGCAGATGCGCGAAAGTGCGTCCCGCCTCGCGATTGAGTCGCGACAGGCCTTCGTGGCTGTCCGCGCAGGCCCGTTCGCAATTGTCGCAGCCGACGCAGAGCTTCTCGTCGATGAGCAGCACATCGGTCGCCTCGCCAATCCCCTCTGAGACGAGGAAGCCGGCCATGTCGGTGTACATCTGGACGGCGCCGCCATAGCCGTCCTTCCGGGCCTCGACATAATCGCTCATCTGCTTGCGGGCCGACATCTCCTCCTTGAGCTTCGCGAGCAGGACAGGCTTGTTGGCGAGCAATTTGCGGAAGGCGTCGCCGTTCAGCTTGATGACTTCGGACTTGATCGCGGCGCGCACCGTCGCCGTGCGCCGGCCGCCGTCGATCAGCGCCATTTCACCGACATAGGAGCCGGCGGGAAGGTAGCGCAGGAAGACGGGCTTGCCGCCGATCGCCTTCTCCACCGTCATCGAGCCCTGGCGGATAATGAAGATGTCATAGCCCTCATCGCCCTCGGTGATCAGGGCCTGACCGGCCTTCACATTCTGGACCTCGGCCGTCTCCAGCAGTTCCTTCAGATCATCTTCGGTCGCGGAGCCAACCATGCCGAGCAGCATGCGCTCGGTGACGATTCGGGTGATTTCCCGCTTCGCGGCGCTGTTCGTCGCCATCAGCTTCAGCGCGGCGTTGCGCGGGATTTCGATGATGATCGAGCCCGCCGACGCGCGGACCGTGGCGCCGCGCTTGCGGCCGGAGATCAGCCCGACCTCGCCGACGATCGCGCCCTGCCCCAGCGTTACGCCTTCGCCCGGCTTTTCGGGATCGAGCTCGACGATCACCGAGCCGTCCGCCACCGCGAACAGGGAGGCGCCCGGCGTGTTCCGCTCGAACACGACATCGCCGCTCCGATAGGCCCGCGGCTCCGAATCGAGCATGAACTCGCGCATCTGCAGCATGGACAGCTCGTTCAGCACGCCGACCCGGCGGCGGAAGAAAGCGAGCCATTCGGTGACGCTGCGCGAACCCGGCAGGATCTGGAACTTCTTCTCGAGGATCGGCTCGTCCGCGGGCTGGAGATCGGTATTGCCGTTGATGAATTCGACCGCGTCATAACCCTGATTCATGCAATGCTTGATCAGCGGATAACCGGCCAGCGCGCCGATCACGTAGATGCCGGGCTTCGTCGTCTCGAATTGCGGCGAGAGTGCGGGATAGGAATCCTTGTCCGCACTGGTGAACTCCACGCCGCATTCCTCGACGAACTTGCGCGGCGGCGAGGAACCCATGCGGGCGATGATGCGGTCGCACTTGATCTTCTGCTCGCCGTCCCGCGTCTCCATATAGAGGAAGCCGGGCACCACCTTGAGCGGCGTCGTCTCGCACAAAATGTTGACCCGGCCCGCCTTGCCCGCCTCCATGAGCAGATCGACATTGGCCTGCTTGGCGCGGGCGAATTCGGGGCTGCGGTTCATGATCGAGACGGTGTTCGCCTGGGCCGGATCGGCGGCGAGGCCGAGCGCATTCTCGATGCCGGCGTCGCCCGAGCCGATCACCATGATATGCTCGTCATAATATTCGCCGGGATCGTCCAGCTGATACTGGATGTGCGCGGAATCCCCGCCTTCGCAGCGCATCGTGTTCGGATTGCCTTGCGTGCCGATCGCCAGGACCACGTATTCGGCCTTGATCTCCTGCGTCTGGCCGCCCTTGTCGCCGCCTGAATTGCGGGAATCGGGCTTGCCGGACTCGGCGGGACGGTTCCAGGCGTTGGCGGCACCCTTCACCTTCAGCGTGAAATTGCCCTTCTCGCCGGTGATCGAGACCACGTCAGCATTGACCAGGGCGTTGACCTTCCGCTCCGCGGTCTGATCGTCCCAGATGCCGAGAATCTTCTCGCGCTTGCCGGCCTCGAAGTCGAAATCCGAGCGCAGCACGAGCTGGCTCGGAGTGGCCATGACGTGCTTGCCCTTCTGGTACTTGTAGATCGTGTCGGAGAGGTGGTCGGTCTTCTCGAGCAGGACATGCGAAAGGCCCAGCTCCGCCGCGCGGCCGGCGGCGCTCATGCCGGCCGGACCCGACCCGATGATCGCAATCTTGTACGCGGCCGACACCCGAAACTAGCTCCCCCGGAAGGTCGTTTCGGGCAGTCTAACAGAGTTGTGACGAGACGCCAGCGCCGAGGGCGTCGCGAGCGGCGAATTCCGAGCGGGGGCGCTGGCTTAGCCGGTTGCGTTGAGACGGGGCGCGATGTCGCCCTTGACGCCGCACCATTTGCCGCGATGATCCCCGGCGATGACAGAAGCAGCAACTCCCGGACGGCGGCTCCAGCCGGCCACGATCGCCCTCGCGGGGGCCGCCCTGATCGCGACCGGCGTCGTCGCTTATTCGCTTGGCGTCCGCCAGGGCGGGAGCGCGGCGCCAGACGCCAATGCCAGCGCCGCCGCGACGACCAATGCGGCGGCCAGCGCGGATCCCAACCAGCAGGCCGCGATCGCCGCTGCAGAGACCCGCATCCAGGCGCTGCAGGAGGCGCTGCGCCGCGACCCCGACAATCACGCGGCATGGTTCGAGCTCGGCCAGCTCAACCGCCAGTTCGAACGCTTCCCCGATGCCGCCGCCGCTTTCCGCCGCGCCGTGGAGCTGCAGCCCAACAATTCCAATTATAACAATTATTTGGGCGAGATGCTCGTCTTCACGGCGACGCGCGGGCGGCAGCCGCTGACCGAGGCGCAGCGCTATTTCCGGCGGGCGCTGGAGCTGGAGCCCGGCAATGCGATGTCGCGCTTCTATCTCGCCACGATCAAGAACGATCAGGGCGACCATCGCGGTGCCGTCGATGATCTGATCGCCCTCCTCCGCGATCCGCCGCGCGGCGAGCCGCTGCCGCCGCAGGTCCGCGACTCGGTGATCGCCCTCGCCCGCGAGCACAATATCGATATCAACGGACGGCTGCCGGCGGCGCCCGCCGCAGCGCCCGCTGCCACCAATGGAGGTTCGGGCGCCGACCTGGCGACGGCCGGCATCCCCGGCCCGACGCCGGATCAGCTGCGCGCCGCGGGCGGCATGACGCCGACCCAGCAAAGCGAAATGGGCCGCTCGATGGTGGACCGGCTCGCCGCGCGGCTGCGCCAGAATCCGCGCGACGCTCGCGGCTGGATCATGCTGATGCGCTCGCGCATGGCGCTCAACGAGCCACAACTCGCGGCGGAGGCTTTGCGCACGGCGCAGGGCGCGCTCCAGAACGACGCGGCTGCACAGGCGCAGCTGCGCCAGGCCGCGCAGGCGCTCGGCGTACCGGGCGCCTGACGCGGATCAGGCTTAGCTGATCCGGGCGGCTTCGACGCGGCGGTTCTGCGGACTGTTGCGGCTGGTGCCCGGAAGCGGGCGGTCAGGCCCATAGCCCTGCACCTCGATCCGGCTGCGCGGCACGCCCATCGACACCAGATAATCGGCAACGCTCTGCGCGCGGCGGCGTGACAGCGCGATGTTGCTGGCGCGATTGCCGACGCCGTCCGTGTGCCCCTCGATCCGGAAGCGCATGCCGGCGAGCTGCGGCATCAGCAACGCCTGGCCAAAGGTACGGGCCTGGGCCGCAGCACCCGGCGTCAGCGTCGCCGAACCGGTCGGGAAGCTGAGGCTCAGGTTGATGCGCTGGTTGCGCTGACCCGCCGGAGTCGTCGCGAAGGCGAAGCGGCGCGGCGCAGGCGCGGCCTGGCGCGCGACATTGTTCGCGGCCGGACGGCGCTGTGTCGCCCGCGGCGTGCTGGTCGTCGTCGAGATGGCGAAGCCGCGCGTCGCCGACAGCCGGGGCCGCGGCCCATTGGGCGTCGCCTGCTCGGCCGGCTCGGTGGCGTTGCTGTCGCCGCACTGGCCGGAAAGGGCGCAGACATAATCGTCGGTGCTCGCGGGGGGCTGGCTGTCCTGCGACCATGCCGCAACCGGCGCCGCGACGGCGACCGAAACCAGCAGCGAAAAACCAAGCTTGCGCATCGGAAAACTCCTCTTGTGCGGGCGTTGAATAAGACCGTCCGCAGGGATCGAATTCTACCTTAGGGCCGATTCGGTAGCAAGGAGCGGCGGTTGAGGTTGGTAGCATGGCTTGCTACCTTGGTCGCAGACTGCGCAGCTTCGTCGCGATTTCCGGGAGATTGGCCGTTTCATGATCCTCCTTCTCACGATCCGTAATGCCGAAGTCCTGGAGGACGGCATGACAGCCCAGTATCTGATGGAGGGCGAGACGGCGGTGCTCGGCCGGTCCCGGAACTGCAACTGGCACCTGCCCGACCCGCAGAACGCGATCTCGTCCCGCCATTGCGAGATTCGGCGCGACCGGGATTTCTTCATCCTGAAGGACCTCTCCACCAATGGCACGTTCGTGAATGACGCCGTGGAGAGGATGACTGAAGAACATCTCATCAATGCGGGCGACCTGATCCGGATCGGCCAATATGAGGTGGTCGCCTCGTTCGAGACCGAGACGGTGGCGGCTGCCGAGCCCGAACCGGCGGCCGAGCCTGCCGCGCCGGAGGCCCCGGCGGAGCCAATCGCGGTAGAACCTCCGGCGGAGCCGATCGCGGCCGAGCCGCCTGCGGCGCCCGCCGAGCCCGAACCAGTCGGCGAGCCTGCCTTGCCTGAGCCGGCTGCGGCCGAGCCTGCCGTGCCCGAGCCGGTCATGGAAGCGGCGCCCGTCGAAGCCACCGAGCCCGAGCCAGTCGGCGAGCCTGCCGTGTCTGAGCCGGTTGCGGCCGAGCCTGCGGCCCCCGGGCCGGTCATGGAGGCACCGGCGCCCATCGAAGCCGTCGCGCCTCCCCCTGTGGAAACGCCGCCCGCCACGGAAGCCCCGCCACCCGCGCCAGCCGAACCCGAGGCCGAGACCGCGCCGCTCGAGAA
>JBGAHY010000058.1:0-8237 GCA_044225925.1 Allosphingosinicella sp.
CGGGTCCGCTGGCTTCGCCTTTGCCGGTGTCCTTGCCATTTAACACCCCCAACTAGCCCCCTCTCCCTTGAGGGGAGAGGGCTGCGAAGCCTTAGCGACGCAGGAGCTTAGGCGAAGCTGGGTGAGGGTGACAGCGTTCGCGATTTTGAACCAGCGCTGCCACCCTCACCCAACTACGACCAGGCAGCAAAGCCGCCAAGTCTCCGTATCCCTCTCCCCTCAAGGGAGAGGGCTATCTAGATCAGACCTTCTTAGCAGCGGGTTTCTTTGCCGGGGCCTTTTTCGCGGGAACCGCCTCAGCCTTGGCGGCCTTGGGCGCAGCGGCCTTCTTCGTCGGCTTCTCGGCCGCGGCCTCGGCTTTCGCGGCCTTGGCGGGCGCCTTCTTCGCGGCGGCCTTTTTGGCGGGCTTGTGATCATGGTCGTGATCGTGGCCGCAGCCCGGGCCGTGGACATGGCCCTCTTCGGACTCGATCGCGGCCTCCAGGTCGGCCCGGCTCGCCTCGCGCTCGGAGATGGCGGCGGTGCCGAACAGGAAGTCGACGACCTTGTCCTCGAACAAAGGCGCGCGGAGCTGGGCCGCGGCCATCGGCTCGTTGCGGACATATTCGACGAAGCGGGCCCGGTCCTCCGGCTTATATTGCTGGGCGGCCTGCATCATGAGCTGGTTCATTTCCTGCTCGGTGATCTGGATGCCGTTCTTGTTGCCGATCTCGGAAAGGAGGAGGCCAAGGCGGACGCGGCGCTCGGAGATGGAGCGATATTCGTCCTTTTCCTTCTCCATCTCGGCCAAGGCGGCCTTCGGGTCTTCCTCGTGGCTCGCCTCATGCTCGAGCTGCTGCCAGATCTGCTGGAACTCGGCATCGACCATCGATTCCGGCACCGGGAAATCGTGGCTGGAGGCGAGCTGGTCGAGCAGCTGGCGCTTCATATGGGTGCGGGTGAGGCCGTTCAGCTCCTGCTCGATCTGGCCCTTCATCAGCTCGCGGAGCTGATCGATCCCCTCCATGCCCATCGACTTGGCGAAATCGTCGTCCGCCTTGACCGGGCGTGCGACCTGCACCTCGTTGACAGTGACGTCGAACGTGGCCGGGCGGCCCTTCAGGTAATCGACGGGATAGGCATCCGGGAAGGTGACGCTGACGACGAGCTGATCATTGGCCTTTGCGCCGATCAGCTGGTCCTCGAAGCCGGGGATCAGGCGGCCGGAGCCGATTTCCAGCGACATGCCAGTGCCGGTGCCGCCGTCGAACGGCTCGCCATCGATCTTGCCCTCATAATCGAGCACGACGAGATCGCCCTTCTCCGCCTTGTGCTTGGCGGGGGCGGGATCGTAGCTCTTCTGGCCCTCGGCGAGCCGGTTCACCGCGGCGTCGATCGCCTCGGCTTCAGGCTCGACGCGCAGGCGCTCGATCTTCAGGCCGTCGACCTTGGGCTCGGGAACGTCAGGCAGGGTCTCGACCTCGACGGTCAGCACCGCATCCTGGCCGCCACCGCCAGCCTCAAGCGCGACCTGGGGCTGCATGGCCGGGCGGATCTTCTGCTCGTCGAGAAGCCTCTGGACGCCGTCCTGGACGGCGCTCTCCAGCGCCTGCTGCTCCAGCTGCGGGCCGTGCATCTTGCGCACCAGATTGGCGGGCACCTTGCCGGGGCGGAAGCCGGGCATGCGCACCTGCGGCGCGATCGACTTCAGCTCCTTGTCGACGAGCGCGTCGATCTCCTTGGCGGAAATGGTGATCCGGTAGGCGCGCTTCAGGCCCTGGTTCAACGTCTCGACAGTCTGCATCTCGGGTTCAAACCTTCTTTGTCGGCAATTCCGGCGCTTCGGGCTGGGCTGTCGCGAAACTGGTGCGGGCGAAGGGACTCGAACCCCCACATCTTTCGATACCAGGACCTAAACCTGGCGCGTCTACCAGTTCCGCCACGCCCGCTGAGGCCGGCTCGGCGGCGTCCTATAGCAGGCAGGCGCGCGAGGGCAAGGCGGGAGGGTGGCGAGTCGGTGCCGGCGCACGCAGAACCTGCGTTTATGGCTAATGCTTTGTAAACCATCCCGGCCGTATCAGCCGTAGCGAGTTAGAGGGCGGGGTTTGCCATGAAAGCGCAGCAGAAAAGCCAGTTCGGAAAGGCGAAGGCGCCGGCCGCGGTCGTCGCGGCGGCGGCAGCCGTGCCCGAGGCGGCGCGCGGCATCTCCACCTATCGGGTCGGCAAGATCGCAACCGCGGCCGGCCAGGCGCTCTGCATCGTGCGCATGATCTCCCCCTTCGCGGTCGCCATCGACATCGAGGTGCCATTCGCCGGCGCCGACGAGGCCAGCCTGCAGATCGGCAAGGAGCAGGTGACCGGCGCTCTGGTGTTCATCGCCGGCAAGCGCGCCGAATTGCGCCCCGCCACCCAGATCGATCCCGAGGCGATTCTCGCCGATCCCGCCGCTCTGGCCGGCGTCGGCCGCCGCACCCTTCCCCGCGTCGAAGTCGATGCGCGGGCGAGGATCGAGGTGATGGGCCAGGCGATGACCGCGCGGATCTGCGACATCTCCACGGACGGCACCAAGGTGCTGGTCGACGATCTGCTCTGCCCCGGCGACAAGGTGACGATCACGATGCGTGGCCTGCAGATGCGGCTCGCCGGCGTGGTCCGCTGGAGCCATGGCGATCATGCCGGTGTCGAATTCGATCAGCCGCTGCCGATCGGCCAGCTCAATCTCTGGCTGGCGGCCCAGGCCATGCCCGCCGGGGAGCCCGATTGGGGGCTGGTCTCACGCTCGTGACTTTGCTCCCCTCCCTTGCAGGGAGGGGGATCGTGCAGGGAGAATGAATGGGTGAGGACGCGCTGGTCGCGGGCGCTCGCTGGCCGCGCGCCCTCACCCGCCCCTCCCCGCTCGGGGACAGGGCATTCGTAAAACTCAGGCTGCGGCCCGGAAGTCGGGCAGCGCGTGGCTGCGGCCGGTGCAGCGATAGAGGCCGGCGCCCGTGCTGAGGCTCTCGGTCAGCGGCAGCGCAGTCCCGCAAAAGCCGCATTCGGCGGAGAGACGGCCGATATACCAGTGCGAGCGGCCGCAGCCGGGGCAATGGTTCACCTCGTTCTCGCGATAGGCGATGTGATAGCCGCGCGCCGACACGTCGGGCGTCTGTTTTCGGATCACCTTGCCGAAGATCGGAACTAGCATCGGTCTTACTCCCTGCGTCGCGCCGAGCGTGGCAGCGACGAACCGTTCTATTACATCGATGAGTTGAACGGTGGCTGAATCGTTCCGTTTTGTTCCGTTCAGCTTCGCTTGACCGGTCTTGCGCAAAAGGGCGGCGCTATATTGAAAGCCCGGTCCCGGTGCATTAGGCCAGCGGCACACCATCTTCCGAGGACTGTTTTCAGATGATCGTCAGACCCCTGCTGGCCGGCCTGGCCGCGCTTTCGCTGTCCGCTTCCGCCATCGCCCAGAGCCCCGCGCCGGCCGCGCAGGCGGCCGCCGCGACGCCGGACTTCAGCGCCGACGCGTTCCGCGCCCATGTCACCTTCCTGGCCGACGATCTGCTCGAAGGACGCGAGGCCGGGACGCGGGGCTACGACATCGCCTCGCGCTACGTCGCCACCCAGTTCGCGGCGCTCGGCCTGCAACCGGCGGGCGCCAATGGGAGCTGGTATCAGCCGGTCCAGTTCGTCCGGTTCACGGGCGCCGGCAATGCGACGATCACCATCGGCGGACGCACCTTCACGCAGGGCCATGAAATGACGATGCGCGGCAGCCCCGATCCGGCGCCGCTCAACGTCGACGCGCCTTTGGTCTTCGTCGGCTACGGGCTCGACATGCCGAGCCATGGCATGGACGATTATCGCGGCCTCGACGTGCGCGGAAAGATCGTGGTCGTGCTGAGCGGCGTCCCCGCGGGCACGCCGAGCGACGTCGCCGCCCACCTCAGCCGGGAAAAGAGCCGCATGGCCGGCGCGCGCGGCGCGATCGGCATGATCACGGTCCGCACCCGCGCCGATGCGGCCCAGGCCCCCTGGGAGCGCGCGGTGCGCTTCGGCAACCGGCCCGGCACGACCTGGGTCGATACGGACGGCACGCCCTTCCAGGACACTGCAGGCCTGCGCTTCTCCGCCGGCGTCAGCGAGGAGGCGGCGCAGATTTTGTTCGCCGGCGCCCGCCGCCAGCTTTCCGACGTGCTCGACGAGGCAGCGCGCGCTGGGTCCAGGCCGCGCGGCTTCGCGCTGACCCAGACCGCGCGCGTGACCCGCGAGCCGGGCACGGCGACCCGCTTCGGCAGCCAGAATGTCGTCGCGATCCTGCCGGGCACGGACCCGAGCGTCGCCAACGAATATGTGCTGCTGACCGCGCACCTCGACCATATCGGCATTCGCGACCCGCGCCCGACCGACGCGGCCAATGCGGACCGGATCAACAATGGCGCGATGGACAATGCCACCGGCATCGCCACCTTGATCGAGGTCGCCCGCGCGTTTAGCCGGCCCGGCAACCGCCCGCGCCGCCCGATCATCATCGCCGCGGTCACCGCCGAGGAGAAGGGCCTGCTCGGCGCGGGCTTCCTCGCCCATCATCCGGTGGTGCCCGCGGGCGGCCGGGTGATCTCGGACGTCAACCTGGACATGCCGATCCTGACCTACGACTTCCAGGACGTGGTCGCGTTCGGCGCCGAGCATTCGACCATGGGGCCGATCGTCGCGCGCGCGGCGGCGCGGAGGCGTGCGCCTCCCGATCCGCTGCCGGAAGAAGGCCTGTTCACCCGCTCCGACCATTATAATTTCGTGCGGATGGGCGTGCCCTCGGTGTTCCTGATGACCGGCTTCGCCAATGGCGGCGAGGCGCAGTTCCGCGGTTTCCTCGCCACCCGCTATCACAATGTCGGCGACGATCTGTCGCAGAACATCAACTGGCAGGCGGGCGCGAAATTCGCCCAGCTCAATTACCTGATCACCCGCGAGATTGCGGACGGGGCGGAAGTGCCGCGCTGGTTCCGGGGCAGCTTCTTCGGCGACGCGTTCGGCGGGAACCAGCCGCGGGCGGCGGCGCCTGCTGCCACTGCTGCGCCTGCTCCGGCCGCGGCCGCGGCCGCGCACTAGGCGGCGAGCTTACGCCCTTTCACCGCGGCCGAGAGACGCTCGAGGCCGGTGCAGACGGCGTAGAGCGCGCGGCGCTTCAGACCTTTGAGGGGGACCGAGACCCGCACGATCGTGCGGCGCTCGGTCCAGAGGCTGTCGATCATCGGGTGGTCCTCGCTCGCGCAGCTGTCCATCCAGGCGATGCGGGGATCGTCGAGAATCCTGAGATTCTCGAGCTGGATCAGCACGCCGGGCGAGAAGCGGGCGTGGCTCTCGTCGAAGACGGTCTTGAACGAGAAGCTGCCGGGCGGGGTCAGGAAATTGACCAGCATGGCGATGCACGTCCCGCCCGCGTCGAGGCGCAGGAACTGCAGGCGGCCAGCGGCCCAGGCGGCGGCAACGACCGCACGGAAGAAGGCTTCCGTCTCGAGATGTGACGCGAGCGCGCTGCCCGCCTCGCCTTTCCAACCGGCTTTCTCCAGCGCCAGATAAGTCGCGCACCAGGCGTCAAGCTCAGCCGCGTCGGCGAGAATGCGGGTCTCCACCGGCCCCCGCTCGGCAAGCCGTTTCCGCAGGCGGCGGATTTCCTTGCGCTTCTTCTGGCGGACGGCCTGCTTGTAATAGGCCTCGGGCGAGAGCTCGCTTTCGAGCAGGGCGCGGACACGGCGATGGACGGTCAGACCGCCGCGCGCCTCGATCAGGGCGCGATGGAGCGGGCCATGCTCGACGAGCCCGCGGATATGGAAGAGGCTCGCCGCCCGGTCCGCCTCGTCGAGCGCCTCCAATATGGCGGACCAGAAGGCCAGCTCCTCGCCGGCGGCAACGAGCGGCGCACCAAGGAACATCTGGTCGTGCATCCAGGTCTGCACGATCGTGACCGGGAGGCGCGCATAGCCCCTGTGCGGCGCGACCGGGAGCAGCCCGATCAGGCGGTCGCTCCGACGGACCTCCAGCAGGCGGACATGCCTGCCCTCGGCGAGCGTGCGCAGCGAGGCGGCGGCGAACCAATGCTCGGCAAAGGGATTGGGCTCCGAGGCGCTTTCCGCGAGGGCGACCCATTCGGGCGCAAGGTCGTCAATGGCTTCGGCTGCGTTGCGGACGGAGACGCGCACTTCGCCGGACGCGGTGCGGGCGGCGAGATCGGCGCGGGGCGCCACCCGCCGGTCCGCCGTCGTGTCGATCCGCCCCATCGAAGTCATGCGCGCCGGCGTAGCGCGGAGAGGTTAATTTGTCGTCAGGCGGTGGCGAGCTGGTAGTCCCGATATTGCTCGCGGAGCGCGGTCTTCAGCAGCTTGCCGGTGGCGGTGTGCGGGAGGCTGTCGACGAAGAGGATTTCGTCCGGGAGCCACCATTTCGCGACATGGGCGGCGAGATGGGTGCGGACGTCGTCTGGGGTGACGCCAGAACCCTCCTTGCGGATGACGAGGAGAAGCGGGCGTTCGTCCCATTTCGGGTGCTTCACCCCGATGGCCGCCGCCTCGGCAATGCCGGGACAGCCGACCGCGGCGTTTTCGAGGTCGACCGAGCTGATCCACTCGCCGCCCGACTTGATCACGTCCTTCGAGCGGTCGGTGATCTGCAGCGTGCCGCAAGGGTGGATGACGGCGACGTCGCCGGTGTCGAACCAATTGCCGTCCGCCTGGGCGCAATCACCACCTTCATCCTGGAAATAGCGCTTGATGACCCAGGGGCCGCGGATCTGGAGTCGGCCGGAATTCACGCCGTCGCGGGGCTGGACCTCGCCTTCATCGTTGACGACGCGCAGCTCGACGCCGAACGGCACCCTCCCCTGTTTGGCCACCAGATCGACCTGCTCGTTGAAACTCAGCTCGTCCCAGTTGGCGGGCGGCGACCCGATCGTGCCGATGGGCGAAGTCTCGGTCATTCCCCAGGCGTGGCCCACCCTGATGCCCATCTTCATCAGCCGCTCGATCATCGCGCGCGGCGCGGCCGAGCCGCCGATGGTGACGATCTTCAGATGCTCCGGCGCGTTGCCGGTCGCGTCCATATGCTGGAACATGGCGAGCCAGACGGTGGGGACGCCAGCGCTGTGGGTCACTTTTTCCGCGTTCATCAGGTGGCAGAGCACGACCGGATCGTTGACCTGCGCATAGACGAATTTGATCCCGGCCATGGCGCCGGCGAAGGGCAGGCCCCAGGCGGCGGCGTGGAACATCGGCACGATGGGAAGGGCCACCGTGTCGCAGCTGAGGTCGAAGCAGGAGGGCGCGACTTCCGCCATGGCGTGGATGACCGAGGAGCGATGCTCGTAAAGCACGCCCTTCGGGTTGCCGGTGGTGCCGGACGTATAGCAGAGCATGCAGGGCTCGCGCTCCGAGCCTTCCACCCATTGATAGTCGCCGTCATAGCGGTCGAGCAGCGCCTCGAACTCGCCATTGTCGAAGCAGACATAATGGGTGATCGAGGTCCACTGGCTCTTCAGCCTGTCAACGATCGGCTGGAAGAGCTTGTCATAGAACAATACTTTGTCTTCCGCGTGGTTGCAGATGTAGACCAGCTGCTCGTCGAACAGGCGCGGGTTGATGGTATGGATCACGCCGCCCATGCCGATCGCGCCATACCAGGCGACGAGGTGGCGGCTGTGGTTCATGGCGAGCGTGCCGACGCGGTCGCCCTTCTTGACCCCCATCGCCTCCAACGCCTGCGCCAGCTTGCGGGAATCGCGGTGGATGCCGGCCCAGGTGGTGCGGGTCTCCGTACCATCCGCCCAATGGGTGACGATCTCCCGCGCGCCATGCTCCCGTGCCGCATGGTCGATCAGCCGCGGGATGCGCAGCTCCCAATCCTGCATTCCGCCCAGCATTGCGGGCTCCTCCCCTCGTCATTCCAGCGAAAGCTGGAATCTCTCCGCCTTGATGTCGAGAGGAAAAAGCAGGGAGGTTCCGGATCAAGTCCGGGATGACGGCCTAAGAGACCAGCGCAAGGCGGGGCGCTTCGGCCACGGCGAGACGGACGGCGGTGACGCCGGGGATGCGTTCGAGGCGGGCGGCGAGTTCGGCGTCGACGACGAAATCGCGGCCGAGGACGAGGCTCGCCTCGCCGATCGCGAGCTTCGTCTTCAGGAGGAGCTGGCCGGTACCGCCATGGGCCTCGGCGGTCTCGGCGGCGAGCAGGCAGAGCGCTGCCTCGTCATCGACCTCGTCTTCGATCTGAAGGCGGGTGCG
>JBGAHY010000020.1:0-67353 GCA_044225925.1 Allosphingosinicella sp.
GATGTCGCTGCCGCGATAGCACCGCGCGCGCCCGAAACCGAAGAGGCGGTGGCTGATTTCCAGGTCGCCCGCCGTGACCGCAATCAGCTCGGCGCCTGCGATCATCCACGCCATGATGAGCGCGACGGCGAGCCATCCAACCGCCCACCCGCAAAGCCAGAATGCTAGAAACGGCTCTCCGGTTCGCGCGAATTCCGTGATCGCCATGACGCCGCCGAAGGTCCACATGACCAACCAGAAGGGAAGGAAGGCCAGCGCGAAGATATTCCGGCGCGCCTTTATCCTTATCTGCTCGCCCGATAGCCCTTGCTCGATCTCAAAACGCGGCGGCCTGACCGCTTCATAGCGTCGTTCCATGCGGCCTAAACCGCCCGCTCCAGCAGCAGCTTCTTGGTCTCCGCGATCGCCTTGGCGGGGCTGAGGCCCTTGGGGCAGACGTTCGCGCAGTTCATGATCGTGTGGCAGCGATAGAGGCGGAACGGGTCCTCCAGCTCGTCGAGCCGCTCGCCGGCGAACTCGTCGCGGCTGTCGGCGAGCCAGCGATAGGCCTGGAGCAGGATGGCCGGGCCGAGGAACTTGTCGCTGTTCCACCAGTAAGACGGGCAGCTCGTCGAGCAGCAGGCGCAGAGGATGCACTCGTAGAGACCGTCCAGCTTGGCGCGGTCGTCGGGCGACTGCAGCCTTTCCTTGCCCGAGGGCGTCGGCGTCTTGGTCTTCAGCCAGGGTTCGATCGAGGCATATTGCGCGTAGAAATGGGTGAAATCGGGGACCAGATCCTTGATCACGTCCATGTGCGGCAGCGGGGTGATCCGGACCTCGCCCTTCAGATCCTCGATCGCGGTGGTGCAGGCGAGGCCGTTCTTGCCGGCCATGTTCATCGAGCAGGAGCCGCAAATCCCCTCGCGGCAGGAGCGGCGGAAGGTCAGGCCCGGATCCTGCTCCGACTTGATCTTGATGAGGGCGTCGAGGACCATCGGCCCGCACGTGTCGAGATCGACCTCATAAGTGTCGTAGCGCGGATTCTCGCCGCTGTCGGGATCGTAGCGGTAGACCTTGAACTTCTTGGTCCGGGTGGCGCCGGCCGGGGCGGCGACGTCCTTGCCCTTCCTGATCTTGCTGTTCTTCGGCAGCGTGAACTCGGCCATGCGCTCTTCCCTCTTGCGAGGGTGGAATAGCGGCAACGCGCCCTTCGCTCAATGGGGCCGCGCACGAGCCGCCGTTCATTTTCGCGCAAGCTTCCGGGGCGTAGCCCCGCACGGTATAGCGAAGAAAAAGGGGACGAGGCGATGAATAAGCCCATAGTCACGGCAGCGATCTTCGGCCTTTCCGCAATTCTCGCTGCGCCGGCAGCCGCACAGGGCGCCGAATCGCACCAGCCTTTCTCCCTGGCCGCCAATCCCGGCGACTATCGCGGCACTGTCGACCAGTGCGATTTCCGGCCCTTCGTTTGCGCCCTGAACCTGATCGAGCGCCACGAGACGCGGACGGCGATCCCCATATTGCGCCGGGCGGCCGCGCGCGGTTCGGCCCCCGCGCTGCGCGCGATCGGCCTCATCTATCTCCGCGGCGAAGGCGACACGCCGCAGGATCTCGGTTTGGCGGTGCACTGGCTCCAGGCCGCAGCGCGGCGGGGCGACGCTGAATCCATGTACACGCTCGGCGTGATGTACCAGCGCGGCTACGCGGTCGAAGCCGATCAGGCGCAGGCCATCACCTGGCTCCAGCGCGCGGCCGATGCCGGCTACACGCGGGCGGGCGCCGTCTTGCGGGCGATGTAACGAGGCCTCAGGCGGCGCGCCGGTCGAGCAGTTCGGCGGCGATGTCGTAGGTGCGGCGGTTGTCGACGTCGACGGCATGGGCGCCGTCCTCGAGGATGACCCGCGATGCCGTCACGCCAAGCCGGCGGCCGATCCGCTGCATCGCGCGTTCCGTCGTCACCCAGCCCAAGCGCATCAGCAGAAGGTTGAAGATGCCGAACGCGTGGGCGATCCGCATGGGGTTCTTCATGAACTGCCCGCCGCTGCGGAACGCCTCGGCGCCCTTGAGACCGCGCTGGGACAGGCCGTAGAGGTTGCAGTTGGAGAAGCCGCCGTCCCGGAACTCGTAGAAGTTGCGCTGCGCCTCGGGATGAGCGGCCTGGATATCCTCCTTGCGGGCCAGCGCCACGACAATGTCGTCGCCGGCCGAAAGCCGGGCAGCCACCTCGCCCACTGCATAAGGCGTGAGCAGTACATTGTCGGCAGTGGTAACAATGATCGGCCCGCTCGTGCCCTCCGCTGCGGCGTAGACGCTGTCGGCGATATTGTCGGCCGCCGGCGTGAAGCGGACCGGCAGGCCGGATGCTTCTGCGACGCCGCGCAGCTTCTCATCCGCGCCGGCCTCGACCGCGATGCGGATATCCTCGATCCCGTCGACCCCTGCCAGAGCGGCGAGCACATGGGCGAGCAGCGGCCGGCCCTGGATCGGCACGAGGCATTTATGGGTGACTCCGGCCTCGGCGGCGAGCGGATCGAGCCGGCCGTTGCGCTGGGCGGCGAGGATGATGACCGTCAGGCGCTCAGCCATCGAGCAGGCCGTGGCGGCTCAGACCCTCGTACAGGATGGTCTCGATCAGCTGGGACTGCGTGAGCCCGGCCCGAACGGCCGAGCGGCCGAAAACCTTCTGTGACCAGAGATTGGCCTGCAAATTCACCTCGAGGAAATTGAGCGTGCCGGTCGCCGCGTCATAGCGGAACTCAAACCGGCCATAATCGAACGGGCGGAATTCCTCGGCCATGTTGAGCGTCATCTCGGTGATGCGCGGCATCACCTCGGCATCCTCGAAATTCACCAGCTCATATTTGCTCGCCCGCTCCACCAGGTCGCGCTTCTCGTAATAGGTGCGCAGATGGGTCGGGTCGGCCTGCTCGAACAGCATCATCGGCATCACCACCGGCTTGCCGTCGATGGTGATGACCGGGACCTCGACGTCGCTGCCGTTGAGGAACGGCTCGACGATCGCGTCATGGCCTTCGCTGTGGATCGAGGCGACCGCGGCCTCGACCCCTGCCCAGTCGTGCGCGTCCTGCACGCCCCAGCTGGCCGAGGAGGCGTTGGGCTTGATCACCAGTCGCTCACCGGCGGGGCAGCGCGCCTGCTCGACCGGGGCGCCGCGGCGGTAGATCGCCCAGGGCGCGGTCGGCACGCCGCGCGCGGCGCAGGCCATCTTGGTGAGGTGCTTGTCGTCGGCGAGGCCGCGCAGGATCGGCGTTGCGCCGAGATAGGGAAGGCCGACCCGCGTGCAGAGCAAGGGCAGCATCATCTCGCTGTTCAGGAAGCCGCCGCGGTTGAGCAAAGGGAAGAGGAAGTCGACGTCGGGCTTCTGGAAGAGAGCCTGATAATTGTCCTCGAGCACCAGGTTCAGGCCCAGGCCCTGCAGCACCTCGCGCGTCTCGACATGATAGAGCGCGTGATTGCCGTCGTCCGGATGCAGCCCGCCCGCCCATTTGGCGTGCTTGGCGATGAACATGATCCGCAGCCGTTCCTTGGCTTCGGCGGGGATCACGCGCGGCTCGATCGGGGAGATGGACACGGGACTCCGGAACTTTCTGATACAAAAAAGCCGGGCGGCCCCCTGTTCCCCTGCCGCGCCAGCCGATATTGACCGCCGTTAGTCGCCCCGCGAGGCGCGTGCAAGGTGGCAGCAAGTTTGATGACAGTATGCGTTGAGAAACCCGATGCCGCCCGGCTGATGACCACAGGCGGCGATGCCCGCCTCGTCCTGAGCCCCGAGACCGGCCTGAACCGCTATTATAGCGCGCCGCGGCCGAGCGCCGCGCTGGCTTATGCCTCGTCTACCGCCAATGACGTCAGCGCGGCCGCTTATGCCCGGGCCGAGCAGGTGCTGGCCGAGCTTGGCCCGGCGCCGTCCGCAGCCGTCTATGCGGAGCGGCTGGAGGCGATTCGTGGGCGGATCCGGGCAGCCTATCGGGTGCCGGACGATGTCCGCATCGTCTTCGCACCCTCGGGCACAGACCTTGAATATGTGGCGCTTGCCTTGGTCGCTGGCCGCGCGCCGGCCGGCACCCATGCGGTGCTGCTCGGCGCGGACGAGGTCGGCTCGGGCTGCATCCACAGCGCCCACGGCCTCTATTTCGCGAATGAGACCGCGCTCGGCAATGTCACCACGCCGGGCGAGCCAGTGCCCGGCCTGGGCGGCGTCTTTGTCGAGATGGTCGACATCCCGGTCCGCGACCGGATGGGCCGGGTCAGGCCTTCCCACTATATCGTCGAACGGATGCTGACCTCGGTCGCGGCGGCGACAGCGGCGAGCCGGCACAGCCTTGTCCATATCGTCCATGGCTCGAAGACCGGGCTGATCCTGCCGTCGCTCGAAGGTGTCGACCGGCTGTCGGCCGATGCGACTCTGGTGGTCGACGCCTGCCAGGCGCGGATCACCAGCCAGGCGGTGAACGACTATCTGGCGCGGGAGGCGATCGTCTTCGTCACCGGCTCCAAATTCATGGGCGGGCCGCCGTTCAGCGGCTTCGCTCTGGTCCCGGCGTCATTGGCCGAGCGGGCGCCAGCCTTGCCCGAAGGTCTCGCCACCATCTTCCGCCGTGGTGAATGGCCGGCGGGTTGGCCAGGCGCGCAGGCGCTGCCGGACTCCGCCAATATCGGGTTGCTGCTGCGGCTCGAGGCGAGCCTGTTCGAGCTGGAGCGCTTCCAGGCGCTGCCTGACGGGGCGGCGGAGCGGGTGATCCTGGCCTTCCACGCCGCGGTGCGCAGCGAGATCGTCGCGCGGACCGCCGCCCGCCGCGTCGCGCCTTACCCGCCCGGCCATGTCGAGGATGCGGACACCCATCCGATCGAGATGCGCACCCTTTCGACGCTCGATCTGTCCGCGCTGAAGCCGGGCGGGGCGACGTTCGAGGATGCGCAGGCCTGGCACAAGGCGATGGCTCTCGCGGGTGTCCGGGTCGGCCAGCCGGTCAAATGCGTCCGCCTTACGGACGGCCGCTGGGGCGCGACTTTGCGCATCGGCCTCGCGATGGGCCAAGTTGTCGATGCCGCGGTGCTGTCCGACGAGGCGCTGGCCGCGCGCTTCGAGACCGACATGGCCGCGATCCGCGAGGGGCTGACGGCAATCGTCTAGTGCCGGCAGTAGCGGGCGCGCTCTTCGGGTGAGGCGCGCAGCCGGCTGTCGAGATAATAGCCGGCCAGCCGCTCCACGATCTGCTCGCTGCCGGCCGGGATGAAGCGGGCGGCGTCGCGCCGCCAGCCGGCGACGCATTCCGTCTTGGGCCGGGCCGACTGCCCGCAATCCATGAAAGCGTTGTAGGCGGCCCGCCAGGCGTTGAAGGCGGCGCGGTCCATCGGCGCGCCATGGCCGGGGATGAGGGTGGTGAAGGAGGTCGCAGCGATCTGGCCCAAAGCCGCGCGCCAGCCCTCGGGACAGGCCGTGTCCATGAACGGCACCGGCCCGACGACGAGATCGCCGGCGATGACCAGCCGGAGCGAGGGGTCGTAGATCCAGACGTCGCCCTCGGTCGCAGCATAGGAGGCGAGGTTCACCTGCAGGCGGCGGCCGGCAACCACCTGCATGCCGGAGCGGGTGACGGGCCGGGTCGGGCGGAGGCGATCGGGATGGTCCATCACGTCGAAGGCGCGCGTCAGCTCGGCGCGCATGCTCTCCGGAACCTGACCCGCCGCCAGCGCCTGCTCGGCGCCGCGCCGGCTGTTCGGAAGGAAGCCGGTCAGCGCGCCCTCGATCGCATTGCTGGCGTAGAGCGGCGCATTCGGGAAGGCGGCGCGGATCTCCGTGTTTCCGGTGCTGTGATCGAGGTGCCAGTGGGTGTTGACGATCGCGGCGATCGGTCGGCCGCGCTCGCGCGCATAAGCGAGCAGGGCGGCGGCGTGCTCCGGGTGGCGGCCGGTATCGACGAGAATCAGCCCGTGCGGCGCGTCGAGGAAGATGCTGTTGCCGTCGGGACCCTTTCGGCCCTGCGGGTCAACCTGCCCGGGGATCAGGTGCCAACCCGGCGCGGTGGCCGCGGCAGGCGCGCAGGCGCCGAGGCTGAGCAGGACGGCGAACATGAGGACGAGGTTACGCATGGCGGATTCCCCCCAGAATCTGTCCCCGCGCCTGTGTAGCCGATGATCCGCGCCCGCCGCGCCCTATTCGGCCAAGTGCAGCCGCGCTTCGACGAGCAGCGTCTAGCGTGGAAGCGGGAACCGGCGCGCCAGATTGACCTCGATCGGGCCACGCGGTCGGGCCGGGATCATCCGGCGAAGATCCTGCCCCAGCCTGGCTGCGTCCCGGAACCGCCCCGGGTGGATGCAGAGCGTGACCTCGCCCTCGCGGCCCCAGGGGTGGCGGGTGAAATTGCGCACCCGGCGGTCCGTGCGGAGGCGGCGCTCGACGCGGGTCAGGGCCGGGCCGTCGATGCCCGCGCCGAAGCTGCCGAAGCTCATGCTGATCGGGCAATTGTCCGGCTGGTCCGGCGCGCGCGGCCCGGACGGCGGGGCCATGCGTGCGTCGGCGGCGGCGGCGGCGAACAGGGCCGTGACGGCGAGCAGGATCGGCTTCAACATGCCTCCTTATTGCCTTCGCCCGAATGGCCCGAAGCTGAACGCCGTTGTGGAAAAGTCGGCTTTGCCCTTCGACTTCGGGGGCCGCCCGCCTTAGGCTTACCTCGGAATGACCGAATCCGACGACGATTTCGAGCTGGATGCCGGGCCCGCCGCGAGCGAGGCCGAGCGGCTGACGCTCGACCTGGACGGGTGGGAAGGGCCGCTCGACCTGTTGCTGACGCTGGCGCGCAGCCAGAAGGTCGACCTCGCCAAGATCTCGATCCTGGCCCTGGTCGAGCAATATCTCGCCTTCATCCACGACGCGAAGAAGCTCCGGCTGGAGATCGCCGCCGACTATCTCGTGATGGCCGCCTGGCTGGCCTATCTCAAATCCTGTCTGCTCCTGCCCAAGGACCCGAGCGTCGATCCCTCGCCGGAGGAGCTGGCGATGCGGCTGCAGCTGCGCCTGCAGCGGTTGCAGGCGATGCGCGAGGCCGGCGCCCGGCTGATCGGTCGCGACCGGATCGGCCGCGACGTCTTCATGCGCTCGGCGCCGGCAGGGCTGAAGGTGGTGCGCAAGTCCGCCTGGCAGGCCGATCTCTACGATCTGATCCGCGCCTACGGCATCGTCCGCGCGCGCACCGAGCCAAGCGTCCATATCGTGTCGCGCCGCCCGGTGATGACGCTGGACGAGGCACTGCACCGGCTGGAGACGATGATCGGCGCGAAGGTGGAGTGGACGCGGCTGGAGAGCTTCCTGCCAGCCACCAGCGATTCCGGATATCGCCGCTCCGCCCTTGCCTCCAGCTTCGTCGCGACGCTCGAGCTGGCGCGGCTTGGCAAGATCTCGCTGCAGCAGGACGGCGTCTTCGAGCCGCTTTATGTGAGGGCGGCATGATCGAGTTGTCTGACGCCGAGCGGGCCGTCGAGGCCACCTTGTTCGCCGCCGCCGAGCCGATGAGCGCGACCGATATTGCGCTCTATGTCGGCGAGGGGGTCGATGTGAAGGCGGCGCTCGATACGTTGCAGGGCCATTATGCCGGGCGCGGCGTGGAGCTGGTGGAGCGGGGCGGGCGCTGGCATTTCCAGACCGCCGCCGATCTCGCCCATATCCTGCGCCGCGAGCGGGAGGAGAGCCGCAAGCTCAGCCGCGCCGCGGTCGAGACGCTGGCGATCATCGCCTATCACGAGCCGGTCAGCCGCGCCGAGATCGAGGCGATCCGCGGGGTGCAGATCTCCAAGGGCACGCTGGACGTGCTCATGGAGGCGGGCTGGGTCCGCCCCGCCGGCCGCCGCGAAGTGCCCGGCCGGCCGCTCACTTATGCGACCACGCAGGAGTTCCTGTCCCATTTCGGGCTGAAGAGCCGTCGCGACCTGCCCGGAATGGACGATTTGCAGGCGGCGGGCCTGCTCGACCCGGTCGATACGGCGCTCGAAAGGCTCGGTCTGGGGACCCCGGACGAGGGCGATGACGAGGTCGAACTGGAAACTGACGCCGAAGACGCCTAGATTCAGGCTCGGCATGGGAGATTCTTAAATGTTCAGCGGTGGTTTCAGCATCTGGCATTGGCTTATCGTCGGCCTTGTCGTCCTGCTCCTCTTCGGCAAGGGGCGCTTTTCCGACATGATGGGCGACGTCGCCAAGGGCCTGAAAAACTTCAAGAAGGGCATGAGCGAGGAAGAGAGCGCCGAGCATCGGCGGCTGACCACGGACGCCGCCCAGCCCGCGCCGCCGCCCGCGGTGCCCGCGCCGCCCGCCGCCGCCGCCGCGCCGGCTGAGCCGACGGCCGAGCCCGATCGCAACCAGGCCTAGGCCCGGCTGACCCGGCGGAAAGGGCGCCATGTTCGGAATCGATTCCGGCGAGCTGCTGATCATCGCGGTCGTCGCCCTGGTGGTGATCGGCCCGAAGGATCTGCCGCGCGTGATGCGCGGGATCGGCAATTTCGTCGGCAAGGCGCGCGGGATGGCGCGTCATTTCCGCGGCGGCATCGACACGATGATCCGCGAGAGCGAGCTGGCGGACATGGAGAAGAAGTGGCGGGCGGACAATGAGCGGATCATGCGCGAGCATCCGCTGCTGCCGACGCCCGCTTCGCCCGATGGCCAGCCCGCGCCTGAGGGGAAGTCGGGGTTCGAGGGCAAACCCATGCCCGAGGGCAAGGAAAGCTGGCCGGCCAAGGACGACTGGTTCGGGACGGACGGGGCGCCGATGGGCGAGCCCTGGCCGGAGCCGAAGGACCTGCCGCCGCCGCCCCGCCGGGCTGCGCGCGCCAACGACAATCGGCCGAAGCCGCCGCCTCGCCGCCCGAGCGCCGCTGCGGCCGGCGGTTCAGCCCCGCCCATTCCGAAAGCGACTCCCGCCGCGCCGTCCGGGGATGAGGGCGCATGAGCGACGCCGATCTCAGGTCCGGCGAGGACGAGGAGCTCGACAAGAGCAAGGCGCCCTTGCTCGAGCATCTGATCGAGCTGCGCCGCCGCCTGCTCTGGTGCGTGGTGGTGCTCGCCGTCTCCTTCGGCCTCTGCCTGTGGCAGGCGCGGCCGATCTTCGCGTTCCTCGCCCAGCCTTTGGTGAAGGCGATGGAGAGCATGCCCGGCGGGGCGCGGCTGATCTACACCAGCATTTTCGAGGCCTTCTTCGCCGAGATCACGGTGGCCTTCTTCGCCGCCCTGATGATCTCCTTCCCGTTCGTCGCGAACCAGATCTGGCGGTTCGTCGCGCCAGGCCTCTACACGAGGGAGAAGAAGGCGTTCGCGCCCTTCCTGATCCTGACGCCCTTCCTGTTCCTCGCGGGCGCGGCCATGGCTTATTATGTCTGCATGCCGCTCGCCTTGCATTTCCTGCTTGGCTACCAGGGCAATATCGGCGGCGCGCAGACCGAGGCGCTCCCCGGCATCGGCAATTACCTGACCTTCTGCACCCGCTTCCTGTTCGGCTTCGGGATCGCCTTCCTGCTGCCGGTGCTGCTGATGCTGCTGGAGGCGGCGGGGCTGGTGACGCGGGCGCAGCTCAAGCGCGGGCGGCGCTATGCGATCGTGATCGCCTTCGTGGTGGCGGCGGTGCTGACCCCGCCCGACGTGGTCTCGCAGCTGCTGCTCGCCGTGCCGCTCCTGTTCCTCTACGAATTCTCGCTGCTCGCCATCTGGTTCACCGAGAAGAAGCGGCGGAAGACGGCGGCGGCGCAGGACGCTTCGTAAAAAAGAGGCGCCCGAAGGCGCCTCAGTGCTCTGACCCTCGCAGGGGAGATCAGGTGGCGCGATCGACCGCATTGGCCGCGGACTCGATGTCCCGGCCGGCGCCGCGCACAGTGTTGCAGGCCGCGGTGGCGACGATGCAGGTCGACAGCGCCAGTATCGCGAACAGCTTCTTCATCAGATCCTCCTGAACCGGAGGCCGGTCTCGGGCGCCGGCCTGTTGATTCAGGTAAATGTCCGCCCTTCGGATCGGTTCCCCCGGGCGCGACAGGCCGAAACGATCCGCGCCGAAGCGAGCGGTGTACCGTGGAAGCCAGGCGGGGAGCCCCAAAAATTTTGAGCCCGGACGCGCTACCGGGGGGGGGAGGTTGGCGCGTCCGGGCTCATGTTCTGGATAGCGAGAGCGGGGGGGCAAAAGGTCACTATCCAAGTCGCTCAACGAGGCCGGGGGGCGTTGGTTCCGTCATTCCGAGTCTTTTTTCGCAGGGGCGAAATTTTTCCGCCGCCTGTGGCGATGGCTTGCCTGCGGGGCCGAAAGGGGAGAGGCTGGCCGCTCCAGAAGGGGGGAGCGATCATGAGGACCTTTATCTTCCTGGCCGGCGCGGCGGCGCTGCTGGCTGGCTGCAACAAGGATGCGGAGAAGCAGACGGCAGAGGGCATGGTCCGGGCGGCCCTGGTCGGCCAGGGCACCGTGCAAGCGATCAATCTCAGCAAGCAGTCCGACAACAATTATGCCGGCACCGCGACGCTCCGCACGCCGGACGGTCGGACGGTGACGCTCAATTGCACGGCGCGTCGTACCGGCCCCGATTCGAACGCCAATTTCAGCGCCAGTTGCGGGCAGGTACTGGACCAGGCCCTGCTCGACGAAATCAAGGGTCTGATGCGCCAGGCGCTCGAGCGGCAGGGAGCCACCGTGGTGCAGCTCGAACTGACCAAGCAGGACGAGGATCATGCCACCGGCTCCGGCGAGATTCGCGATCCGGCGGGGCAGACAGTGCATCTGACCTGCAGCGCGACACGGCAGGACAATGGCCGCTTCAACCCGCAATGCGACCCGGTCGGGGACGCTCAGCCGGCAGCCGCACCCGCCGCGGGCGAGCAGGAAGCGCCCGCGGAAAACGCCCAGTAACGTCCGTTCAGCCCGCCAGGCGGCGGATCATGTCGGTCCAGTGGTCCACGTCGTCATAGAAGGCGCGGACCGGCAGCCGTTCGTCCCGGCCATGCGCGCGCTCGTCGGCGGGGATCACCGCCCATGAGCCGTCCACGCCATAGACCGGCACGCCGCGCGCGCGGAAATAGAGTCCGTCCGTGGCGCCGGTGCTCATGTCCGGGGTGACCGCGCCATTCGGATGGCGGGCGCGCACCGCAGCGGTATAGGCGCCGACGACGTCCGGCCGGAGCGGCGAGGCGTCGGTGGGATGGGCCGGGTCGACCGGCTCCACGCCGACGTTGTCAGGCTGGCCGAGTTGGCGGAGCGTGGCGAGCACGCTGGCCGGATCGACGCCCGGGAAGATCCGGCAATTGACCGTCGAGCGGGCGAGCTGCGGCAGGGCATTGTCGGCATGGCCGCCCTCCAGCCTGGTCGCGACGCAGCGGGTGCGGGTCAACCCGACCTCCGTGTCCGTCGCCTCGATCGCGTCGGCGGCGGCCCCGTCATTCGGGTTGGCGAGCCAGCGCCGGATCAGGCCGGCAAGCTCGGGGCTCGCCGATTCCGCGCGATGGGTGAAATAGGCGCGGGTGGTGTCGTTCTGCATCGGCTCGAAGCGGAAATGCTCCAGCCGCTCCAGCGTATGGGCGAGCGCGTAGATCGCATTGTCCGGCCGCGGGCGAGAGCTGTGGCCGCCCGGATTGGTCGCGGTCAGATAATAGCTCTGATAGGTCTTCTCCGCAGTCTGGATGCCGAAGCCGAGCAGCCGCCCGTCGGGCAGGAAAGCGCCGCCGCCGGCATCGGCGTTCAGTGCGAAATCGAGCGTCGAGGTGTCGATCCATTGCGTCGAAGCCAGTTCCGCGCCGCGCCCGCCCGTCTCCTCGTCGCCGGTAAACAGGACGACGATGTCGCGGGTCGGGCGGAAACCCTCGGCGCGCAGCCGCAGCAAGGCCGCGGTGACGGAGACGACGCCCTGCTTGTCGTCCATCGTGCCGCGCCCGTAGAAATAATTGTCCACCTCGCCGAGCTGGAAGGGATCGCGTGACCAGTCGGCGCGCCGCGCCTCGACCACGTCCATATGCGCCATGATCAGGATCGCCTTGCGGCCCGACGGCCGTGCCGCCGGCCAGCGCAGGATCAAGGCCGCGGTATGATCGTCCGGGCGCACCACATCATAAGGGTGGATGGTGACGCCATCGAGCCCGCCGGCGCGAAACTGCTCCTGCAGATATTGGGCCAGCGCCGGCACCTGGCCGCGGCCCTGCACGGTCGGAATGGAGATGGCATGCTCGTAGATCTCGCGCGCCTTGGCGTGCCAGCGGTCAGGCGGCGGGGTCTGGGCCGACGCCACGGAGGAGGTGACGAGGCCAAGGGCGGTGGCGGCGAGCAAGGCGAGGCGCATGAGGAAACTCCCGAAAAACCGCGCGGAGAATGGCGCGATTTGGCAGCCGGTCAAGCTGTCGCGGCCCCCGTCTGTTCGATGATGGCGAGCCGCACCGCGTAGAAGCCGCGCTCCGGCTCGCGCTCCAGCTCGGAGCGGAGCTGGCGGGCGAGCCCGATGACGATCCGCTCGAACCGTTCCCTGAAGGCCGCGTCGCACTCGGGCGCGCCGGCCAGCGCATCGATCTGGATGGAGAGGCGGGCGAAGCCGGGGCCGTCCCGGTCCAGCGCGACCGAGACCAGGCCGGCGCTGCAGATCATGCCGAATTCCGCGATTTCGGTGATCAGGAAGGCGACGGAGACAGCGACATCTTGGGTGACGTAGAGCGGGTCGATATCGAGCCGCATCTGCATCCCCGCCGCACTTGCCGGCGCGGTGGCGCGCAGATTGGCGGTCAACTCGTTGATCAAGGGTTTCAGCGCGACCCCGCGACTTTCCTCCAGCTCCGCATAATGGTTGCGGTGGACGACCGCGAGCGCGTCGACCCGGCGCTGGATCGAGGCGTAGGCGGCGGCGACGTCCTCGTTGCGCGCGCCCCGCGCATGCAGGTTGAGCAAAGAGGCGACGACCTGGAGATTGTTCTTCACCCGGTGATGGACCTCGCGGACCAGCCGGGTCTGGCGGACGACGGCGGCCTCCAGGTCCGCCTCGTGCCGCGCCACGGTGTGCGTGACGCGGGAAAAGGCCTCGCCGAGCGCGCCGATCTCCTGCGCAGTGCTGTTCACGGCCGGCAGATCGACCGCCGGATCGCCCGGCTTGTAGGCTGAAATGATGTTCTGGATGCGCTTCAGCGGCCGGAGCAGCACCCGCTGCACGATCAGCCAGCCGATGAAGGAGGCCCAGAGCCACATCAGGACCGGCGTCAGCATGATGAAGATCTCGTTCGGCCCGACCGGCGGCATGGGGAGCCGGATGCGGAGGGAATATTGGCCGGCCGCGAAGGCGTTGCTCTCGGTGACCTGATCGCCGCGCTCGCCCGCCGGCGACATTGAGCGCAGCGGCATCACCCGGTCGCCCTGGACCAGCTCCAATGCAAAATCGCCGGGCAGCCGCGGATCGTCGACAGCGCGCGCCAGCGTCTCCCGGCTATATTCGGTGATGCCCTCGATCGTGCCGTCGGGCTCGTAGAGGAAGATGTCGAGGCGCGTGCCGCCGGACATGATGAGCGCCCGGGCCGGCTCGCCGCCCGCGGCCGGGATTGCCGGCGGGGCGAAGCCCAGACTCAGGCAGGGCTGCGCGGGATCGCGCCCGTAAATGGCGAAGCGGCCGGGCACGTTCGGAAAGCGGCCAAGCCGACCCAAAGTGCGCAGGCAGATGCCGCGCGTGTCGCCGACCGTGTCGCCGAATTCCAGCACCGCGTCGCGGCCGGAGCGGATGGTGAAGGCGTTGCGCGACAAAGCGAGCGTGAAGCGCTGCACATGCCGGGCGAGCAGCGACTGCGCCTCGGTGCGCGCGGTTTCGCGATTGGCGCGCGCGTTGTTCACCGACGCCACCACGGCGATCACCCCCAGCGGCAGCAAGCCGAGGCTGAGGATGATCCACATTTTGAGGCCGGTAGAGAGTCGGTCCCAGCGGGGGCCCGCGGGCGCTTGCTCGGTTTCAGCGCGTGCCATGCGGCGGCGCTAGTCGAGCTTTCCAAGCAAGGCGAGCAAATCCGCAGGGATTTGCTCTTTCAGTGTATCGTCATAGGCAGCCTTCAGCGCATTGCCGACGTCGCCGCCTGGCGCGCGCCGGCGGGGCTTTTTGTCCTGGGATTTGGCAGGGGGTTTCGCGTCGGAATCGGACAAGATTGAACCACCCTCCCACGGCACGGCACGCGCTGCCGGCCTATCGGTTATTGTCAGCACAGCCGCCCCAATCACATTCGGACAAAAAATAGCGCGGCCCCGGATAAATGAGACCGCACGGGCATGGAAACAAAAAACTCCGTGGTTTGTTCCAACACCAAGCGAGGACGGGGCAGGGCATTCCGGAAGGAACCAGTCGCGCCGCTCGCGGTTGCATTCGTACCGGCTGCGAACCAAAAGCCGGTTACGCGCTTTAAGGAGTCTCAACCGATATGTCGCTTGGCCAGGAACTCGCGCCGCACCTTCCCTTTCTCCGCCGCTATGCCCGCGCGCTGACCGGCAGCCAGGCGCATGGCGACGCCTTCGTCCGCGCGACGCTGGAGGCGATCGTCGCCGCGCCGGGCGATTTCCCGCGCGACGTCGATCCGCGGCTCGGCCTCTACCGGACATTCCACGCCATCTGGTCCTCCGCCAATGTCGAGGAGGAGCCGGGCCATGCCGACACTGGCGGGCCGGAGGATATCGCCCGTGCCCGGCTGTCGCAGATTACGCCGCTGTCCCGCCAGGCTTTGTTGCTTACCGCAATGGAGGGCTTCACCCCCGAGGATGCCGGCTATCTGATCGAGGCATCGGCCGATGAGGTGGAGAATCTGGTCGCCGAGGCGCTGGCCGAGATCGAGCGCCAGACCCGCGCCGACGTCCTGATCATCGAGGATGAGCCGATCATCGCGATGGATATCGAGACGATCGTCCGCGATCTCGGTCATAATGTCACCGGCGTCGCCGTCACGCGGGACGAAGCGGTCGCTCAGGCGATGGCGCACCGGCCCGGCCTGGTGCTGGCCGACATCCAGCTCGCCGACGACAGCTCCGGCATCGACGCGGTGAAGGACATCCTCGCCGAATTCTCCGTGCCGGTGATCTTCATCACCGCCTTCCCGGAACGGCTGCTGACCGGGGAGCGGCCGGAGCCGACCTTCCTGATCACCAAGCCGTTCCAGCGTTCGACGGTGAAGGCGCAGATCGCCCAGGCCTTGTTCTTCGATACGGCGACCGTGCCGGCCTGAGCGAGTTTAGCGACGGTTCGAGGCGGGCTGGGATAAGACAGGGAACCCGTTTGGTGGCGGGGGCGTTGCTCCCCGTAACGAATGGAACCCGAGTCAGGACCAGTGATGAGCGACCATCGCGAACATATCAGCACGACCGACGCCCGTGCCGGCAGTACGCCGCACATGACGCGCTATATATTGGGCTTCGGCCTGGTGCTCGTCATCGCGGCATTCATCGCGATTGTGCTTCTCTGGAAGTAATCCCATCTTCAGCGCCAGGCCGCGTCCCGATTCTGGGAGATGCGGCCCGCGCTTGGCATTCAGGGGCAGATTGATGGCGGGCGAAACGCCGGCAAAGAGTGGAGTTGCGGAGCCGGGAGCCGAATGGCACCCGCTGCCCGACGACGAATTCAAGGAACAGCTGGCGCTGGTCATCCCCCATTTGCGCGCCTTCGGCCGCTCGCTCTCCGGTAGCCGGGACCTTGCCGACGATCTCGTCCAGGAAACCCTGCTGAAGGCCTGGGCGGCGCGCAGGCGCTTCCAGGCCGGCACCAACATGCGGGCCTGGACCTTCATCATCCTGAGGAACCTGTTCCTCAGCCAGATGCGCCGCGCCCGCTTCAAGGGCGAATGGGATGAGTTGACCGCCTCCAAATTGCTCGCTGCGCCGGCCAGCCAGGACAAGCATATCGAGCTTGGCGACATGCAGCGCGCCTTGCTGCATCTGCCGCAGCCGCAGCGCGAGGCGCTGATCCTCGTGGGCGCCGGCGGCTTCGCCTATGAGGAAGCGGCCGAGATTTGCGGCTGCGCGGTCGGCACGATCAAGAGCCGGGTCGCCCGCGGCCGGGTCGCGCTCGAGGCGCTGCTCACAGACGGCAAACTGCCGTCGCGCCGCAGCCATCATACGCCTGGAGACAAGGGCGCGCTGCAGACGATCATGGATGAGGTGGCCGATCTCAGCCGCGATCGCGATTTCGGCCCGGACGACGACGTGGAAGACGCCGCCGCCTAATCGAGCTGGCGCAGCAAATCCTCGAACGGCTGCAGCGAACGGATCTGCCCGTCCATCCGGAAGGCCCGACGCAAGGCATTGCCCACGCCGGCATGGACAGTGGGCGCGGCCACCTTCACATACCTACGCGGTTGAATTTCGCCCTGCGGCTTCATCTGACTATCCAGCTCCTTCACAACGGGACTAACGTGCATTTGCCCGCCGGGTTTCAATTGTTGCGCGGGCGGCGCGGGGAAGAGCAGCAACCTGTTGTATGGAAGACCCAATTCCTGATCCGGATTTCAAGGGCGCGATCGCGCGGGCGCGGGCGGGCTCGCCCTTCCTGACCTTCCTCCTCGACAGCCTGCCGGGCAGCGCCGCCGCGCTCGCCGCCGGCGATCTCGACGCCGCCTTCGCCGCGGCGCGGGCCGCTGGCGAGGCCGCGGATGTGATGACGGCGGTGCGGCGGGAGCGGAGCGCGCTGGCGCTGGCGCTCGGCATCGGCGATCTCGCTGGCGCGCTCAGCCTGGAGCAGGTGGTGCGGCCGCTCTCCGATCTTGCCGACCGTCAACTGGAGCGGGCGCTGGCCGCTGCCTTTGCCGAGCGGACGCCGGCGGAGCCCGCTCTGGGGTTCGCCATCCTCGCGCTCGGCAAGCTCGGCGGGCGCGAGCTCAATTATTCCTCCGACCTCGATCTGATCTTTCTCTACGATCCCGAAACCCTGCCGCTGCGCCCGCGCGAGGAAGCGGGACAGGCGGCGGTCAGGATCGGCCAACGGGTGGTCGAGATCCTGCAGAAGCGGACCGAGGCCGGCTATGCCTTCCGCATCGACCTCAGGCTGCGCCCGTCGCCCGAAGTGACCCCGCTTGCCCTGCCCGTGGAAGCGGCGATCTCCTATTATGAAAGCGCGGCCTTGCCCTGGGAGCGGGCGGCCTTCATCCGCGCGCGCCTTGCCGCCGGAGATCCGAAGCTGGGCCAGGAGTTTCTCGACACCATTCACCCCTTCGTCTGGCGGCGCTCGCTCGATTTCGGCGCCATCCGGGAAATCAGCGCGATCAGCCGGCGGATCCGCGACCATTATGCGCAAGGCCAGGCCTTCGGCCCCGGCTTCGACCTGAAGCGCGGGCGCGGCGGCATCCGCGAGATCGAGTTCTTCGTGCAGATCCATCAGCTCATCCATGGCGGGCGCGAGCCGGAGCTGCGCTCGGCGAGCACGGTGAGCGCATTGGCGGCGCTGGCGGGGGCCGGGCGGATCGGGGCGGAGGACGCCGCGGCGCTGGACAATGCCTATCGATTGCTCCGCACGATCGAACATCGGCTGCAGATGGTCGACGACCGGCAGACGCACAGCCTCCCCGCCGATCCCGGCGCGCTCGATAATGTCGCCCGGCTGCACGGGCTGACGGATGGTGGCGCCTTGCTCGATCTGCTCCGCCCCGCGGTCGATCGCGACGCTGCGATCTACGACACCTTGGTCGAGGAGGAAGAGGTCAGGCTGCCGGAAGATCCGGCGGCGCTGGATGCGGCGCTGGCCGCAGCGGGCTTTTCGGATGCGGCGCTGGCGCGGTCGCGGATCGAGGGCTGGCGGGGCGGCAAGATCCGCTCGCTGCGCAGCGCCGCCGCTCTGTCGGCGTTCGAGGCGATGCTGCCTGGGCTGATCGAGGCGCTTGGCGTCGCGCCCGATCCGATCGCTGCGATGCACCGCTTCGAGGATTTGATCATGGGCCTGCCGAGCGGGGTCAATTTCTACCGCCTGCTGGAGGCGCGGCCGGGCCTGACCCAGCATCTCGCCACGATCCTGAGCCACGCGCCGGCGCTCGCGGGGCAGCTTGGCCGCCGGCCGGAATTGCTGGACGGGCTGATCGACGCCAGTGCGCTCGAGCCGGTGCCACCGGTCGCGGAACTGGCCGCGCGCTTCGGCCGGGCGGACGGAGCGGGTGAGGATTATGAGCGCGTGCTCGACCGGGTCCGCCGCCGGGTCAACGAGACCCGCTTCGCGCTGGGCGCGCAGGTCGTGCTCGGCGCCAGCGACCCGATCGAGGTGAGCCGCGGCTATGCCCGCGTCGCCGAAGCCGCGATCCAGGTGCTGGCCGACGCCACGATCGCGGAATTCGAGAAGGTGCACGGCCGCGTGCCCGGCGCGCGGCTGGTCATTCTCGGCCTTGGCCGGTTGGGTGGCGCGGCCCTGACTCACGCGTCGGATCTTGACCTCATCTATCTCTTCTCCGGCAGTCACGAGGCGGAGTCGGACGGGGCGAAGCCGCTCCGGGCGAGCGACTATTTCAACCGGCTCGCGCCGCGCATCACCGCCGCACTGTCGGTGCCGACCGCGGCGGGGCGACTCTACGAGGTGGACACCAGGCTCCGGCCCTCAGGCAGCGACGGCCTGCTCGCCATCTCGCTCGACACTTTCGCCGATTATCAGCGCGAGAAGGCCTGGACGTTCGAGCATATGGCCCTGTGCCGCGCGCGGCCGGTCTATGGCAGCGAGGCGGACCGAGCGGCGCTGCAAGGAATCATCGACGCAGTGCTGCGGTTGCCGCGCGACCCGGCGAGGGTTGCGGAGGATGCGGAGCGGATGCGGCTCGAAATCGCGCGGCACAAGAAGCCGAAGGGCGAGTTCGACATCAAGCTGACCCCCGGCGGGTTGGTCGATCTCGAATTCGCGGTGCAGACGCTGCAGCTTTCGCACCATGCCGCGCTGGCCCCGCGGCTGGTGGACGCGGTGGCGGGGCTGATCGAGGCTGGCCTGATGCCCCCCGAACTCGCACGGCACCACGCCTTGCTGGCCCGGATGCTGGTCGTCCTGCGCCTCGTCGCGCCCGACGGCGAGGAACCTCCGCCCGCTTCGCGCGATCTTGTTGCCAGGGCCAGTGGGACAGGTGGCTGGGAGGAACTGCTTGCGGCGCACAAGGCGGCGCGGCAAACCATCAACTCCCTCTGGCGAAAGGTGGCGGAGTCGCGCTGATGCTGAATGTGGGCGATCAAATTCCGGACGTGACCCTGACCGGGATGGACGGTGCGCCGCTCAAGCTGTCCGCCTTCAAGGGGAACAAGCTCGTCCTCTATTTCTATCCGAAGGACGACACGTCCGGCTGCACCCGCGAAGCGCAGGATTTCACCGGGCTGGCCGGCGCGTTCGAGAAGGCCGGCACCTGGATACTCGGCGTCTCCAAGGACGACCCGAAGAAGCACCAGAAGTTCACCGCGAAATATGACCTCAAGGTCGGTCTCGCCTCCGACATGGACGGCAGCGCCTGCGAGGCGTTGGGCACCTGGGTCGAGAAGAGCCTCTATGGCCGCAAATATATGGGGATCGAGCGGGCGACCTTCCTGATCGACCGCGACGGCACCGTGGCCCGGGTCTGGCGCAAGGTGAAGGTGCCGGGTCATGCCGCGGAGGTGCTCGCGGCGGCCCAGGACTTGCCGTGACCGCCGGGGCGGACAGGGGAACGGGTCGCGCGCGCCGGGGTTTTTTCGCCATGTTCGCCGCCCGTCCCAGCCGCCTCGCTTTGACCTCGATCGGAGTCGTCGCCGCGGCGATCATTGGCGTGCAGCTTGGTCAGTCGGCCATTTCCGAGATCAACCCGGTTCATTTCCAGGGTCCGCTGGCGCCGCAGGCGATCACGCCGCCGCCGGAACCCGCGCCCTACAACCCCTATGCCCAGCAATATACCTGGTCGATGGGTGCCTCGCCGTCCGCGGCGGATTGCCGACCGGATTGCGATCGCGATCGGGCGCAGCAGGCGATGCGCCTCGCGCTCGACGATGCGGCTGGACGGGATCCCGCGCTGCCCCCCTGGCGCGACGCGACGCCAACC
The DNA here is from genome assembly GCA_044225925.1 of Allosphingosinicella sp. GTDB lineage: Bacteria > Pseudomonadota > Alphaproteobacteria > Sphingomonadales > Sphingomonadaceae > Allosphingosinicella. The sequence goes on from JBGAHY010000020.1 coordinate 19,985, forward strand.
ACCCAGCTGCAGCCCTGGGCGCCGGGCGCGGTGGTCAGTGGCCGCACCTTCGAGCGCTATATGCATTATCCGGTGGACCGCGAGCAGGCGGAGCATCCGATGCCCCAACCGGCCGCTGCGTCCGCGCCCGCTGCCGCGACGCCTGCCGAAGCGCTCCGCGTGCCGCCCGCTGCCGAGCCGGCCCCGGCCCAGCCGGTCATCCAGGAATAACCAGGCGCGGTGACCCTCAGCATCGCCCAGGCCTGCCGCGGCGTCCTGCTGACCGCATCGCCGCGCGCCAAGGTCATGGCGGCGCGGAAGGTCGCGCGGCTGTGGCGGCAGGGCGCGCTCGGCCATGCTTTCGACGTCGAGATGCCGGCCCGGCCCGCGCGCCCCGACCAGCCAGAATTGCTGCCGCCGAACCGAATGCCGAAACGGGGCCGCGCCGGCTCCGAGCGCAGCCGGATCGCCTTGCTGCACGCGCTCGCCCATATCGAGTTCGGCGCGATCGATCTCGCCTTCGACATGGCCGGGCGCTTCGGCGCGGCCTTCCCGCGCAGCTTCGTCGACGACTGGCTGTCGGTCGGCGCGGACGAGGCGCTGCATTTCGCCCTGCTCGACCGGCGGCTCCGCAGCCTTGGCGCCGCCTATGGGGCGCTGCCAGCCCATGACGGGCTTTGGGAGGCGGCCGCCGAAACCGCGCATGACGCCGGCGCCCGGTTGGCGGTCGTGCCGATGGTGCTGGAGGCGCGCGGGCTCGACGTCACGCCCGCGACCTTGGCCTCGTTCGAGCGGGCTGGCGACCCGCGCTCGGCGGTCATTCTGAACCGCATCTACCATGACGAAATCCGCCACGTCGCGATCGGCACAGCCTGGTTCAAGACGTGGTGCGAATCTCGCAATCTTGACCCTGCACCTGAATGGCGGTGCCTGATTCGCCGGCACTTTCGGGGGATCGTTAAGCCTCCGTTCAACGATTCAGCGCGGGGTGAAGCCGGTCTGTCCCGCGAATTTTACGCGGAGGTTGCCCCGAACGAGGCAGCCTAGCATTCTTGGCCCGGATTTTGGGTGGGCATTTCACAAAATCGGATTCGAGCCGGGCAGGTAGGCCCTTCTTTGTTCATACGGTCGCCCGGCGCGGCCGACCCGGTCCAGGGGGACCGAGCGGGGATCAGAATGACCAGTTTCGTTGCGACGGCCAATCGGGCGTCCAGGTTCGGCGATATTTTCAAGCCGCGCGACATCTTCCTGCACGACGGCAAGAGCCTCCGCCGCTTCACCATCGGCGCGAAGCTGCAGATGGCCGTGGTCGGCGCTTTGGCCTTCCTGATGATCTGGTCGGTGGTCGCCACGATCACCGCGTTCAACGCGATGAGCGGCGACGTCGCCCGCATGCAACGCCAGGTCTCGCAGATGGAGACGGACATCCAGGCGATGCGCTCCGCGGTCAACGACCGCGCCGCCCAGCTTGAGCAACGTAACGCCTTCCTCGAGAATATGATCTCCGGTCGCGCCAATGCGACCCAGCTTTCGCAGCAGCTGCCGGACAACGTCACACCCCCGTCAAATGTGCAGGCCGCGGCCATGGTCTCCGGCTTCAACCGTGTCGATGCCATGCAGACCGCGATGGCCGATCGCCTCCAGGCGATGACCCGTCAGCGCTACGACCAGGCCGCTGCGGCGCTGCGCGCCCGCGGCTTCGATCCGGCCCGCTTCTATACCGGGCAGGGCGGGCCGCTCGAGCCGGCCGATGCCGGCGACGATGCCGATCCGCGCTTCCGCAGCTTGTTCATGACCTGGCGCGCGCTCGACCAGCTCGAGACCGGCGTTGCCTCGATCCCGTCGGCCCGCCCGATCGTCACCTCCGCGAATTTTACGTCCGGCTATGGCGTCCGCTCCGATCCGTTCCGCGGCAGCGCCGCCATGCATGCCGGCATCGATCTCGCCGGCCCGCTCGGCACGCCGGTCTATGCCACCGCCGACGGCGTCGTCGGCCGCTCCGAATGGAACAATGGCGGCTATGGCAATCTGATCGAGGTCAATCACGGTCAGGGCATCCAGACCCGCTTCGGCCATTTGTCGCAGCGCCTCGTCCAGGCCGGCGAGCGCGTCCATCGCGGGCAGCTGATCGGGCTGATGGGCTCGACGGGCCGCTCGACCGGAAGCCACCTCCATTACGAGGTCCGCATCGACGGTCGCGCGGTAAACCCGATCCCCTTCATGCAGCAGCCGGCGGCGACGATGGCCTCCCTGCAGCGCCCAGCCGCGATCGGCGGCCCGGCGGCCGGTTCGCGCTAGATCCTCACAGCTAGGGAGAGGCCTTAAGGCCGAAGGCCCCGCCGGCGACGGCGGGGCCTTTTCCTTGATGCCTAGTGGGCGTGGTCGCCCAGCGCGCAGTCGCCGGTGCCGATCTCGATCTGGAAGGTCGAGTGGGTGATACCGAAATGGTGCGCGACCTCATGCGCACAGCCCTGCAGGAAGGGGTCGCCGGGGAAGCCGGCGGGCATGACCAGGTGGGCGGTCAGCGCATATTCGGTCGTGCTCATCGACCAGATGTGGAGATCGTGGACCCTTGTCACGCCGTCCAGCGCAAGCAGGTGGTCCTCGACATGGTCCGGATCGATGCTGCGCGGCACGCCCGCCATCGCCATGGTCAGCGATTCCCGGAACAGGTCGGCGGTGGCGAGGAAGATCATGCCGGCGACGATCAGGCTGGTGACCGGGTCGATCCAGAGCCAGCCGGTGAATTCGATGCCGATGCCCGCGACCACTACCCCGGCCGAGACCGCGGCATCCGCGATCATATGCAAATAGGCGCCGCGCACATTGATGTCGCTCTTGCGGCCGCGCACGAACATCAGCGCCGTGCCGAGATTGATCGCGATGCCGATCGCCGCGACCAGGATCACCGTGTCGCCCTTGACCAGGTCCGGCACGATCAGCCGCCAGGCGGCGTGATAGACGATCAGGCAGACCGCGATCAGCAGCAGCAGCGCATTGGCGAGCGCGGCGAGGATCGAGGCGCCACGGAAGCCGTAGGAAAAGCGCCGCGAGGCCGGGCGCTTCGCCAGCACCGCGCCGACCCAGGCGGTGGCGAGCCCCAATACGTCCGCCAGATTGTGACCGGCATCGGCGAGGAGGGCCATGGAGTTGGCCTGCCAGCCATAGACCGCCTCGACCACGACGAAGCCGAGATTGAGGATGATCCCGATCAGGAAGGCGCGGCCGAAATCGGCGGGATGATGGTGGTGGCCATGGCCGTGCGCATGGTCGTGCCCGTGAGAATGACCGGCGTGCGAGTGACTATGCGGCAAGGACAAAGCTCCGACGCGCCCGCGGACGGGCAATGGATCGGAGGCTAGACGAGAATGTTGCCGTCATTCCAGCGAAAGCTGGAATCTCGCTGCCTTTGCAGCCGTCGGGAAGGGGAAGTGAGATTCCAGCCTTCGCTGGAATGACGGGTGGGAACCTCGCCTATTTCCCGCGCTTCGCCCGATGCTCTTCCAGATCCAGTACCGGATTGGCCTCGCCCTCGGGCAGCAGGCCGAGCCGGCGCGCCACTTCCTGATAGGCCTCCGCCTCGCCGCCCAGGTCGCGGCGGAAGCGGTCCTTGTCGAGCTTCTCGTTGCTGGTCATGTCCCAGAGGCGGCAGCCGTCCGGGCTGATCTCGTCGGCGAGGATGATCCGGGCATATTCATTTTCCCAGATCCGCCCGAACTCCAGCTTGAAGTCGACGAGGCGGATGCCGATCGCCGCGAACAGGCCGCAGAGGAAGTCGTTCACGCGGATCGCCATGTCGGCGATGTCGTTCATCTCCTCCTGCGTCGCCCAGCCGAAGGCGGCGATATGCTCGTCCGCGATCATCGGATCGCCGAGCGCGTCGTCCTTGTAGAAATATTCGATGATCGTGCGGGGGAGCTGGGTGCCCTCCTCGATCCCGAGCCGCGTCGAGAGCGTGCCGGCGGCGACGTTCCGAACGACCACCTCGATGGGTACGATCTCCACCTGGCGGATCAATTGCTCGCGCATGTTGAGCCGGCGGATGAAGTGGGTCGGGATGCCGATTGTGCCGAGCAGGGTGAAGATATGCTCGGAGATACGGTTGTTCAGCACGCCCTTGCCGCTGATCGTGCCCTTCTTCTGGGCATTGAACGCGGTCGCATCATCCTTGAAATACTGGATGAGCGTGCCGGGCTCCGGGCCCTCGTAGAGGATCTTGGCCTTGCCCTCGTAGATCATGCGGCGGCGGGACATAAGGAATCGGGCCTCCGGACGGTGAGGTTGCAAGGGAAGCGGCTCTATAGTGAAGGTAGGTCGTTAGGGCAACGCGGGGGAAGGAGAGCAACATGCTTGCGAAATACGGGATCGCCTATCTGGCTACCGGCCTGTCCTTCGCCGCGATCGACGCGGCCTGGCTGAGCCGGATGGGGCCGACCTTCTACAAGAGCCAGCTCGGCGAGATGATGCTGGCCCGGCCACGCTTCGACGCCGCCATCGCCTTCTACCTCATCTACATCGCCGGCATCGTCTTCTTCGCGGTGGCGCCCGCCTTCGGCCATGGCGGGACGGGGTGGAAGACCGCGCTTGGCTATGGCGCCGTGCTCGGCTTCTTCGCCTACGCGACCTACGATCTGACCAACCGGGCAACGCTCAGCACCTGGCCATGGAAGCTGACCCTGATCGACATGGCCTGGGGGACGTTCCTGACCGGCGCAGCGGCGACGGCCGGCTATCTGGTGACCAAGCTCATCATCCGCGCCTAGGCGGCAGCGGGAAAAAAGGGCTGGTGCGCGTCTTGTAGGCGCGCCACGCGGCGCCGCGCGAGCGCTCCATATGCGCCTCGAGATGGGGGATGCCGGAGGCGTAGACGAGCAGCCAGTACATCATCGCCGGGCCGATCATGGCGAGCCAGCCCTGCCAGTAATGCGGGGTGACCGCGATCGCGACATAGGCCCACCAGCCGAACCATTCGAAGAAATAATTGGGATGGCGCGACCAGGCCCAGAGGCCGGTGTCGGCGACACCGCCATGATGGCTGCGGCCATAGGCACGGACCTGCGCGTCGGCGACGCCCTCGCCGACGACCGCAATGCCCAGCAGTGCGACGCCGAGCCAGTCCTGCCAATCGAGGCCTGGGCGGGGGGCATGGGCGGCGGCCCAGACCGAGACGGCGAGGCCGAAGCCGCACACAGCCTGGATCTGCAGGAAGAAGAGCAGCCGGCCTTTCCAGGCGGCGCCCCATTGCTGGACCAAAGCGGCGTAGCGCGGGTCGTCCCTCGTCGCCTTCATGGTGCGCGCGGCGATGTGGCTGGCGAGGCGGAAGGACCAGGCGCCGGCCAAGGCGGCGCAGAGCCATTGGCGAGGCTGAATGTCGTGGAATGGGGCCAGAGCGAGGAAGACCGCCGCAAGCCCGCAGCCGCCGGACCAGCAGGCGTCGATCCAGCCGGACTGGCCGGTCCGGAGCCGCACAGCCCATGCCAGCGTCATGATCGCCCCGAGGGTCAATGCAGCGGCGAGAAGCTCCATCGCCTCATCCTCCATCTTCGTCGCAGCCTTGTGTCGCATGGCTCGTTAGGGGGAGATAGCAATCTGCGATAGAGGGTGGGGATGGAGTCGGGCTTGAGAGCGAAGATCGCCGTGATCGGCAGCGGGATATCGGGCCTTTCGGCCGCCTGGCTGCTGTCGCAACGCCATGAAATCACGCTGTTCGAGAAGGACTGGCGCGCCGGCGGCCATAGCCGCACGGTCGAGGTGGACCTGCCGGGCATGGGCAGCGTGCCGGTCGACACGGGCTTCATCGTGTTCAACGAGGCGACCTATCCCAACCTGACGGCCCTTTTCGCGCATCTCGGCGTCGCGACCAAGAAGTCGGACATGAGCTTCGCCGTCTCGCTGGATGGCGGCGCCTTCGAATATTCCGGCGCGGCCGGGCTGACGGGCCTGTTCGCGCAGCGGCGCAACATGCTCTCCCCGCGTTTCTGGTCGATGCTCCGCGATCTGATCCGCTTCTACCGCGAGGCGCCTGCCCATGCCGGCAAGCTCGGCCTTGCCACGCTCGGCGAGTTCCTCGCCTCCGGAAAATATGGCCCGGCCTTCCGCGACGATCACCTGCTGCCGATGGCGGCGGCGATCTGGTCGGCGCCCTGCCATTCGATCCTCGATTATCCGGCGGAGAGCTTCATCCGCTTCTGCGAGAATCACGGCCTGCTGCAGATTCGCCGCCGCCCGCGCTGGCGCACGGTCGAGGGCGGGGCCCGCGCCTATGTCGAGAAGATGCTTGGCGGGATGAACGGCCGGGTCCAGCTCGGCCGCGGCGCGACGCAGGTGCGGCGGACCCGCGACGGCGTCTGGATCCACGACACGGACGGCGGCGCCGAGCTGTTCGACAAGGTGGTGATCGCCACCCATGCCGACCAGGCGCTCGGTCTGCTCGCCGATCCGACGCCGGCCGAGGCCAGTCTGCTCGGCTGCTTCCGCTACAGCCGGAACAGCGCGATCCTGCATGACGATCCAAAGCTGATGCCGCGCCGGCGCAAGGCCTGGTCGAGCTGGAACTATCTGGGCCAGCGCGTTCCCGGCGGTGGCACCAACGGGCTTTGCGTGTCCTACTGGATGAACCGGCTGCAGGGGATCGATCATCCCCGGCCGCTCATCATGACGCTCAACCCGAATCGCGAGCCGACGCCGGGCAGCATCATCGATGCCACCGAATTCGATCATCCGCTGTTCGACAATGCGGCGATGGCGGCGCAGCGGGACTTCTGGCCGATCCAGGGCGAGAACCGGACTTATTATTGCGGCGCCTGGCTCGGCGCAGGCTTCCATGAGGATGGACTGCAGGCAGGGCTTGCTGTGGCGGAGGCCATCGGGGCCGAGCGGCCCTGGCAGCTGGCCGAGCCCAACGGCCGCATCCATGTAACGCCGCCTGTGCTGGCGCGGGCGGCATGAACTCGGCGCTCTATGCCGGGCCGGTGATCCACCAGCGCCTCCGGCCGAAGCGCCACCGCCTGAAATATCGCATGGCGCAGGGCCTGTTCGACCTCGATGAGCTGGACGAAGTGGCGGGTCGCTTGCGTTTCCTGTCGCGCAACCGCTTCAATCTCTTCGCCTTCCACGACCGCGATTATGGCGATGGCTCGAACACGCCCTTGCGCGACCAGATCGAGGCCCATTTGCGCGGCGCCGGGCTGGCGCCGGACGGCGGCCCGATCCGCCTGCTCGCCATGCCGCGCGTGCTCGGCCATGTCTTCAATCCGATCGCGATCTGGTTCTGCCACCGGCGCGACAACAGCCTGCTGGCGATCATCTACGAGGTCACCAACACGCTGAAGCAGCGCCACTCCTATCTGATCCCGGTGACCGAGACGGCCGATGGGACGATCCGCCAGAGCTGCGCCAAGACGCTCTACGTCTCGCCCTTCATGGACATGGACATGGCCTATGATTTCGCCATCCGCCCGCCGGGCGAGAAGGTTCAGATCGTGGTCAACGGGCGGGACGGGGAGGGGCTGCTTATCTCCGCGAGCTTCGCCGGCAAGCGCCGGGCGCTGACCGACGGCGCGCTGATGCGGGTCTTCTTCACCATCCCCTTCGTGACGCTGAAGACGGTGATCGGCATCCACTGGGAAGCGCTGAAGCTCTGGCTGAAGGGCATCCGCATCCGCCGTGCCCCAGCGCCGCCAGAGGCGAAGGTGACGCTGGGGCGCTAGGTGACCTTGCTGCGCACCGCGAACTTCGGGTCGCGCCAGGTCTCGTTCGCCATGATCCCCGCCAATATATCGACCGCCTGCCAGATCTCCTCGAAGCCGAGATAAAGGGGCGTCAGGCCGAAGCGGATCACGTCGGGGGCGCGGAAGTCGCCGATCACGCCGGCGGCGATCAGGGCCTGGCAGATCTCGAAGGCGTGCTCGTGGGCGAACGAGATATGGCTGCCGCGCTGGTCCTCGCCGCGCGGGGTGATGCATTTGAATTCGGGCAGCCTCGCCTCCATCAGCCCGACAAAGACATCGAACATGGCGCGGGACTTGGACCAGAGCCGTTCCATGGTGACGCCGTCAAAGGCATCGAGCGCGCTTTCGAGGGCGGCGAGGCCGAGGATGGGCGGGGTGCCGGCGAGGAAACGGTCGATGCCACGGGCCGGGCGGTAGTCGTCGGTGAAGGCGAAGGGCTCGGCATGGCCCATCCACCCGCGCAAAGGGGAGAGGAGTTTCTCCTGCAGAGCTTCCGCGATGTAGAGGAAGGCCGGCGCGCCCGGTCCGCCGTTCAGATATTTGTAGCCGCAGCCGACCGCCAGCTCCGCGCCCGCATCGTTGAGGTGCAGCGGCACGGCGCCAACGCTGTGCGAGAGATCCCAGACGGTCATCGCCCCGGCGCGCTTCGCCTTGGCGGTGATCCGCGCCATGTCGAACCGCTCGGCGGTCTTGTAGTGGACGTGGGTGAGGAGGAGGACATTGGTGTCCTTGCCGATCCGCGCCTCCACCTCGGCGCGCGGGGCAATGTCGAGGGTCATCCCGAGCACATCCGCAACGCCGCTCGCGATATGGAGGTCGGTGTGGAAATTGCCGCTCTCCGAGAGCAACGTCTTGCGATCCGACAGGCGCGCCGCCGCAACCAGCAGTTTGAACAGGTTTATCGAGGTGGAATCGGTGACGATCACCTCATGGGGCTTGGCACCGATCAGCGGGGCCAGTTTGGCGCCGACCCGCTGCGGGGCGTTGATCCAGTCAGCTGTGTTCCAGCTGCGGATCAGCCCGTCCGCCCATTCCTTCTCCACCACCTCGCGCTGGTGCGGCGCGACCGCTTTGGGCAAAGGCCCAAGCGAATTGCCGTCGAGATAGATGACGCCCGCGGGCAGGTGGAACCGCTCCCGTAAGCCGCGCAGCGGATCGGCGGCGTCCGCGGCTTTCGCCTCCGCGAGAGTGAAGCTCATCGGTGAAGTGCCCTTTGCAATTCCTCGACCGCCGCGGCCCAGGCGGCCGTCTCTGGCGCGACCAGTTCGACATGGCCGGTATGGTCCAGCATTCGGATGCGAACGTCGTCGCCGGCGGCGCGCATTGGCCGGGCATAGCCTTCGGCATAGGGGATCGGAATGATCCGGTCCTGCCGGCCGTTGATCAGTACCTGCGGGAGGCCGAGCGGCGCGAGGCGGGGGACGGAGGTGTCGGCGAAATGGCCGTTCGTCAGTCGGCCGATGACCTCATTGCCGCAGCCATTTTCAGAGCGCGCCGTCTCTTCGAGATCGGGCAGCCCGCCGAGGCTGACCACTTCGGCGATCGGCAACGGATTCGCCGTCCGGAGCGGAGAATCCGCGGGGAGCCTGGGGCGACCCGCGAGCCAGAGCGCGAGATGGCCGCCGGCGCTGTGCCCGATCGCGACCACGCGGCGCGTGTCGAGATGATAGTCGGCGGCATGCGCCCGCAGCGCATCCGCCGCCGCTGCCGCGTCCTGGAAGGTGCCGGGATAGCCGCCGCCCGGCCGGTCGACGCCGCGATAGTCGACATTCCAGACCGCGATGCCGCGCCGCCTCAGGTCGTCGGCGATCCAGTTCATGATCGTGCGGTCGGCGATCTCGGTCTGCCAGCAGCCGCCATGGACCATCAGCACCACGGGGTGGGGGCCGGCGCCCGCGGGCACCCAGACGTCCACGACCTGCAGCGGATCGGCGCCATAATGGACGGTGGCCGTTGGCGCCGGACGCGGCCGCCCCAGCAGGTCCGGCCAGGTCATCAGGGCCTGGGCCCCGTTTCCGTTCTGATTGTCCGCCGTCTGCCCCATGGCACAGGCCGCTAACGCGATGCCCGAGATCAGGGCAAGGGCTTTCAGGAAGGAGCGCATGGCGGCCTCTCGCGAGATAGGTCCGCGATAGCCGCCCTGCGTGTCAGTTCAAGGCCAATCGGCCCGGGTTCAGTTGCAACGCGAGCGCTGCGGCGCCCAGGGCGCCTCGAACTGGATTTCGGTCAGCCGGCAGAAGGCGTCGTTGACGGTCCTGCCCAGCTGGCGAAGCGAATGAAGCAAATAGCTCATCTCAGCTCTCCTTATGCGCTGGCGGTCGAAGTGAAGCCCAGGCTGGTGATCACCAGGGCGGCGGCAATCGCGAGCAGCTGGTGGGTCGTGCCGTCCCAGCTGGCGAAGCGCGCGAAGCCCTGGCGCAGGCGGCCAAGCGCCCGGCCGGCCCACAGGCTGAACTCATTGTGATGGGCCACCCAAAGGCGACCACCCATTTCGTCGATCATGGTCAGGTTCCTTTTCTTGTCCCGTCGAAATCTTGCTTTCGGCGTGCGGCTCAAATGGCAGGTCGGAGGCCGTACCGCCAACGAAACGCTGGACAACTAGTATAAGCAGTGCTTATGGAGATGACCCATGGCCCGCTTGCCTCCGCTCAGCGCTGTTCGCGTCTTCGAAGCCGCCGCGCGCCACCAGAATTTCACGCAGGCCGCGGGCGAATTGGGGATGACCCAGGCCGCGGTCTCCTATCAAATCAGGATATTGGAGGAGCGGCTCGGCGCGCCCTTGTTCGCGCGGGTGAAGGGGCGGGTGCAGCTGACCGAGGCGGGGCGGCGGATCGCGCCATTGGTCGGCAAGGCGTTCGAGACGCTGGAGGATGCCTTTTCCGGCTTCGTCGCCGAGGACCAGGCGGTGCTGTCGCTCAGTGCCGCGCAGACCATGGCGACGACCTGGCTGGCGCCGCGGCTCGGCAGCTTCCAGGTCCGCCATCCCGATCTCGCGGTGCGGCTCTCCACCGACAACCGGCTGGTCGATTTCTCGACCGGCGAGTTTCACGCCGCGATCCGCGTCGGCCGCGGCGACTGGCCGGGCCTCAGAAGCCATTTCCTGTTCCGCATGTATTTCAGCCCGATCTGCAGCGCCGATTTTGCCGCGGAGCAGAAGTTCACGCGGCCGGAGCAATTGCTCGACGTCGCGCGACTCAGCCCGCGCGACGAATGGTGGCGGGACTGGCTAGGCGGCGTCGGCGTGGACGACCCCGGCTGCCAGAACGATTCCGGCCTCGTCCTCGACAATCAGGTGATGGAAGCCAATGCCGCCTTTGCCGGGGCCGGCATCGGCATGATGACGCCAATGTTCTGGCGCGAGGAGCTGAAGGCGGGCCGGCTCGTCCAGCCCTTCGACCACGTCCACATCACCGACCGCAGCCACTGGCTGGTCTATCCCGAGAGTCGCCGCAACCAGCCCAAGATCGCCGCCTTCCGCGAGTGGATATTGGCCGAGGTGGCGAAGCAGGCGGAGAGCGAGCCCGCGGAGGTGTTCCGGCTTCCCGCCTGAAAGTTCGGGGGTGGGTGACGGCGCCCCGGCGAGGAACGGAGCATCCCGGCCGCACCCACCCCCTGTCCCCTCCCCGGGGAGGAGGGAGGGGGAAACGTCTAGGCCTCGGTCGGCGCCGGGGGATTGGCCGGACGGCGCTTCCGCCAGGCGCGGAAGCCGAGCCAGCCGAGCAGGCCGGTCAGCGCCCAGGGCGAGATCGACACGAACAGGATCAGGATGGTCCTGAGTGCGCCGAGGAAGTTGCCGGCGGCGCGTGCGGTCGCCTGACCGACCGTCGGCCCGTGCCCCGGCCCCGGCGCGAGCGTGCCCGAGCCGTAGCGGAACTGGATCGGCACCGTCGCCAGCCTGTGCTCCTGCTCACCGGTCTCCTCGTCGAGCGCGGAGATTTGCTGGCGGAGCGACTGGCGCTGCTCGTTGAGCTGCGTCCGCTCGCCCCTCGGCAGATTGGGCAAAGCGAGCCGGGCCTGGATGCGGTCCAGCTCGGCCTGCAGGTCTTCCAGCTGGCCGGTATTGGCCTTGAGCGGGGTGCCGACATCGGTGCCGTTGACGCCGCTTTCGGTCAGCTCGCCATCCGCCGCGGTGACGGCGCGGACGCTCTCGCGGCCGAACTGGTCGGCGATCGCGCTGTCGACAGAGAAGGAGAGGCTTGCCTCGACATCCTCGTCATTGACCGCGCGATAATCGATGCCGGTGACCTGGCAGCGCGGGCCGTAGCGGGCGCAGAGCTCCTGATGCTCGCGCTGCATGCCGGCGATGCGGTCGGCGTCGAGCCGGAAGGAATAGCGGTAATCGAAGGCGATGCCGGGCGCCAAATTCGGGTCGATGGCGGGCGCGGTGCCCTGGTCGGCCTGACTACTGCGCGGGGCAGGCAGCTCGGGCGGAATGGCATTGGCCTCGCTCGCGCTGGTGCTCGCATTCGCGCTGGCGCTGACGTTGGACGCGTTGGTCCGCGGGGCGGGAGTCGGCGTGGCATTGGTGCCGTTGCCGTCATGGCCGGCCTGGCCGCAGCCGGCGGTGGTGGCGAGCAACAGGGCCAGCAAGGGGGAAAAGCGTTTCATGTCAGGTCTCCTCTTGTTGATATTTATTTCTATCAAATCAGTAGAGAATGAGTCGGAGGTGGGTGGCGCCCAGGTCCCGCAAGGGCCGGGAGATTGCCGCGCCGCCCACCCCCTTACCCCTCCCCCGGGGAGCGGGGAGGGGAGGGAGCTCAGGCCTCCGCCGGCTCCGTTGCGGTCTCCGCGGCCGGGGCCTTCGGGAACCAGCGGCGCCGGACGTAAAGGCCGAGCGCGCCGATCAGCAGCAGGGTGAGCAGCCAGGGGGCGACGCGGATCAGGGCGGCGAGCACGGCGGTGCCGCCATGCTTGAAGTCGGTCCAGGCCTTCCCCAGTGCTTCGCCGAGGCTCTCCGGCGGCTTGTAGCCGGGGACCAGATCGCCTGAGCCGTAATTGAACACCATCGGGGTGGTCGCGAGGCTTTCCTGCGACGCTTGCCGCTGGTCGCCGAGCGCGCGGATCTGCTCGCGGAGCTGCTCCGCCTGGGCCTGCAGCTCGGCGCGTTCCTCGTCGCCGATGCGGCCGGCGAGGCGTTGCTGGATGCGGGTCAGGTCGGCCTGCAGCCGCGCGATGTCGGTGCCCGCCTGGCGAATCTGGCCGCCGGCATCGACGCCGCTGATCTCATTCTCGGTCAGCTGGCCCTCGGCCTGCAGCACCGCCTCGGTCGCCTGGCGGCCGAAGGCGCGAGCGATGCCCGGATCGAGCTTCAGCTCCAGCCGCGCCCGGATGTCCTCCGGGCCGAGCACCTGATAATGCATGCCGGTGATCCGGCACCGGGCGACGGTCAGCGCCTCGCACATCGCCGCATGCCGCTCCTGCAGCTCGGCGACGCGCTGCCAGGCGAGGGCGTAGGAATAGTTGTAGTTGAAGGCGACGCCGGGGGCGGCGGTCGGCGAAATGTTCGGCCCGCCGGCGGCGCGGCCCGAGGCGCTGTCCGCCGACATCGAGGCGGGGGCGGGGGGAGCCGCTTCGGACACGGCATTGCTCGCGACAGCGTCGCGCATTGGTTCCTGATTTTGGGGGCTGCGATTGCCACCGCCGCAGGAGGCGGTGCCGGCGAGAAGCAGAACAAGGAGGGGGAGTGAACGACGCACGATCAGGTCTCCTCTTGTTATAACGTCTCATTTTCTATCACAAAGGTAGAGATTAGCAAGCGGTTCTAATTACGCTTTCTCAAGGGGTTAAAGATTCTCCGGTCAATCCCCGGGCATGTCCGCAGCGGCCGAGTCGCAGCGCCGCACCCAGCCCTCACAGAAGGCTGTGGATGTTTCCTCGAACCGGCTCGCCAGCGAGAATCCACGCTGCTAACGCACCCGCATGAGTGACGAATTCGATACGCTTACCAAACAGCCGTTCGACGATGCGCCCTTCGGACAGGCCCTGTCCCAGCGTTACCTGGTCTATGCCCTGTCCACGATCACCGCGCGTTCGCTGCCGGACCTGCGCGACGGGCTGAAGCCGGTGCAGCGCCGGCTGCTGTGGGCGATGCGGCAGCTGAAGCTCGATCCCGGCAATCCCTACAAGAAGAGCGCCTCGGTGGTCGGCGAGGTGATCGGCAAGTATCACCCGCATGGCGACGCCTCGATTTACGATGCGATGGTCCGCCTCGCGCAGGATTTCTCGCTCCGCTACCCGCTCGTCGACGGGCAGGGCAATTTCGGCAATATCGACGGCGATAACGCCGCCGCCTTCCGCTACACCGAGGCGCGGCTGACCGCGGTCGCCGCCGACCTGATCCAGGGCCTCGACGAAGGCACGGTCGAGTATCGCAAGAGCTTCAGCGGGGAATATGAAGAGCCCGAGCTGATGCCGGGCCTCTTCCCGAACCTGCTCGCCAATGGCGCGAGCGGCATCGCCGTCGGCATGGCGACCTCGATCCCGCCGCACAATGCGGCCGAGCTGATCGACGCCGCCACCATCCTGATCGACGAGCCGAAGGCGAGCGACGCGCAATTGCTGGAGGTGGTGAAGGGCCCGGACTTCCCGACCGGCGGCGTGCTGGTCGATGCGCCGGAGATCATCGCTCAGGCTTATGCCACCGGGCGCGGCGCCTTCCGGGTGCGCGCGCGCTGGACGATCGAGAAGGGGTCGCAAGGGTCGTGGACCGCGGTGGTCAGCGCAATCCCCTACCAGGTGCCGAAGGGCAAGTTGATCGAGCAGATCGCGGCTTTGATCTCCGACAAGAAGCTCCCGATCCTGGCCGACGTGCGCGACGAATCCGACGAGCAGGTGCGGATCGTCATCGAGCCGCGCAGCCGCACCGTCGACCCCGACGTGCTGATGGAAAGCCTGTTCCGGCTCACCGATCTCGAAGTCCGGGTGCCGCTCAACCTGAACGTGCTCGACGCGACGCGGACTCCGGGCGTGCTGAGCCTGCGCGAAGTGCTGGTGCAATGGGTCACGTTCCAGCTGGAGGTGCTGGTCCGCCGCGCGAACCACCGGATCGGCAAGATCGACGACCGGCTGGAACTGCTCCGGGGCTATATCATCGCCTTCCTCAACCTCGACCGGGTGATCGAGATCATCCGCACCGAGGACGAGCCCAAGCCGGTAATGATGGATGAGTTCGCCCTGACCGACCGGCAGGCCGAGGCGATCCTCAACATGCGGCTGCGCAGCTTGCGGCGGCTGGAGGAGATGCAGCTCAAGAAGGAGCAGGACGAGCTCAGCAAGGAGCGCGAGAGCCTGCAGCAGCTGGTCGATTCACCGGCGCGCCAGCGTACCCGCCTGAAGAAGGATCTCGCCGCGCTCCGGGTGAAGTACGGCCCGGAGACCGCGCTCGGCGCCCGCCGCACCGCGATCGAGGAGGCGGCGCCGGCCCGCGAGATCCCGCTCGAGGCGATGATCGAGCGCGAGCCGATTACCGTGATCCTCTCCAAGCGCGGCTGGATCCGCGCGATGAAGGGCCATGTCGAGGTCACCAATCCCGAGGCGCTGAAGTTCAAGGAAGGCGACGAGCTCGCCTTCATGTTCACCGCGCACACCACGGACAAATTGCTGCTCGCTTCATCGGACGGCCGCTTCTACACGCTCGCCGCCGACAAGCTCCCTGGCGGGCGCGGCTTCGGCGAGCCGGTCAAGCTGATGGTCGACATCGAGGGCGAGGGGAATGTCGTCGCCTTGCTTCGCGCCGGCGCGGCGGAGAAATTGCTGCTCGCCTCGTCCGACGGGCGCGGCTTCGTCACCTCCTCGGCCGGCGCGATCGCCGAGACCCGCAAGGGCCGGCAGATCGTCAATCTGCGCCCCGGCCAGACGCTGCGCGTCGTGCGGCCGATCCCGGTCGGCCATGACTATCTCGCGGTGGTTGGCGAGAACCGTAAGCTGGTCGTCTATCCGGTCGCGGAGCTTCCGGAGATGGGCCGCGGCCAGGGCGTGCAATTGCAGCGTTACCGCGACGGCGGCCTTGCCGATGCGAAGACCTACAATGCGGCGGAAGGCCTGTCCTGGCCGATGGGCGGGGAGGGCGGCCGCACCCGCACCGAGGATATGAGCCCCTGGCGCACCGCCCGCGGCGCGGCGGGGCGGATGCCGCCCCAGGGCTTCCCGCGGGACAACCGCTTCGGCTGAAGACTTGTCGCAATCTTTCCTGCAGGGCGCGTCCTACCCTTGGGACCCGTAGTTCCCGCACACAATTTGATACAATTTTGGCCGGCCGGCCCACTTGCCGTTCATCCTGCAACGCATAAATGCGCCCTTCACCGCCTCGCTCCAAAGCGCGGGGCCTATAGCCCTTGGGGGGGTCCTAAGCGTGCGGTTCAGCAAAGTGTCCATCCTGCTGCTGGCGGGAACCAGTCTCTCGCCAGCCTATGCGCAGCGTGGCCCCGGCGCCGGCGCCCGCTCAGGCGACGCCGCCGGCCGCGCAGCCGGAGGCGACCGAAGCGCAGGTCCCTGCCGCCGCCGCACCTGCCGCGACCGAGGGCGACGGCCAGGACATCGTCGTCACCGGCCAAAGGCTGCGCGGCGAGGTCGAGGGCAATATCCGCCCGGAGCAAAGGCTCGATGAAAATGCGATCCGCTCCTACGGCGCCGCGACGATCGGCGAGCTGGTCGACGCGCTCGCGCCGCAGACCCGTTCCGGCCGCGGCCGCTCGGACGGGCCGCCGGTCATCCTGCTCAATGGCCAGCGCATCGCCGGCTTCGGCGAGATCCGCGAGCTGCCGCCCGAGGCGATCGAGCGGGTCGACATCCTGCCGGAGGAAGCCGCGCTCAATTATGGCTACCGGCCCGACCAGCGGGTCATCAACATCGTCCTCAAGGAGAATTTCCGCGCCCTCACGATTGCGGGCGGCGCCTCTTTCGCCACGGCGGGAGGGCAGACCACCCTGGACACGAATTCCAATTTCGTCCGGATCAGCCGGACCGCGCGCTGGTCGATCGACGGCCGCTATACGAGAAGCGATTCGCTGCTGGAGAGCGAGCGCGACCTTATCCAGTCGGCGCCGGCGCTGCCCTTCGATCTCGCCGGCAATGTCGGCTCTTTCCCCTACAATCCGGCGAACCAGGTCGATCCGGCGCTGAGCGCGCTGGCGGGCCGGCCCGTTACCGTTGCCGGCGTACCCGTCTCGGCCGCGACGGGCGCGCCGACGCTCGCCTCGTTCGTGCCGGGTGCGAACAACCCGAATGTCACCGATCTCGGCCCCTATCGCTCGTTGCTGCCGAAGACCGACACGTTCAACATCAACGGCACCTACAGTCGCCGCTTCGGCCGGGTCGGCGCGACCGTGAACGCCCGCTTCAACCGGGTGACGAACGAGAGCCGGCTCGGCCTGCCGTCGCTGGCCCTGACCCTGCCCGACACCAATCCCTATTCGCCCTTCTCGCAGGACGTCAGCCTGTTCCGCTATTCGGACGCGGGCGGCGCGCTGCTCCGCGAGAGCGAGACGAATACTGCCCATGGCGGCCTCACCCTGGACAGTAATATCGGGCGCTGGCGCTGGACCTTCACCGCCAATTACGACGTGGCGAAGAACGACACCCACACCGACACCAATCTCGATCCGTCGGCGATCCAAGCCCGGCTCAACGCCAATGATCCGGCGCTCAACCCGTTCGGGACGTTCGATCCCAGCCTGCTGGTGATGCGGCCGCAGGACCGGGCCCAGTCGACCAACAGCTCCGGCGACGCGCAGATCGTGTTCAACGGCTCGCCCTTCCGGCTGCCGGCTGGCTCGGTGACCACCAGCCTCACCCTGCAGGGCACGACGCTCGATCTCAGCAGCGAGACGCTGCGCGCCGGTGTCACCACCAATCGCGATCTCAGCCGCGACCGGGGCGCCGTGCTCGGCAGCATCGACCTGCCGATTACCAGCCGCCGCGAAGGCTTTGGCGGGAAGATCGGCGACATCTCGCTGAACTTCAATTTCGAGGTCGAGCATCTCTCCGACTTCGGCACGATGCGGACGCTTGGCTATGGCGTGCGCTGGTCGCCGATCGAGATGCTCGATCTTGCCGTCTCGATCACCGACGAGGATGGTGCCCCGACCGTCTCGCAGCTCGGCGACCCGACCCTGGTCACGCCGAATTCCCGCGTGTTCGATTTCGTCCGCGGCGAGACGGTGGACGTGACCAGCATCTCCGGCGGCAACCCATTGCTCAGCGGCGACAATCGCCACGTCTTCGGCGCGCGCGCGAATCTGCGGCTAATGGGCGGCGGCGGCCCCGGCCAGCCGAACCTTTCGTTCAGTGCCAATTACACAGAGACCCGGATCGACAATCCGATCTCCTCTTTCCCGATCGCGACCTCGGAGATCGAGGCGGCCTTCCCGGGCCGGTTCCTGCGCGGGCCGGACGGGCGGCTGCTGCAGATCGACACGCGGCCGGTCAATTTCGCCCGCTCCGAGCGGCGCGAATTGCGCTGGGGCTTCAACTTCCAGAAGCCCTTCGCGCCGCCCCCTGGCGCAGCCCGTCCGGGGATACCGGGCGTCGGCGGCGGGCGTGGCGAGGGTGGCCGTGGCCCAGGCATGGGCGGCGGCGGACGCGGCGGCGGCTTCGGCGGGCCCGGCGGCGGCGGTTTCCGCGGCGGCGGCCGCGGCGGCTTCGGCGGCCCGGGCGGCGGCGGCATCCAGGTTTCGCTGTTCCACACCTGGCGCTTCGCCGACAATGTGCTGATCCGACAGGGCGTACCCGAGCTCGATTATCTGAACGGCTCCGCTTACAGCGGCCGCGGCGGCCGGCCGCGCCACGAGCTCGAGCTCTCGGCGGGCGTGTTCAAGAACGGCTTCGGCGGCTTCCTCCAGGCGAACTGGAACAGCGGCACCACCGTCAATGGCGGCCCGATCGCTGGCGGCGGGGCGAGCAGCGACCTGCATTTCTCGTCCTACTCGACGGTCAATCTCAACCTGTTCGCCGATCTCTCGCAGCGGCCACGCCTGATCGCACGCTATCCGTGGCTGAAGGGGACGCGGCTGTTCGTCGGCGTCCAGAACGTCTTCGACACGCATCTCAACGTGCGCGACGCGAACGGCGCGGTGCCCTTGTCCTACCAGCCCGATTATCTCGATCCGCTCGGCCGCTCGATCCGGGTCGGTATCCGCCGGCTCTTCTAGGTAAATCCGCGAGCATCCGCAGATATTTACCGCGTTTGCCGAACGCAAATCTCAACGCGGCGTTAACCCTGTTTGGCTAAGGCCGAGGGATGCAGGGTACGAAGACTGGCGCGCGGGGCAAGCAGACGGAGGGGACGCCCCCGCCGTCCGGAAGCTTGCCTGCCGGCGTCGAACCCCAGCTCCAGCATGTCCTGGAGATCGTCCGGCAGCGTTATCTGGACGCGCTGCCCATCGCCGCCGCGATCATCACCATCTCCGACGACAGCTTCATCGATTGCGCCAACGACCAGTTCCGCCTGCTCGCTGAATGGGACGAACGGCTTGGCGAGCGCCGCATCGCGCAGGTGCCCCTGCTCCGCTCGGGCCCGATCGGGACGCGGCTCAACGCCTTCGTGAAGAAGGACGACCCGGCCTTCCAGTTCGACACCGCCGATGGCCGCTCGATCGGCGGCCGCCATTTCACCGTCCGCTTCGCCCGCCTTACCATCCTGCCCGGCCAGCCTGAGCGCTGCATGATCTCGCTGATCGACAAGACCGCCCAGGTCGAGACCGAGCGCAGCCTTCGCTCCGAAATGCTGCGCGACAGCCTCACCGGCCTGCCCAACCGCTTCGCCTTCAACGAGCGGGTCGAGGAGGTGATGGCCGATCCCGGTTTCGCCGACCAATGCTATGCCGTGCTCGCCGTCGACATGACCCGCTTCAGCCGGGTTAACGAATGTATGGGGGCGATCGCCGGCGACGAATTGCTGATCACCTTCGCCCGCCGACTGGTCTCGGCGCTGCGTCCGTCCGACATGCTGGCCCGCATTTCCGGCGACGAATTCGGCGTCCTGCTCCGCCTCGACCGCGGCCTTGCCGATGCGATGCGCGCCGCCGAGCGCATCAAGGCGGTGCTCACTTTGCCATTCCGCCTCTCCGAGCTGGAAATCCGCGTCGATTGCGCGATCGGCTGCGCGATCCTGTCGGACAGCGTGTCGAGCGCCGACGAGGTGCTCCGTAACGCCCAGTTCGCACTGAAGAACGCCAAGCAGAATGGCACGACCCAGGTCTATGAGCCGACCCAGGCGCAGGAGGTCCGCCGCCGCTTCTCGATCGAGACGGAGCTGCGCGTCGCCATCGAGGCGGGGCAGCTGGAGCTCGCCTACCAGCCCTTGATCGAACTCAGCACCGGACATGTCGCCGGCTTCGAGGCGCTCGCCCGCTGGACGCTTGACGGCGAGCCGGTCACGCCGAGCGAGTTCATCCCGGTCGCCGAGGAATCCGGGCTGATCGTGCAACTCGGCCGCTGGGCGCTCGACACCGCCACGCAGACGCTCGCCGACTGGGACCGCAAGACCGGGACCCGGCTCCCGATCAGCGTGAACGTCAATCTCTCCCCGGTGCAGATCAGCCGTGACGATGTCGCCGCCGCCGTCTCCGGCGCGCTCAGCGCCAGCGGCATCGACGGCGACCGGTTGACCCTGGAGCTGACCGAGGGCGCGATCATCCAGGACCCGGAGCGGGTCGCCCGCGCATTGAAGGCGCTGCAACGCTTCGACGTGAAGATCGCGATGGACGATTTCGGCTCGGGCTATACCTCGCTCGCCTCGCTCCAGATGCTGCCGATCGACATCCTCAAGATCGATCAGCGCTTCATCTCCGGCATGCTGGAGGATGGCGACAGCGCCGCGATTGTCGACGCCATCCTCAGCCTCGCCCGCGCGCTCGGCATGGCGACGACCGCGGAGGGCATCGAGACCGAGGCCCTGGCCGCGGCCCTGCTGGAAAAAGGCTGCACCTACGGGCAGGGCTATTTCTATTCCGCAGCCCTTCCGGCCGACGAGGCGCTGGCTTACTGGCTCGACCGCAATAACTGATCGACGAGGCGCCGGGCCATCGCCCGGACCATCCCGGTGTCCGCCGGGAAGCCCGCGGCGATCCATTCTTCCTCCAGCGCGTGCATCGTCTTCGCGACGACAGGGCCTGCGGTCAGGCCCATATCGATCAGATCGCCGCCGCCGACCGGCATGTGCGGCCGCCGCCAGCTCTCCAGCTGCGCCAGCCCCGGTGCCGCCCGCCCGTGCAGCAGGATGCGGTCGACCGCCTCGGCCGCGCCGATCCGGTAGGCGAGCGCCTCTGGCGTAGCGAGCGTGGTGCCAGCGCCCGTGACCAGGCGGGCCGCGAGCTTGTTGGACAATCTGAGCCTGGCGCCGACCGAAGCGGCAACCTGCGGATCGGCGGGCAGCAAGGCGGCGAGGCGACGGATCGCCGCCGGCCCGATCCCTGCAGCCTGTTCGGCGGTGACGAGCGCGTCCAGCCGGTCGGCGCTTTCAATCTCGGGCAGAACCGGGCGGAAGATGCCACGCGCGATCATCAGTCGGACGGTGGCACTCGGATCGGGCAGGGCCAGCAGTTTGAGTAATTCGTCCGCGATCCGCTCTCGGGAGAGGGCCATCAAATCATTGGCCCGCGCCGCGCAGGCCTCAAGCCCTTCGGCGTCGGGTTCCCCCTGGCCGAAGCGGGCGTGGAAGCGGAAAAGGCGCAGGATGCGGAGATGATCCTCCGCGATCCGCTGTAGCGGGTCGCCAATGAAGCGGACGCGGCGGGCGTCCAGATCGGCGAGCCCGTCGAAATAGTCATACACCTCGCCGCTCAGCGGATCGGCGGAGAGCGCATTGATCGTGAAATCACGGCGGGCGGCGTCCGCGCGCCAGTCGTCGGTGAAGGCGACGGTGGCGCGGCGGCCGTCGGTCGAGACGTCGCGGCGGAGCGTGGTGACCTCGACCGGCGTGCCGGCGCTGACCGCGGTGATCGTGCCGTGGGCGATCCCGGTCGGGACCGCCTTGATGCGCACGGCCTCAAGCCGCTTCACGACTTCGTCCGGGGTGAAGCGCGTCGCCAGATCGACATCGCTCTGCTCCAGCCCGAGGAGGGCGTCCCGCACGCAGCCGCCGACATAACGGGTCGCGCCGCTTTTGGCGTCGAGCGCGGCGAGCAGCCGGTCCATGCCGGGGCGCGTGCGCCAGGGTGCGTCGGGCAAAGCCGTCATGTCGCCAGCGCCAGACGCCGGCTTAGGTTCACGATCATTGCCGCCGTCGCCCCCCAGATGCGCTGCTCCTGCCAATCGATCTCATAATAGGTCCGCTCCCGCCCGCGCCAGAAGGCGGTGCGCACCTGCTGGTGCGCCGGATCGAGGATATGGTGGAGCGGCGCCTCGAACACCGCCGCCACTTCGCCCGGATGCGGGGTCAGCGGGAGGTCCGGCGGAACGATGCCGAGCACGGGCGTCACCTCGAAGCCGGTGACGGTGAGATAGGGATCGGCGATGCCGATAATCTCCACCTGCGCGCGCGCGAGGCCGATCTCCTCCTCCGCCTCGCGGAGAGCCGCATCGACCGGGCCGGTATCGCCGGGATCGATCCGCCCGCCGGGGAAGCTGACCTGGCCCGGATGCTTGCGCATCGTCTCGGGGCGCAGGGTCAGGATCACGGTCGGCGCGGGCCGGTCCACCACGGCGACCAGCACGGCCGCCGGCGTAACGCCCTGCGCTAGCGCCTCTGCGTCCAGGCCATCGCCGCCGATCAGCTCGGGGCTCAACCGGTGGCCCGCCTCCAGAGCGGCGCGGAGTCTGTCGGCGAGGTTCATTCCGCCTGCTCCAGCGCGAAGAAAGCGCCGCCGCTCCACACGCCCGGCGGGGTCGCGCCCTCGGCCAAAGCGATCTCGGCCAGCTCGTAATAGACCGGGCGGCAGACCAGCGCGTCGAGGCCTTTGCGCACTTCCACATAGGGATGCGGGCCCGCCTCGAAGCGCAGGGGATGGTCCGGCCCGGCCACGACCAGATCGCCGGTATTGAGCCGGAAGGCGAGGCTGCGTTTCTCCCCCTCGCCTTCGCTTTTCAGCTCGACCGCAACGAAGGGCGCATCCTCGATGTGGATGTTCAATTTCTCGGCCGGGGTGACCAGCACGAAGCCGCCGTCCGGCTCGCGCCGCAGGATGGTCGAGAAGAGGCGGACCATGGCCAGCCGGCCGATCGGGCTGCCCTGATGATACCAGGTGCCGTCGCGCGCGATCCGCATCTCGCTGTCGCCGCAATGGGTCGGGTGCCATTTCTCCACCGGCGGCAGGCGTTTCTCCTCCGCCAGCCGCGCGATCTCGGCGAGGCTGAGGCCGGAGAGATCCTCGGGTGGCGGCGGCATCGGCATAAGGTCGCCTTAGCCTCCCGCTGGCCATGCGCAAAGCGCGCCGCTATGCGCCGCCCCATGAACACGGCAATCGTCACTGGCGGCGCGAAGCGGATCGGCGCGGAGCTCGTCCGCGCCCTCGCGGCCGACGGCTGGCATGTGCTGATCCACTACAATCACTCCGAAGCCGAGGCGAAGGCGCTTGCCGCGGAAGTGGGCAGCGCCACGATCGTGCAGGCGGACCTCGCCGATCCGGCGGCGACCGACCGGATCATCGCCGCGCTCGACGGCCTGCCGCCGGCGCGGCTGCTGGTGAACAACGCCTCGCTTTTCGCGCATGACGACATCCGGGATTTTACCCCGGAAAGCTGGGCTGCGCACCTGGACGTGAACCTGCGCGCGCCGGCCCTGCTCAGCCGCGCCTTCGCCGCGGCGGCGGGGGAGGGGCTGATCGTCAATCTGCTGGACGCCAAGCTGGCCGGACCCAATCCCGACTTCTTCAGCTACACCATCTCCAAATATGGCCTGGCCGGCGTGACCGAACTGTCTGCCCGCGCCTTCGCCCCGAACATTCGCGTCTGTGCGATCGCGCCGTCCGTCACCATGGTCTCCGGCCCCCAGAGCCGCGCCAATTTCGACAAGGTGCATGGCCTCAACGCTCTGGGCCGCGGCGTCCGGGTCGAGGAGATCGTGGCCGCCTTGCGCTTCCTGATCGCCACGCCGAGCATCACCGGCCAGACCATCCTTCTCGACGGCGGCCAGCGCTTCCTCGGCCTGCCCCGCGACGTTCAATTCCTGGAGACCCCATGACCCAAGATAATATCGCCAGGCTGGACGGTCTCGTCCCCGACCGGCTTGCCCCCAAGACCCGCAAGATCGTGCTCGACGGCTATGACGTGCCGGTCGACATCGGTTTCCACGATTTCGAGGTGGGTGTGCCGCAGCGCCTGCTGATCACCGTCGAAGTGTGGGTCGACGAGGCGAGCTTCGCCGCGACCGACGAGCGCAGCCAGGCCTGGGACTATGATTTCCTGCGCACCGAGATCGGCGCGCTCGCGCGCTCGCGCCGCTTCAACCTGCAGGAGACCTTCGTGCGCGAGGCCTATGACCTGATCGCGGCGCGGCGCGGGGTCACGGCGCTGCGCATTTCCACCCGCAAGCCGGACATCTACCCCGATTGCGTCGGCGTCGGCGTCGAGCTGTCCTCTTTCTGAGCAGGCCCTAGCGGGTGGGGACGCGGGTGCGGGCGCAGCGCCCCAGGCCGTTCACGATCACCTGATAATCCGCCTGGATCGCGCGGCTCTCGTCCGGCGTCGCCTCGCTCAGCACGTCGCCGGGGAGGCGCGCGGGCAGGGTGCAGGCGAGGCGGTACCAGAGCAAGGTATTGGGCTGCGGCGGCGCGGCGCCCTCATCGACGATCTCGCCGAGCGACACGGACCAGCGCACCTGCTCACCGGGCCGGCGCAGCACGCTGAGCGAGATCGGCCGCTGATCCGCGGTCTGCAGAAAGAACTGGGTCTCGCTCTCTCCCGGCAGATTTCCGGGGACGCTGAACGCGCGGCCGATGCCGGTGATCCGCGGCGCAGGGCTGGCCCCGCTCGCCTCGCGGACGATGCCGCGCAGCATCTCCGCAGCGGCGGGTGAATAGGGCACCTGCGCGTCGGCGGTGACCAGCCGGACCTCGTCCGGGCGACTCGGCACCCGATTCGCCATGATCAGATATTCGGCCCGCCTGGCGATTCGCGCCGGCCGGCCGCGCGAGTCGTTCGGCAGGTCGACGAGATAGCGGAGCCGGGCCGGCAGGCCGCTCGTCCCACGAATCAAGGCGACCAGTTCGGCCTCGATTTCGAAGCGGGTGAATCCGGCCCGGACCGTTGTCGCCTCACGTGCGTTCAACCGGTCGGCACCGTGCACCCTGACATAAGCGACGATCGGGGCGCCGGCGCCGAGGTCCGCCAAATCGGCGTAAGTAAGAGTTTGTAAACCCTGTTGATTCTGCGGCTGTGCAACGGCCGGCGAAGTGGCGGCAAGCAAGGCGGAAAGGGCGAAAATTGGCGCTTTCATATCATGTCCCGTATCGATCCAGCCCCCCGCTAGGGCCGCCCGGATTAACCCCCGATTGCGACGGAAATCCAGCGCGCGTGACGATCAGGTTACAAAGTTACGTGGAGGATTGCCTGATCCAAAAGGCCGCGATAGAGACCTCGGCCTTGACTACATCCGATTAACGGATGATCGGTTTCGAGGTCACCGCGCGGCCAAACGCGGATGTGCCTTTAATGCGATGAGAGGAGCCTGGCGGATAAATGTCTTACACAGACCAGCCAGTTAGTCGCGGACGCACCTATGCGATTATCATCGTCGCATTGCTGCATGCGCTCCTCGCCTATGCGTTCGTGACGGGTCTCGCCTACCGGTTCGTGAAGGGCCTGAACCCCGACATGAAGACCTTCGACGTGAAGGAGGAGCCGCCGCCCCCGCCCGAGGAGCCGCCGCCCCCGCCGCCGGACCAGCCCAATTCGCCGCCGGTCACTGCCGTGCCGTCGCCGATTCCGCTGCCGTCGCCGATGCCGGTGCCGCCGACGCCGCCGCAGATTTATCGGCCGCCGGTCCCGGTTCCGGCGCCGCCGGCGCCTGTACCGTCGCCGCCGCCGCCTCGCGTGGTGCCGCCGCAGCGTGCCCGGGCGAACCTGAACTCGTACTTCTCGACGGACGATTATCCGGCGGGCGCCCTGCGTAACAACGAACAGGGCACCACCGCATTCTCGCTCACGATCGGCACCTCCGGTCGCGTCGAGGCTTGCACGGTGACTTCGTCGAGCGGCTCGTCCGCGCTTGATCAGGCGACCTGCCGGATTCTGCGCAGCCGCGCTCGCTACACACCGGCGCGGGATGAGAACGGGAATCCGGTTGCGGGCCACGATTCAGCCCGGGTCACCTGGCGACTTCCGGCAGAGTAAGTTTTTCAGCACCCAAAATTTAGAGTGAGAAGGAATTAATCAAATGGCAGCACCAGCAGCAAATGGAGCAGCGCCGGTCGGGGCCGATCAATTCGGCTTCCTGCAGGCTCTCAAGGAAGGCGGCGTCATCGCGTGGCTCACGCTTTCCGTGCTCGTCATCATGTCGGCCGGTTCCTGGTACATCTTCTTCGTGAAGCTGATCGACCAGAACCGCATCATCCGTGAAGGCCGGCGCGCGCGCACGACTTTCTGGCAGGCGCCGAATCTGCGCGATGCCGCCAACAAGCTCGACAAGAATGGCGCCTATCGCCAGATCGTCGAGGACGGCCTGCTGGCCGAGGAGCAGCACAACAAGCTGACCGATCCGACCGACCAGCATGAGTGGATGATGAGCTCGCTGACCCGCAGCCAGGGCGCCATCTCCGCCAAGCTGTCGGGCGGTCTCGCCTTCCTCGCCACCGTCGGTTCGACCGCGCCGTTCGTCGGCCTGTTCGGCACCGTCGTCGGCATCTACCGCGCGCTGATCAAGATCGGCGCCGCCGGTCAGGCGTCGATCTCCGCGGTCGCCGGCCCGGTCGGTGAGGCGCTCATCATGACCGCCCTCGGCCTCGTCGTCGCGGTCCCGGCCGTGATGCAGTACAACTGGCTGATGCGCCGCAACAAGAACATCAGTGAGCAGCTCGCCCGCTTCGCGGTGGACGTGCATGGCTACATGATGTCGGGTGGCTCCGTTCGTCCGGCGGTTCCGTCGCGTCCGGCTCCGGCTGCGAAGCCGGCGGCCCCCGCGGCTGGTGCGGCCACGACCGCCAAATCGTAAGTGAGGCAGCGGCGGGCCGCTCCAGGCCCGCCGCGTCCCTCCGGCGGCGCGCCCGCGGGCGCACAGGCTAAGAACGGGAATTAGATTATGGCTATGCAGGTCGGCGAAGCAGGCGGTGAAGAAGACACACCGATGTCCGACATCAACACGACGCCGCTGGTGGACGTGATGCTCGTGCTGCTGATCATCTTCCTGATCGCCGTGCCGATTGTGTTGCAGTCGGTCCAGGTCGATCTGCCGAAGGTGCGCTACCAGGTGACCGAGACGAAGCCCGAGAACGTGAACCTGTCGGTCCGGCTGGAGCGCGACGGGACGTGCGGGGTCTATTGGGATCTCACCAAGATGACCACGGACACCTTGTTCGACCGTGGGCGGCGGCATCTCGAGGACCGGATTCGCGATCTTGGCGGCCGGCAGAACCTCACCGAGGACAATATGCCGGAAGCGCATATCCGCGGCGACATCAACACGCCCTACCGGTGCATCGGGGCTGCCATCTACACGATGCAGCGCGCGGGTTTCGCCCGGATCGGCTTCATTTCCGCACCGCCGCCCGAAGGCGGCCAGCGGTTGTGACCGCGGCGACATTAGGAGTGAATTAAAATGGGCGCAGCCGTTCAAGGTGAATCCGGCGAACCGATGATGGACATCAACACGACGCCGTTGATCGACGTCATGCTGGTGCTGCTGATCATGTTCATCATCACGATCCCGGTGCAGACGCACGCGGTGAAGCTCGATCTGCCGCAGGCGACCGACGCTCCCCCGCCGCCCGTCGAGCCGCAGAAGAACAAGATCGTCGTGACGGCCGATGGCCAGATCCTGTGGAACGGCGCGCCCGTCGATCTGCAGCGCCTGCGCCAGTATCTCGACATTACGGCGAACATGAACCCGACCCCCGAGCTGCACCTGCAGCCGGACCGGCTTGCCAATTACGGGATCGTCGACGAGGTGCTGGCCGTGACCAAGCGCGCCAACATCACGACGATGGGTTTCGTCGGCAACGAATATTATTCGCGCGAATTCTGACGCGCGGCGGAATACCTTCTCACAGGGCGGCGCCTCGGCGCCGCCCTTTTCGTTTGGGGTCTATGCGCTTTACGAGCCCGCCGGTCTGGCAGGTCTGAGGGCCATGTAGATTAGCGCCGGTGCGCAGAGCAGGAAGACGACGCTGTCGAAGCCTCGATGTGCGATGTCAGCAGTTCCCAGCCACCCCATCGAGACGACCAATCCGCCCATAGCCGACAACGCGCCGAGGATGAGCAGGATGGGGCGCTTCAAGCCGCAATGCCCTCGAACTGCAGCCGCGCCAGCCGGGCATAGAGGCCGCCGGTGCCGCTCAGGCTGTCATGCGTGCCTTCCTCGACGATCCGGCCATGGTCCACAACGATGATCCGGTCGGCGGCGCGGACGGTGGCGAGGCGGTGGGCGATGACGAGCGTGGTGCGCCCCTCGACCAGCCGCTCGAGCGAGCCCTGGACCAGGCGCTCGCTCTCGGCGTCCAGCGCCGAGGTCGCTTCGTCGAGCAGCAGCAGGGGGGAATCCCGCAGCAAGGCCCGGGCAATGGCGACGCGCTGGCGCTGGCCGCCGGAGAGGCGCGCCCCGCCCTCGCCGAGATAGGTGTCGAGCCCTTCGGGCAGCTTGTGCAGGAACTCCGCCGCATTGGCCGCCTCCGCCGCCGCCCAGAGCGCCTCGTCCGATGCGTCCCAGCGCCCGTAGCGCAGATTGTCCCGGGCCGAGGCGGCGAAGATCACCGTCTCTTGTGGCACCACCGCGATGCGGGCGCGGATCGCCGAAGGATCGGCCTCGCGCAGCTCCACGCCGTCGAGGCGGATGCTGCCCTCCTGAGGATCGTAGAAGCGCTGGGCGAGCTGGAAGATGGTCGATTTGCCTGCCCCGGACGGGCCGACCAGGGCCACCGTCTCGCCCGGTGTCACCTTCAGACTGAACTCGTGCAGCGCGCTGACGTCCGGCCGGGTCGGATAGCGGAAGCTGACCTTTTCGAACTCGATTTGCCCGCGGGCCGGCTGCGGCAGCGAAACCGGCTCGGCGGGCGCGCGGATCAGCGGCACCTGGGCCATCAGCTCGGCGATCCGCCCCGTGGCCCCCGCGCCGCGCAGGAGGTCGCCATAGACTTCGGTGAGCGCCCCGAAGGCGCCGGCGACGATGCCGCCGGTGATCACGAAGGCGGCGACGGTGCCGCCGGAAATCGCGCCATGCGAGACGCCGATCGCCGCGCTCCGCATCAGCATCGTGACCGAGCCGAACAGGACGGCGATGACGATGGCGGTGAGGAAGGCGCGCAGCAGGATCCGCCGCCGCGCGGTATTGAAGGCGCGCATCACCGCGTCGCGGAAGCGATTGCTCTCCCTCTGCTCCTGCCCGAACGCCTGCACGATCTTCATCGCGCCAAGCGTCTCGGCGACGATCGTGCCGAGATCGGCGATCCGGTCCTGGCTGTGGCGGGAGACGGCGCGCACCCGGCGGCCGAGGAACATCACCGGCACGATGACCAGGGGAATGCCCATCAGCAACCCCATCGTCAGCCCCGGCGCCAGCGTGAAGAGATAGGCGACGCCGCCAAAGCCGAGCACCAGGTTCCTGAGCGCCACCGACACGGTCGAGCCGACCACGATCTCGATCACCGCCGTGTCCGAGGTGACTCGCGAGGCGATCTCGCTCGGCCGGTTTTCCTCGAAGAAGCGCGGCTCCAGCCTCAGCAGATTGTCGTGCACTGCCGTGCGGATGTCGGCGATCACCCGCTCGCCGAGCATCGAGACGAAATAGAAGCGGAAGGCGGTCGCCACCGCGAGCAGCACCACCATCGCGAAGAGATAGTTGAAATGGGGGCCGATCTCGGCGCCGCCATTGCCGGTAAAGCCCCGGTCGATCACCCGGCGGAAGCCGTCCGGAATCGCCAATGTGGCGGCCGCCGCCAGCAGCAGGGCGATGCCCGCGCCGGCGATCGTCCCCTTGTAGCGCAGCGCATAGCGCCAGATCATCAGGAGGTTGCCGATCCTCCCCTTCGGCGTGTCGCTCTCGATCCTGCCCCGTGCCATGCGCGCGGTGCTAGCAGGGGGGAGGGGCCGCGCCAAGTGAGGGGCAGTTCGTCTTTCCAGCGAAAGCTGGAATCCCCCTGCCTTTGGAGAGTCTGAGCAAGGTGCAGTGAGATTCCAGCTTTCGCTGGAATGACGGGCCCCTTTCTGGCCCCCAGCCGGCATCGAATTGGCGCGGGCTGCGTTCATTCCCATATGGACCAACGCCTACCACAGGCCCATAAGGCCTCTCGCAAACGGGGGTGGAGTCTGCATGTTATATGACGCGTACGAGGTGCAGCGGTCGCTGCTCGCCGGTGCCTCGACCCTCGCCAATCTCGGCGCAGACTGGCTGAACAACCCCGCCAACCCGTTTCATTATTCGCAAATGGGGCCGATCATGGCCTCGGCGCTGGACGTTTTCGCCCATGCCTCGGCCTCTCGCGGCAAGCCCGAATTCGGCCTCACCCATGCGGTGGTCGAGGGCGAGGAGGTGCGCGTCACCGAGGAGGTTGTGCTCCGCAAGCCGTTCGGCCAACTGAAGCATTTCCGCCGCGTCCGTGCGGACGGCAGCGAGGTGACCGGCCAGCCCCGCCTGCTGCTGGTCGCGCCCATGTCGGGCCACTATGCGACCCTGCTTCGCGGCACGGTCGAGCGGATGCTGCCCCGCCATGACGTCTACATTACCGACTGGCGGGACGCGAAACTGGTGCCGCTTTCGGACGGCAGCTTCGACCTCGACGATTATGTCGATTATCTGGTCGAGTTCCTCGAGCATGTCGGCCCGGGCGCGCATATGCTCGCCGTCTGCCAGCCCTCCGTCCCGGCTTACGCTGCCGCCGCCGTGATGAGCGCGGACAAGCACCCCTGCCGGCCGAAGACTTTGACGATGATGGGCGGGCCGATCGACACCAGGCTTGCCCCCACCGAGGTCAACACCGTCGCCACCCAGCGCCCGTTCGAATGGTTCGAGCGCAACGTGATCGTGACCGTGCCCTACCTCTATCCGGGGGCGGGCCGGAAGGTTTACCCCGGCTTCCTGCAGCTGGCCGGCTTCATGGCGATGAATTTCGGCAATCACCTGCAGAGCCATTGGGGCATGTTCCGCCACCTGGTGGACGGCGACGGCGAGAGCGCGGACGCGACCAAGGCCTTTTACGAGGAATATCGCGCGGTCTGCGATATGACCGAGGAATTCTACCTGCAGACGATCGACGTCGTCTTCCAGCGCCATGCTTTGCCGAAGGGCGAGATGCTGCACCGCGGCCGACGGGTCGATCCCGCGGCGATCACCGACATCGCGGTGCTCGCGATCGAGGGCGAGCGCGACGACATTTCGGGCATCGGCCAGACCAAGGCCGCGCTCGACATCTCCACCGGCCTCGATGCGAAGCGGAAGAAGTATCACCTCGCGAAAGGCGTCGGCCATTACGGCATCTTCAACGGCTCCAAATGGCGCACGAAGATCGCGCCAATCGTCGAGCAGTGGATCACGAAGCACGCCTGAGCGAGCGCCGCCCGTCCCACCATTTGAATAGAGCCTGATTCACGCCTTCGGCAGAAGCGCCAAGCGCTTCCGTCTCAGACGATCAGGATCTAGTCCATGTGCGCCGGCGGCGGGCCGTCGTCGTCATCGTCGCCCCGCTTGCGGCCTTTCTTGAGCAGCAGGAGCAAAGGAATGGCGAGCAGGGAAATGACCATCATCAGCCAGAAATCGTCGAGATAGGCGATCATCAGCGCCTGCCGGTTCACCTCCGCATCCGCCATCATCAGCACCGTGTCGGTGATCGGCGGCGCGCCCTGGAGGATCGCGGGGCTGATCGGCGGCAGCGAATATTGGGTGATGTGCGCGGCGAGGTCCGAATGGCTCGTCTGCAGATTGTGCGCGAGCAATACGGTCACCACCGAGATGCCGATCGAGCCGCCGACGTTACGGGACAGGTTCAGGAGGCTGGCGGCGGTGGTGCGGAATTTCGGATCCAGCGTGCCGAAGGCGAGCGTGTTCAGCGGCACGAACAGGAAGCCCAGAGCGAAGCCCTGGATGATGCCGCTGGTGACGATCGGGCCCCGATCCATCTGCAGCGAGAAGCCGGACATCAGGTGCAGCGACCAGGCCATCAGCCCGATGCCGATCAGGATGAGCAGGCGGGCGTCGAACTTGCCGACCAGCCGGCCGACCACGATCATCGAGAGCAGGGTGCCGACGCCGCGCGGGGCGGTGAGGAAGCCCGACTGCAGCACCGAGTAGCCGAACAGATTCTGCAGCATCGGCGGCAGCAAGGCGAGACCGGCGAGCAGCATAACGCCGGTCACCGCCATGAACAGCATCCCGGTCGCGAAATTGCGGTCCTTGAGCATGTTCAGGTCGAAGATCGGGTCGCGCGCCGTCATCATATGCACGACGAACATCCACAGGCCCGAAATGGCGAGCCCGCATTCGACCCAGATTTCCCAGCTCTCGAACCAGTCCATGGTCTCGCCCCGGTCGAGCATCATCTGCAGGCCGCCGAGTGCGAGCGCGATCAGGAAGAAGCCGAGCAGGTCGAACCTCTTTCTGCTCACCGGCGTCGCGGGCAGGAAGCGGAGCATCATGGCGCCGGCGATGATCCCGATCGGCAGGTTGATCAGGAACACCCAGCGCCAGTTGAAATTGTCGGTGAGATAGCCGCCGAGCACCGGGCCCAGGATCGGCCCGATCATCACCCCGGCGCCGAACATGGCCATGGCCCGGGCATGTTTCTCCGGCGGGTTGATGTCGAACATCACGGACTGGGCCAGCGGCACCAGGAAGGCGCCGGCGATTCCCTGGATGACCCGGAAGGCGACCATCGTCCCCAGATTCTGCGCCACCGCGCAGAGCATCGAGGCGATGGTGAAGATCGTCACCGACCAGATGAAGAGCCGCTTGCGACCGACCTGCTCGGCCAGCCAGCCGGTGATCGGGATCGCGATCGCCGAGGCCACGATATAGGAGGTCAGCACCCAGGTGATCGTTTCGCGATTGGCGCCGAGGCTGGTCTGCATGTGCGGCAGCGCCACGTTCGCGATCGTCTGATCGAGAATCTGCATCAGCATCGCCAGGATCACGGCGAGCGTCGTAAAGCCCCGTTCCGCGGGGCTCATGTCATAGCTGTGCGCCACGCTGGCGGGCCTTTCAGCGTGCGGGCGCAACCGTGCCGCGGGCCGGTTGCTGCGGCCGGTCGCGGGTATCGACGCTGACATTGGCGGAGAGCCCCGCGAGCAACGGGCGGGCCGGATTGCCCTCGATCGAGATGCGGACCGGGACGCGCTGGCGGACCTTCACCCAGTTGCCGCTGGCATTCTGCGCGGGCAGCACGGAGAATTGGGAGCCGGTGCCGGCGCCGATCGAGGCGACGCGGCCGTGCAGCGTCATGCCGGGATAGGCGTCGATCTCGATCTCGGCGGGCTGGCCGACATACATGTTGGCGAGATCGGTCTCCTTGTAATTCGCCTCCACATAAGTGGTCGCGCTGCGCACGATGGTGACGACCGGGACCCCGGTCACCACCGCATTGCCGACCTGCAGCCGGTCGGTCTGGCTGACCGTGCCGTCCGCGGGCGCCCGCACTTCGGTGCGGGAGAGATTGAGCAGCGCCTGCTCGCGGGCGACGCGCGCCGCCTGCAGCGCCGGCTGGTCGGCGATGCCGCCGCCGCCAAGCGCCGACTGCGCGGTGACCGCGGCGGACCGGGCGTTGGCCAGCCGCTGGCGGGCTTCCTCCAGATTGTGCCTTTGCTCGTCATAGCGCGTCCGGGTGATCCAGCCCTGACTCATCAGCTCTCTGAGCCGGTCGAATTCGCGCTGTTGGTAAGCGAGATTATCCTGCGCGCCGGAAATATCGGCGCCGGTGCCGGCCACGCGGGCCTCGATCTGGTTGACCTGGACGCCGGCCGCCGCGATCTGCGCGTCCGCATTGGCGAGCGCGATGCGGAACGGGCGCGGGTCGATGCGGAACAGGAGGTCGCCGCGATGGACCTGCTGGTTCTCATGGACAAGCACCTCGGTGACGATGCCCTGCACCTCGGGCGCGACCGAGACCATGTCCTGCTGGACATAGGCATTGTCGGTCGAGACGTAGCGCCCGGAGGTCAGATAGAAATAGCCGCCGACCAGCAGCAGGATGAGCGGCACCGAGAGCATCAGGATGAGGCGCAGGGGCCGGCGCTTCTTCGCCGGCTGCTCGGCTTCGGCAACAGCGGCGGCGCCGGCCGCGGCGACGGGATCGGAGGCCGCTGCCTGCACTTCCGGCTCGGCCTTGGGTGCCGTGCGCGGCGCTGCGGGCGCCGGGGTGGGGGCCGCCGGTTTCTCTTCGGTTTCGACCTTGGGATCCGCTTCACTCATCACGCAATTTCCAACCCTGGTTCAGTCTGTTCGATATTGTCGCGCATCTGCCCGAGAACGCGCAGCACCGTTTCGCGGTCCGCCTCGGAAATGCCGGCCAACATGTCGGCATTGAACGCCTTGCCCATCTCCTCCAGCTGCACGAGCATCGGCGCGGAGGCGGGCGTGAGGTGAATGCGCCAGGCGCGCCGGTCGCTCTCGTCGCGGCGCCGCTCGACCAGGCCGGCTTCCTCAAGCCGGTCGATCATCCGGCAGAGCGTGATCGGCTCCACGTCCAGCGCGTCGGCAAGCTCCACCTGCCGACCGCCATCGCCATTGCGGTTCAGCCAGGCGAGCACCCGCCATTGCGCCTTGGTGGCGTCGAGCGCCGCAGCACGCCGGTTCGCCACCCGCCGGATCGTCCGCGCGGTCTCGATGATCTCGAAGGCATAGTTTTGCTGCATCGGCCGCGACATAATAAGCAAGCTCATTATGTTCAAGCGCAGTTTTGAGTCGTTAAAGGAAACAGCGTGCCGGCAGGTCGGGAATCCCAGACTAGTTCGGTTCTCCGGCCGCACGGGCGGGCGCGATGACCACGGGCCGCCAGGTTATGCCGCGCCGGTCCAACTCCCGCGCGGAGCTTTCAACGCCGCTTAGCGCAGCCTGTCGCCACCAGCGCACAGCCTCGGCCTCGTCGCGCGCCAGGCCGCCGCGTCCCTCGGCATACATGAAGCCAAGCCCGTGCATTCCCGTGGAATTCCCGAGTGCCGCCGATTGCCTGTACAGGCGGAGTGCTTCCACATCGTTGCGCGGGACGCCGCGTCCTGCGACATACATGTTGCCGAGGGCGGCCATTGCCATGTCGTGGCCTGCCAGCGCTGCGCGCCGGTACCAACGCACCGCCTCCGCGTCGTCGCGCGGCCCGCCAAGCCCCTGCGCGAACATCAGGCCGAGATGATACATGGCGTTGATATGCCCCGCCGTGGCCGCCCGCCGCATCCAGCGCCGGTCCTCCTCCGTCTGCAAACCGGCAAGCCTGAACTGTGCCCGGGCGTCACCCGCTTCGGCAGCCTGGCGATTCCATGCCGCCGCACGCGCGCTGTCCTGCGGCGCGCCGTGGGTGCCGCTGAGATGATTCCAGCCAAGCAGAAATTGCGCGCGACGGCTCCCGGATTGGGCCAGCGCCTCGAGATCGGAGAATGTGCCAAGCCGCAATATTCGGTCGGCGCCGTCAAAGCGGGCGTCGTCCCAGCGCTGCCACTGTGCTTCCGGCACCGAAGCCAGGGCGTCCCGCATGCGAGCGGCGCCGGGCGGCAAGGTCTGTCGCGGTGCCGGCGGCGTCGGCTGCGGCCGCTGGCAGCTAGGCAGCACGCGCCCCGACCGTCGCGCGGCGTCGCAAGCGCGGGGGCTGGGAGTCTGGGCCGGCGCAGGCATTGAGACCAGCATGGCGGCACAGCCGAACAGGCATGAAGCGAGGATCAGTTTCATCTTGCTGACTCGCGCCGGACAAAGGCGATTTCCGCGCGCCGGTTCCTCGCCCACACGGATTCGTCATTGCCGGTGGCTGCGGGACGGGTCCCGCCATAGGCGCGAACGGCAATGGCGCGTGCCGGCACGCCATGGGCGACGAGATAGTCGCGCACACTGGCGGCAACGCGGCGGCTGAGGGCCATATTGT
Source organism: Allosphingosinicella sp. (assembly GCA_044225925.1). Classification (GTDB taxonomy): domain Bacteria; phylum Pseudomonadota; class Alphaproteobacteria; order Sphingomonadales; family Sphingomonadaceae; genus Allosphingosinicella. The sequence goes on from JBGAHY010000020.1 coordinate 55,830, forward strand.
AGGCGGCGGTGCCGCGATCGTCCGTGTGGCCGGAGACCACAATCCCGACATTGTTGTCGCCCAGCTGCCGCCAGGCGGTAACGGCCTCATCCAGCGCCGCCGTGGCCTCCGGCCTGATGCGGGCGCTGTCGAAGTCGAAATAGATGGTGATGAGGCCAGGCATGCCGGGGACTGCCACCGCCGGCTCTGCCGGCACAGCCACACGCGGAGACGTCCTCGGTCGCGTTGGCGGCGTCACCGGAGAGGGGGTTGGGCGCACCCGCCGCGCGCACCCTGCCAGCGGATGCCCGGACCGCCGCGCCGCGTCGCAGGCGCGGGGGCTGGGGGTCTGGGCGGCAACCGTCGCGCCGAAGCCGGCAAACGCAGCGAGCAGGAGCGTCAGGCGAAGAAAGAACCTCACCCGCACCTCCGCAAATGGTGGTGGTGAACCCCGGCTCGACGATGGCGAGGCCGGTGTCGATGCGGCGCGGTGGCCCCCTTGTCCGTGACGAAGCTGCCTTCGGAGGCGGATGGTTTCCAGCTGGCGCTGGCCCAACAGCGTGACGACCCTGTTCCCCTGGATCCGCACGGTCTGGACGTTGGCGGCATTGCCATCGACGCACCAGCGCCCGGCCGCCCAGCTGCGGTCGGGCGCCGCCGGGCGACAGGCGCGGGGCCAGGTGTTGCGAGCTGTCCGCCCTGGCCGTTCCTGTCCGGCGTCGGTGCGGGTGCCGCGCCCAACGGACCATCAGCGCCACCGCCACCAAAGCCACGGGCGCGGTCAGGCGGGCGCCGAGCCAGAGGCGTGACCGGCGCGGGGACCGGCGCGGGGGCGGGCGGCGCCGGCACGATAATGGTCGGCGGCTCCGCCTCCTCGCGCGCTGGCGCCGGAGCGGGCGCCGCCAGCCGCGCGATCACCGCGTCCATCGACCGCAGGCGCTGCGCGGGGTCCACTTTTAGCATATCCGCGAGCAAAGGCCTGAGGCCCGCGGGCGCCGCGCTCAGGTCGGGCCCCTCGCGGCGCTTGCGGATCGCGTCGGCGAAACTGCCGGACATGTCCACTTTCTTGCCCCCGGCCACAGAGAGGATCAACAGGCCGAGACTGTACACATCCGTCCAGGCGCCGATCTCGCCACCATGTTCGCCGAGTTGTTCCGGCGCGACATAGTTGAGCTTGCCGGCGAAACCCTGGCCGATCAGAGTCGGGAGATTGCCGCCCAGATCCTTGGCGATGCCGAAATCGATGATCTTCGCCTCGTGAATGTCGCCGCCGGGCAGCATGACATTGTCCGGCGAGATGTCGCGGTGAATGGCGCCGAGGCGGTGCGCGGCGGCGAGGCCCGCCGCGAGCCGGGCGAGCAGGCGCCGCAATTCGCCTTCGCTGCGGTCGACCCGGTCCAGCGCCTCGCCGAGGTCGACGCCGTCGATAAACTCGGTGACGATGTAGAGATTGCCGCGCTCGGGCTCGCGCGCCAGCACGCGATACTGGACGAGGGCCTCGTGGCTCAGCCGCGTGAGGGTCAGCGCCTCGCGCTGGAACATCTCGATGACCTTGGGGTCCGCCGCCAGCGCCGGGAGCAGCGCCTTCACCGCCACACGCTCCCCGCTATTGACGTTGCTGCCCTCGAACACCTGGCCCATGCCGCCGGCCTTGATGAAGCGCTTCACCTCGAAAATGTGGTTGAGCACGTCGCCGACCTCGATCGGGCGCGCGGGCGGCACGGTCGTCGGAGCGGCAGGTTCCGCCGGCCTTTCCGGCGCAGCCGACTCGCCCGTGCGGCGCGCCGTGCTGCCGGGCTTGCTCCTGAGCAAAGTGCGCATGCTCCCGGCAAGATTCTCGATGGCCTCGCGCACCGGCGCCTCGTCGAAGCCGCGATGGCGGAACGGCCGGAAATCGAACCATTGCAGCTTCTCGAGCGCGGCGAAGGCCTCGGGATTCTCCGGGTCGATATCCTCGACGCCGATGAACAGGATCGGGAAGATGCGGCCCTTGTCCTTCAGCTCGGGGTGAACTTCCCTGAGCGCCGCCTCCCGCTCCAGGAACAGCTCGACCTCGCGGGCGCACCATTCGCTCTGCACGAAATTGGGCGTGATGATCGGAATGAAGAAGGTCGCCTCGTTGAGCGCGCGCGAGATTTCCTGCTCCCAGTTCGAGCCATGCGGGATCGTCTCGGCGTCCTGGAACAGGCGCACGGGCTCGCGGCCATATTGTTGCTGAAGCTCCTGGACCAATTTGGTCCGGAGCTGGCTCAAGCGGCCGTCGGAAAGCTGGTCGTCCTGACGGGCGTAGCTCCAGAAGCCGACGGGCGCCAACCGGGTCGGCGCGGGGGCGCGCGCTTCGGCCTTCACCTTATCCTTGTCCGACGGCATCCCGACTCCCCCGTCGCGATCGGGAGAGGATTCCACTCTAAGTGTCCGGCGTCAAATCTGACATGCCCGGGGCGGGACTGCGGGCGCCTCGTCAGGCCGGCTGGCCGACCATCTCCAGCAGGCCTTCGAACAGGCGGCGGCCGTCGGTGAGGCCGTGGGCCTCCTCCACCGCGCGCTCGGGGTGCGGCATCATGCCAAGCACGTTGCCAGCCTCGTTGAGGATGCCGGCAATGCCGCGCGCGGAGCCGTTGACGTCGGCAACGTAGCGGAAGGCGACCCGGCCTTCCCCCTCGAGCCGGTCGAGCGTCGCCGCGTCCGCCTGGAAATTGCCGTCATGATGGGCGACCGGGATGACGATCTCCTCGCCGGCATCGTAGCGCGCGGTGAAGACCGACTGGCTGTTCTCCACCTTCAGCGCGACATCGCGGCAGACGAAATTGATGCCGGCATTGCGCATCAGCGCGCCGGGCAGCAGCCGCGCCTCGGTCAGCACCTGGAAGCCGTTGCAGACGCCCAGCACCGCGACGCCGCGCTCGGCCGCTTCCTTCACCGCCCACATCACTTCGGACTGGGCCGCCATCGCGCCGGAGCGCAGATAATCGCCATAGGAAAAGCCGCCGGGGATCGCGATCAGGTCGAGCCCGTCTGGCAGGCGATCCTCGCGGTGCCAGACCATCGTTGGCGCGCGGCCGGTGACGAGGCGGAGCGCCTCGGCCATGTCGCGATCGCAATTGGAGCCCGGGAAGACGATGACGGCGCTCTTCACGCCGTCACTCCCTCGCGCTCGATGCGGTAATTCTCGATCACCGTATTGGCGAGCAGCTTGCGGCACATCTCCTCGATCTCGGACTCATGCACGTCGTCGGCGAGATCGAGCTCGATCAATTTGCCGGCGCGCACGTCGTTGACGCCGGCGAAGCCGAGGCCGTCCAGCGCGTGGTGGATGGCCTTGCCCTGCGGATCGAGGACGCCGTGCTTGAGGGTGACGAAGACGCGGACCTTCATGGCCCGCGCCTATGCCCCGAACGCCGCCCGCCCGCAAGCGGGTCAGTCGCCCGTTGCGTCAGTTGTGGCGACTTCCCCGCGCTTCGGCGACGGCTTGAGCAGGACCGAGAGGAAGAAGCCGAAGATCAGCTGCCAGGGCAGGAAGATCGGCAGGATGTAGTTCAGCGCGGTCGGATTTTCCGCGTCCGCGTTGAGCAGCAGCATGGAAATGCCGCCCCAGGCGGTCAGCAGGACGATGCCGGCAAGGAAGACCACGACACCCGCCTTGGCCGAACGCAGGCCGAGCACGAACAAAGCGAGGAAACTCAATGCCGAGCCGACGAAGCCGGCGAGGAGTCCGGGCAGCAGCCCGGGCGTCGCGGCGACGCCGGTCTCGGCCGCCTCCGCGCCGCTGGACCCCAGCCAAAGGAACGCGGCGATCGCGCCATAATGCACGGCGGGAATGAGGATCAGGACGAAGAGGATCGCCAGCCAGTTGGTCCGCCGGGTCAGCTCGAAGACCGCATAAGGCAGGCCGAAGGCGATCGTGTAGAGCGCCACTAGGATCGCCGGATCGAGCGCCGGCTCGCCCATGTCGTTCACCGACCAGCCAAGGATGGAATAGGTGGTCGCGGCGTAGAAGAGGGCGGCAAACAACAGGGCGCCGAGCGCGAACAGGCCCAGTGCGGTGCGGTTGATCATCATCCTCTCCTCCTCAGGTCCGCGCCTGCTTAACCGGTTCCGCGGGCCGAACAAAGGCCGCACAGGCCGGCAAGGCTGGTTTTCCTGCGCCAGCGCCCCTATTTTACAGCGATGAGCGAAATCGCCCTTTCTCCTTCCGCGGCGGCGCGCGTTGCGGCGATCGCGGCCCGGCAGGCCAAGCCGGCGATCCTGCGGCTGTCCGTGGACGGCGGCGGCTGCGCCGGCTTCCAGTATAAATTCGAACTGGCCGATGCGGTGGCGGGCGACGATGAAGTGGCCAGCGAGGACGGAGTGACCCTGGTCGTCGATCCGGTCTCGCTCGATCTGGTCCGCGGCTCGGTCGTTGATTTCGTCGAGAGCCTCGGCGGCGCCGCCTTCCAGGTCACCAACCCCAATGCGGCCTCGGGCTGCGGCTGCGGGACGAGCTTCAGCATCTAGAGACGGAACGCGGGACGGGCTGATGATCGGACAGGGCTTTATTCTGCTCGCCAGCGTCTTTGCGCAGGCCCCCGCCGATGATCCGTTGGCGCTCGCTCGATCCGGCCAGTTGCAATGCTACACGCCGAATGCGGCGCAGAAGACATGTCGTGCGCTCGCGGGATATCGGCAGGATGGGGGGGAGGCGCAGTATATCAATCGTGCCCAACTCCCGATCACCCCGGATGGGTCGATGACGCTAACGACGACGTCACGCGTCCGAATTGTGTCGGGCGCGGTCTGCGGCACAATCCAGGCCGAGGATATTGCCGGTGCAGAGCTGGCGGTTGCGGGCAGCGCGATGGATGCAGACCGGGCAGCGCCGCTTTTGACACAGATCGCGCAGGCGCTGACCTCCATCATTGGTCACGAAATCTGCACCCGGTACGTGCAGCACGGCGACGGTCTCGTCGCCGAGGGCTCAATGGACGGGACGCGCCGTCCGGATCTGGATCAACCGGTCATATGGGTCGGTCCGTCAGACGGTTATCGCGTTTCGCAATAGCCCGCTCTTCCGCTCCGCCGCGTTCGGCTGCTAAGCCTCGCCCATGAAAATCGTCACCTACAATCTCAACGGCGTCCGCGCCCGGCTCCCGCGCCTGCTTGAATATCTGGAGGAGCAGAAGCCCGCGGCGGTGTGCCTGCAGGAGATCAAGTGCGACGACGACAACTTCCCGATCAAGGAGATCAGGGAGGCGGGCTATGACGGCATCTGGCATGGACAGAAGGGCTTTAACGGCGTCGCCATCCTGACCCCCGCCGCGACCCCGCCGACGCTCCGCCGTCTCGGCCTGCCCGGCGATCCGGACGACACGCACAGCCGTTATATCGAGGCGGAGGTGCAGGGCGTGACTTTGGCCTCCATCTACCTGCCCAACGGCAATCCGGTCGGCACCGAGAAGTTCGCCTACAAGCTCGCCTGGATGGAGCGGCTGCGCGTTCACGCGCTGGAATTGCTCGCCGAGGAGCGGCCCACGATCCTCGCCGGCGATTTCAACGTGATCCCGACCGACGATCCGGACGACGTCTTCTCCGCCAAAGCGATGGCTTCCGACGCGCTCTCCCAGCCGGAGAGCCGGCAGGCGCTGCGCCGGATCCTCAACCTGGGCTATACGGACGCGATCCGCGCCCGCTATCCGACCGGCCAGGTCTATACCTTCTGGGATTATACCGCCGGCTGCTGGCAGCGCGACGCGGGCTTCCGCATCGATCATTTCCTGCTCAGCGCCCAGGCCGCTGACCGGCTCCGCGATGCCGGCGTCGACAAGGACTATCGCGGACGGGAGAAGGCCAGCGACCATGCCCCGACCTGGGTCGAGATCGACGACGAATAATCTGCGATATATTGGCGCGCGGTGGGACTTGCGTTCCCCACAAAGCGTTCGGTCGGCCTGAGGGCCGGACCCGTGCTACGGCAGCAAGATTTACCGTGTCACGCGCGCCGGGGCGGAGACTAGCAGAAAGCCGTCGCGTCGGGAATATGAAGGCGGCCCCGCCCCGCCGCAGCCGGCGCTCAATCCGTCCCGCTGAAGTGAAATTCGCCAGGCCGGTCTATTTAAGACGATTTCAGGAAGACAGCGCCCCCCGCAAATAATATGCACCAATCCGTCAGGTCGGCAGGGAAAAAGGGGAACAACTTTACTTGCCTGATCTTGGCCCGACCGTCCGGGTGCCGATTCCCTCCGCTCGGCCCCAACCCCCGGACGACCGGACCGGCCACCCGCGGCCAAGCGGGCCGGCCGGTTCGGCAGGGGCACATTCAAAATGATGAGCGGATCGCGCCGCCTCAGGCGACGTGGACATCGTCGAAATGGACGTTGCCGAGATCGCCGGCGCAGCGCGTCGAGCGGTCGTGCGAGCCGTCCTGGCCGATCACTTCCATCGTGTTCCGGTCGATCGGGATGATCGTAAGGGTGGTGGCCCCGGCCTCGCCGCTCAGGGTCAGCCTGTCGCCGGTCAGGCTCCATTGCCCCTCGCTGCCGTCCGCGGTCGCATAGCCACCGTCCGCAGTGAAGGCGACGGTGGACGTGCAATCGCCCTGGTCGGACCAGCTGCCGATCAGGAACTCGCGATCGACCGCCCGATGCGTGGCGGCGGGCGCGTGTGCGGGAAGCTGGGCGTAGGCGGCCGGGCCGCTGGCGGCGAAGGCGAACAGGGCAGCGGCGGCGGTGGCAGTACGGAACATCGACACAAGCGCCTGCCTCTTCACCTTATTCCTCCCTCAGGCTGCCCCCTGGCACCGCGTGGATCGCCCGGTCGAGCCGTCCGGATTGACCACGTTCAGCGTATTCTGGTCGGCGGCGCTGACCGTCAATGTCCGTGGCGCGGCGCCATCGAAGGTCAGGGTCAATTTGTCGCCCTCGAGCGTCCAGGCGGCGTTCTGTCCGGTCGTGTTGGTGTAGCGGCCGTCGGCGCTGAACTGGCCCGATTCATGACAGTCACGCCCGTCGGTCCAGCGGCCGATCAGGAAGGCGCGGTCGACCGCCGGGGTGAGCGTCGAGGTGGCGGGAATCGCGTTGGGATTGCCGGCAAGGCCTTGGCCGTTCGGCTCGGCGCTGTGCGCGGGCAGGCCGGCGGCGGAGGCCTGGATGGCGGTGGGGCCGGTGCTGTGCGCCGGCTGGCTCTGCGCCTTCTGGGCGGAGGCGCCCTGCCCGGAGGGCGCCCGATTGCACGCGCCGAGGCTGCACAAGACAGCGGTCGCGGCCAGAGAGGTGACAAGCTTCATTCACGGGTCCCCGAAAAAGCAGAGGGGAAACATAGCGACTGCCGGCCGCGAGTAAAAGGGGCGTCGCAAGGGGGCTGCCCGCGATGTGTAGTTTCGGGGCGGATCGGCACAGGCCGTTACCGCCGTAACGAACGCCCGAAGCCGCCCTACAAAGCCTTTTCGTAGATCCGGTAGGTGCGGTTGTTCCGGCTCTCGATCGCCTCCGCAATGGAGATCATCGGGCCATTGTCCTCCAGCACCCAGCCCACTTCGGCGCGGGTGATGCCGTAATGGCCGTTCCCGGCCCGGCGGATATATTCGATCATCATGAAGGCGAGCTGGCTGGCCATGCGGGTTGCGTGAAGTTTGCGAAGCACGCCCATAAGCGGCACACGCCCGCCCTTGGGCCGCATCTTTTTCAGCCGCCAGAGCAGCTTCACGAGCGCGATCGGATTGTCCGCGCCCTTCAGGTCCATGATGAATTCGTTGATGTCCGGCAGGGCGATCATGAAGGCCACCGGCTCGCCCTCATATTCGGCGACCAGGATCATGTCCTCCAGCACGATCGGCTTCAGCTTCTTGCCCGCATAAGCGATCTCGCTGTCGGTCAGCGGGATGAAGCCCCAATTCTCCGACCAGGCCTCGTTGAGGATGTTGAGGATGAGCGCCGCTTCCTCGTCGAACTTCTTCTTGTTGATCTGGCGGATGCGGATGCGCGGGTTCTTCTCGCCGGCCGCGACGATCCGCTGGACGATCGGCGGGAAGGGCCGGTCGACCGGGACATCATAGGTCAGCAGATCCTTGATGCCGTGATAGCCGGCATGCTCGACCCAGGCTTCGTAAGCGGCCTTGTTATGCCCCATCATCACCATCGGCGGATGATCATGGCCTTTGATGAGCAAACCGGGCTTGTCCCAGATGCCGAGCGAGAAGGGGCCCATGGACCGGGTCATGCCCTTGTCGCGCAGCCACGCTTCCGCCGCCGCGAGCAAGGCATGGGCGGTGGCCTCGTCCTCGGCCTCCAGGAAGCCCCACTGGCCGATGCCGGCGCCCATATGCTCGAGCACAAGCTGGTCGATCTGCGCCGAAATCCGGCCGACCGGCTCGTTCCGTCCGGCGCGCCAGGCGAGGAACAGCTCGGCCTCGCCATGCTCGAACCAGGGATTCTTCCCCGGCGTGATCAGGCCGCGCTCCTCCATCTTCAGCTCCGGCACCCAGTTCGGGTCGCTGAGATTCAGCCGGTAGGCGAGCTCGACAAAGGCCTTCTTGTCGGCCTTGGAGGAGACGGGGCGGATGCTGAGGCCGTCGGCGGACGGGGCAGGGGCGCTGGTCATGCGCGTCTTCCTAAGCCCTCCAGGGGGACTTGTCTCGCCTCTCTTGCGAGGGGTCAGCGCAGGAGCGCGCCGAGCTCGTCCAGCGCGGTTTCCAGCTGCTGCGCCAGCCGGCCGGCGGCGGCGCGCGACGGCGGCGCGTCACGGGAGGCGAGCAACGCCTCGACCCCGGCGGCGGCCCAGAGCGCGGTCTCGCTGGCCAGCGCCTCGAAGCGGCGCCGCACCACCGGCAAAGCGAGATCATAGGCGTCGGAGATCCGGGCTGCTTCCTCGAGCGCGCGATCGTTCAGGCGGGGCTGGCCGGCGATCCGCTCGACCAGCCGCAGCGCCTCGTGCAGCTGCGCGATCTGCCGCCCGGGATCGGGCCCGTCTGCGGCGGGGGAGGGCGGCGCCTGATGCGTCATGGCTCCGAGGCTAGGCCCCGGATGCCTAATGAAGCGCTAAGATCGCCTAGTTGGGAACCGCGACCGCAGCTTCCTGGCCGTCGCCCTGCGGCAGCGCCAGCATGGTCTGGACCAGGGTGCCGCGGCTCACCACGGCGGTGCGCGGATCGCCGGCGACCGAGCGGGCGCCGAGCGCGGCGCGCTCGCTATGCGCGACCTGCAGCATGTTGTTCTCGACAGCGCTGCGCGGCTGCGGGCCGCCGAACAGGGCCTGCAGCGCCTGCGCGCGCGGGTCCTGGGCGCCGACATCGGCCTCGCCCGGACGCGGCGGGGTCAAGGCGAAATCGGGCGGCACCACCAAAGGCGCGTTGCGCGCGACCGCGAATTCGTCGGGGCCGCGGCCGCGGCTGAACGGGCCGTTCGCGGCACAGCCGGCGATGAGGGTGGCGGCCGATGCGGCCAGGACGAGACGGGCGGCGCTACGCATGATCAACTTCCTTCTTGGGCGCCTTGCCATCGCGCATCAGAAGCGCGCGCACAAGCAAAAGCAGCACGCCGATGGTAATCGCGGCGTCGGCGACATTGAAGACCAAAAAGGGTCGGAACTCGCCGAAATGCAGGTCGGCGAAGTCAACGACATAGCCGAGCCTGATCCGGTCGAGGATGTTGCCGAACGCGCCGCCGAGCACCATCGCCAGCGCGATCGAATCGGTGCGCTTGCGCTCGCGCCACAGCCAGAAGGTGACGAAGACGGCGATCGCGCCGGTCAGCAGCACCAGCAGCCAGCGGCCCCAGAAGCTGCTCGCCGAGAGGAGGCCGAGCGACACGCCATTATTCTCCACCCAGCGCAGGTTGAAGAAATCGGTGATCCGGATCGTCCAGTCCGGCTGGCCGCGCAGGTTCAGCGGATAGGTCACCGTCCACTTGATCGCCTGGTCGCAGACGAAGACGAGGAAGGCGATGACCAGCCCCTGGGCGCGCAGCGCCTTCAGCCGGGCCCGGTCCGCCGGCGACAACTCTACCGACCCCGTCTCGGCCGGCCGTTCCGCCTCGGCGCTGTCCACAACGTCACCCATGCACCACTCCCTCGCAGCGCCCGCAGAGATCGCCGTCCTCCGCCACTTCGGGCAGCAGGCGCCAGCAGCGGCCGCATTTATGATATTCGCTTCGCGTCACGCCGATTCCCTCGCCCGCATGGGGCACGACTTCGGACGTGATGAAGATTTCCGCCAGCGCGGCCAAGTCCCCGCCGAGCGCCGCCAGTGCCGTTTCGGGATAGGCGACCCTGGCCTCCAGGCTCGATCCGACCACCTTTTCGCGCCTGAGCGGCTCGATCGCTTCGGTGACCTGCACGCGCGCGGCGCGGATGCCGTCCCACTTCGCGGCCAGCGCATCGTCACGCCAGCCGGCGTCGATCACCGGCCATTCCAGCAGGTGCACCGAGCCATGCCCCGGGAAGCGCGTCTCCCACACCTCCTCCGCGGTGAAGCAGAGGATCGGGCTCAGCCAGCGCACCAAAGCGTGGAAGGTGACGTCGAGCACGGTCCGGTAGGCCCGCCGCTTCGGATCGCCGGGCGCGTCGCAATAGAGGCTGTCCTTGCGGATATCGAAGAAGAAGGCGGAGAGATCGTCATTGGCGAAGGCCATGAGCGCGCGCGAATAGCGGTTGAACTCATAGCCCTCCGACGCCTCGCGCAGCTCCGCGTCCAGCTCGGCGAGCCGGTGCAGCACCCAGCGCTCCAGCTCCGGCATGTTCGCCGGCGCCATCTTCTCCGCGTCCGTGAACCCATCCAGCGCGCCGAGCAGATAGCGGAAGGTGTTGCGCAATTTCCGATAGGCGTCGGACGTGCCCGCAAGCACCTCCTTGCCGATCCTGACGTCCTCGAAATAGTCGGTCGAGGCGACCCAGAGGCGCAGGATATCGGCGCCATTGTCCCGGATGATCGCCAGCGGATCGACGACATTGCCGATCGACTTGGACATCTTCCGGCCCTGGCCGTCCATCGCGAAACCGTGGGTGAGCACGCCTTTGTACGGCGCCCGCCCGCGCGTGCCGCTGCTCTCCAGCAAAGAGGAGTGGAACCAGCCGCGATGCTGGTCCGAGCCTTCCAGATAGAGGTCGGCGCGGACGCCCTCGCCATAGCGGGCCTCGATGACGTACGCATGCGTGGAGCCGCTATCGAACCAGACGTCGAGAATGTCCTTCTGCGGCTCGTAATCCTCGAGCTTGTAGCCATTGCCGAGCAGCGACTGGTGGTCCGCCCCGAACCAGGCGTCCGCCCCGCCCTCGTGAAAGGCGCGAATGATCCGCGAATTGACCGCGGGGTCCTTCAGATATTCGCCGGTCTTGCGGTTCACATAGAGCGCGATCGGCACGCCCCAGGCGCGCTGCCGGCTGATCACCCAGTCCGGCCGTTGCTCGATCATCGCGCGGATGCGGTTCTTCGATTTCTCGGGAACCCAGCGCGTGTCCTCGATCGCCTGCAGGGCGGTGGAGCGCAGCGTAACTCCCTCTCCCATTTGGGGAGAGGGTTGGGGTGAGGGCATATTTTCGGGCGTGGCCTCTGCCCTCACCCTCCCACCCTGCTGCGCAG